>NZ_QUOU01000001.1:3600000-4200000 GCF_003390335.1 Thalassotalea euphylliae
TAAAGCGCTGGCAGATTTAGCCCCGCTAACGGAAAAGTTGTCTCCAGACAACTTCCGTGTGGTTGCCACTTTTACACTGCGACAGGCAAAAAATGCACAAGCATTTTTAGATGCTGCCGCCAAGGTTTTTCCATTTGATATCGAAGTAGTTTCCGGCCACGAAGAAGCGCGCCTTATCTACCAAGGTGTTGCCCATTACTTGCCGCCAGCAACACAGCGCTTAATCATCGATATCGGCGGCGGTAGTACCGAATGTGTCATAGGTAAAGACTTACAGACCTCTCAACTGACCAGTCTTAATATTGGTTGTGTGAGCTTTGCGCGACTCTATTTTGCCAATGGCCATATCACCAAGCAGGCATTTAAACGTGCGATATTACACGCCAAACAAGAAATTGAATCTCATGTAAACCGCTTTAAAGCTGCTGGCTGGCACGAAGCGGTTGGTACATCTGGGACATTGAAAACGATTTTTCAGCAGCTAAACTTGCACCGCGAGGCGAATCAGCCATTTAACTTGGCAGAGCTACGAGGATTTAAAGACCAATTAATTAACTTTGGCCACGCGGATAACATTCAGCTGCCCAATTTGAAAGAAAGTCGCCGCCATATTATTGCGCCGGGTGTCGCCATTTTAATTGGTATTGCTGAGCTATTAGAAATTAACAGCATTGATTACTGTGACTACTCGTTGCGGGAAGGTGTGTTATCAGAGCAGCTGGAAGCGATTCAGTTCGACGATATTCGCGACCGCACGATAAACAGTCTTTCCACGCGTTTTAATGTCGACGCGCAGCAAGTAAACAAAGTGAAAACGCTCGCAACGCGTATTTACCAAGCGACAGAAAAAGCGTGGCAGCTGAATAAAAAAGCTTATAAGCAATTATTAAACTGGGCAATTTGGGTACACGAAATCGGTTACGATATTAATCCTTCGGGCTATCACAAGCACAGTCGATATATTTTACTCAATGCCGATTTGGCGGGCTTCAACGTAGAGCAGCAGCAGGCATTGGCATGGCTAGTCGGCAACCAACGCAAGAAAATTCAATTTGAAGATCAGCAATTGTGGTACTTACTGAACGAAGCAAGTTTGGCCAAGTTACTCGTTATTTTACGCTTGTCTATTTTGCTCAGCCAGCAGCGACAGTTAACTGAACATGCCGAAATAAGCATTAGTGCCGATAAAGATTCAATCAACTTAACCTTCCCAAGTAACTGGCTTGGTGAGAAACCACTTGTTGAAGCTGATTTAACGCAAGAGCAAAAACAACTGAGCGTGCTTGGTATTGCATTGAGTTTTAATTAACAGCGCTATTCTAACGGTATAGCAACTATCGCTATACCAGCTAGTTCCATTTGATTTGTCCTACCACTCTTTCGGCCTCATTATTGCCATATGGCAACAGTTATTTGTCAAATACAAATATTATCAGCCAAATAAAAACACTCTATAATTTCAGCCTATCTAGCTTTCACGCCTTCTATACCTTGTATATGAGGCTAATTATTTAATTTATTGAGGTAAGTATGAAAAAAGTACTGATTCCATTAACAAACCACGCAACGCTTGGCACAACTGATCAAGCTAACGGTACCTACGCACCAGAATTAACACACGTAGTTGACGTATTAAACGCAGCTGGTGTTGATTTTGAACTTGCTTCTATTCAGGGTGGCGAAGTGCCCGTTTACGGTACGGATATGGAAGGTGACGACATCAACGAAAAAGTGTTAGCTGATGCAGCTTTCCAAGCACAATTAGCAAAAACGACAGCCGTTTCTGACGTCAACATTGACGAATTTGATGCTATCTTCTACCCAGGCGGCTTTGGTTTACTTTCAGACCTTGCTGAGAACCAAGACTTTGGCGCATTAGCGGCTAAGCACTACGAGCAAGGCGGTACAATCGCTGCAGTTTGTCACGGCCCAGCTTGTTTGCTACCAATTACGCTTTCAACTGGTGAGAAGCTGCTTTCGACCGTGGCTGTTACTGCATTTACCCGTGAAGAAGAAATCGACTACAACACTATTAACGATATTCCTTTCTTATTGGAAGAGTCGCTTGCGCGCAATGCTGCAGAGTACCGCAAGGTTCAGCCGTGGGGTGAGTTTGTAATTGAAGACAAGCGCGTTATCACGGGTCAAAACCCAACAAGTGCTCACGCTGTTGGTCAAGCCTTAGTTGCTCAGCTAAACGGCTAATTGACACCTAAAGCAGTGAGGTGTTCATCTTTGGTGAACACCTTGCAGCCTGCTCACGCCCTGCAAAACGCAGCGTAAAGGCTGATGTTAAGCCTCCCCCATTTAGCCTAAAAAATCCCCCTCGAAAGCACTTGTTTTTGTGGCCTCGTTATTCCTGCCAACTAGCAAAATACTCCACTAAGTAATCAATGGCGGCCCTTGCGCGGCTCGGCAAAAACCGTCTGTCTTGATAAACAATGGAACTGCTAATATCAGTATTCCAATAATTTGCTAACACGGGCTCGACCGCACCTGTGGCTAACAATTCAGTAAAATTACTCTTGGGCAGATACGCAATACCATGACCCATTTGGCAAGCCATCACAATGGCATTAGCATTGTTGCAAACAAATTGACCAGAAACTTTTATCGTCTCGATTTGCCCATGGATTACAAAGCGCCAATTATCGTTATTACTGATTAAACAGCTGTGCTCTTTTAAGTCAGCCACAGTCAAGGGCGTGCCGCAGCGAGATAAATAATCAGGGCTTGCAACAGCGACCATAGAGCGATCGACAAGCTTTCTGGCGATCAAGCCAGAGTCTTTAAGCTGTCCATAGCGAATCGCAAAATCAAAGCCGTCTTCAACAAAATTCACCATACGACTGTTAAAATCAACTTCTAATCGCAGTGCTTTGTGCTGCTGAATAAATTCAAGCAATGCAGGGACGACATACATTTCAGCAAAGGTGCCAGCAACACTGACTCTTAATGTGCCACTTAATTGCAGCTGCTCTGAGCTGACCGCTTCATTGGCTTGTTGCAGACCAATGACCAAATCTTTGCACTGCTGGTAATAAGCTTCCCCCAGCTTAGTTAAGCTAACCATGCGAGTACTGCGCGCCAGCAAGGCACAGCCCAAACGCGCTTCAAGTCTGGCGACTTGCCTGCTGACATGGCTTGTGCTGCATTCAAGGTGTTTAGCGGCCGCGGAAAATCCCTGCTTTTCAGCAACTGCAACGAACTCAATGACACCGTCAAAACTTTCCATAGGCTTCTACTGGTTAATTAAACGAATCTTGTCTTATTGGCATTGTTGAGCGCCATATTAGCAGCTTTTGCTAACAAACTGCTTTTTATCCGCCAAAGTTCAATTTCTATTAACTGCAATAGAGTGGCAACCTATAGCGCTAATCCGTTGAAGAAGATGTCAGTTGACGTAATAAATAACGAGCACAAAAAAGGCCAGCATAGCTGGCCTTGTCAATCATTCTTTTGCGAAGCTAACTTATAACGTAATACCTAGCTTCTTGAATTCTTTGGTAACGACTTTAGCTGGTAGTGGAATGTAACCGTCTTTTTCTACGATTTTCTGACCTGACTTAGAAAGTACCATTTTTAAGAACTCAGTCGTCATAGGGTCTAACGGCTTGTTCGGGTGCTTATTGACGTAAACGTATAAGTAGCGAGAAAGTGGGTACTTACCAGATACTGCGTTAGCCATTGTTGCTGGTACGTAGTTGTCACCTTTTTTCGCTAAAGGTAATGCACGAACGCCTGAAGTTTTGTAACCAATACCTGAGTAACCAATACCGTTAAGTGATGCAGACACAGACTGTACTACAGATGCTGAGCCCGGTTGCTCGTTTACCGTGTTTTTGAAATCACCCTTACACAGTGCTTTCTTTTTGAAGTAACCGTATGTACCAGATACTGAGTTACGGCCGTATAACTGGATGTCTTTACCAGTCCACTCACCGTTAAGGCCTAAATCACCCCAGCGATCAGCATCTTCAGCAGCACCACATTTGCGGTTGCTAGAGAAAATAGCGTCTACTTGGTCGATGCGTAAACCGTCGATTGGGTTGTCTTTGTGAACGAATACCGCAAGTGCATCAATTGCCACACGAACGGCTGTAGGCTTGTAACCGTAACGTTTTTCAAACGCTTCGATTTCGCGAGACTTCATCTTACGGCTCATTGGGCCTAAGTTTGACGTAGCTTCAGTTAACGCTGGTGGCGCAGTAGATGAACCCGCAGCTTGGATCTGTACATTAACATTTGGGTATGTACGCTTAAACTCTTCAGCCCAGAAGGTCATCATGTTAGCTAGTGTGTCAGAACCTACTGATGATAAGTTACCTGAAATACCACTAACCTTGTTGTACTCTGGTAAGTTTTTGTCAATAGCAGCAGCAGAAAAGCTTACTAAGCTAGCTAAACCAATAGCGCTTAATGCACGTTTGAAACTCATAATATTCTCCAATGAGCGTTTAAATTAAATAGCCTGAATTTAAGCGGTTATTTTGGGTTGCTTAAATTGGTTATGTGTAAAAATTGTGAACACTATATAAATCAATTATGACAATTATATTCCTGCTTTGTGACACTTATATTACAGCGAATAACTTATGCAGATTTTAAATAGCGCTTGACGAAAAGACTTGTTTTGAGGGTCAGGGAAGCGTGACTAACTTCCCTGAATATATGGTGTTTTGGCTTAACAGAAGCTCCCAGTTAAACAGAGGCTCTCATTTAAACAGAAATCACCGAGCTTTCTTCAAAAACAATCGAAAACTCACTGCCCTGCTGCCAGCGGCTACTAATGACCAGCTCAGCGTTGTGATGATGCAATACGTGTTTGACAATTGCTAACCCAAGCCCTGAGCCTCCAGTATTACGAGAACGAGATTTGTCGACCCGGTAAAAACGCTCAGTTAAGCGATTAACGTCTTCAGGGCGGATACCTGGCCCATTATCTTGTACCGAAAATTTAACTTTACTGCCGTAACGTCGCCATGAAACACGAATTTCGCCGCCCTCTTGGGTGTAAGCAATAGCATTGGACAATAAATTCGCAAAGGCACTTTTAATTTCCGTATCAATACCGAGCACGCCGATGTCAGGGGCAATTTCGGCGCTAATGGCATGTTTCTTTTGTTGATTGAGCCAATGCGCATCTTTAAGCAATTGCTGTAAAATATCTGGCACATGCAAGGGCTGCTTCAATTCATTTTCAGTATTAACCTCAACTCGTGATAGCACCAATAATTGCTCTACTAAGCGATCCATCCGCGACACTTGCCCTTCAATAACATCAATTGCCTGCTGCCAATGAGGTGCTAAACTGTCACCATCTGCCTGAATCATCTCAACATATCCACGCATTACCGTCAGTGGCGTTTTCAGTTCGTGTGAGACGTTAGCAACGAAGTCTCTGCGCATTTCCTCTACGCGGTGTACTTTGCTGACATCACGGGCGAGCAACAGCAAATGGCCTTTGCCGTAATCCATAAAACGCAGCTCAAGTTGAATATCGGCATTAACGGGTGATGCCAATAAGCAAGGGGTATCAAAGTCCCCTTGCTCAAGATAGCTGGCAAATTCTGGCGCACGTAGCAGGTTATCAATGCGTTGCCCTTGATCTCCGGGCCACCGAACTCCTAGAAAACGGGATGCACGCTTGTTGCTCCACTGAATCGTTAAATCACTTCCCAACACGACGCCTGCATCGGGAATAGCCTCAGCACCATCGCGAAAACGGCGAATACGCTCATTAAGCCGCTTTTGTTTGTTGCGGTGTTTATGTACTAAGCGATCTAAGCCATCAAAAATACGCCCCCAAATACCGTCAGCCTCAGGTGGCGATATTGATTTTGTGCGCCACAACCAAGTAGACAAAGTAAAAATATACTTATATTGGTAAGCGATTATTGCCAGTGCCGCAAGCAGCATTACAAAGAAAACGTGCCCTACTAGAAAACCTAATAGAGCACTTATTGAAAAGATAAAGGCAAGCTTAACAACAACTTGCCGTACTGAAATTCTAAATGGCATACAACTAGTTTAGTACCTTTCCGGAAAAGCGATAACCGGCGCCACGTACTGTTTGGATAAAGTCTTCATGGCCGTGACCCGATATTGCCTTGCGCAAGCGACGAATATGCACGTCAACGGTGCGATCTTCCACATAAACATTCGTTCCCCAAACATTATCGAGCAACTGTTCACGTGAGTATACACGTTCAGTATGCGTCATAAAGAAGTGCAATAAACGAAATTCGGTTGGGCCAAGATCTAAGTCTTGATTATTGATCGTCACGCGATGCGCTACGGGATCTAGCTTCATACCGTGAAACTCAATAGCTTCTTCCAGTGCCGTTGGTGAGACACGGCGAATAACGGCTTTAATACGGGCAATCAGCTCTTTCGGTGAAAACGGCTTAGTCACATAATCATCAACACCTGCGTCAAAGCCTTTCACTTTGTCTTCTTCGTCGGCACGTGCGGTTAACATGATAATAGGAATATTGCGAGTGTACTCATTTTGCTTGAGTGTTTTCGCAAGTTTCACGCCGGTACCACCCGGTAACATCCAATCTAGCAGGATCAAATCTGGGTATGGCTCAACCACTTTTGCCATCGCTTGGTCAATATCTTGCGCTTCCACTGCATTAAAGCCGTTTTGCTCCAATACAAAAGTTATCATTTCCCTGATTGGGGCTTCGTCCTCAACCACTAAGATTTGTCTGTTCATTCAAATAATACCTGAAATTACTTAATCAACGTTTGGCTAATCACAGCTCTGAGATGACAGTACGTGTCATTATGACAGATTGACTGTGCTTGGCTCCAGTAAATAAGACCATTGTGATAAAGTTTGATTACACTTTTATTACATGCAATACAATAACTGCAATCAAACGGTAATAGCCTCAAAATCCAATAAAAAAGCCGCATATAGCGGCTTTGATTAAGTGCTGTTTAAGATCTTCTAAACTCAGTTAGAATTTGTATTCAACACCAACAGCTAAGTAGTCTTCGTCTGCTTGTGTATCCATATCAAACGAAGTGAAGTAACCAAATACCTTAGTGCTTTTGGCTAATTTGTAATCAGCACCGACAGTGAAGCCAGTTTTGTCATCGCCACCGTCAGTATTCGCCGTTTGAACTTGCGCTTTTAAGTCTAAGTTTTTCATTAAACCGTATTTTGCAGAAACCATGAAACCATCAGTTTCCACATCGCTGTTTACTTTTTCTTGTGTTTGCGCGATGGCACCCAGTGTTACGCCAGCGACTTTAGTTGACGCAACAACACGCGCAACGTCATAACCGTTAACTTCTGAATCATATGCGACAGCGGCATAGAACTTAGATTTCTTTAATTTTGCATCACCATAGGTTACCGCGGTAGAAATGCCGTCATCAGCATCAACACTGTCTTCAGCGATGTAAGTGACGTGAAGCTTAAAGTTGTTAAATGCAGGTGACTTGTATGTAATCGTATCCGCTAAGCGGTTTTCACCTTTCCAAATTTGCTTGATATCACCATCAAGGTCACTGAATAGATCTACTTTGCCTTGTGCTTTTTTCAGTGCAGTATCGTTTTTACCCAACAACACTTCACCAAAACCACCTTTTAGACCGAGATACTGGCTACGTGATGTGATGTTGTCATCTGCATCGCCATCCATGTCTACTTTGAATTCTGCTTTATAAACAACTTCTAAGCCGTGACGTAATTCGTGGCTACCTTTTAAACCAATACGTGAATTATGACTTTTCACTTCGGTAAATGAGCCATCGCCTTCATCTGAATTTTGTACCGCCAAAATAGCTTTACCGTAAACGTCAACTGTTGCTGCCGATGCAGCAAATGAAGACGCTGAAAGAATAGCTAATGCGAGTGCTTGTTTAGTGAATTTCATCTTAATACCTTTTAATTCAGTAGGTCATATGCAATGGCGCGCATTGTGACAACGCTATGTGACACTTTTATTACAATGTGTATTTTTTTTGAATGTTTTGTGACTTTTTAATGTCTTATTTATTTCAACTTGATTACAAAGTCTTGATTATGTTAAATAAATAAACACTTCAAGCTAGCACTTCAACAGTACTGCCGAAATCTAACGAAGGCTTAAAACTGCGAAAAAGGCTGTTAAGTCTATGGAAAGTAGCTAGAATCAATGAATAAATAATAAGAACCTAAAAGGCAATCAATGAAGGTTACCAGTGTATCGCGCAAGCTCTTGACGCGTGTGTTGTCGTTGTACTTCATCCTTACTCTCATTGTCACTTGCGTGCAAATAGCCGCCGAGTATTACAATGCTAAAAGCCATATCAATAGTGAGTTACTCACGCTAGAGAAAACATTTAGTGGCAGCTTAACGCGTGCAGTATGGGAATTAAATACGCAGCAAGCCATTGATATTGCCGAGGGCCTGGTTGCCATTCCGATGATTAAAGGCATCAAGGTCACTGACGAAAACAATCAAATTATTACCGAGCTTGGCGAAACAAAAGCGCTCAACGACGCCAATTTTCCGGATATAAGTGACGCACTAAATCCACAACAACAAATTGATGGCAACATCATCCCAGACAACCTGTTTGGTCATACTTTCCCTTTAGTTTTTGAATTTTCAGGCAGAACGACCACAGTTGGTTCAGTCACCTTGCTTTCAAGCAATGAGGTGATTTTTAATCGAATCGAAGTCGGTATCTATTTTTTAATTGGCAATGCTATGGTCAAAACCGCCGCTCTAGTGCTGCTGTTTAGCTTAGCATTCAATAAACTACTCACCGTGCCACTCAATGGCCTGACCGAGCAACTTAACCAATTAGATTTAGACGACCCAGAAGCCTCTAAGCTACATTCAGCTAATTTTGAAAAAAATGAGCTCAATGTACTCGAAGATGCCTACAACAACTTAATCGATGAGCTAGTGCTCTTTAAAGATAAGCTAGCCCTAGCTCAAATCGACTTGGTGAGCGCCAATCAGCAACTCGACGAGCAAAACCTATTGCTAGAGCAAGAAGTGGCGAAGAAAACCTCTTCACTCAGCACCAGTATGCTGAAAATGGAAATGCAGCAACGAGAATTGCTCAAACAACAAGAAAAACTGACAGAAGAAAACCAACGCCGCAAAAAAACCGAGTTAACCCTAACGCAAACTAACCGCGATTTGAAAAACTCAATTATCGAGCTCAACAAAGCGCAAGCTCGACTGTTGGACGCAGAGAAAATGGCTGTGTTGGGCAATTTATCTGCCGAGGTTTCCCATGAAGTTAACACTCCGATTGGCGTTAGTATCACTTCAACCAGCTATTTGGCTGATTTACTCGCCAAATTAAAACGCGATATTGATAGTCAAGCTATCACTAAGCGCGGTATGGATGACTTTTTGTTAAACGCAGAGCAAAGCATTAGCTTACTGCTGAATAATTTAAACCGTGCATCTGACTTAATCGCCAGCTACAAACAAGTCGCGGTTGACCAAACTAGCGATAAAATTCGCCCTATTAATATGGCGCAATACGTTGATGAAGTTATTCAGTCATTACACCCTAAACTCAAGAAAACAACGCATAGGATCAAAGTTAACTGCCCTGATAATGTTGACGTTTATGTGCACGCAGGGGCTATTTCTCAAATATTCACTAACCTGATTATCAACTCCATTATTCACGGTTTTGACGGTTTACACCGCGGTGAAATTGAAATCGATATTAGCTATCAGCAAGAGCGTATCGCAATTGATTACAGCGATAACGGTCACGGTGTTGAGCCACAAGCACTGAACTATATCTTTGAGCCTTTTTATACCACTAAAGCAACCCAAGGAGGCACTGGCCTTGGCACACATATCGTTCACAGCCTAGTAACAGATACCCTTAACGGTGAAATTCAAGCCCGCAGTGAGGAAGGTCAGGGGCTATCATTCCATATTGAATTCGACAACATGAAATAATCAGGTGCAGTTGACGCTGCGCTTGTTAATCAGGTGATTCAGCGATCTAATTGCGGTATGATCCAGCCCGTTTTACTATTTACCCAAAAGGATAGCTTTGATGTGGTTTAAGAACCTTTATTTCTTCGCCTTTACTCGCCCATTTAAATGGAGCGAGCAAGAACTGGAACAACACTTATCTGAGCACCCTTATACACCATGTGCTTCTACCGAGCAGTCACACTTTGGCTGGGTAAATGCACTAGGTAAACACGGCAACACGCTAGTGCATACCGCCAATGGCAATTTCTTAATGTGCGCACGCAAAGAAGAAAAAATTCTGCCAGCCCCTGTGGTCAAAGATATGCTTGAAGAGCGATGCGCCAAGCTTGAGGAAGAGCAAGGCCGCAGTGCAACCAAAAAAGAAAAAGAGCAATTTAAAGAAGATATTACCTTTGAATTATTACCGCGCGCATTTAGTCGCTTTAGTGATACTCACGGTTATGTTTCACCGCAACACAATATCATCGTAATTAACTCTAGCTCGCGCGGTAAAGCAGAAGACTTTCTAGCCCTGTTGCGTAAAGTGCTTGGCACCTTGCCCGTCACCAGCTTTAGCCCTGACCAAGCACCTGACGAAGTGATGACCGATTGGATCACTGAGCAAAGTCTTGGCGATAATTTCCAACTTGGGACGGAAGCAGAATTCAATGCCCTAGGCGATGATGGCGCGGTAGTGCGCGTTAAAAATCAAGACTTAACCAGTCCAGAGATCAAAACACATATTGATGCTGAAAAGTATGCTGTGAAAGTAGCGCTTGAATGGGACGATGCTATGTCTTGTATTCTATGTGATGACTTAGCGGTTAAGCGTTTGAAGTTCTTTGATGTATTACATGAGCAAAACGACGACATCGACAAAGACGATATCATCGCCCGCCTCGATGCCGACTTCGCGTTAATGTCAGGAGAACTAAATCGTTTTATCAGTGATTTATTAGCTGAGTTTTCACTGAAAACAACGGATTATTTAGACGACGAAGATAAATAACAAGCTTGCGTATTTACTACCCGTTGTACCCCTCAAAAACTAAAAAAGCCGCATTCGCGGCTTTTTTGTTGGATTATTTTATTGCATTAGCATGTGCTGATTGACAGACTCTGTAAGAACCTAAGGTACTATTCTAAAATATGCCTAAGATATACCTACAATATAACTAAAATATGCCTAAAATATAGTTAAGCGACGTTACGAAAACATCGCCAGCGCTGCATCATAGGCTTCTTCAAACTCGTCAGTGTTCATAAAGTTCTCGTCTGGTAACACCCCTTTTCCCACGTAACTGCGCAACAGTGCTTCTTTCGTCGAGTCGTTTTTAAAAACATCGTGATAAATGGCACCCGCGCGAATAAAGTCAAGGTAATGAGCTTCCGTCGGTAACACAGTTAAATCGCTCCAACTTTCCACCAGCTCTGTAAACTCCTCTGAGAACCCCCAAGCTCGGGTAACCTCTGCTCCAACCTTACTGCTTAGCTTGATAATTGCCTGCTGCAAAAAGGTGGGATTGGCAAAAACATCAGGGTGCTTTTCAGCTTCCATTAAAATGGGCAGCACGCCGATGTTGTGTACCAAAGAGGCCAACGCCAAAGTATCAACTGCTAACGAAGTATGTTTGTTGTCCTTTAAATAAAACGTCATCAGGGCAATAGCAACCGCACTGACCTTGATCGTTTTTTGCCAAGAATTTTTCATGTACATGTCAACGATTTCGTTTTCAGAGACAAAGACTTGCTCTATTGCCATCGCTGTTGCAATACTTTTTATCTCTCTTAGCCCGATACGAGTGACCGCCTGATTAATACCCTCAACTTTTACTGCTCGCCCCATCAAGGCGCTATTGGCGACTTTCAAGAGCCCAAGTGAAAGCGCCGGATCTTGTGCAATAATAGTACTCATTTGATGTAAATCGACATCGGGATCGTCTGCGGCTTTTCTTACCTTTAGTGCTATTTCAGGTAAGGTTGGTAGTAATAGTGCATCGTGTTTTATTTTTTCTACCAAAATGGTGTACAAGGCATTTTCCGAAGACATGAATTATCCTTATGTTTTGATACCCTTAACTGAAAAAGTAGCACAAATCTTATGGCTTGGACGAGATAAATTTTATCGATTTTCGTTATTCACCACTGGTAGATAAGCGATAAGACAATATGAAAAATTCCCTACTGGCCAGCAAAATTTGATGTAAATCAATTTTTCTCTAGATAAGTCCCTTCACTGGTGACTTGGGCTTGCCGTATAAATTCTGATCGCTAGAATGCGCGAACTTATTTCTTCCAAGAAGTTGTTATATGTTTAAGCCAGAACTGTTATCACCGGCAGGAAGCCTTAAAAACATGCGTTATGCCTTTGCTTACGGTGCGGATGCCGTCTATGCAGGCCAACCGAGATACTCGTTACGGGTGCGAAACAACGAATTTAATCACCAGAACTTAGCTCAGGGTATCCAAGAAGCCCACCAGTTGGGTAAAAAGTTCTACGTGGTTAACAATATTGCGCCACACAATAGTAAGTTAAAAACGTTTATCAAAGATCTCGAGCCTGTTATCAAAATGCAGCCTGATGCCATGATTATGTCAGACCCTGGCCTGATCATGATGACCAAAGAAGCGTTCCCAGACATGCCATTGCATTTGTCTGTGCAAGCTAATGCGGTTAATTGGGCAACGGTTAAGTTTTGGCAGCAACAAGGGATTGACCGCGTTATCTTATCGCGAGAACTATCGCTGGATGAAATAGAAGAAATCCGCATGCGCTGCCCTGAAATGGAAATTGAAGTTTTCGTTCACGGTGCGCTGTGCATGGCATACTCAGGCCGCTGCTTACTATCGGGCTATATGAACAAGCGCGACCCTAATCAGGGAACGTGTACAAACGCTTGTCGCTGGAACTACAATGTGCATGCTGCCACGCAAACCGAAACTGGTGACGTCATCGCAACCTCGCCTGTTGAATTTGATCCGCAGGCGGGTAACAACTTCAATGACGTGGTGCTGATTCAGGAGCAACACAAGCCTGACGAGTACATGCCTGCGTTTGAAGATGAGCATGGCACTTATATTATGAATTCTAAAGACTTGCGCGCTGTTGAACACGTTGAGCGACTGGTCAAAATGGGGGTTCATTCACTAAAAATTGAAGGCCGCACTAAGTCATTCTATTACTGTGCGCGCACCGCTCGCGTTTACAATCAAGCAATTTTAGATGCCATGGCAGGTCAGTCTTTCAATCAACACCTTAACGGTGAGCTAGAGCACTTAGCACATCGCGGCTATACCGCAGGCTTCTTGCAGCGCCACAAACACACAGAAACACAAAACTACGATTACGGCTACTCAAAGAGTGATACCCAGCAATTTGTGGGAGAAGTGATTGGCCGCAACGAAGACAATGGCTTGATCGAAATTGAAGTCAAAAATAAGTTCTTAGTTGGCGACGAACTTGAACTAATGACGCCGCAGGGCTGTAAAACCTTTACCTTGACTCATATGGAGTCAACTAAAGGCGAGGTTATCCGCGATGCCAAAGGCTCTGGTCATATCGTTCATATCTCCTTGGACACTGAGATGGATCTGGCGTTTGGCATTTTAATGCGCAACTTAGAAGCTGACGAAACTACTCGTCACCCATTCTCACAAAATCAAGCGGCAGTTTAATTTAACTGCCGCTCAGTTGTTTTGTTTAAGCGCAACTGTGGATGCAAGTACTAAGTGTGATTAGCCAATAACGTGGAAAGCTGACAAAATGGCCTTAAAAATTCTAGCCAGTTGTATCAACTGCGATATGTGTGACCCCGAATGCCCTAACCAGGCGATTGCACTTGGCGAAGAGGTATATGAAATTGACCCAGATCGTTGCACTGAGTGTTTAGGGCATTACGATGAGCCGACTTGCGTTAAAGTTTGCCCTATAGACTGTGTAGTGCCAGATCCTGAACATGAAGAAACAGAAGCAACATTAGTCAAGAAGTTTGAGCTTTTGTATCAGCTGGACGCCAAATCAGCATAAGCCTGATCAGTTTGAGACGATTCAGTTGAAGACAAAAGCACTCAGTCCCTTCCCTTCTGCGTTAACCTACTTAGATTCCAACGTCAGTGAGTTCCCGCACTCACTCAAACGCTTATTCACGCGCTATTAGAAGTAATAGCGGTAACCGAATTGAAATTGTCGCTCAATTAAATCGACAGGCTGTTCGAGGTAAGCTCTAGCAGCGCGCTTGGCGTCGATAAGGTTGTACTCTGCCAGCACGTAGCTCTGCTTGTTTAGGCGATAACGATACGCCAACGACAGTGCGTTGCCATTTTCTTCATTGTTATCCCCCACCGTTGCATCGCGATCATCAACATTAAAGTGCTCTAGCCTGAGTGCGAGATGATGTGACTCCCAAAAGTGACGCAACATCGCAAAACCGCTGTCGTAGTCGTTATTCACTACATCTTCAAAGGTTGGCGAGGTCATGTAGGTGCTACCTGTCATGTATTGCCCAATAAGCTCCCACTGTTTAGCGAGGCGATATTTGACACCAGCATGGGTAAACGCGGTCGTCCATGTGTATTGCCCTTGTTTTACTATGCCCTCTTGCGCTTGGTTATCGTAGTGACCCAAATCTACGCGCAATTCGCGCTTGTATCGCCAAGACGCGGCAATATGCGCGCCCCAGCGATCATCTAACTCACGAAATGGATCTGAAGTCCTCGCTTGTTCGGCAAGCTCTCCTGTCAGCGCAGGAAAATATGGCACCTTGAGCTTTTCGTGGAGCAGTGTTTGACGGCTACCAATCGTCCAGCCGTGCCAGGCTAACATCGCGCCGGCAGGGTCATTGTTTTGAAAAAGTGAAGCGGTTAGGGAAAAGGAATGATCTGAGCTAGTAAACTTACCCAGTTTATCAATGGTGAATTGAGCGCCTGTGCTGCGCAACTCTTCACCTATCCAGTTGTTGATGGCACTCGATGTCAGGGTGTATGGGGTTGACCACGCCGTCGCAATATTTTCCATACTCACTTGTGGGTAAAATACACCAAGTTTTGACTGTAAGCGCCAGCCACTGTCGTTTGGTACGCCCTTGTAGGCGAGATAACCTTCAGTGAAACCAATGGCATTGTTACCGCGATCAGCAAAACCGTTACCCACCAGTGTTAACGACCAGTTGTTTTCCCAATCAACATGATATTGTAAGCCCAACTGGCCGATGGCGACGCCACTGCCATTATCGAATCGAAACTTGCCGTAATCGCCTTTTAAATAGCTATTACCATTGGCACTACTGTCGGCGTGATAAAGTCTTAAATCGATGAGTCCCTTAACGGAAACATCTGCGGCCATAGCGGTGCCGCTTAGCATTAGCAGTGATAATGCCAAGCCATTAAAAAGCGATTGTTGCATTTAATTTTTCGTTCTGCTTATTTGGTATGGGGTATTGTCAATCCATTGTTCAAATACATCTGCCGGCAATGGCTTACTGATAAAATATCCCTGCGCTAATTGGCAATTTTGCGCTTTTAACCACAACAACGCAGTTTCGTCTTCGATGCCCTCAGCAACCACAGAAAGCCCCATATTGTGTGCAAGTTCTAAAGTTGACCGAACTATGATCTTATCACTTTCATCCGTCGAAAGGTGTTGAACAAATGAGCGATCAATCTTTAATTCGTGTACGGGCAATTGTTTTAGCTGTGCCAATGATGAGTAGCCAGTACCGTAATCGTCAATCGAGAGCTTAAAGCCATGTTCACGTAAGTAGCACAGTATTGCCGTTGCCTGCTCGGCATCTTCAACAACCGCTTCTTCTGTCACTTCAAGCGTAATAGCGTTATCACTTAACTGGTGAGCCTGTTTTAAATCAATCACAAAGTCAGGGTAAGACTTATCCATAATATTGGCGGCCGAAATATTGATCGCAATGTTAATATCCAAACCTTTTTGCTGCCAGCTAACATACTGGTTAACAGCAGCTTGGGTTACCCACCGCGTTAGCGCGTCCATTTGCCCTGTTTTTTCCGCAATACTAATGAAAGCATCCGGTGGAATAAGCCCCTTTTCAGGGTGTTGCCAGCGCACTAAAGCCTCAACATGGCTAATGGTCATGTCAGATAAGCGCAACTTTGGCTGATAGAACAAAGTCAGTTCATCTTGTTCAATCGCTTGTTTCAAGCTGTTCGTTAAAAACAAGCGTTCAACCGCGTTTTGATCAAACTGAGGGTCGTAAACTTGGTAAGGTTTTTTGTTCTTTTTCGCATGCTGCAGCGCAACATTAGACTTTTGTAATAGCTCGGTTTCCTGACCGCCATTGTGGAGTGTTGAAATGGCAATTCCCAGAGCAAACTGCAAGTGTAAACTGATATTTTCATATTGGCAGCGAATCGTAAGCTCTGCCAATAATTGCTCGACTAAAGGCGCTATGTCTTGCATATCAGCCAAGAGCACAAAGTTCTCGCCACCTAAATGGAAGCACGATAGCCCTAAATTAGTTTTAACAATGCGTTCGGCCACTTCATTTATCACATCGTCACCCACTTGGTAACCAAGCGTATCGGTAATGTCTTCTGCGCCCAAATAACACAGTTGGATAACTAAAAAGTCTTGCTGCGCGTGCTTGCGTTTACTCAACGCTTTCAACAATGAGTTGCGGTTGGGAAGATGAGAAAGAGGATCGTGAAAAGCCTGAAAACTTATGGTTTGCTCACGTGATACCACCGCATCAGTCATCTGATTAAACTCGTCAGATAGCTGTTTTAACTCTTTACTGCCATCTACCTCGACACTTTGGTCATAGTTACCTTGCGAAATCAATTTCACTTGGCTTACTAATTGTTTGATGGGCAGAGTAATGCCGCGAGCGATAGCGATAGCACCAACAACGGATAAAGCGACCGTAAGCGCAATCAACAACGCTAAACGCAGCCACTCGACACCAATGCTCGCCAGTAAATCCGCTTTGGATTTGTACAAGACGGCGCTGATCCCTTGTTCTGCTAATTGCCCCAAAGGCACAAGTTCACGAACATAATCGCCAGCAGGATTGGCGATAACACTTTCGATAGCAATATTTCCCTTGTTCAAGCGCTCATATTGATCGGCAGCAATAAGCTGCTTATCATCGTTTTCACCCAGTACAAATGCCACATTAACATCAGTTAAGTTGGCCAACTCCATTGCCAGTTCAGCATCAATTAAATAACCAAAGCCAATCCAACCAATGTTACGACTACCGCTTTTAATTGGCGCCAGACTCAATTGATAGAGCTGTTCATTTAGCTTCACCAGCTGGGTATTGGCCTCGGCAAATAACTCTCGATCTTGTCCGAAATAAGCGCCCTGTCCTTTGCCAATGCGTACTTTGGTTTTTCCTTGAGGGGTTTTGTAAGTGACTAGTTGGGCAAACACTAAACCATCATTGTCAATGGCCATCGCCAGATCACTGTTTATGCGCTTTCTGTGGTTATTTAATGCCACTAAAAAGCTTTTGTTATCTTCTCGAAGAACCGATTTCAAACCGTAATCTTTTGCTGCGGTTTCAGCGAATGCCGACAAGTAGTAACTGCGGTTTGAAAACTGGGTTTCAAAAACGTCTTTAGCATTACTGAGTCGATTGGTTAATTGAATTGTTTCAAGCTGCTTACTCGCTTGAAAAGTCGAGAAAAATGAAACCAGCTGCACAATGAGTAGTAAAAAAAGAAATAGACTTAAAATTTTACTTTGTATGCTACGGATTTTGAAAAAAGACATACGGCCCTTAATATTCTTCTAAAAAGTCAAACTCTTCTTCGCTTTCTTGCAATGGAATTGGCATCAATTCATTAACAAGTTTAATTTGGTGCACATTGTCGAGCATGTTGGCATCAATCACAATCAGCTGGCTTTGCTCGTGCTCATCATTATCTAATTGCGGGTGCCACGCTGTGATGCGATATTCACCAAGCTTAGCAAGGTCAAAGCTCACAACACCTTTATCGTCGGTTTTGCCAAAATAAGGGGTATCAACGACGAGTGTATAGCCACTCATCCAGTCGTGTACATTACACCCCATGGCAATTTCTTCGGTCGAGTGCATTGGCTCAGTTGTCTTGGTATTACCCGCTTTGAGCTTGAATTCGAATCGATTCTCACCGGATACCGAATAGATATGGTGGGTAATGTCGTCTTGGTTACTAAACTTAATTGGCTGACCTTTTTGCATGACGCTCAAGTAAGGAGCGAATTTTTTGCCTTTTTGGTCAATAACAAGCGATTGGTCATTTATCGGTAAGCCGTCAATACCTGACGTAGGCGCAAGATAAACAACGATATTATCTTGCGGTTGCCCTTGGTGATTAAATACTTGTGTGCTAAATCTCTCAGCCCACGCACCGGATGAAGCTAGGATGCCGGAGAGTAGTAATACTAATTTATTCAATTCAAATTCCACTATGTTGTTTAGCGACTGCACAGAATTGCTCATACTGTTGGTCTGCTGTTTGGGTTGTCGTTAGAACACCCACTCAAACACGCCAACACTATAACAGTTTATTTAGTCACTAGCAGTTAAACCTTAGATGTAATATGAGCGGATAATCAAGAAAAAACTTCTAAAATTTAATCAATTAACCAAAACTTTATATACAGATCAAAAGTCAAATTGCGCAGACAAGCTTTGTCTTGGCTTTAAAAAGCATAGTGAACAATACGTCTTCTTCATACCACATAAAAAGGGAGCATCTCTGCTCCCTTATCACTTTAGCTTTTCTATCAAGTAATCACTTGAGAACGTTAAAACTCCATGGCAAAACGAGCATAAAGCTGACGACCTCTTGGATCGTGTACTTTTGAATCAAAGCCTGAGTTAGTGAATACCTGAGGAGGCTCTTCATCTGTTATGTTTGTTCCCCCTATTGTTAAAACATAACTGGTATCTGTGTCATAAATCGAGCCTAAGTCGACATTGTATTGGAAATCGACCGTGACATGGCTATCAATTTGCTTAAAGCCAACCGTGCATTGTTCATCAAATTCATTACCATCAGCACAGTTTTGGTCATCATCATAGCTATCTATGTAGCGGACAAACATGTTAGCTGAATGGTTTTCTACCGCCCAGTTAAGCCCAAAGTTAACTCTTAACTCAGGCGTTGAAACACCTATGTTGTTAAAGTTTCTCAACCCTACGCCATCGATGTCACCAGCTTGTGGATCTGTTAGGTCGTAATCAACAATATAGGTCGCATTGATACTCGGCGTAATTTGACCAAACTCAGTATCAATTCGATAGCTACTCACCAAATCCAAGCCTGCTGTTTCCAGTGAGTTAGCATTTACATAGGTTGTATTTACTCGCAGTATTGGCCCGTTTAATGGATCACCCGCTCGAACCACACGTTCGGTATCTTGCGGGCTAGCATTAAGGATTGCTTGAAAGCTTTCTTGAATAATGAGATCTTCAAACTCAAAGCTCCAGTAATCCAATTCAATTGAAAAATCGTCAACTGGCTCTAACGAGAAGCCCAAATTGTAAGCAGTAGATTCTTCAGGAACTAAACCTTCGTTACCGCTTGCTCTAACGCCAGCAAAGGCTGTTGAACCGGTGAGTGGATCTACTAATTCATTTAATGATGTAGCCCCACCGTCCCTTTGGAAAATCGATGGTGCTCGGAATGAAGTAGACACTGAACCACGTAGTGAGAAACTTTCATTAACGCGCCATGAGGCTGCAAATTTAGGATCAACCGTATCACCAGTTGTTCCACCGTAGTCTTCATAGCGCACCGCGAGTTGTACATCCAAATCTTCTGTAAGAGGCAATGCAACTTCAGCAAACGCCGCCCAAGTATCTTGGTCACCTTCAATATCGGCATTACCAATAACAAACGAGAATCGGTCCTGATTTGATAGGGCATCATAATCTTGAGTGAGGTCTTGATAGCGGTATTGAATGCCAAATGCAATACCAGCAGTCCCAGCATCCATGTCAAACAAATCCATTGAAACCAGCGCTTCTGCAACTTGCAAATTAGACTCAGAATCAATTTGCTGCTGAGCCGTAAAAGAATTAATTACATTTTGTGAGTTCGGTGAGGAAGTGTATGAGGTCGCGAATGGGTTAAAATATTCACAAGCACCAACACCTGGGCTACCCGTGAATGGATCACACCCTTGGCCACCAAAGCCATTAAGCGCATTTTGAAACTCTTGCGCTAGGGTATCATTAACCGTAAATAAGAAGTCGTTACGCGCTGCAGTATAACTTAGCTCCCAAAAACCATCTTCTAATTCACCAGTCAGTGTTGTGTTAATACGTGCAGTATCAGATTCGGTATTGGCAGGATCTCCTGGCGCACCAAAGCCAATAGCACGGCCAAAAAAGGATACTGGAATATTAAATATATTATTTGGATGATCCGCTGGCACGGTTGGGAAGGTTAAAATAGGGAATGAAGGTGAACCGCCGCGCTCTGCTCTGTTGCGCGCATAGCTTACTTCTGTCGTCCATTTTATATCGTCAGAAAAATCTTTTGTTGCCTTGAAGTATGACGACACACGAGATTCATCAGCTACATATGAATAGGTTCTAACAAAGTCAAAACCACAGAAGCCTACATCCAGTCCTGGTACAGTTCCAGCAGGGCGTATAATCTGAGGAAAACCACCAAACTCAGCACAGCCTGTTGGATCAATAATCGGTGCAGGCCCGATAAAGAATGAACCTGGGTTACCCAAGGCACTAACATCATCTTCAATTCGGCTTAGCCTGCGATCGCTAACAAACATAGGTGAGCGGTTAGTATAACTTACCGCAGCCATTAAGCTGCTATCGTCATTAACAGTGCCCCATAAACCTTGTATCACATACTCTTTGTTATCGCCGTATTTACCATCTTGATATTCAGCCGTAACTTTGACACCTTCATAGTCATTTTTGGTAATAAAGTTCACTACACCTGCAACCGCGTCAGAGCCATACAGTGCTGACGCACCATCTTTAACGATTTCCATACGACCAATCGCAATCATAGGCACAAGCGAACTCGTATCAACAAAGTTCACCCCCCCATTATTAGGCTGGGCGGTAACCACCTGTCGCTTGTTATTCAACAGTACTAAGGTTGATGCGACGCCAAGCCCCCTTAGGTTGATATTTGAGGTACCTGCTGTTGCGTTTTGCGTAAACGCGTCAGGGTTGTTCTCTGCTCCAGTATTGATGGTCAAGGTTTGAGTGATATCACTAATATTTTTCGCCCCTAACGCGTCGATCGCAACGCTATCGACAACCGCCAAGGGAGAAGGTGATTCGAAGTTTTCGCTACGGCGAACGAAACTACCAGTCACAACAATAAGTTCAACTTCTTGTTCTTCGGCACTCGTTTCTTGTTGAGCAAAGACTATTGGGTTTGGCAACAGGGTTGCGGCCACTATTGCACTAATAGCGCTTATTCGTGTTTTTAGTTCCATGTAGACACCTGTATGTTGTTGTTATAATGAGCCATGGCGTCTTGTTTTGTCATATTAATAATTAAAAACGCACAGCTACTCAAAATATAGACAGCCGCACTAGATTGTTCAATCTTCAACCTCCTTTAAAAACAGATAGATAGGTTATTTATTTGAAGTATTTATTCTATTTTTAGCATGCCAACAACCTCAGTTTAAATGTGTCAAAAAATGTCCAATGATGAGCACATTTACGCGACTTCATGCTAAACCGTTGAACAACAAAGAGGAGCTTTTGCTCGAAAAAGCTTTCTACAGCCACATTTTTTTCTTAATGCAGAAAGCAAGAGACCAGTAAAAATCAGCGAAAACATAATCACTGTTTATTTTAATTATTCACAAAATACATCCACAAATTAACAGCCAAGTCTAAAGTGACCTAACGGGAAAAATAGATTTCTTAATTGTAGCGCTACTCTAAATTAGTAGAGCGAATTCACTGATATAAATATCTTTAATATTCAAAGACTTCTACAGGGTAGATTAAACGAGGTAAGAGTTAAGTTTGAACAACTTGAGTACTATTGAGCAGAAGGAAAAAACTGAAAGTTAACATTGGAATTGGCAGAAATGGACAAAAGCCGAGTGTCAATTACGCAGTCATGCTTTGCATCAATTGACACTGAGCTATTCACACTCGGCTATTGGAGCAAGATGGATTTAGCTTTTTTCCGGTAAAGTTACATTGAGTTCCAATACCGCTAAATCATCATCTTTTTGTTCAAGTTGTACTGACACCTGATCAGAGTTAATGCTAGGTACATACTTGCTGATCACCTCAATGATGTCACGCTTCATCTGTGGCAAATAATCAGGCCCTGAACGCGCATTGCGCTCATGCGCAACGATAATTTGTAATCGCTCTTTGGCTAGCGACGCAGAGGTTTTCTTCGAAGAACGAAAATAATCTAATAATGCCATCACTTAGCTCCCAAATAAGCGGTTTAATAATCCCTTCTTTTTCGCCGTTAAAAAGCGAAAATCAACTTTTTCACCCAATAGTCGCTCAACGGCATCGATATAAGCTTGGCCAGCATCGCTTTGCTCATCCAAAATCACCGGCTGTCCAGCATTTGACGCACTTAATACAGCTTTTGATTCAGGGATAACACCGATTAACTCAATCGCTAAAATCTCTTTGACATCTTCAACGCTCAGCATTTCGCCCATATCAACGCGCTCTGGGTTATAGCGCGTCAATAACAAATGCTCAGGAATACTGCTACCTTGCTCTGCATGACGAGACTTGCTTTGCAAAATACCTAAAATACGATCAGAATCACGTACCGATGATACCTCTGGATTGGTGACCACAATCGCTTCATCAGCAAAATAAAGTGCCATTTGTGCCCCAGCTTCAATACCCGCTGGCGAATCACATAAAATGTAGTCGAAGTCTTTACTTAAATCGTCAAGCACCTTGCCAACGCCTTCTTTAGTCAAGGCATCCTTATCACGGGTTTGTGAAGCGGGCAGAATGTATAAATTCTCTACTCGCTTATCTTTGATCAGTGCTTGATTTAAGTTTGCTTCACCATTGATCACATTGACGAAGTCGTACACCACTCGGCGCTCGACCCCCATGATCAGATCTAGGTTACGCAAACCAATATCGAAATCGAGAATAACGGTTTTTTTACCTTTTAACGCCAACCCCGTGCCAATTGCCGCACTTGACGTAGTTTTGCCAACACCACCTTTACCCGATGTCACTACAATAATTTTTGCCATACAGCTCTTCCTTTATTTTAAATCTTCTACGGTTAACTGATCATCTACCAACCTAACGCTGGCGGCCTGTGCCCAAGCTTTATCCTGCAACGAATCACTCAACCAATAATTGCCGTTAATCGAAACCAGCTCTGCTTGTAAATTGCTACAATAAATACGAGCGCTGGTGTCACCTTTTGCCCCCGCAATGGCGCGGCCGCGTAAAGTGCCATAAATATGAATATTGCCATCCGCTATCACTTCAGCCCCAGCACTAACTTGCCCTTTGATGATAAGGTCAGTATCTTTTGCGTATATTTGCTGGCCAGAGCGAATGGTATGTTCGACGACTTTAGCCGGCTGAAAAACTGGCTTTTCTACTAATTTTTCAACCGTTCTTTCAACGACTTTCTCGATAACTTGATCTGGTTTATTTGTCGCTGTTGGCTTAGTTGAGCTGACTTTATCTTGGCTATGAGCAACGACCGCAAGCCCAGCCTCTTTGGCCACCGCTTTTTGTGCTTTATTACCACCGCTAATACCAACAAAAATAAAGTCATGGCGCTCTACCACCGCCTTGATAGCCGTGAAATCAATATCGATGTCTACCAAGGCAGATATATTGATAATTAGTGGGGCGCGATGGAAAAATCCTGGGGCTTGCTCAACCTTGGCTTTTAGCCAAGCAGACAATTTATTCAAATCGTACTCTGTCATCTGCAGAGCAGACAGCGTAAACAAACTCCCTTTGAGTTCAAACTCAGCTTGCGACATAAACTAGAAAACTCCAAAACCACTCAACCAGATGTCAACACTGATCAGAACGAAACTCCCATAACTGGGATTGATGATGAAATGGTATAGCCACCGATCGTCGATAGCAAGTAGAAATAACGCTT
Organism: Thalassotalea euphylliae; assembly: GCF_003390335.1. Lineage (NCBI taxonomy): Bacteria > Pseudomonadati > Pseudomonadota > Gammaproteobacteria > Alteromonadales > Colwelliaceae > Thalassotalea > Thalassotalea euphylliae. The sequence goes on from NZ_QUOU01000001.1 coordinate 3,624,048, forward strand.
TCAGGCCGATTGGTTATTAAGTAAAAGGTTTTAGCATCCACTTTGTAGGCTTTTGATTGCTATGCTGTTGGCAGGCCTTGGAGTTAAGGGCTATTTTCACACCAAGCATCACTATTAGCGCCTCTAGCGCCAAAAAGAAAAAGGGTAATAACATTGCTGCTATTACCCTTTTGTAATGCTTAGAAGATTAAATTAAGAACTAATGATTTTCCGACACCATATTGACTGTGTACTTGGGAATTTCCACGACTAAGTCTTCATCTTTAATAATCGCTTGGCAACCTAAGCGAGATTCAGGCTCTAAGCCCCAAGCTTTGTCGAGCATATCGTCTTCTAGCTCATCTGATTCATCCAGTGAATCGAAACCTTCACGGATGATGACGTGACACGTTGTACAGGCGCAGACTTTTTCACAGGCGTGTTCAATGCCAATGTCGTTTTTAAGGGCAACGTTTAATACGCTCTCGCCCTGCTCTGCTTCAACAACTGCGCCGTCTGGGCAAAGTTCTTCGTGTGGTAAGAAAATAATTTGTGGCATGCTTTTACACCTTATCTACCGATTGGCCGGCCAGCGCAACGCGTATTGATGAGTCCATACGCTTTTCGGCAAAGCTTGCCGTTACCTGGTTAACCACTTCAATTTGTTGTTCAATATCGTCAGTTGCCGTTGTTTTTGCGACCGCTTCTAACGTCGTTAACGCCGCTTCAATTTTTTCAATTTCTTCAGCATTTAAAAGTTGTTTATCGGCATCGAGTGCCGCTCGCACTGATTCCAATACTCGCGCCGCTTCAACTTGTTGCTCTTTGAGCATACGCGCTTGCATATCTTGCTTGGCATTGGTCATCGAGTCTTTGATCATATTGGCGATTTGATTTTCTTCAAGGCCAAATGATGGTTTAACTTCAATACTGGCTTCCACACCGGTTGATTTTTCCATGGCGCTAACCTCTAACAGGCCATCAGCATCCACTTTAAAAGTTACGCGAATATGGGCAGCGCCAGCCGCCATTGCGGGAATACCGCGAAGTTCAAAGCGCGCTAATGAGCGACATGCATCCACTAGCTCACGCTCACCTTGTAGTACGTGAATCGACATCGCCGTTTGGCCGTCTTTAAACGTGGTAAATTCTTGCGCCTTAGCGACAGGAATGGTGGTGTTACGTTGAATCACCTTTTCTACTAACCCGCCCATGGTTTCTAAACCTAGCGATAATGGAATGACATCGAGCAGTAGCATATCGCTGTCAGGCTTATTGCCAGCCAAGATATCCGCTTGAATTGCCGCGCCAATTGCGACCACTTTATCAGGATCAATTGACGTTAGCGGCTGTTGACCGAAAAACTTTGCAACTTCACTGCGCACCAGCGGTACGCGCGTTGAGCCACCGACCATGACCACTTCAATCACCTCATCGGTTGCAACATCGGCATCTTTTAGAGCGCGGCGACAGGCGCGAAGCGTTTGATTAACTAGCTTGGCAATCAATGAGTCAAAGGTTGTTTTGGTTAGTTCATGTTGCCAAGACTCACCATTTTCTAGCGCTAAGGTCACCGTGTGTTGCTCAGCGTTAGACAGGGCTTCTTTAGCTAAACACGCTTGCTGGTTAATTCGGCGCTCCATTGAAGCTGAAAGCGGGCGCTCAAGGCCAGCTTGCGCCACTAAGTAGTCAGCCACGGCGATATCAAAGTCATCACCACCTAAGGCTGAATCACCACCGGTTGCGAGCACTTCAAAGACACCTTTGTTCAAGCGAAGGATCGATATATCGAACGTACCGCCACCTAGGTCATAAACAGCAATCACGCCTTCTTTGCCCGAGTCTAAACCGTAAGCGACAGCAGCAGCGGTTGGCTCGTTAAGTAAGCGCAGTACATTCAAGCCAGCTAATTTTGCTGCATCTTTGGTACTTTGACGTTGGGCATCATCGAAGTACGCAGGTACTGTGATCACCGCCCCTACTAGCTCACCACCTAGCGCTGATTCTGCGCGCTCGCGCAGTTTAGTTAAGACTTCACCAGACACTTGCACGGGATTAATTTGCCCTTGGCGAGTGATTAATTCTGGGTGGTTTTCATCGCCACCGAATTCGTATGGCAAGGTTGGATATTTACTTTGAATATCGGCAAGTGAGCGGCCAATTAAACGCTTGGCAGACACTATCGTATTTTGCGGGTCAACTACGGCGAATTCTTTTGCCGCGTAACCCACCAAAATTTGATCCGCTTGATAACTAACAATAGACGGTAAAATATCTTGGCCGTTTTCATCTTTCAACGTTGTACTTTCACCACTTTGCACACTGGCAACTAGGGAATTGGTGGTGCCTAAGTCAATACCTACGGCAAGGCGGTGTTCATGAGGGACAGTACTTTGACCGGGTTCTGCGATTTGTAATAACGCCATGGCAGTCTCTAATTTCGATATTCTTAATTAATTTGATGGTTTGGCTGGGCTTACGTCTACTCTTGAGAAATTACATTTGCCTTACTCAAGCTATCAAGAGTAGACATAAGCCTAACCAAATTTACGTATTACGCTGATTTACGTTAAAGGTGCTTCGTTTTCAATCAGCTATTTTCTAGCTTTCGAACAATGAATCTTCCAAACGATCGAGTTCAACGTTTAATTTGTGATAGAACTTGAGCTTGCGTAAAATTTCACTTGCCTCTTGGTTAGCGTCAGCGGTTTGCGCAGCCAACTTAACCTGCATCGCTTTGTATAGCTCAGTAAATTCAGTTTCAAGCACCTGATTCGTTTCAAAAATAGCGGCATCAATATCATCGGCAAATTTCACTTCCGCGAGCATTTCTCGTAGCTCCATTTGGCGCATCAAAAACAAGTTGTCTTTGAACGATGCCTGTTCGTTAGGCATATCAGTACCGCGCAACGTCAGCATATATTCGGCACGCTTTAAGGGGGTTTTCAGGGTTTGGTAGGCGTCATTGATAAGCGACGATTTTTGCACTGCTAGCAGTTGTTCTTGGCTAGAGGCATGAGCGAAGCGGTCAGGGTGAACGCTTCGCTGCAGTTGTTGATAAACTTGCGTTAAGTGAGAGGTATCAATGTTGAATTTCTCGTCAAGCGCAAACAATTCAAAGTAATTCAAAACAACTCCACTTATGTCTTACAAATTACAATCTAATAAACTAAAGATGCTCAGTTAAGTAACCATAGTTAACCTTGGCAAGGTTAAACGTTAAAGCTCTCACCGCAACCACATTCGCCTTTGGCATTCGGGTTGGTGAATTTGAAGCCTTCGTTTAGCCCTTCTTTAACAAAGTCCAACTCAACGCCTTGAAGATGTATTAAGCTTTTGCCATCGATAATGATGTTGACATCATCAATCGCATATAGCTCGTCGTCTTCGTTAAGCTCATCAACAAATTCTAACACGTAGGCAAGACCAGAGCAGCCAGTAGTTTTAATACCTAAACGCAAGCCAAGGCCTTTACCTCGATTGGCTAGAAAAGATCTAACGCGATCTGCTGCTGCTGTTGTCATGGTTACTGCCATAAATACCTCTAAGCTGTATGCCTTGTTTTCTGAATGTCTTGCCTAATGGCTTTGTGTTAGCCTGCTAAGCGCTACTAGTTAGACTGTTTAGTCTGGTAGTCTTCAAGCGCTGCTTTAATTGCGTCTTCCGCTAAGATAGAGCAGTGAATTTTCACCGGCGGTAATGCCAGTTCTTCAGCAATCGCGGTGTTTTTAATCTCTGCTGCTTCCTCAATGCTCTTGCCTTTTACCCACTCTGTTACCAGTGAGCTTGAAGCGATTGCCGAGCCACAACCGTAGGTTTTGAATTTTGCGTCTTCAATAATACCTGCATCAGATATTTTTAGTTGCAGCTTCATGACGTCGCCACAAGCTGGTGCACCAACCATACCGGTCGCTACTTGTGGGTCGTTTTTGTCTAGAGAGCCAACGTTACGCGGGTTCTCGTAATGATCGATTACTTTTTCACTGTATGCCATTATTCTTTACTCCTAGCTGTCAGCGCTTAGTGCGCTACCCACTCAACTGATTCTAAATCGATACCGTCTTGGAACATTTCCCATAACGGCGACATTTCACGTAGGTGACCAATTGCGTTTTGAATTAATTCAATTGCGTAATCCACTTCTTCTTCCGTTGTGAAACGGCCGAAACTAAAGCGAATTGAGCTGTGTGCTAGCTCGTCGTTCAAACCTAACGCACGTAATACATACGAAGGTTCTAAGCTTGCAGATGTACAAGCAGAGCCACTTGATACCGCTAAGTCTTTCAGCGCCATGATTAACGACTCACCTTCAACAAAGTTGAAGCTAACGTTTAAGTTACCTGGGTAACGTTTGTCAAAGTCGCCATTAACGAATACTTGTTCCATGTCTTTGATGCCAGCCCATAAGCGATCACGCATTTTAGTCACGTGCTCTAGGTCTTGCGCCATTTCTTCTTTGGCAATGCGGAAGGCTTCACCCATACCCACGATTTGGTGTGTCGGTAAAGTACCACTGCGCATACCGCGCTCATGACCACCACCGTGAATTTGTGACTCTAAACGAATACGCGGCTTACGACGCACGTACAGCGCACCAATACCTTTCGGGCCATAAATTTTGTGGGCTGAGAATGACATCAAGTCAACTTTTAAGTTCTGCATGTCAATTGGCAGCTTACCAGCACTTTGCGCGGCATCTACGTGGAACACGATTTTACGTGCACGACACATTTCACCAATTTCTTGAATGTCTTGAACCACACCAATCTCGTTATTGATGTGCATGATAGAAACAAGCACAGTATCTTCGCGCATCGCTGCTGCTAGCTTGTTTAAGTCAATTAAACCGTTTGCTTCTGGGTCTAAGTAAGTGACCTCATAGCCGTGACGCTCCAGTTCACGGGTGGTGTCGAGTACCGCTTTGTGCTCTGTTTTACAGGTAATAATGTGCTTACCTTTTTTGCTGTAGAACTGCGCCGCGCCTTTGATTGCAAGGTTGTTTGATTCAGTAGCACCTGAAGTGAATACGATTTCACGCGCGTCAGCATTAATTAAGTCAGCGATTTGGTTACGTGCAATATCAACAGCTTCTTCTGCCTGCCAACCAAATTTGTGCGAGCGTGACGCTGGGTTACCATAATGGCCATCCGTTGTAAGGTACGCCATCATTTTCTCGGCGACGCGTTTGTCTACTGGTGTAGTAGCTGAATAGTCAAAATAAATCGGTAATTTCATGGATTCGTATTCTCCAATATGAATAACAGCTGGTGATTACCAGTCGTTTACTATCTTCTGGGTTGCAATCAAGGTTTCGAGTCCACTGTCAGCTGTGCTTTGCTGATCTTTGTCCTGACGCTGTGAAACCGATTTTACATCTCTCTGTTCGACGAGCTCTGCCAAAGAAATGTTTTGTAAAAACTCTTCAATTCGCTTGCTTAGGTCTGACCAAAGCGTGTGCGTTAAACACTGATTTCCGCCTTGGCAATTACCTTGCCCCATACATTTAGTGGCATCTACGCTTTCATCAACAGCGCTGATCACATCAGCAACCGCGATTTGCGCCGAACACTTTCCTAAGCGATAACCACCACCCGGGCCACGAACACTGGTGACTAAACCGTGTTTGCGCAAGCGCGAAAATAATTGTTCTAGGTAAGAAAGAGATATCCCTTGTCTTTCAGAAATATCAGCCAGAGGCACAGGACCAGAGGCAGCGTGAATCGCTACATCTAACATCGCTGTTACGGCATAACGCCCTTTGGAAGTTAATTTCATAGTGTGCCCTAGTTAATTTGCCGCGCAATTTTACATAACCTAGTAAATTAGTCAAACAAATACCTGAGTAATTTACTCAAGTATTTTAGATTCTAGTGTGGAATTGAGTCAAGAAATACTTGAGCATTTTACTCAAGTATTTTACAAAGAAAGATTAAGTAGCTGATTAACTTTCGGTTTTTAACCGAAAATTGTTGAATATAGTTAGCCAAATAACCTGCAGTGTCGTGTTAACGCTAAATTTTAGGGTCAAAAGATTCTACGGTTTTCATCCGGCGAGCTGCTGCTTTTTGCTCGTCTTCAACAAATTCGCCAATGCGTAACTCAGGTAGTTCTTTATCACAAACATTGCCACCCAAGTTATTCACCTCTTTGCATAAATCACCGACTTTGTTATCCATTAGGTGAATGTGATCAAGCAAACGACCTATCGCTTTAGCTACGGGATCTGGGTTGTCTTCTGACACCGCATAGGCGTCGAAACCATACTTTTTCGCCACTTCGTCGCGAGCACCATTATGCTGTTTTTTGCCATTGGTGTTAACAATCTTGCCCGGTATCCCGACAGCTGTTGAGTTAGCAGGCACATCTTTGACGACCACAGAGTTTGAGCCTACTTTACCGCCATCACCAATGGTAATAGGGCCTAGCACTTTAGCACCTGCGCCAATGACCACATTATTACCTAGCGTGGGGTGGCGCTTGCCTTCTTTCCAGCTGGTTCCCCCTAAGGTAACGCCTTGGTAAAGGGTAACGTCATCACCAATTTCAGCGGTACCGCCGATCACAATACCCATGCCATGATCGATGAAAAAGCGACGGCCAATCGTCGCCCCCGGATGAATTTCAATGCCCGTTAACCAACGTGAAAAGGTTGAAATACTGCGCGCTAACCACTTCCAGTCACGCTTCCAAAGCTTATGCGAAACACGGTGAAACCAAACGGCATGTAAACCTGGGTAATTGGTCAGCACCTCGAAACTGTTACGCGCAGCTGGGTCGCGATCAAAGACACTGTTAATATCTTCTTTGATTCGGCTAAACATATTTCTTCCTAATATCTATCGTGGGTTCTTTTTATTTTCTGACGTTAAAGCTCAACTTGCATTAATAACACAATCGGCTAAACACTCAATCGGTTTTAGTTAACCACCCAATAACACCGAGTTATTCGATTACAATTTAAAACAATTAATTTGCTCACCAAGCGCTTTTAGTTAGCCTATTAATCGCTTTTTTGCTCACTCTTGCTTTCATCACTGTGATTGGCAAATTTAGTATTGGCTAACTGTTTCGCCGTTTTTTCAACGGATGACAAAATACCACGCCACATTTTAACTTCTTTGGTGTCTGGGCGAGCGCGGTTAATAAAGCGACGAAGTTTCGTCATCACTAAACCCGGATGACTAGGCACAATAAAGCCAGTTGCCTTTAACGCCTCTTCAAAATGAGCAAACATACGCTCGGTTTCTTCTACTACTGGGTACTCTTCATCGTCGCTATGGTCAGAAGCTTTAGCGTACTGAGCCTCAGTAGCGGCTAGGTAAGCCATACGCACCTCATAACTCAGGGTTTGTACTGCCATCGCCAAGTTCAACGAACTGTAATCTGGGTTTGCTGGAATTTGTACGTGAAAATGACAAAGCTGTAACTCTTCGTTGGTTAAGCCACTGCTTTCACGACCAAACACTAACGCCACAGGGTAGTCAGGCACTTCGGCAATTAATTTTTCACCACAACTACGCGGCTCTAGCATTGGCCACGGCAAAGTTCGTGAGCGCGCACTTGTCCCCACAACTAGCCCACAGTCTGCAATTGCCTCTTCCAGTGTGTTTACCACTTTTACATTGGCCAATACATCGGTAGCGCCGGCAGCTAATGCCTGCGCTTGCCCGTTCGGCATTTCAATTGGATCGACTAGCACAAGTTGGCTTAACCCCATGGTTTTCATGGCGCGCGCTGCTGAACCAATGTTTCGACAATCAGAGGTGTTGACTAGCACAATTTTAACATTGCTTAGATTTGGCATTTTCGGTGATGTGTTTGCGGTAGAGTCGTTTGACATTATAACAATCTAGATGGCTAAAAATTTCAGCATTTTATCATAAGAAAAGCCGAGTTGATCTTTGTATTTTGCATTTTATTACCATCGCTCGCTATTTTGATTCGATCTCATTTAGTGCGATTTGTTCTAATTGACCATCAGCATTAACGTCGATTGACCTAGGTCAAGCAAGTTAAAACAACGTACAAAATTAAACAATAACCCGCTAGCTTGGCGCTCATTGCTTGCGTTAGAATGCTGCGTTTTTTTATCTACGCTAGCAACTTACGTTTGTTATTGCATTAACCCTTCCAACTTAACCTGTTGAAGTTAATACATTAAAGTTACTGGCACCCCATGTGCACCTGTTGCCCTATTGAATACCTTGTTAAAACGTCAGAAGGAAAAGCCGAGCTGTGTTTAATCTTGACCAACAACAAATTAATGCTGTTATTTCCAGTTTTCAAATTCCAGTTAAACCAGAAATATTGACCGAAATGGAGTCATTGATGGAGGAGGAATATCCCGATCTAAATGACATTTCCAACCTCATTGCAAAAGATGTTGGATTATCTGCGGCAATTCTCAAGGTCATCAACTCGCCGTTTTACGGCATGAATCGACGTATTTCGGAGATAAAACAAGCGGCAATGATGCTTGGCTTAACCACGATTAAAGCACTTGTTACGGCTTTACTCCTTAAAAAGTCGTTCTCAGGTAAGGCGTGTATTTCGCTTGAGCGATTCTGGGATGATGCCATCGACACTGCTAACGCGATGCAGTTTATTGGCAATCGCGTTAAGAACGAAATCCCCGTTGATATGCTATTTACCATCGGCTTGTTTCACGATTGCGGCATTCCAATGTTGGCAATGAAATACGATGATTATAAAGACCTGCTGATCAATGCCAATCAAGCACACGAAAACTCAATTGCGTATGAAGAAAAGGCATACCAAACAAATCACGCAACACTAGGCTATTTTGTTGCCTCCTCTTGGCATTTACCTAAAGACATATGCCAAATAATTATGCGCCATCACGATGCTTCATTTATTGGCTCACCGACTTGTGGCAAAGGTGAGCTAGCATTTTGCGTATTAAAAGCCGCAGAAAACCTAACCGAGAATATCAAGCGACACGGTAACTCACCTGACTGGTCAACGTTTGGCGACAATGTGTTATCAATACTGGGTTTATCAGAAGAAGACTACCGCGACTTGATGGACGATTACAGCGAGCTTTATCACGAACAATAACATTACCCTTGATAAGTGATTAACAATTTTCGAGCAATTATTGAGCGCGTACTAGTAGTATTTACTACACTTAACTGCTAGAATGCGCGCCGCTTTGACGACGAGTGCGTTCGTCAACCCTGTTCTTTGACATGCTGTTTTACAATTTTAAATAGGTAGCCCTATGCATCCAATGCTAAATATCGCTGTTCGTGCTGCACGCTCAGCCGGAAATGTTATCGCTCGCGCATTCGAGCAATTAGACAAAGTGGAAGTTGAATCAAAAGGGACTAATGATTTAGTCACCAATATTGATAAGCAAGCTGAGCAAGTCATTATTGATACCATTCGCAAAGCTTACCCTAAGCACAGTATTGTTGGTGAAGAGCACGGCATTTTAGAAGGTGACGACACCGACTACCAATGGGTTATCGATCCACTTGATGGCACCACTAACTTTGTAAAAGGCATTCCTCATTTCGCTGTCTCTATTGCCCTTAAAGTAAAAGGCAAATTAGATCAGGCAGTTATTTTCGACCCTATTCGCGGTGAACTGTTTACTGCTAGCCGTGGTAAAGGTGCGCAATTAAACGGTTTCCGTATTCGCGTCTCAAACGCGAAAGAGCTAAACGGTGCTGTGGTTGCGACGGGTTTCCCATTCAAGAAAAAGCAACACACTGACGCTTACCTCAACATGTTCAAAGCTATGTTCAGTAAAACTGCTGACATGCGCCGCGCAGGCTCTGCTGCGCTTGACTTAGCTTATGTTGCTGCTGGCCGTGTTGATGGCTACTTCGAAATTGGCTTAAAGCCATGGGACACAGCAGCCGGTGAATTATTAGTTGTTGAAGCTGGTGGCCTAGTGAGTGACTTTGTTGGCGGTAACAACCACGCAAAATCAGGCAATATCGTTGCTGGTAGCACTAAAGTACTGCGTGAGATTTTAAAAGATATTCGTCCTTTCCTAGGCGACAGCCTGAGCAAATAGACGAAAGCTTAAACAATAAGCAAGACTTTATAGTCGAATAAAGTAAAGCCGCTTATCGAGAGATAAGCGGCTTTATTTATATCAAACTAATGCAATTGAACTCATTCAATTGAACATAGCCAACCAACTTATTTATTCATAACCACCAAACGAACCCGCTGGCCCTGGAAATACCACAGGCGATTCAAAGCCGTCTTTGGCAACACTGCTGACACCAAAAAAGTAGTTATCAATCACAATATTCTCTAACGTAAATTCACTGACATCGCCGACATATTGGCTTTTCGTCCATCTTGGTTCAGTGGTTAAGCGCCAATGAATACGGTAACCCGCAAGATTCTCAGCCATTTTCCCCGTTGGCTTTTCCCAACTGAGCGTGGTTGACGGCTGAACAGCGCCTTGAATTTTCACATTAGCTGGTGGTGCTGGCGCCCATGCCATTGCTGCAAGTGTTACCGCGTTAAGTGAAGTGAGCTTGGCATTAAAATCAAAATCAACGCCTGCTAATACATCACCGTACTCACGGCCATTTTCGGTGCGTAAGTCTTGGTGCTGACGATCATAGTGCTCATTGGTTTCCATGATACGAACCGCAGGAAACCCGACTTCATTGAACGGTCGATGATGACCGCCACGGCCGAAGCGATCAAGGCGATAGACCATCATCACATCTAAATTTGGAATGTAATCATCAGCCACCTTGTCGATATAACGTGCCACATTTCTTGATGGCGAATCGACTTCCCCCCCAGTAAAACGACGAAGTCTTGCCTCTTCTGGTGTCTCAACATAACGTACACCTTCTGAGAACACTCTGGCGGTTGTGTTGTTAATCACGCCATTGATACCTGCAATATTGCCAATCATGTCATTATTAATCACGGCTTCTACGCGCCAATTTTCTTGTTTGGCAATATCCGCCATAATTTTGCCGCCGAATAAGCCTTGCTCTTCACCCGAAAGCGCGGCATACACAATGGTGCCATCAAACTTGTGTTGTGAAAGCACTCGCGCAGCTTCGATCGCCCCCGCAACACCTGTCGCATTGTCGTTTGCGCCGGGCGAATCACTGCTAAAATCAAGTGGGTCGCTAACGCGTGAGTCAATATCGCCACTCATGACAATATAGCGATTTGGATCTGTTATCCCTCGCTGAATGGCAATCACGTTAACAACTTCGGTGGGATTAGGAATGCGTTTTTCGCCAGAAAATGTCCTTTTTTGATACATGACTTCCAAGCAGCCACCGCATTCAGTAGAGATTCTCTCAAACTCTGCTTTGATCCAACGCCGCGCAGCACCTATGCCACGCGTCTCTGAAGCGGTTTCAGCTAGCGTATGACGAGTCCCAAAGCTGACCAGTTTAGTGACATCCTGCCTGAGACGTTGAGCATTAATTTGTTTTTGAATATCGCGTAGCACCGGCTGTTCGCTCGGCGGTACTTTACCGATATCGGCAGCAGTAACCGCGAATGCTGATACTGAAGCTGCCAGCAAAGTTGAATGCACCAATACACGGTAAAATCTGCCGTATGAGTTGCTTTTAACAGGTTGGGGAAACATAGTGATTTCTCTTTTATTTATAGTTTGTTATATGTGATGAAATAAGGTTGAAATGGTTTGCTATGGCTTTCGTAGGCAGGAATTAAAAAGTCATAAGCCCAAGCCAGAGCTAAACCTAAACCCAAAACCTCAGCGACTATTTGCTCACTTAACAAACTAACCACTTACACCCCCCTCGACCAGCTCAATAAGACTAGCGGCCGCTATACTGAGATAAACGCCTGACTGGCCATTCTCATATCGCATTTTGATATATAAAGCCAATTTAAAATATAGATAACGTTATAAGAAGTGATAAAATGCAGATCAAACTGTATCAGTCGTATCAGCAATAGGTCGGTTAATTCGTTATGCCTAAAAACTTCAATCCCAATAAGCAAACATTTGTTGCAGGTGAAGCAGCGCTCGTCGGCGCAGGGCCTGGCGACCCTGATTTATTAACCTTACAGGCTTATCGCTTTATTACCCAAGCAGATGTCGCAATTTACGATCGCCTTGTAAGTGATGAAATCATGGCGCTACTGCCGCAAGGTTGTGAAAAAATTTACGTTGGTAAGAAGCAAGCTGATCACAAAGTACCGCAAGAGCGAATTAACGAAATCATTGTTGAACAAGCAAAGCTTGGCAAGCGTGTGGTGCGGTTAAAAGGCGGCGACCCATTGGTCTTTGGTCGCGGGGGCGAGGAAGCGCAATACGCGCTCAGTCAAGGCGTTGCATGCCATATTGTACCCGGTATGACCGCAGCGTCTTCGTGTGCAGCTTATGCAGGCATTCCACTGACACACCGCCAAGTATCAAGGGCCTGTACTTTAATTACGGGTCATGTGCAAAGCGACGGCAGCCTGGATTTACCTTGGTCATCATTGCAAGATAAACAGCAAACCATCGTCTTTTATATGGGCGTTAAAACCCTAGGTACAATTGTTAAGCAGTTAGAAAAAGCCGGCCGACCGTTAACTACTCCTGTTGCGCTGATTGAGCGCGGTACCACTCAGGCACAAAAGCTTGTTAAAGGCACGCTCGCGAACATAGAAAGCTTAGTTACTGAGCACAACATTAAGCCGCCTTCACTGATTATTATTGGTGATGTCGTTAATACCTTTGAACACGCGCAACTTGCTAATTTAGGCTACTTAACCCCTAGCCTTCAAGGTTAGCAAACGAGAGCTAGTCAGCGCTAACCACTTAAGTAGGCAGAGATAAAACCAAAGTAAGCCCCCACTTACTCAAATAAATGATTTCAACGTAAAAAGAGCGACTGATGTCGCTCTTTTAGTTACAGAAATTAAGATAAGCTAATTAGCCGAATCTTTTTTAGCTCGGCGTGGCTTAGGGTTATTCCCATTTGGCTTACCAGTATTTGTTCTGGTACTGGGTTTGCTGCCTTGCTTATTACCTTGCCTACCACGCCCTTGTTTGCTACTGCCTTGATTGCGATGGCTTTTACCAGCCTTAGCGTTTTCTGATCTGTTATTTTTTGATTGCTTATTGTTTGACTGAGCACTGTTTGATTGAGTACTGCTTGACTGGGTACTGCTTGACTGACCAGCTTGCACAGCATTGCCAGCTTTAGCGTGATTAGGGTGCCTACGAGGCTTTTTGCGCGCCTTACTATCCTGCTTTTGCTCGTGAGGGCGAGCTTTGCCAGTTTGCTCAACTTTTTTGGCTTGCACAGCTTGCTTAGCTTGATCAGTTTGTCCGGCTTGCGCTTCGTTTTTCACCACATTAGTCTTTTTAGGCTTCTTGGGTTTCTTTTTCTTTAATGGCCTAATTGGGCGAGAGGCGTCAAGTGGGTTAGCCGCTGTAAAGCCTTCAATTTCCTTACGTGGAATATGTTGCTGAATCACATGCTCAATATCGACTAGCTGTTTGTATTCGTCAGCAGCAACGAGCGAAATGGCCTCACCGTCAACGCCCGCTCGGCCTGTTCGACCAATGCGATGAACATAGTCTTCTTGCACATTGGGTAGTTCAAAATTCACCACCACTGGCAGTTGGCTAATATCAATACCACGCGCGGCGATATCCGTGGCAACTAACACTTGTATTGTTTTGTCTTTAAATTGGGCAAGCGCTTTGGTTCTCGCACCTTGGCTTTTGTTGCCATGAATAGCCAACGCTTTATGACCTTGGCCGTCAAGATAACGTGTTAATCGATTGGCACCATGTTTAGTACGCGTAAAAACCAATACTTGCGACCACTTGTGCTCGGTAATGAGCTTATCGAGTAATGCTGGTTTCTTTTTCTTATCAACCGCGACTAACCAGTGTTCAATAGTGGCCGCTGTGGTATTTTCCTGCGCAACAGAAATTTCGATCGGCTGTTTTACCAATGTTTTCGCAAGCTCTCGTATTTCTGGCGAAAACGTTGCCGAAAACAATAAGCTTTGACGCTGCTTAGGCAGCAGTGCCAATATTTTTTTGATATCGCGAATAAAGCCCATATCCAGCATGCGATCGGCCTCGTCGAGCACGACAGCTTCAAGCTCGTCAAACTTCACGGCGTTTTGCTGATATAAGTCCAGCAATCGCCCAGGAGTGGCTGTTAGGACCTCAACCCCAGCGCGCAGTCGCATCATTTGAGGGTTAATTTTGACACCGCCAAAGACGACATCACTACGAATAGTTAAATGCTGGCTGTAGCGCGAAACATTATCTGCGACTTGTGCCGCTAATTCGCGCGTCGGTGTTAACACCAAGACTTTTACTTGGTTCGCCGATGAGCGTGACTTTTTGCTTGCTAGCTGATGCAGAATGGGTAAGGTAAAGCCCGCTGTTTTGCCAGTGCCTGTTTGCGCCGCCGCCATAATATCGCGGCCAGTAAGAATTGCAGGGATCGCTTTCGCTTGAATGGGTGACGGCGTTTGATAACCTTGCTCGGTTACCGCCTTGAGTAATTCTGGCAATAAGCCTAATGCTGAAAACGACATAAAATTCCTTAACGCAAGCCACCGCCCTTGTGGGTTCGACAGCAGATAATAAAAAAGCGCGGCAGTCTATCATATTCGTGACGGCCACGCTTATTAATTAAACGTTAAAAATTGTTTGTCTATTAGCTATTGAGGTCAGCTAGCTATTAGTGACGGTTTAACCAAAAAACAGTCGCCATAACCAGCCGTGGTCTAACTCTTCCTCACAGCTTTTTAGTTGGCTGGAATAGCGGCGCGCGCGATTATCAACTTTACGCGACACTTTCACTAGCCAAGGCTTTTTCTTATAGGTTTTGCGTTTGAACCCGCCCCAACCTTCGTGGTAGTTGAGGTACTGATTGTAGGCATCCCATTTCGACACTTTGTTGATTTTCTGGGTTTTGAAAATAAACCAGCCCATAAAGTCGATAGCATCATCAAAATCATCACGATCGGCGCCTGAATTGTCCGTTTCGCGAATGTAGTCACCCCAAGTCATCGTCTTCGCTTGCGAATAACCATAAGCACTGCTTACTCTTCCCCAAGGAATAAAACCAAGTAAATAGTCACGTGGTGGTAATGCGTCGTGCCTGAATGAGCTTTCTTGATACATCATTGCCATTGGTACGTGGATCGGCACGCCCCAACGTTCACGCGCGTCTTTGGCAGCAAAATACCAATCACGGTGCTCTCGAAAGATTTCACAGATATTTTCAGGATTCTTGGGGGGCGGTGTTGCACAGCCCGCCAGTAACAGTGTGCTGAATAGGCTAATAAAAAACAGCTTAGTTTTGCGCATAAAACAACTAAATTGAAAAAGTAAGCAAGTTGGTGGAGTTATGATGCCAGAGCAATTAAAAAAAATCTTAACTTTGTTGGAACTTTTTGTTTTTAGACAACTCTTACTAAACGAGAGACTTTTGTTATATTCCCCTTTTGGATATTCATTGCGCTATACTTTTTAAGGATAGCGCTTTTTTTTGCTTAAAATATAGCGATTAATGCCTTCAATTTAGCGCTTCTTAGACTCAATTTATTCAGTTCAATTTCTTCAGCTAAATTTTTTCAGCTAAAAATAGTCGCGATTTTGTTCTCTACTATCTACTGTTTAATTTTTTTTAATTAAATTTGAACTTTTATCGCCGACTCGACTCATATCAAGTGAGAGAATTACTCCCTTAGTGTTTTTATGTTTTTGAGCGCGTTTACCTGATAACAGTGTAAACGCGTTTTTTTTGCACTTTATTTTGACCAGAAACATGGCTCATAGCGCTTTGCTAAGGTAACTCGACAAAGCCTTGAGCTATCGTGCCCACAGTCTTGAGCTATCGAGCCAAAACCATTAGCGCTTTGCTATCGAACAAAAATAAATCTTTTTTGAACTTTTTCACAGATGCCTAGTCCTATTACTTGAGAGACTTATTTTCCCTTAGTGTTTCATGAGATTTGATGCGTTTAACTGGTTAGCAGCAGTAAACGCATTTTTTTTGTCTGAATTTTGCGACATCGAAAATTTGTTCGCGCATGCGCGTGAACAATAAAACTTAATAGGAACAGGTGTTTGCCAAGGGTGTCGTTAAAGAAGTGGTGAATTTAGCAAAATAGCCGAAAATAAATCGCGTATTTATTGAACTATTTAGTACCATACGAGTCGAAGTGTTTGAGAGCAAAACCTCCCTGGACTGCTTTCATATTTTAGTAGCGCGTTGCCCTAACGCGCTTTTTTTTGTCTGGTGTTTTATCTGATGTATTGTCTGATGTTTAGCACAGCTATTTTGATTCTTTGAGTGATTTGGCTTCTCTCACCGTGAGAAGCCATCAATAGCTAAGATATAGGATAAACAGCTAGGCTAGTTTTCACTAGCAAAGTAGTCGGCTAAAAAACTATCAAAATCTAGTGTGTCGCTATCTTCAATAGCTTTTTGCTCGATATGCGATTGTTTTGCCGCCTCGGTTAACATAGCCTTGTTATAAGTTTGATAATCTTTTGCTAATTGCTGCTCACGATACTCGCCAGCTTTACCAAGTGCCAAAGCAGTGTATTTTGCTTCGTGATTAACGACTAAATCAACTAACTTGGCCGATGGCGTTAGGTCAGCGTCTTTTACCTTAGCAAACTCAGCACTGGTCACTTGTTGATAGTGCTCACTGCCATATGCTTTATCGAGTAGCTTCGCTACTTGCATAAACTCTTCAAACAATTCGCTCCCCCACTGAGGGATCGTTTTGCATTGGTTATCGTCGTTAAGTGTTAATTCTGGCTCGCGACCGCGCAGCACGACTCGATCCATATTGTGTTCATAGCGTTTTTGTAGCTCAGCCGTCATTTCAGGGCTTGGCGCCAATGCACAGTAAGTTAAAAACACATCAAGGAAGTACATTTGCTCAAGGCTAATACCCGTGGCAGAGAATGGATTTACATCAAGTGCACGTACTTCAATATATTCAACGCCACGGCGCTTTAATGCTTCCGATGGCTTCTCACCCGACTTGGCAACCCGCTTGGGGCGAATCGGCGCGTATAGCTCATTTTCAATTTGCAACACATTGCTATTGAGCTGGCGGTATTGCCCATCAACTTTGACACCAATTTTATCGAAATCGTCTGACGCTAATGAAATCGCTTCTTTTACGCCACTAACATAGCTGTCTAAGTTGTTATAACAGATGTTTAACGCTGACTGCGCACTGTTGGTATAACCGAGATCACTCATGCGCAGTGAAGTTGCATGCTCTAAGTATAAATAGCCTGTTTTTGAGCGTTTAAATGGCAATTGGTGCGGCTTGTTTTGCAGGAAAGAGCTACATAACACAGGAGAGCTACCAAACAAATAAGGAATAAGCCAACACAAGCGTTTGTAATTGCGGATCAACGCGAAGTAGCGCTCAGAGATAAAGGTTTGTAAATCTCTGTCGTCACCGTCTATTTGTTGGATAGCACGCCAAAAATCTTCCGAAAACGAGAAGTTAAAATGAATGCCAGCGATTACCTGCATCATACTGCCATAGCGGTTCTTTAAGCCTTGGCGGTATACCGTTTTCATTTTACCTATATTAGAGCTGCCGTATTGTGCGAGCGGTATTTGGTCATCATCATCGACAAAGCAAGGCATACTCAAGGGCCATAGCAATTCACCGTCGATATTTTCGTAGGCGTACTTTTGCACATCTTCGAGCTGCGCAATCGTTTGCTCGGCAGAACCACTCACTGGGGTAATAAACTCTAGTAAGGTTTCAGAGTAGTCAGTGGTGATGTAAGGATGTGTTAGTGCCGAGCCTAAGCTCTCTCGATGCGGGTGTTCAGACAGCCTACCTTCACTAACAACCCTCAACGCTTCGCGCTCAACGCCACGCTTAATTCCGGCGACCGCTGATAGGTGTTCATCAGCACTCAGGGCTTGTAAATATTGATTTAGAGATGAGGACAAAATGGCTCCGCCGCATAGCGTATAATTCGAATTGATTAGAATGTAAGGGTAATTGATGATAATTCAATATGCTAGCGAACAAACTTTACCAAAAGTTACAAAATAAAAAGGTGCGCCCAGTGCCAATGGGTGCGAAAATAGCGCCTATTATTAATATTTCGTATAAACAGCCCAATTTAAAGAACATTTTATGCACGATTCAGCTCTTAGCTTACTCCCTCCTTTTGTCGCTATTTTAATTGCCGTTTGGCGACGTAATGCCTTGATGGCACTCCTTGTCGGTGTGCTGCTTAGTCATTTAATGGTCGCGAATTGGCAACCAGTGTCAGGAGCGAGCGGTGCATTTTCAGGCTTTATCGAGGTGTTTTCCTCAACGGGTAATGTTTATATTATTTGTTTCAGTTTATTAATTGGCGCTATGGTAAAACTGCTCAGTGAAGCCGGCGCTGTTAATGGCTTTATCGAGCATTTAGCGAAATTAAAGCTGGTCAAAACGAAACGCCAAGCCAGTATGTTACCAACCCTGATCGGTTCGAGTATATTCACTGACACTAACCTCAGTATGTTTACCGCGGGTATGGCAAGCCAACAATTGTTTGACCGCCACAAGCTCAGCCGTGCGCGTCTCGCCTATTTACTCGATTCAACCTGTGCTCCCATCAGTATTCTTTTTCTTATCAATGGCTGGGGAGCTTATGTGCTTGGCTTGCTTGATGGTTTTAGTTTTGACGACCCGGTTAGTGTCCTCATCGGCACCATAGGCTATAACTTTTACGCCATTATTGCCGTTGCCCTTGCTTACTACACCGCTTATTCAGGCAAAGCCTTTGGCCCACTGGCAAGTGCGAGTAGCCTAGTTGATACACAAAATGACGCGAGCATCACCAAAGTCGGCCCTGCGCGTGTGATGTGGGTGCCACTCGTTGCCCTGTTAGCGATTACCTTAACTTTGTTGTTTATTACTGGTGATGGCGATATGCGTCGAGGCTCAGGCTCATTTTCTGTGTTTTGGGCAATTGTCAGTAGCTGTGCACTGGTCATCGCTATGATCAGTTACTACCGACTGCTGAGCGCCCAAACCATGGCTAAGATATTTGTTCAAGGGCTTTGGTATATGGCACCTGTGGTCATGATTTTAGTGCTGTCATTCGCTTTTGGTGATGTGATCAAAGCATTAGGTACTGGCACTTATGTGAGTGAATTAATGCAAGTTGAAGTGCCGCTATTTTTAATTGCGCCGATCATATTTTTAGTCGCTGCGGTGATGGCATTTGCCACGGGCACTTCGTGGGGCACGTTTGCTATTTTGATCCCAATCGCTGTGCCTATTGCGATGCAAACCGGATTGCCCGTCTCATTCCTGGTTGCGGCCGTATTAGGTGGTGGTATTTTTGGCGATCACTCCTCACCGATTTCAGACACGACCGTTGTTGCCTCTATTGCCAGCGGCTGCGATCACTATGAGCACGTAAAAACACAGCTGCCATATGCGTTATTTGGCGCTATGCTCACTATCATCATCTATATACTGATCGGGCTAAGCTTTTAGTGGCTAATATTGCAGAGACTAAGTTTGTAGAGACTAAGTTTGTAAAGACTAGCGCCTTTACTCTGGTTGATAACCAGCCCGACTTTGTGCTGGTTAACAAAGCCCCCAATGTCAATTTTCACGATGAAGGCGACACTGGCTCTGGCTTGTTTTCACAGGTAAAAAGTCACCTAGGTTTAGCAGAGCTTTATCCCGTTCATCGCCTTGATAAACTCACCTCAGGGCTTGTGATTTTTGCCAAAAGCCAAGCGGCAGCGCGCTTGTTTGAGCAGCTGTTTCGCACACATCAGGTTGAAAAGTACTACATTGCCCTTAGTGATAAAAAGCCCAAGAAAAAACAAGGCTTGATCAAAGGCGATATGGCCAAAAGCCGCCGTGGAATGTGGAAGCTCATGCGTACTATGGACAACCCGGCCATTACCCAGTTTTTAAGCCAAAGCATTGTACCCGGTTTGCGCGCCTATTTACTTAAACCACACAGTGGTAAAACGCATCAGCTAAGGGTCGCATTAAGCAGCATTGGTGCGCCAATTTTAGGCGACAGTTTATACGGCGGTGAATCGGAGAAATTCAATACTGACAGAGGCTATCTGCACGCTTATGGCTTGCGCTTTTGCTATCAAGATAAAGTCTGTCATTACCTTCAAGCCCCGGCCGTCGGAGCGCATTTTTCCTCACCAGCATGTCAGGCATGGCTTGAAAGCATCTCGCCACCGTGGCAGCAGGCTTGGCCCGTTATCAATTAAGCAGTGACAGCAGTAGCTTAGGCGATGAAGTGCGCCCTTATTGTTGTTCTTATTTTTCAAGAAAAAAGAAAATAGAGAAACAAAAACAATCACGCATAAAAAATGGCAGTCAGTTGACTGCCATTTTTTATTGATGAGCTGTTGCTCCCTCGCTACAACACGCTATGAATAAATACAGCGCCAATAGCAACGGGGCAGACAAACTTGGTATACCAAGGCCATACCTTCCAAAACAGGCCATCTTCAACAGTCTCGTTACCTTGCTTTATTTCTGCCAACAGTGAGCTGCGCTGCCATACCCAACCGACAAATACACAACACAACATGGCAATAATTGGTTGACCGTACTCCGTTGACAAGGTTGCAACGAAATCTAGCATAACACCTAGGTTGGAGATAATGCCGAAACTGATCAGTAAAATCACCATGCCGATCAGTGTCGTCGCTTTCTTGCGTGCCATATTATGACGCTCTACGGCATATGAAACAGGGCCTTCAAGCATTGAAATAGAGGAAGTAAGGGCGGCTATCGACATTAACACGAAGAAGGCTAAACCGATAAATAAGCCCAAACTGCCCATGCCGTCGAATAGGCTAGGTAGGACAGTAAAGACTAATGTTGGCCCCGCGATTAAACTGCCATCATCAGCAAAAATTTGGACCCCTTGCGCTTGCGCAACATACATCGCCGGAATAATGAGTAAACCAGCAAGGAATGCAATAGAAACATCAATTAAGGTCACTTGCGCGCCGATGGTCACCATATTCTCTTTTTTGGCGATGTAAGAGCCGTAAATCACCATGACCGAAGTTCCCAGTGATAACGAGAAGAAGGCTTGGCCTAATGCACTTACCAATAAGTTAGGCTCTAATACACGGCTAATATCCGGGTTGAGATAAGCGTCTAGCCCTTGCATCGCACCATCGAGTGTCATGACATAGCCGATAAGCAAAATCAGCAAGCCGATCATCATCGGCATTAATCGCTTTGACCACTTTTCGATCCCTTGCTCAACACCACGGCGGATAATAAACACGGTTAAAAACATAAATAACGTGGTGAAAAAGACGTTGCGCGCCACAGAATCACCGACCACCCAGCTCGCGACGGACTGTAAGCCCGCGATCTGCGCCGCAGATTCAACGGCAAAAGACATCATCCAGCCAGCGAGAATGCCGTAGAAGCTCAAAATCAGTGACGCACAAATAATACCGCCGAAGCCGACAATAAAGGCAAAGCGCTTTTGCCAGAGGTTGGTGGACATTTTTTGCAAGCTCGTCACCGCATTGGCTTGGCCATAACGGCCAATCAGTATTTCCGCCATAAAGGCCGGATAAGCTAAACAAAATGCCAGCACTAAGTACACCAGTACAAACGCTGCACCACCATTAGTGGCGGTTTGGGTTGGAAACCCCCAGACATTACCAAGACCTACCGCAGAGCCTGCGGCCGCCATGATAAAACCGATTCGCGAGCTAAACTCGCCTCTTGAAACAGCCATAAACTATCTACTTTTATTATTATATTTACGTTGTTAGCCACTTAATTTACGTAAAACTAGCAAGTAAAAACAAGCGAGTATAAAAATAAAGTTAACTAACAGCCTAAACAGACTGTGCACAATTATGTGCACAAAGATCAATCAATTTCTTTACGGGCAGAAGACTTCATATCGTTTACTGCCTTCATCAGTGCTGAGTTTGGCGTTGAATCTAGCGCTGATATTAGCGCCAGCGCTCAGGGTAAGGTTAGTGTTTAGTGTTAAAATAGTTTCGCTATATAGCGGCTAATTCTTATTAACGCTTATTGTTGAGCGGCACAACGGTCAACGCCCAAATTTCAAAACTACAGCCTAACCTAGCACCATGCCATCGACAAAAAACGAGCGCTAGGCTCGTTTTTATCCATTACAATACTAATCGCGGAAATTGTTAAATTGGAATGGTTGGTCTAACTCAGCTTCACGTACTAGCTGCATCACCGCTTGTAGATCGTCGCGTTTTTTGCCGGTTACACGTACTTGCTCGCCTTGAATGGCCGCTTGCACTTTGATTTTGCTATCTTTGATAAGTTTTACCACTTTTTTAGCAACATCTTTTTCAATACCTTCTTGGAAGGTCACGCGCTGTGTGCAGTTTTTGCCTGAGAACTCAGGATCAGAAATCTGCATCGCTCTTGGGTCAATCTGCCTTTTCACTAATTGGTTACGCAAAATATCGACCATTTGCTTCACCTGAAAATCACCTTCCGCTTTCACGGAAACAGCAGGTGATTTCCACTCAAAGCTGGCTTCAACACCGCGAAAATCAAATCGCGTGCTGAGTTCACGCGTTGAGTTTTCAGTGGCATTGCGCACTTCTTCTAAATTAATTTCTGAAACAATATCAAATGACGGCATAACGTGCCCTTGGCTAAAATTTTTCGCCAGTTTATCAAACTAGCCAAGAATTTCTAACAAACTCAGGCGTTTTTTCTTGTCATGGCCGTGATATGATGCGGTTTTGCTCCAAAAGCCTTGTTTGCGTTTAAATTTGAGTCTGAGTAGCTGAGTTTGAAAAACCTTCATCACATCCTTTTTATTCTGTTGCTGGTGCTCACCGGCATTGCGTTAACTTTCTCACCAGCCCTTAGAGATATCATCGTCAGTAATACGCAAATCGACACCGTCGGCCACGTCATTGGCTTTTTCATCCTGACTTGGGTGCTAAGCAGCGTTTTTAAATTGCCTAGTTGGCCCCTCGTGATTGCCTTGATCAGCTACGCGGCGGTGAGTGAAGTTGCACAGCATTACTTGGGTTTTAGAAATGGCGAGGTGAAGGACTTTGTCGGCGATAGCATTGGTATCTTGTTGTTTATGTTATTGAAATGGCTATGGCTAGTTTACGGCTTCAAGCTGGGTAAAACGCACACTGAAAGCCAAGTTCAACGATGAGTACGAAAGCTACGCGCGCTGAGCACTTAAACATAGTTGTTGCAGGCCAAGGGGCTATTGGCTCGTTATGGTGTTGGCATTTACGCCAAGCGAGGGCTATTCACTTATCACTACTGACCAAAACTCGCCACGAACAAACCAAACAGCTGTGTTTTAGCAATATTCAAGGGCTGAGTTATCAATACACTTGTCATGTAGCAAGTGACGAAAGCTTAGCTCAAGCCGACTTGCTCGTTGTCTGCTTAAAGTCTTACGATGCAGCATCACTGGTTAACAGCCTTGCGGCTCACATAGCGCCGACAACCGATATTTTGCTGGTACACAATGGCATGGGCGTTGTTGAAGCTTTGTCGACTGAGATCAAATCAACACACGCTATTTTTACCTGCTTAACAACCCACGGTGCTTTTCGCCCAAGCCAATCTCATAGCATTCATACTGGCTTAGGCCGCTTCGATATTGGCCGCCACGATCACACGCAAATGAGTCCACCTCATTGGTTTGCCGGTATTAAACAAGCACTGCCCAATGCACATTGGCAAACCGATATTAACACCAAGCAGTGGCAAAAATTGGCAATAAACTGCGTGATAAACCCGTTAACCGCACTGAACGATGTGCGCAATGGTAAACTCACCCAAGCTGATTACTTACCGCAAATATCGGCCATTGCCAATGAAGTAGCGCAAGTTGCAACAAGCCAAGGAATAGAGCTAACAGCTCAAGTCATTACCGAGCAGGCATTACGTGTTGCCGCTGCGACAGCGAAAAATGTGTCGTCAACATTAGCCGATGTTCGCGCCAATCGCGCCACAGAAATTCATGCCATCAATGGCTATATTTGCCAGTTGGCAGCGCAGGCTGGGATTAAAGTGCCAATTAACGAAGCGTTAGTGGCAAAAGTAGCGAACTTGTCAGCGCGAAACGCGCTTTAATGAGTGAAGTGTTCAACGTGAAGGATAAATGTGAACTGTTAAAAGTAAAGTAATAAAAACCGCCGTTAACATGCGCTAACGGCGGTTTTTCTTTGTCGCTATGTCCGTAAAGACTGGGGTTACGAGTAAACTCCCCCTGAAATTAGCGAATAAAGCAATCCATTAAGGGCGGTAAACATGCACATTGCTAAAGCCATTATCGTGTAGATAAAGCGCTTGCAACTTACTCATTACGCCGCGATCACAGTACAGCAAGTATTCTTTTGACTGATCTAAGTCACCAAACTGCGTACCAAGCTTAAAGAAAGGAATATGTTTCACTTCAATGTCATCAAGCTCTAGCGGGCTATCGTCTTCTTCTTCTGGGCTGCGGATATCCAAAATCACGGTATTTTCGCCAACCTCAGCTAGCTCTTTTACCGCGTGCACTTCTTTTTCCGTTTCTTGACCAATATCGCGAATATCGAAGACACGCGCATTTTCAATCACTTGCTCAATAATGCTCAAGTCGAACTTGCTTTCTTCTTCTTCCACTTTTGCGAGCACCGCTTTAACCGTTGGCTTTTTCGAGATAACGCCACAGTACTCTGGAATCGTTTTAGCGAAATCTTCCGTACCGATATCGCGCGCGATATCAATAATATCTTGCTTATCGTAAGCAGCAAGTGGGCGTAGAATTAAGGTTTCAGTAACGCGATCAATAACATTCAAATTCGTTAGTGTTTGGCTCGACACTTGGCCTAGCGCTTCACCTGTCACTAATGCTTGAATACCTAGCTTTTTAGCAACTTTAGCGCCTGCGCGCATCATCATACGCTTGAGCACTACGCCCATATGACCGTTATCGATTTTTTCTAATATTTCAGTGACTACCGGATCGAAATCAACAGCAATAAACTTGACGCGATGCGAGGCACCAAATTTATTCCACAAGAAATGGCTCACTTGTTTTACGCCAACTTCGTGGGCACTGCCACCTAAGTTGAAGAAACAGAAATGGGTACGTGAGCCTTTTTTGATCATCTGATAGCTAGACACACCCGAGTCAAAGCCACCTGACATCAGTGATAACACATCTTCTTGGGTAGCAATTGGGAAACCGCCTAGACCTTTGTGCAGCTCTGTCACGATAAACAGTTTGTTTTTGTTGATTTCAAGGCGAATGGTGACATCCGGTTTTTTCAATTTCACCTTGGCCGATTCAACCGCTTGGTTTAAACCGCCACCAATGTACTGCTCCGCTTTGATCGAATTGAATTCGTGCTCACCACTGCGCTTAACCCGTACACAAAAAGTTTTATTTTCAATAGTACTGGCGTGCACTGCTAAGGTTTTCTCGTAAATGTCGTGTAAATCAGCAAATTCACTTTGTTGCACTTCTAAAAACGAGGCGACACCCGGAATGCACTTGAGGGTTTCAACTAGCGCCGCGCGGTTCTCTGACGTGTCGTTTTTGGTATTGATTTCAATGCTATCCCAGTTAAGTTGCGTGGTCACTTGCTCGTCAATACGTCGAAGTACATTCTTGATATTTGACTCAAGCAGCTTACTAAAACGTTTACGAACAGAACGACTTTTAACGGCTATTTCAGCCTGCAATTTAACGATGAATTTCATTGATTCCCCCGGCGCTGGATAAAGTGGCGCGCATTATACACTATTTCTCAAAAAATGCGCGCTGCCAAACTTTCTAAGATAAGGTCTGGCAAAGCATCGAAATAAGCTCTACCAAGAAGTGAGGGAGTATTAACTGAGTAACTAAAGCCTATGGCTTACCCGTGGTCATTTTCTTAATGGTGCGATCGCCTTTGCCAAAATGATGATAAAGCGCCGCCAATACGTGACCTAAAATTAATAGCCATACTAACCAAGCACCGAAAATATCTTTGTGAATAAAATCAATGGGAGCTTCAAACGTTTTAAAGGATAAGCCCATAAAATCTTGCACGACAACGGTGAACAGCCAGGTATCTTCAAATTTGGGGACATCGAATAAAAAGAAAAATTCAGTGTTAACGCCTGTCCCTAAGTATCCCGTTAACGGCATAATAATCATCACACCATACAAGGCATAATGCCCCATATGGGCGGCTAAATGTTCTAATTTCGTGCCGGGCTCTGGTTGCGGGGTCTCATTCATTTTTCGCCATATAACACGCAGTACGACTATGACGCCAAGTGACACACCAATCGACAAATGCAGCTGCAACGCCGTCCAATTTTCAGGGGTTTTAGCCTCCGTAAACCACTGTCGGTAATAAACACTAACGTAAGCCGCTAAAAACAACAGCGCCGTTCCCCAGTGGAAGCACTTAGCAATAAAACCATAATGCATCGGTGAGTTTTTTAAATTCATCTTAGTTGCCGCCCCCTCAATAAGCTTACTCTTTAAAAAGTTTAGCTTATCTAACTATCAGCCTACCCTTGTAGAAAATTTACGCTTCTTTACATCGAGTAGCTATGCACCTAACACTCACGTAACACACGACAAAGATAACACAGCATCAAAAATGGCCGAGACATTACTGTACTCGGCCATTTTTATGGTTAATGCGATCAACTAAAACGTTAATTACCGCTCGTTTCGCTAATTGAGATAGGCTCAGTCACTTTTGCTTTACCTTGATTAATCGATATTTCAACACGGCGGTTACGGCGACGATTCAAGGCATTGGTATTTGGTACAAGTGGGCGAGTGTCCGCATGACCAACAACCAACAATCTGGTTGGGTCAAAGCCCGGTACTTTCACCATCTCATGGGCAATGGCGACAGCGCGTTGGCTAGATAAATCCCAATTCGAGCGATAAAGCTCAGAGTCTATACCCTGGTTGTCGGTATTTCCCGAAATCATAATTTCACCCGGTACCGTATTCAGTAAACTACCGATCTCTTGAATAATTGGCTTAAATTTCGGCTGTAGAAATGCCGACCCCGAAGGGAACGAACCGTTTTCACGAATGCGAATGGTAATTTGCTGACCAAGTGATTCCAGCTCAATTGCGCCATCTTGAATTTGTTGCTCTAACTGCTCCGCAATTTTTTTCACAAGCTCATTCACTTGCTCTTGCTGCGCTTGTTCTAATTGCTGCTGGGCTTGTTCAATTTGCTGTTGCGACATTTGCGTGTCGGTGCTTTGCGATTGACCACCGCGCTCTGTCCCCCGTTGCTCTTGGCGACCACCGGCAGATGTTTCATCCCCAGCTTGGAACTCCAGCATTTGCTGGGTCATTTCCATGGTTTGCTGTTGAATCACTTCAATTGGGGTAGGCTCTGGCTTACCGGGGCGAAATTCCTGGGCAATAATACTGGTGCCTTTGGGAATATCTTTAACTTCAATTTTATTTTGCACACCAAAGGCAAACTTCATTGAACCGGCAATTTGTTTGAATTTGAGCACGTCCATTTCCGAGAAGCTCAGTAGCAATACGAAAAAGCACATCAGCAGAGACATCAAATCCGCGAACGTCCCCATCCACGCAGGTAAACCTGCGGGGGGGCATTTACACTCAGGAGGTGGAGATGACATGGCTAACCTCGCTACTCTTCAGTGGTGTCTATTTTTCGCTTACTCTCTGCCAAATAGTTTTTCAGCAGACCTTCGATAACACGCGGGTTTTGACCGTCTTGAATACCCAAAACCGCATCTAGAATTAGCTCTTGATTAAGCTTTTCTTCCGCCATTCTCAGCGACAGTTTATTGGAAATAGGAATGGCAATTACGTTCGCTAAGAAAGCACCGTACAAAGTCGTTAAGAGCGCTACCGCCATTGCAGGACCGATGGCTTTTGGGTCATCCATGTTGGATAACATGGCAACTAGACCAATCAGGGTACCAATCATCCCCATCGCTGGGGCAACTTCGGCAAGCGCCCCTAGCATGCCAACACCGGTTTCATGGCGCTCTGTGGTTAGGGCGATATCCTTTTGTAAGGTGCCACGTACGACATCCGCATCGTGACCATCGACCAGCATATCAACGCCTTTTTGCATAAAAGCATTGGAGATTTCGGCTTCTTCTAGCGCTAAAAAGCCGCCTTTTCGTGCGGCATCAGCCATTTCGACTGACTTTTCAATCAATTCCTCGGGCTTTTCCAACTTGAACATAAAAGCCTTGCCGATGATTTTACCGATAGTAAAAAACTGGCCAAGGTTGTAGTTCGACAGTACCACGAAGATTGAACCACAGAATACGATAAGAATTGACTGGGTATCGACAAACATTGAAATGTCGCCACCCAATATCATCGCCATCACGATGAAACCAATCGCGCCTAACATCCCAATTAGCGTAGCTAAATCCACCAATGCCTCCTAAATGTGTGTCTTTAACGAGCAAAACTCTGCTGATAATACATTATCGATAACGGAATCGCGACCTGTAATACAGCCTGTTACACAGATAGTATCGTCCATCAGGTCAATAACTTAACTAGTTTTTGATTCAGCTTGGCAATAGTGCCGATAAGTAAGCAAGTATGCGCCTTTGATTGACCTTGAGTCGATGCTCATGTACCTTTGCGCCATATTACTTGGGTGCAATGATAAACTGATTTTCGTTAGCAGTTACTTCGCCCAAAAAACTGCAAACAAGCAGATTAGTTAGTCAAAGCAAACAGTCTTAGCTGCGCGCCAGAAATGGCGCGGAAATAGCAGAGAAATAGCGAAGAAACGGCAAAGAAATGGCAAAGAAAAAACTGGAAAACCTCTCATTTGAAGAGGCATTAGGTGAGCTTGACGGCATTGTTCAGCAATTAGAGCAAGGTGAGCTTAGCCTAGAAGAGTCAATGGCAGTATTCGAGCGTGGCTTAAAGCTGAGCCAGTTGAGCCAGCAAAAATTAAAAACGGCTGAGCAAAAAGTGCAGATTCTCAATAACCAAAACGGTCAAGGTACGCTCGCTGACTTTGAACAAGACGAGTAAACATAGTTAATGTCGATCCCAACCTTACCTGAGCTTAGCAACTACCAAACGCGAGTTAACCAACTGCTTGCCGATAAGCTAGACGCCCTAGCCGTCAATGACACCAAACTTCTGGAAGCAATGCGCTATGGCCTGCTTATTGGCGGTAAGCGTATGCGCCCATACCTGGTTTACACGACAGGACTTGCGTTAGGCGCAGAAATTAACGATTTAGACGGTGTCGCTTGTGCCTTAGAGTGCATTCATGCGTATTCATTATTACATGATGATTTACCGGCGATGGATGACGATGACTTACGACGCGGACAACCGACCTGTCACAAAGCCTTTGACGAAGCGACAGCGATATTGGCGGGCGATAGTTTGCAAACACTGGCTTTTGATTTCCTTGCCAATCACACATTCTCAGCGTTTGGTACGCAAAAAATGCCAATGCTGTTAAAACAACTGGTTGCCGCGGCGGGTTACCAAGGCATGTGTGGTGGGCAAGCCTTAGATTTAAGTGCAACGGACACGCAGATCACACTCGCGCAACTGGAAACCATTCACCAACTAAAAACCGGTGCTTTACTTAAAGCGTCGGTCACTATGGCCGCTGAGTGTGCACCCAAGGTCACCGAAGAGCAGAAAATATCACTGGCAACTTTTGCTGAACTTATCGGTCTTGCCTACCAAGTGCAAGATGACATTATCGATATCACTTCAACCCAAGAGCAGCTAGGCAAGCCTAAAGGCTCGGATATCGAAGCCAATAAATCGACTTACCCTGCACTGTTGGGATTGTCTGGCGCCCAACAAAAAGCCGACCACCTTTACCAAGAATCGCTTCAAGCTTTAGCCCGTTTGCCCTACAATACCGACAATTTAGCGCAATTTGCGACCTTTATCGTTCGCCGTACTCATTAATTACTAATAAGACTATGACCATTAATCTAGCCGATTATCCTTTACTATCAACGATCAATACCCCTGACGATTTGCGTTTACTGAGCCAAGATCAGTTAACGCGCGTCAGTGATGAGTTACGAAGCTATTTATTAAATTCCGTCAGTAAAAGCAGTGGCCACTTTGCTTCTGGCTTAGGCACTATCGAACTGACGGTTGCCCTGCACTATGTTTACCGCACACCATTTGATCACCTAATTTGGGATGTTGGCCACCAAGCATACCCGCACAAAATTCTCACGGGACGTCGCGATCAATTGCACACAATTCGCCAAAAAGATGGCTTACACCCGTTCCCGTGGCGCGAAGAAAGCGAGTACGACGTATTAAGTGTGGGTCATTCCAGTACATCTATTTCGGCAGCGCTCGGCTTAGCCGTTGCCGCCGAACAAGAAGGCAAAAATCGCAAAGTTGTTGCCGTTATTGGTGATGGCGCAATGACAGCTGGTATGGCATTTGAAGCGCTAAACCACGGCGGTGATATTAACAAAGATATGTTAGTCATCTTAAATGACAATGAGATGTCAATTTCGGAAAATGTCGGCGCCCTTAACAATCATTTAGCTAAAATGCTGTCAGGCAGCTTATTTGCTGGTTTTAGAGAAGGTAGTAAACGCTTACTCAATAACATTCCACCGATTAAAGAACTGGCCAGCCGCGCCGAAGAACACATTAAAGGCATGGTTGTTCCCAGTACCTTCTTTGAAGAATTAGGCTTTAATTACATTGGCCCTATCGACGGCCACGATGTTAATGGCCTTGTTGACACGATTCGCAATATGCGCAATCTCAAAGGCCCGCAAATTCTTCATATCGCGACCAAAAAAGGTAAGGGATATCACGCCGCCGAGCAAGACCCGATTAAGTATCACGCAGTGCCTAAGTTTAACCCTGCCGATACGTCTTTACCGAAAAGTAAACCAAGCTTGCCAACCTATTCAAAAATTTTTGGTGATTGGCTATGTGGCATGGCTGAGCGCGATAGCAAATTGATGGCAATCACCCCAGCAATGCGCGAAGGCTCAGGTATGGTTGAATTTAGCCAGCGCTTCCCTGATCAGTATTTTGATGTCGCAATAGCTGAGCAGCACGCCGTCACTTATGCTGCGGGTTTGGCGATTGGTGGCCAAAATGCCATTGTCGCCATTTACTCAAGCTTTTTACAACGTGGCTACGATCAGCTGATTCACGATGTTGCCATTCAAAACCTACCGGTGTTGTTTGCCATTGACCGCGCAGGTATTGTCGGTGCCGATGGTCCAACCCATCAAGGGGCGTTTGATTTAAGCTTTATGCGCTGCATTCCAAACATGGTGATTATGACGCCATCAGATGAACGCGAGTGTCAGTTAATGCTCACCACAGGCCACTTACACAATGGCCCAGCAGCCGTGCGTTATCCGCGTGGCAGCGGCACAGGTGCTGAGTTACCTTCACTTGATGAAACCATCGCCATTGGTAAAGGTGTATTGCAGCGCCAAGGCGCCAAAATTGCCATGCTCAACTTCGGCACTATTTTAGGCGAAGCGAAACAAGCAGCTGAGGCACTTGATGCCAGCTTAGCAGATATGCGATTTGTTAAACCCATGGATGAGGCACTTATTGACGAACTCGCCAACAGTCACGATGTGATTGTCACCATTGAAGGTAACGCCATTGCGGGTGGGGCAGGCTCTGCGGTGAATGAGTATTTATTAAGCCAAGGAAGAGCAATAAAAGTACTCAACATTGGTTTACCGGATGTTTTTATTAAACATGGAACACAAGCAGAAATTCACCAAGAGTTGGGCTTAGACTGTCAGGGTATCATCGATAAAGTTAACGCGTTTATCCGCTAATTGCCGCACTATTTTAAGCACGAGCAACTTAATGTGCCTAACTTAGCGCACTTGAGCTAAACACTGCATTTAAACCTAAAAAAAGCCGCTCTTGCGGCTTTTTTATTTTGGGAACGCAGAGCTTTACCTTAAAAACTTTGACCTTGAAACGGTCAGTTTTAACTAAAGCCGTTATTGGCTCAATTGCCAGCGCTGACGTTAAAGGCATCAACCGCGCTTTCAAGCGACTGGGCGAGTTTTGCCACCTCTTCACTGTAACCTAGCGTTGTTGTCGATTTTTCACTACTTTGCTGGCTCACTAACGCCACTTGCGAAATACTGTCATTGATATCACTACTGAGATTGTTTTGCTGCTGCGCCGCACGTGAAATATCAATACTCATGGAGTGCATTTGTGAAATTGCTTGGCTGATCGTCGTCAATGTTTCCAGCAGTAGTTCAGTGTCCGTTTGGCAACGGGTGGCGTTGTTTTTCCCTTGCTCAATCTCACTGACCACATCACTGGTTTGCGATTGTAGCGCACCTATCATGGCATTAATTTCAGACGTAGATTCTTGTGTTCGACTGGCAAGCATGCGCACCTCATCGGCTACAACTGAGAAGCCACGGCCAGCCTCACCCGCACGCGCAGCTTCAATTGCGGCATTAAGTGCCAATAAATTTGTTTGATCCGCAATACTTTGAATCGTCTCTAAAATACTGCTGATATTAGTCGCTTCTTGATTCAATAAACTCACTTTACCAGCAGTGTTTTGCAGTAGCATAGTCAAATCGTTAATCTTACTCGCCGTGCTATTGGCTCGCTGTTCAAGCTCGTTACTGCGATTTAAAGCCTCTGTCATCTGATTTTCAGCATCGGTAGACTTAGCTAATACTTGATCAGCATGTTCGCTCAGCGACAAGGTATTATGGTTTACTTCATCAACCGTGCTTTGCTGCGAATCCAGTGATCTTGCCACCAACTGTAATTCAGTTTGTGAGCGATTAGCGGCTTGCGCCAACGCATTAGCATTTTGCCCGATATCATCAATTAAGGTTTTTAAATGCGATACCACAGCGTTGACATTTTTCGATAGCTGACCATATTCATCCTCACTAACCACCTCTAGCTGCTTCGTCAGATCCCCCTGTGCAATGCGGTGCAACACTTCGTTGATACGAAAAAGCGGCTTGATCATCGCACGAATCGTTAATATTGCAACCGTGATACTCACCAGCATAATGACCGCCAAAATAATTAATGTCAGCGCTTGGCCATTATCAACACCAGCAAAAACATTTTGCTGTAAATTCGCTAAGTTAGCATCAACTTGTTCAAGTAAGTTATCGATAGTCGCTAACGCTTGCTCAATCTGCTGCTCAGAACGAGTGGCAGCCTGTGCTAGGTTCGCGTGGTTTTCCAATTGTTCGCGCTTGATGATAAACAGACTATGTTCATTGGTGAGCTTATCATTTGCTTGTTCAAACTCACTGACAAATTGTTCAATAAGCCCTTGTGTGTCGTAGACCTCACCTTGCCTAACTAAGTAACCGAGCAAGTCTTCAATATGCAGTAACGATTGCTCAATCAACTCTTGGCTTTGATTGAGTTCTTCCACGTCAGTGATGCCAAGTACACTATTGGCCGCATCGGCAAGGTTGATCACATAGCCTTCTATTTGCCCAGCAGAGCCAATAATACGATCGACAATAGCTTGTTCTTTATCATCTTCTAAATAGGTTAAATCAACGAGTAAAGCGCCCGCTTCGTTAAGATTAGCGGCAACCTGTTGTTCAACGCTTTTCAGTGATTGTGCTAAGGCAAGGGCTTTGGACTGAAAGCTAAACATATTAGCGACAGTTTGTGCGAATAATGACTGCTCTTGCTCAACCACGCGTAACTGCTCAGCGAGCATACTGGGTAATGAAAGCTGACCGAGATTTTGTTGCGCTTCACTCAGCCTAACGCCTTGATTGGCAAAATCTGCTCTAAGGATTGAGAGCTGCTGCTCGCTCCCCACGCTGGTAATTTGAGAGGCTTGTTTAGCTTGTTTTAGCAAGCCAATTTGCAGCCCCGTACTTTGTTTTTGCACGGGGATCGCAATACTGTCAACTTCCTTAGTCGCCTGCTCGATATCGGCGAGGATACCAATGGAGCTAACACTGGCAAAGATGAGCAGTAAAAGTATGACAACAAAGCCAAGAATGATCTTATGGGCAACCTTTACATTCATATGAACACCTACTTGTAATATCTGTATTTATTATTTTTTTTGCTGAATTACTACAATTCAAATTACATTATTATATAGCTGAATTTATTAGCTTATTTTTTATCAGACCTGGTTATTAAAACAGCGACATAGGTAAATGAAAAGGTAAAATGAAAGTTTTTTGACCTAAGTAGAGTCATTATTTTGTTAGGGATTGTGTTATACCTTTATGGCAAAAACGTGCAGGTATAAAAAAAGCTACTGACATCAGTAGCTTTTTACTTAGTGAAGATTTTTTTACTTACTCTGCAAGATACTCAACCACTTCTAAGCCAAAGCCCGATAGTGAGTGATATTTTGTTTGAGAGCTCAATAAACGCATTTTACTAACGCCTAAGTTAGCTAAAATTTGCGAGCCAACACCAACGTTACGTGAACCAATATGGCGTTTAACTTCTTTAATGGTTTCGCCTGCATCTAACTTAGCGTACTTTTCAACTTGTGCAATCAAGCTTTCTGGCGACTCGTGTTTACCTAACAACACAAGTACACCGCCTTCTGCCGCAATGCGCTCTAGTGCTTTACCAATCGGCCATTTGTTGATGCTGTCCCGTTGGCTAAACAATAAATCGCGGAACGTGTTTTCCAAATGAACACGCACAAGCGTTGGCTCTTGCGCATTAATTTCACCTTTTGCGAGCGCAAAGTGTGTTTGGCCGTCAATCGTATCTTTAAATACGGTTAAATCGAAATCACCAAACGCCGTAGGTAATTTACATTGTGAAATGCGCTCGATAGTGGTTTCGTTTGCGTTGCGGTATTCAATTAAATCGGCAATCGTGCCCATTTTGATACCGTGTTTTTCAGCAATTTTCTCTAAGTCAGGACGGCGTGCCATGGTGCCGTCTTCATTTAAGATTTCAACAATGACGGCTGCTGGCTCTAACCCTGCTAAACGCGCTAAATCAACGCCCGCCTCAGTGTGACCGGCACGGTTAAGCACACCGCCATCTTTGGCAATTAACGGGAAAATATGCCCCGGCTGCACAATAGCGTTCTCATCGGCATCTTTGGCTACCGCAGCAAGGATCGTCGTCGCGCGGTCAGCGGCTGAAATCCCCGTTGTGACGCCTTCTGCCGCTTCAATTGAAACCGTGAAGTTGGTGGTGAACTGCGCATCGTTCTTTTCAACCATCAAAGGTAATTTAAGCTTTTGACAACGCTCGGCTGACATCGGCAAACAAATCAACCCACGGCCATGAGTCGCCATAAAGTTGATCGCTTCTGGCGTGACCAATTCGGCAGCCATGATGAAGTCACCTTCGTTTTCGCGATCTTCATCGTCCATCAAGATCACCATTTTGCCTAACTTGATGTCATCAATAATTTCTTGTGGCGTATTTAATTGCATAACTGCCTCTTGTTACTTAGCCTTGGGTTATTTGATAAAGCCGCTGCGTGCTAGTAAGTCTTGACTAACACCCGACGAATCAGTGGGTTGATGTGAGGTGGTTAACAAGCGCTCGATATAACGAGCAACCACATCAACTTCAATATTGAGCTTAGTACCGACTTGATAATCGGCAATAATGGTCTCTTGTGCGGTATGTGGCACTATGGTTAAACGGAACTGATCGCTGGTTAAACTGTTCACTGTTAGGCTCACGCCATCAATAGTGATGGAGCCCTTTTCCGCGATGTATGGGGCAATTTCTGCGTCCATCGCGATCCAATAATCCCAGCTGTTGCCCGATTGTGTAATCGACGTGATTTCAGCAACGGCATCGACATGGCCAGAAACCATATGACCACCAAAGCGCGTGGTCGGTAGCATCGCCTTTTCCAAGTTCACCTTTTGTCCTACTTGGTAGTTCGCAAAGCCCGTGCGCGTTAGTGTTTCATTCGACACATCTGCCGTAAAGCTGCGCTCGCTATAGTGCACGACCGTTAAACAAATGCCATTGGTGGCAATTGAGTCACCTAATTTGACATCAGCCATGTCTAACTTGCCAACATTGACAGTGATCGCCGCCCCTCGTTGGTTCATTTGAATCGCGGCAATGGTGCCAACTGCTTCAATAATTCCCGTAAACATATCTATTCTCTTGTCTTTCGCTTATTACCCAGTTGCCATTTTGGCGTGGCCGTTACTTGCCTGCAAACTGCGCGGTAATTTTCATATCAGCACCGACCATAGTGACATCGTTAATCGTTAGCGTTTTTGCTTGACCAAGCGTTGTGATGCTGGGCATAGCACAAAGCCCTTTGCCACCTGCGCCCATCAACTTAGGTGCTTGATATAAAATAAGTTCATCAACCAAATCTTGCTCGATAAACGCACCAGCTAGGCGCTCACCAGACTCTAATAAAATATCATTTAGCCCCAGTGATCCTAAATAAGATAGCGCCGCTGCTAAGTTGATTTTGCCATTGTCGGTTGCTATTGCTACTTGGCTGACAAAATGAGGCCATGTTTGCTCATTTTCAACCTTAGTGCGCAGTAAAATTATCGGATGAGGTAATTTCGCATGTAATGGTTGAAACATCGGGAGGTCAGGGGTTAAACGCTGCTGGCCGTCAATCACCACACGCACAGGTTGGCGTAAACTTTCCGCTGGGTAGCTATTTGCCAGTGAGCCAAGCTCTTGATGGCGCACTGTCATTTTCGCGCCGTCCATCAGCACAGAATCAGCGCCCGTCAAAACAGCACAACTTTGTGCGCGTAAGCGCTGCACATCGCGCCTTGCTTCAGGCGAGGTGATCCATTGGCTTTCACCCGATGCCATTGCGGTTTGCCCATCTAGGCTGGCCGCTAGCTTACAACGCACATAAGGCATTTGGGTGCGCATTAACTTCAAAAAGCCTTGATTGAGCTGCTCCGCTTCGTCGGCAAGCAAGCCATAAGCAGCATCAATGCCCGCTTCCGCGAGCATTTTCAAACCTCGGCCTGCAACTTGCGGGTTAGGGTCAACATTGGCAGCAATCACTTTCGCCAGGCCATGATCAATTAGCGCCTGCGCGCAAGGCGGCGTGCGCCCGAAGTGTGAACATGGCTCTAAGGTCACATATGCCGTTGCGCCACGGGCTTTGTCACCCGCTTCGCGCAGTGCGTAAACTTCGGCGTGCGGCGTACCTGCTTTTTTATGAAAGCCAGTACCAACAATTTCACCGTTGTTAACAATCACACAACCGACACGAGGGTTCGGTGAGGTGGTGAAATGACCTTGCTTAGCCAGTTGAATGGCGAGTGCCATAAATTTATGATCGTGTAAACTAAATGTCGTCAAACTTCACATCTCTTAAATTGACTCACCTTTTGGCGGGTGTTCGAGTTTAACAAGCTCAACAGTTGGCACTAACGTAACCACTTCAAGAACAAAGCTTGCCAGCCGTTGGCGAGATAAGAATACATCTATCGCATGGCCACTTTGATAGAAAAAGCTGACAACCTTTCCCGCTACCTGAATTTTTGCCAGACGCGTAATATCAATCTTATGCACGGGCTTTTTCCCGACAACACCCAGCCCTTTTGGCTTAATTAATAAAAATTGCTGATCTCGCGCTAACAGGTAATCAGCGCCCCAGTGACCTTTACGCCAGTGATAGAGGCCCAACAACAAATTGGTAACGGCAAGAACGAGTATCAACTTATCAGACTGGCTTGAATCCGCTAGCCATGCCATTGGTCTTTTCCTATTTTCAAAGTCTTCCCTATAAAGCGGCTATTTCTCGTCACCCAGTCGCGCAATTTCTTCACCAAACTCGCGAATATCCTCAAATGAGCGGTAAACCGAGGCAAAGCGAATGTAAGCAACTTTATCTAACTCTTTTAACTGCTCCATAATCAAATTACCCAACATTTCAGAGCCTAGCTCACGTTCACCGGTCGCGCGCAACTGTGATTTGACTTTATTTACTGACAGTTCGATTTTTTCAATACTGACGGGGCGCTTTTCCAGTGCCCGCTGTAAGCCACTGCGCATTTTGTCTTCGTTGAATGGTTCGCGTGAGCCATCGCGTTTAATAATACGCGGCATGACAAGTTCAGCGGTTTCAAAGGTCGTAAAGCGCTCATGGCATTCGTTACACTCGCGCCGACGCCTGATTTGATGGCCATCAGCCACTAGTCGTGAATCTATCACTTTAGTATCGGTAGCGGTGCAAAAAGGACAATACATGAATACGCTCACAAGGTTATAAATTGATGAGCATTTTAATCGAAAACAAACAGTTAAGCGAAAGCTTTGTGATGGAGTAGATACGATAAGGACAATAAAGCAGGTTTACGCCCCTTGAGCGCCATTAACGATCATTGAATTATCGCTAGCGGCGAATTTTTTTGCGCCTTAGTGCCTTAGTGCCTCAGTTAAGGCAACTAACGCGCAAACAGCTCTGTTAACCGTGAACGATACGGTTGTTGATCAAGTCTTCAACCACACTTGGGTCTGCCAGTGTCGACGTATCGCCTAAATTTTCTAACTCGTTTTCAGCAATTTTTCGCAAAATACGGCGCATAATTTTCCCTGAGCGAGTTTTAGGTAAGCCCGGCGCATACTGAATATAATCAGGTTTAGCAAAGCGTCCTAACTCTTTGGCAACTAATGCTTGCAGGTTTTCGATAAGCGTTTCGCCAGAGCTGTCGTCAGTATTGGCGCCAGACATCAAAGTAACGTAGCAATAGATGCCCTGCCCTTTGATTTCATGCGGATAACCCACCACTGCCGCTTCGGCAACTGCTGGGTGCAGCACTAAGGCACTTTCAATTTCAGCCGTTCCCAATCGATGACCAGAGACATTGAGCACATCATCAATGCGACCTGTTATCCAGTAAAAACCATCGGCATCACGCTTGGCGCCGTCACCAGTGAAGTAATTGCCTAGGTACTGGCTAAAGTAGGTATCGAAGAAGCGTTGCTGATCGCCATAAACCGTGCGCATTTGACCTGGCCAACTGCCAGTCATCACTAGCCGACCTCGGGCTTCACCTGCTAAAACCTCACCTTCTTTACTGACAATCGCGGGCTTAACACCAAAGAATGGGCGGCCAGCGGCGCCGGGCTTCATATCAACGGCACCAGGTGGCGAAGTAATTAACACGCCGCCAGTTTCCGTTTGCCACCAGGTATCGACGATTGAACAACGGCTCTCACCCACGACTTCATAATACCAATGCCAAGCTTCCGGGTTGATTGGCTCACCTACCGTACCTAGTAGTCGAATACTTGAGCGATCGTGTTTTTCAACTAATTCATCCCCTAGCCCCATCAAGGCGCGAATTGCCGTTGGTGCAGTATAGAAGAT
Organism: Thalassotalea euphylliae; assembly: GCF_003390335.1. Taxonomy (NCBI): domain Bacteria; kingdom Pseudomonadati; phylum Pseudomonadota; class Gammaproteobacteria; order Alteromonadales; family Colwelliaceae; genus Thalassotalea; species Thalassotalea euphylliae. The sequence continues at coordinate 3,663,332 of NZ_QUOU01000001.1, forward strand.
ATTGACCTGATGCTTTTCACACACTTGCCAGCATCGGCTGGCATCTGGGTAGGTTGGCACGCCCTCAAAGACTAATGTCGTTGCCCCATTCGCCAGTGGCCCATAAAAAATGTAAGAATGTCCCGTGATCCAGCCAGCATCGGCAGTACACCAATAGATTTCACCTTCTTGATAATCAAACACGTACTTGTGCGTCATCGCAGCATACAAGATATAACCACCACAGGTGTGCAACACACCTTTCGGTTTACCAGTAGAGCCTGAGGTGTACAGGATAAATAGCGGATCTTCCGCGTCCATCACTTCCGGTTCGCAACTGGCAGGATAGTTACCTATCACGGCTTGATAATTGACATCGCGCTCTGGTTGCCAATCCACCTCGGCTGCGGTGCGCTGCACCATAATTACAGAATGGACATTAGGGCAATCGACTAGTGCCGCATCAACATTAGCTTTTAGTGGAATTTTTTTGCCGCCGCGCACCCCTTCATCAGCCGTGATCACCACTTGGCAATCTGCATCAAGTACGCGCGCTTTAATAGATTCCGTTGAAAAGCCGCCAAACACCACGGAATGCACAGCACCAATGCGCGCACATGCCAACATGGCGTATCCCACTTCGGGGATCATCGGCATATAAATACACACTCTATCGCCTTTTTTAACGCCGCGATCTTTGAGTAAATTAGCTAGTCGGCAGACATTGTCGTGCAATTCTTGATAGCTAACGTTAAAGTCATCTGTAGGTTCATCACCTTCGAAAATAATGGCGGTTTGGTTGGCTTTGCTGGCCAGATGGCGATCAATACAATTGTAGCTAACGTTCAGTGTTGCCCCTTTAAACCAACTGATTTCAGCTTTGTCGAAATCCACCGAAGACACTTGTTCCCAAGGGCTGTACCAGTCAATAAATTTATCCGCTTGCTCCGCCCAAAATACGTCTGGCTGATCAATCGATTGCTGGTACATGGCATCATATGCTGCGCTATCGAGATGGGTAATGTGCTTGGCCTGTGCCGATACTGGATAACGGCTTAAAAGTTCCTTCATAGCGTGACCTTACGTTATTGTTTTTTTATCAAAGCGCGTGTTTGTTTGAGGTGCATAAAATCGCAGCGCTCTGTATACGTCTGTTGAATATTTCGTTGTGTTTTAATTTCGTTGTGTTTTAGCTAGCCGCTTCAATATTTCCTCTCGCGCTAACTTGGATGTCACCAACAAGCTAACTTGGGTGTCACCAACAAATAACGAGACAGCAAATACTAACTAGCTCCACTATAGTTGTACAAACTATCGACAAATTCAACGAGCAATCATTGATTCGATAAAAACTCAGCGCTTAAACAGCTCTTCATCATCACGGTCATGCAGTTGACAATGGGCACATCAACTCAGCGAGAAGGCTATAAGTATGTTTGTGAAAACATTAGCAAATAAAGGGCATATAAAAGGCAAATCACAGGCCAAAAGTTCCCAAAATTAAATTTTATGTTCTACAGTTTAGTTAGCTAAAAACAGAGGGCGCAGCATGAATTTTCTTTCTCGACTTTCTATTGCTCAAAAAATTTATTTGATACCCGTAATAGGCACGATCAGTTTTACCATTTACCTCGCCCTCTCCATTTTTAATGCCACAACCAATGTTGAACAGCTTTCCCGCGTTAAGGATGTTCAATTTCCTGTCGTTCAATTATCTGAAGCGGCTGCCGTCGATATTGTTCGTCTATCAGAAATTCTCAATGCAGCGGTGACCACAGGAGATGAAGACGGCATAACGTCGGCAGACGAGTTATCAGAAAAAATCATCGAATCTATCACCCAAATAGGCGCAACTGACCAACAATTTATTGCTGACCAGCAAAGCCTGTTAAGTGACTTTACTAGCTACTACCAACAAGCGCGAAACTTGAGCAGCGGCATGATCAACGACACCTTAGATTTTGAAAAATTGCCGGAAATGGGTAAAGCCATGAACGCCGCCTTTGAGCAGGCTAAAAGTGGGCTAGTCAACTTTAATAAAACGCGAGTGCAGGAATTTGAGCAGGCAATAACCGATGCTAACAGCTCAGCTGAAACCTTAGTTAATATCGGCTTTATTGTCGGTATTGTGACGATCATTTTGTTGTTTGGCGCCGCCATACCCATTATTTCAGGCATCAGATCATCTTTGTCGAGCGTGGTCAATTCTTTGCAGGACATCGCAGAAGGTGAAGGGGATCTCACGGTTCGCCTTAACTCAAAAAGCAACGATGAAATTGGTGAGCTAGTGAATCGTTTCAATATGTTCATTGAAAAACTTCAAACCACGATTAAACAAGTGGTTGAAATCGCCTTACCACTTTCACAGATGGCAAACTCGGTCAGCGCTAATGCAGAGCAAACAAATACCATTACTCAACTTCAACAAGATGGCGCGCACAATACGAAAGCCGCTGTCGATGATTTAAATCACAGTGTCAAAAGCGTTGCGGATAGCGCCGCATTAGCAGCCGATACCGCAACACAAACCCGTACGATCTCCACCGAAGGTGCAGATGTTGTTGCTAAAACGGTTGAAACAATTCACCAACTGGCGAAAACCGTTGAAGAGTCATCCCAAGTTATTGACCACCTAGATAATGATGCCAACCAAGTGGGCGTTGTACTTGATGTGATCAGAGGCATTGCCGAACAAACTAATTTATTGGCACTTAACGCCGCAATTGAAGCCGCGCGAGCTGGCGAGCAAGGGCGTGGCTTCGCCGTTGTCGCTGACGAAGTGAGGACCTTGGCTTCGAGAACGCAAGATTCGACGGTGGAGATTCAAACCACCATTGAAAAACTGCAACAAGCGGCTCGCAAAGCCGTAGGTGCAATGAGCAATGGTCGAACCTTGGCGGAAAACAGTGTTGAACAAGTGACGATAGCGGGCACTTCGCTGGCAGAAATTACCACATCGGTTTCGCAGATCAGTGAAATGACCAGCAATATCGCGCACGCCACTGACTCGCAATCACAAGCCGCAGGTCAAATTGTTTCGCATGTTGACGATATTAGCCAAAGCACCAATCAAACGCATAGTGCTTCGCAAGAATTAGCGTCAGTGAGTAGCGAATTAGCAGGCTTGGCACACAACTTAGAAATTATTGCCAAAGGCTTTAAGGTTTAACAAAGATAATTTATTCAACGAAAAGCTACTCAGCCTTGACGACTAAATTGTTCCACAGAGGGTCTCTCATAATGAAGAAACAATATCTCGCAACCGCTATTGCCACAATATTGTGCGCGCCTCAAGTGTTTGCTCAACTAGAGTTCAACGGTTTTGGCTCGGTTCGTGCCAGCTATTCTGACTCTGACGAGGGTACTCCCCCCTTCACCTACCTTGATGAAGGTGAGGTCACTTTTAAAGGCGAGTCGTTGTTTGCGTTGCAAGCACGAGGTGAACTCGGCGAAGGGCTCTCGGCGACAGTACAACTTTTTGCCGAAGGTCGGGATGACTTTGATGTCGAGGCAAGGTGGGCATATCTTAGTTATCAAATTGACGATATACACCAAGTACACATTGGCAGACTCGCGAATCCTATCTTTCATCAATCCGAATATGAAAAAGTGGGCTACGCCCATAATTTTTCACGCCTGCCAACGGCGGTTTATTCTGATTTTGAATTTTCCACAATGGAAGGCATTTCCCTCAACAGCCAGTTTTCACTTGCGGATGGTGATTATACCTTGGATACCAAATTATCATTTGGTAACTGGGATGGCGGCTTGTTTTTATCAGCCATTGGCGGTGAAGTGCCCTTAGCACTTGATCAAATACTCTCAATTAACCTCACCTTATCTAGCGACTGGTGGAAAGTATTTGCTGGGGTATTCACTGCGGAAATTCAAGCAGAGCAGTTTGACCAATCTGTGGTGCTGGCAAGCGTTCAACCGGGTATCGACTTAGCCGTTGCGCAGGGTGCAACCGCAAGTGATGTTAATAACTTTATTAACGGCTTAGGCTGGCACGAAAAAGACGGCCTTTACTGGTTCACTGGTTTTGGCATCGACTACAATAATATATTGCTTGATGCGGAATATGTTAGTTACGGTGTTGAAGAATCTTCTGACTCAACAAACGAAGGCTGGTACGTCGCACTTGGTTATCGCTTCGACCAGTTCGTCATTACCGTGCACGCAGAAGAGCAAACACAGGAAATTGACTACAGTGAGGGACTATCTGGGGTGCAGTCGCCAATTTTACTGGCAACGGGGCAAACGTTTATCGAAACATTAGGGCAGCCAGAATTTGACGCGGTTGGCATTACACTTCGATATGATTTTCATCCAAATGCGGCATTCAAGGTCGATTATATTAGCGGAGACCATACGCGCCCTGATATAGGTGATTACTCTATCATGTCAGCGGGCATTGACGTTGTTTTCTAGGAGCTCATTATGAAAAAGTTAACATTATTATTGTCTTCATGTTTAGTGGCCTTTAGCAGCCAGGCAGTGACTGTTATTGTTCACCCTTCCAATGCAGACGCCTTAGATAAAAAAGCGGTCAAAAAAATATTCTTAGGCAAAACTAAGAAGTTCCCTAATGGCGATGAAGCGATTCCCATTGATCTTAAATCTGGTCAACTCAGAGGAGATTTTCTCAAAGCCGTGGTCGGAAAATCAGAAAGCCAATTTAAAGCTTACTGGTCAAAATTGGTCTTCACAGGTAAAGGCCAAGCCCCCAGAAGTGTTGATTCTGAAGCCGAAATCGTTGAACTTATTAGTAAAAACCCAAACTTAATCGGCTATGTTAGTGATGGGGCTGTTAACGATAGTGTTAAATCAGTTGGGCAGTTCTAAATAACCTCAGGTTTGGATAAGAAATAGTGAATAACAAATCAATTCATATGCTTATGTTCATCGTTATCTTCTAGCGAGAAATTTTTGCTGATATCAAGGCAAATTTGCGCGTCAATAGCTAGTCTATTGCAAGTAAATTTAACGCTGGTAGCAGTAAAAATAGCCGCGAGAAGCACATTAGTTATCCAGAGCTGAGGTTAAATACACTAAACCACACTTTTATCGCTCTACTACACTGCCGAATACAGTGAAAATTGAGTATTCGGCCTGTTCGGTTTTGGTCACTTTCCTAGAGACAAGGCACAAGTGATAACACTTTTCTATAAGACTTTTTATATGCGGATTTGTACTATTGCATAAACCCCATTTTATCTTATTGTTATCTGGTGATTTATGAGTGACGCACTGACCATAATTCTTCTCACTACCTTAGCGGGCTTATGTATTCCACTCGGCGCCTTTTTCGCCAGTCACGAAAATATTCAAAACCAATGGCTTGAACAAGAATTTCGCCATTTTGTTATCGCTTTTGGTGGCGGTATTTTACTCGGAGCGACAACACTCGTACTGATTCCTGAAGGCAGCAACTATATTGAGCCTAACTCATTGACTGTCGCTATTATTTTGGCTGGTGGTATATGCTTTTTCTTACTAGAGCGTTACTTGGGATTAAAGCGACGAGAAAACCCCCAGCTAATGGGCATGATTCTCGATTATATTCCCGAAGCCATTGCTTTAGGTGGCTTGGTTGCGACGCAGTCCCCAACCGCATTGCTACTCGCTGTGTTAATAGGCTTACAAAACTTACCCGAAGGCTTTAATAGCTATAAAGAATTACAAGCTAATAAAGTCAAGAACAGCAGAATTTTTAGCTATATGCTGATTCTTGTTTTGGTTGGCCCTGCGGCTGGCTTGGCGGGTTTTTATTGGCTATCGAGCTACCAGAGCTTGCTTGGTGTTATGATGCTGTTTGCTGCTGGTGGGATCTTGTATTTAATCTTCCAAGACATTGCCCCGCAATCGCGCCTAGAGAAACACTGGGCACCACCACTTGGTGCGGTAATTGGTTTTTGTTTAACTCTTTATGGTCAACAACTCTTGGGGCATTAACCCTCGCTTTGTCGCTATCGAGGAGCAAAACGAAAAAACAAAAAGCGCGCACCATAAGGTGTGGGCTTTTCTTTTCACTAAGTTCTTTGAGCAGTTAGCCTATCGCTTTGTTGATATTTTAAACACAGTGAGAGTGGTAAGTAGCTGTATTTATATAAATGGAAACCTCAACTACGCAGTGAGCGCCGCTCATCAAACATTGAATCTAGCCTAAGCATTCAACGCTAGCTATTTACACTCCAGTGATTTTTAATTTATTGAATACCAGCTAATATTCAAGCAATTGTTTCCTATTAATGACTAATATGAAAATTTTAACGCTAATTGAAACATTCTCGATTGTGGTAGACACGGGTAGCTTTACGGAGGCCGCAGAAAAGCTAAACCTGTCGAAGTCATTTGTCAGTAAGCAAGTGAGTCAATTAGAATCTGAATTAGGTGTAAAACTCCTTTACCGAACAACCAGAAAGCTTAGCCTAACAGAGGAAGGACAACGATTTTACGAACATTGCCACGCGATTATTTCTCAAGTTGAAAAAGCAACAGCAGAGGCGCTTGAAAGTCAGTCAAACCCGAAAGGAGCGATACGGCTTACGGCACCACAAAGCCTATTGATTTCGGGATTTGGTCATCTATTTATGGCGTTTCAACGTCAATACCCGGCTATCGAACTCGATATAATCTCCAGTGGCAAAATTGAAGATCTGTATAGCCAGCATATCGATTTAGCCATTCGCGTTGGCAAGCTTGAAGATTCAAACCTAAAGAGCCTGACACTAGCTGCAAGTAAATTCATCGTTGTGGCATCACCCGACTATTTAGTGAAACATGGCGAACCTCTGACGCCTAAGGATTTGGCTAGTCACAACTGTATACATTATGGTGACTCTAGACTATCTAATAGCTGGCCATTCTTTATGGAGAATGGTGAAAAGGTAACCGTTCAAGTCACTGGCAACCTCACCTGTAATGATGGCAATATCATTTTAGCGGCGGCTCTGTGCGGTCATGGCTTGTGTTTTGGACCAGACTATCTATACAACGCCTATATTAAGCAAGGCAGATTGAAGCCCGTATTAACCCAGTATCACGAGCCAACAAGGGTGACGGCACTTTACCCTTTTAATAAAACCCCAACCAGAAGACTTAGGTTGTTACTCGATTACATGGCGCTTCACTTTGAAAACTACCTGTACGAATAGCGCTTTATCTCTGTATCGCGAAACCTAAACTAACACACCATAAGGATGGCAATGCGCCAATATTTAACAGTATCTGTTAGTGAGTTATTCGTTGATGGATTGCCCGTCAGTGAACTGTTCGCGGTTGAAAAGCTATTTCGATAGGGTTTGAAATTGCTTGCAAAGTTGAACCTACTATAGGAGTCGTCAGTTTCACATCTAATGGGCCTAGCAGGTTGTTGCCAGCAACATCTTCTAATTCGGGTGCCACGCTGAGGTAATGCAATGAAGGAGCCCAAGGGCGCTCAGGGGTAAATGACCAAAGGCTTTCATTAGCCGTCAACTGAATATGACCAATGATAGGATTGCCATCACTGCCCAGAATCCTGACAGCGTGGGATAGCATCGCTTGATCCAGCGATCGTTCAAATTGAACATGTAGTGGCTCTTGAGTTCCCGCTCTTGGCGAATTGATTTGCCATTGAGCGGGCGCAATCGCCTGTCGAATAGCATTACCGATAAAATATGCTTGACGAAATTCTTTATTCAATCGTCGACCATTCGCATCTTTAAAGTCGGCATCAATGACTAATGTTCGTTGCTTACCAGACTCAAGAGCTAAGCCTAGCGCTCGGTTTGGTCTGACTCCTTGCTTAATGCGACCAGGATCGAGCAGTAAGGTCAATCGACGCTGCTCCCGATCCCAAAGTTCTCCCATGGGACCAAGCATAAATGCCTGATTAACGACTTGACCTTGTTCATCGAGTAAACGGATCTTTTCTAAGACTTGTCCACGCTGCATAGGCCGAGAAAAGTGGACATAGAAACGTAATGTATTTTCAGGAATGGTGTTACTAGACGGATAGATTGACGAGACGAGCGTTAATTCGTTATGCGCGGATACTAGAGTACCCAACTGTACTGTCTTTTCGAGGGGCAAGTAACCTGAAAGCCGCACTTGAATGTGATAAACCAAGCCTAACATGGGAGCAAAACGCGGCGTAAAACGCACGCGATTATCGACAACTCCGTAGTGGCCAGCAACACCGGGTAAAGATGCTGCTTCTATCGGCTCAAGGCTAGAGCTTATATGGATAGTCACCTTATCTTGCCAACTAGCGTTGTCGAATGCGCTTTGCTTCATCGCAGATAATAACTCATTATCGATACCAAGCACCTCGACCTGTCCAAATGCAGGCTTGGCAGGATCCGTTTGAACACTGATTTGCAACGCCTGCTTTGCCTGCTTTGCCTGCTTTGCCTGCACAGGGATAATAAAGCTGATAAAAACGATGAAAGCGAAGCCCATTAGACAGCTAAGTGCAATGCTAAATATATTGCTAAGTACATTGCTAAATACCATGTATCACACGCTATTAGTCAACGGTAAACTTGCCATCGCCGCTATCCCCTAGTGTTTTGCTTTTTTCTCTCGTTTGTATAGCGGCCAATTCATTTCGACGATATGCTCTGGTCGATCAAAATAAAGCGGTAATGGCATGGAGCGTAAGTCAAGCCGCGCCAATTCTTCGGGGTGTTTACGCAGAACAATAGCCCAGCTGTCATTGAGTTTTGCCGTTTGCATCATGCCAGTCACGGGCACTGAAACCTGCTTAATGCCCGCAGGTCCGTAATTACTGGGTGAATTAACGGGCATCAACTCCGCTTTAGCAATATCTTTTAGTGCGATACGTGTACCGTTGCGCTGATTATGTGTTACGAGTAAGTAATCCTGTTTATCAAATGCATGGTTAAATGTGATCATATCTAGCGGCGTACTGCCGTAGCCAAGTTCACCGATCATTGCGCCACGGATCTTGGCATTCGGTTTAATGTCTTCCAACGGTATTCGCACCAGTGGTGTACAGGTGTATGACGCGATTAAGTAGTCTTTGCCATCAATTTCACGAATTAACTGGCTCATAATTGGCGCCCGATTTTCAAATTGGGCGTGAACGGCATGCCAAATCTCAACACGGGTATTGGCGAATCGCTCGGTAAACGGGTATTTCGCGCGGCGCAAAGTTGACGAAAACTCTTCATTTGATATACCAGCAACAAAAATTTCACCTTTCCAGTAACTAATGTCGGTGATGGTTAGGGTGCGCTGCAATTGACCAAATTGCAGTTTAGCCTTTTCATTGGGTGGGTTTTCAACCGCCAAACTGGTGTGCGGGATAGCGTCGAGTTCCAGCAGCTCAAAGTGATTTTGATTAACTTTGACGATCACTGGCTGTGCATTAGGCCCTCGCCCACGACTAACGGACATGAAGATTTGGCCGGATGAAGGGTGTACGATCAGATCATTAATGCTAATGTGCTCGGCTTGTGTATTGAGAAACGCCGCTAATTTTTTATCTACATGCGGAATTAATGCGCGGCCTTCAAAGTTTGCACCGATACCGTAGTCGACATCGACTTGTCTGGTAATATCGTTTTCACCAAGTTGAAATGCGTGAACCGCGGCGCCTTTTGAATCCCCTACAAATAAGACATTATCGTCGCCGAACGCTAACGCACCAGCAGAAAGCAGCTTGAGATCCCCTGTACCTTTGGCATGACTAAGTTGATGTCCACCAGCAACAAACAGTGCGAGCATTAGCACAAAAAGATGGTATTTCATGGATTCCTCCTAGATGTTGTCCGTTTTTTTAACTCATTCATTTTGAGCATCAGCTAAATACCAGCTAAACAATCACTACTAAACAATGTTTGCGAAAAAATGTCTGCGAAAAATGTTAGCTAGCTAAATAGCATCGGTTAAACTCTAGCAACTCAAGAAACCAACTTATACGAGCTGCTATGCAACTCACTGTTTCCTACTAAGTATCAATACTCGCGACAAAACAACATCAAACAGGGGAATCTCCGCCAAAATGAATACGACTCAGTTTATGCATCTGCCAACTCCAAGTTGTCAAATCAGACGTTGAAAAATCATTAAGTGATTGGTGGCCGCAAGCTCTGGCTAAGATCTTCATTAATTCGGTAGATGCGCCAAAGAAGTTACCTAAACCTTGTGCGGCTGAATCAACCTTTAAACGCTTCCTTAACTCTGGGTCTTGTGTCGCGACCCCAACTGGGCAAGTGTTTGTATTGCACGCTCGCATACCAATACAGCCAATCGCTTGCATCGCAGAATTTGAAACTGCAATTGCATCAGCACCTAAAGCCAATGCCTTTGCAAAGTCTGCAGGTGTTCTTAACCCACCAGTTATGATTAGCGTAATATCATTTCTGCCGAGCTTCGTTAAATGCCTTCTTGCTCTTGCCAAAGCAGGGATGGTAGGTACAGAAATATTGTCTCTAAAAATGAGTGGAGCGGCGCCAGTTCCACCGCCTCTGCCATCTAAGATGATGTAATCTACGCCTATGTCGAGCGCTGCGTCGATGTCTGCTTCAATGTGTTGAGCTGAGAGTTTGAAGCCAATGGGGATACCACCAGTTGCTTCTCGTACTTCTTGAGCAATACGCTGATAATCATCAAGGCTAAAGTTTGGAAACGTTGCCGGAGAGACTGCATCTTGCCCCTGTGCCAACCCTCTTACCTCGGCAATTTTTTGGGTTACTTTATTACCTGGCAGGTGGCCACCAGTTCCAGTTTTAGCTGCTTGTCCCCCTTTAAAATGGAATGCTTGGCAACGAGCCACTTTATCAAGTGAATAGCCAAATTGTGCTGATGCTAACTCGTAAAAATATCTTGAATTTGCACCTTGCTCTTCAGGCAACATACCGCCTTCGCCACTACAAACTCCCGTTCCAGCTATTTCAGCTCCCTTAGCAAGTGCTAACTTAGCTTCCTCTGATAATGCGCCAAAGCTCATATCTGAGACAAACAACGGAATAGCTAACTCCAATGGCTTGTTAGCATTAGGACCGATAGTAACTTTTGAACTAACTTCTACATCATCAAGCAATGGGCTTTTAGCGAGCTGGGCTGTCACAAATTGTATTTCATCCCAACTCGGTAAATCCTTTCTCGGCACTCCCATAGCGTCCATTGGTCCATGGTGTCCATATTTATTCAATCCATGCTTAGCTAAATGTTGAATAAATTCTACATAGGGCTCAATTGGCTCTGTACTTTGAGTTGACCCCCTTGGAGTCTCGACTACTTGAACACTGTTTTCTTGCTTTAGGTTTTTATGAGAACCATCACAATATGGCCGATTTTTTGATTGCTTACAGCCACAGGCATATACCGTTTTATCTTCGTCAAATGTCACTACTTTCGGGCTGATATTCGTTGTTTTATGTGAACCATCACAAAACGGGCCGTTTTTCGATAGCCCACACAGACAGAATGCTTTGGTGTCTCCGGCCTTCACATCAATAGCAAAGGGCGTTGGTTGCCAGATATCCATCACTCATCCTCTAAATTTATCGGTTTAAACGTGATGACTGTCACTTGATGAGAGCCATCACAATTAGGAGTGTTTTCAGAAATCCCACGCACGCAGCAAAGCTTGGTCATCATCTTCGCTTTGTGGGCTTGATCGCCGAGGTCAATTTGATCGACCAAAGCTCTAATAACGATAGCAGGTTAATCTCGACTCGGAAGCATGCGACTTAGGACATCAGCACCTTCTTTATCAAAATATCTGTGTTTTATCGCTCCCGCGATATGAAGGAAAACAACAAATAATGTTAAGTAAACCAAACTCATATGCAGCAGTTTTAGATCTTCCACTTTGCCGAGATCGCTCTCAAAGAGTAACGGGAATTCGAATACCCCAAAGAAGCTTGCAGGTGAACCAAAAGCATTAGATAACGCGATACCACTGACTGGGATCAATATCAGCAACGCATACAAACTAGCCGTTACGAGTTTAGATAATACTTTTTCCCAAGTCGCGAGCTGCTCTGGTAGTTGTGGTGGTCGAGAATAAAAGCGCCAGACAATCCTTATCAAGGCGAGCTGTAAAAATAGCGCGCCTGACGATTTATGCAAAAAATACAGCGTATTTTTCAGCGGGTCCTCACGCTCTAACCCCACCATAAAGGTGCCAACTATCACTAGCGTAAATAACATAAGCACCATCAACCAATGTATAAACATTGAAACTGAACCATATTTTGATTTGTTGTTTGAAAACTTGCCCATCATTCCCCCTGCCGAGCATTTCTAGTTAATTGAGGCAAGTTTTATCTTTATTGTTTGATACATCTAGAGAGTTTGGTGCAACACAGTGTTTCCTGGAGAAAGACAATCCCGTGGAATTACTCACGACAATCTGTACAAGGTTCAACCAAAGCGATTTGCTTCGCTTTGCTCATAAATTATCAACGTTAAAAGAGGAAGGAATGAATTTTAAAGTGCATGGCCACGCACAAATACATTGACTGAGGAATGGCTTAATCATCAGGCCTATGGGGCTATCAAAAAGTAAGGCGCCATAGGATTCAAAAAGCGGATTGAAGATGTTGTTTTGAGTAGAAGATTAGAACACAGGGCTAGACTAGCGTGCTGATATGACCAAGATATGCTGTGCGTACTAGATGCATAAACTGTTGTTGAAAACTCTTGGCATGTGCTAGTAATTTAAGTTTTCGACTAACTATTTGAGTTTTTTCTTGTTGTTTTTTCTATTCATCTAAAACCTCAACTAACACACTACCAAGGCAAAATGTGTCAGCTAAGGTCTAAAGATTCAGAGTTAAATATTATCGCCCCAAAATTAAAGCTGCACCATATCGCCTTTGGTTTGCAGCCAGTCTTTGCGATCCCCTGAGCGCTTTTTCGAGAGCAGCATGTCCATGGTTTCCATGGTTTCATCGTGCTCATCTACCGTCAGCTGAACTAAACGGCGCGTATTTGGATCCATGGTGGTTTCGCGCAGCTGCATTGGGTTCATTTCACCCAAGCCTTTGAACCGCTGTACGTTAACTTTACCGCGTTTTTTCTCCGCCTCGATGCGATCCAGTACACCTTCTTTTTCGGCTTCATCAAGTGCGTAGTAAACTTCTTTGCCAATGTCGATGCGATAAAGTGGTGGCATAGCAACATACACATGACCAGCACGTACTAAGGGCAGGAAGTGTTGGGTAAACAAGGCACACAGTAAGGTGGCAATGTGAAGCCCATCGGAGTCAGCATCGGCAAGAATACAAATTTTGCCGTAACGCAGTGCCGATAAATCTTCGCTATCAGGGTCAATGCCCAGTGCCACGGAAATATCGTGAACTTCTTGTGAGGCAAGAATTTGGCCCGACTCGACTTCCCAAGTATTCAGGATCTTACCGCGCAATGGCATCACCGCTTGGAATTCACGATCACGCGCTTGTTTGGCACTGCCGCCCGCCGAGTCACCCTCAACCAAAAACAATTCGGTTTTTTCTGGGTCTTGGCTACCGCAATCGGTCAGCTTGCCCGGTAGAGCAGGCCCTTGGGTGACTTTTTTGCGCACCACCTTTTTACTGGCTTTTAGGCGACGTTGCGCATTGGAAATACAAAACTCTGCTAAGGCTTCGGCGATTTCTGTGTGCTCGTTAAGCCATAAACTGAAAGCGTCTTTAACGACCCCAGTGACAAATGCCGCACATTGGCGCGAAGACAAGCGCTCTTTTGTTTGCCCGGCAAATTGTGGGTCTTGCATTTTAACCGACAGAATAAAGCTACATTTATCCCAAATATCATCTGGCGTGAGTTTTACGCCTCGCGGTACTAAGTTGCGGAATTCACAAAACTCACGCATTGACTCCAGCAAGCCTTGGCGCAAGCCGTTAACGTGCGTACCACCTTGAATGGTGGGAATTAAGTTCACATAACTTTCAGAGACGGTCTCACCGCCCTCCGGTAACCAAGTTACTGCCCAGTCTGCCGCTTCGTGCTGCGAGTTAAAGCTACCAATAAACGGCTCTTCCGGTAAGCTGATGCTTTCGCCAACACTTTCTTTGATGTAGTCACTTAACCCATCTTCATAGCACCAAACGTGTTTTTCACCATCGTTTTTATCGTGAAATTTAATCGTTAGCCCGGGGCACAATACCGCTTTGGCTTTCAGTAAGCGTTTGAGTTTGGTGGTGGAGAATTTAAACGAGTCGAAGTAACTCGCATCTGGCCAGAACTTAACGCGCGAGCCCGTATTACGACGACCAACAGTGCCCGTTTCGGTTAGCTCTTGCACCTTTTCCCCGTGTTCAAACGCCATTTCGAACACTTTACTGTCGCGCTTAACGGTGACTTCAACACGGCTTGATAAGGCATTCACAACGGAAATACCAACACCGTGTAAACCACCTGAAAACTGGTAGTTTTTATTGGAGAATTTGCCCCCCGCATGTAGCTTACAGAAAATTAGCTCGACCCCCGAAACGCCTTCCTCAGGGTGAATATCTGTTGGCATACCACGGCCATCATCAATGACCTCTAAAGACTGATCTTTATCTAAAATAACCGTGATGTTTTGGGCAAACCCTGCCAGTGCCTCATCCACCGAGTTATCGATAACTTCTTGTCCCAAATGGTTGGGGCGATCGGTATCGGTATACATGCCTGGGCGGCGGCGAACTGGCTCAAGGCCGCTTAACACTTCAATGGATTCGGAATTATATTGGTCGCTCATCGGGTATTCTATTCGTCGTAGTTATTTTAGTTTGTGTCGTTATTTGGCGTTAGCTAACGCTAGGAAGTCAGTGATTGTCGGCAGCATATCAGCAAAGTCAATAAAGCTGTGATCGCCGCCTTGTTGCACAATTAACTGGCTGTTTGGGAATTTATCCACGGCAAGCTGATAATCTAACACTTCATCCCCTGTTTGTACCATCACTTGATACAGATTTTCAGTGATTTTTTGGCGCTCTAAGGCTTTTAACTCGGTCATGTGCTCTGGCAACACTTGATAACGCTCTTGGGTATACGGATTTGTCTGCCAGCCAATGTAATCAGCGAGCAGTAAGTAAGGGGTAATTGCCGGATTAACCAATACCGCTTTTACTTGATATTTTTCCGCTAAATACGTCGCAAAATAACCGCCAAGTGAAGAGCCAACAAAGTGCCACAGCACGTTAGGCCGGCTGCTGATGATCGATTCTAACTGGGCAATCGCTGCATTCGGCGAACTGATAATTTGTGGGCAGTAAAACTCTACCTCAGGAAAATGCTCGGCTAAGTAACGCTTGGTCAACTCCGCTTTCATTGATGTTGGCGAAGAATTAAAGCCGTGAATGTATAAAATTGCTTGAGGCATAACTTGCGACATAAAAATAGGTTCAGCTTAGTAAAGTTGTCAATTAAAGCGTTACACACTAACGCTTTACAAATAAATCACTTGTGACGTTATCTCGCCATTAGCGTGAAAGTCAAACAACCGATAACCGGGTTGCCCACTTTCTGCGACTAAGTGCTCTTGGTCACGTGCAAACTTAATTGACGTGGCTGGGCATGTATACACTGGTACCCTGTGTTTTGGCGCGCTTACAGGAAAGTCGATATCGCGATGCACGTGCCCGCAGGCGATTCCTTTAAGCGCATGCCAGCTATTTATTTGCTGCCAAAACTCATCTTGATTGGTGAGTCCATGGCGATCAATAAAATAGCCGACATCAATGGGATGATGATGCATAAAGCAAAACTGAAATGGGGGTTGATGGTGGTCTTGATAGTGATGCTGATTGGCACAATGCACCTGCTCTTTCAATGCGGCAATATCGACGTAGCCAGCGGGAGTGTCTGATGTTGAATCAAGCAAATGAAACTGCCAGTTGCTGCGTGAAAACCGTTTAGTTTGAGCAAACGGGGCGTTACAGAGCACATCGTCAAGTATGGCCATGTCGTCGTGATTACCCGCCAGAAAGTAGACCGTTTTATCACCGAGAATATCGCCAACAACTTCTTTAAATCGCTGATAAGAATCAAGGGTGTGATCTTGCGTTAAGTCACCGGTAAATACCGCCACATCAACCGCACTGTTATCGGCAATATCATGGCACACAGTGCGCAGATTTTGATAAACATTCGCCCCGTGATGCGCCCCCAGCTTATCCGCAAAGAGGTGGCTATCGCTAAACTGTGCAATGGTAATCGTCTTATTTGAAGTCATCAGTGTCACTTACAAGGCCGCTAAAGCGCTAGGTTTACCCTTAAATTAAGATTCGGTTTTATATTGAAGCGTTAACAAGCTAGGCTTTTCGTGACTGTGGTTTGCTTTCAGTAATAGCTACTTGGCCATGCATCAGACAAACTTGCAGCCATTCTTTTAAAAAGGCGTTCACTTGCAGCTTTTCGTCTGGCAGTAGCATTAAATCATTTGGGTAATGATATTTGGGTTTAATATTGCGAATGGCTTGGCTACTGATAACCTCTGCGGCTTGTGCATCGTGGTATAAGCGAATCATCATTTTCGGCGCAAGCAGGTTATCTAGTCCTGCAAAATCAAATTGCTGAACTTGCTCAACGGTGATCAGTGAAGTGTACTTGGTCACTTCTTTGACTGTGATGGCGTAATGTAACTTATCCGCAATAAAAAATTCACGCACTTCACCCACTTCTTCTTTATTTGCCAACAGCTTTAACGCCAGCATATAGTTAACCGCACAAAGCTCCATCAAACTGGGGAGGCTTGGGCGATAAGCAGGTTTAGGTGAAGTGTTAGTTAAGGCCATTTGTGTTCCAGTGTTCAATAAGCTGTTGCGCGTTTAATGCCAGCCACTGAATACCAATGATGGTCATCGCATTGTTAATTGTACCATCATTTACCATGGCTAGCGCATCCGTTAACGGCAAGACATGGACTTTTATGTCCTCGCCCTCGTCGTCAAGGCCATAAACGCCGCCTACGTCATTGCAATCTAATGGCGCGGCATACAAGTGAATGCGCTCCGAAGTACCGCCCGGTGATGAGTAGTAATTCGTTAAATGTACCAATTGCTGTGCATCTAGCGCCAAATTCGCCTCTTCTTGTGCTTCGCGCACTGCAACGTCTTGTGGCGCTTCACCTTCGCCAAACATGCCAGCAATAAACTCAACTAACCACGGATTGCCCCCCGAGCGCAATGCCCCCATGCGAAACTGTTCAACAACGACGATCGAACGCGTGTTAGGATCAAACGGAATAACGGCTACGGCATCACCGCGTTCAAAAACCTCACGCGACAACACTTTGCTCTGGCCACCGTTAAATAGTTGATGACTCACTAAATATTCGTCTATGCGAAAAAAGCCTTGATAACGGCAGTGACGCTCGTGAACGGTTGCATCGCCTCGATCAAACTGGTGAATATTGTTTTTAACTTTCACGCGAAATATCCTATCATTCCACTGTTTAATAATATTTTGTTACAGAAGCATAACACTGGTAAACACTTATTTGTTTCAGTTAGTTATATAAGCCTAGTACCATAGCTGGCTTAAAAGAATAAGCGTAACCTCGCACACTAAGGAATTGCTTGCCCATGAAAAAAACACTTACCTCCCTAATTGTAGGGATGTCACTTGCAGTGAGCACGACATCAGCAGTTGCTGATGACTTAATGCAAGTCTACCAACAAGCGCTAACCAACGACCCGGTACTGCTTAAAGCAGCAGCGCAATTTGAAGCTTCAAAGGAAGGAATTGAACAAGCCCGTGCGGTATTACTACCTCAAATCAGCGCAACTGGTTCATACACTGAAACTGACGTAGACAATATTGCCCGTCAAAACAATGGTTTTGGTATTCCTGATGGCGCCGTTTACACTGCTGAAAACGATAATGTGAGCTATGGTGCTAGCCTCAGCATGCAGTTGTATCACCACGATACCTGGTTGCGCTTAGACAATGCCGAAAAATCAGCGCATCAAGCAGATCTGGCGTATCAAATAGCTCAGCAAGACCTGATTATCCGCGTGAGTGAAGCCTACTTTAACTTATTAAGTGCGAAAGACACCTTAGAATTTGCTGAAGCCCAAAAAGTGGCGATTGAGCGCCAACTGGAACAAACCAAACAACGCTTTTCTGTTGGCTTAACAGCCATTACTGACGTGCACGAAGCGCAAGCGCAGTTTGATGACTCAGTAACGCAGGTTATTCGTGCACAAAACGACATTTACAATGCTGAAGAAGCCATTCGCGTCTTAACTAATGTTTACCCGCGCGATATTTTCGTGCTTAACACAGATCGTTTCTCAGCATCTCGCCCGATGCCAGATAGCGCTAACGAGTGGCAACAAACCGCGGAAGCGAAAAGCTTAGACATTATTTCACAAAAAGTATCGGTTGATATTGCCAAAGAAAACATCAATATTGCCCGTGCTGGTCACTACCCTACCTTGGATTTATCAGGACGCTTTTCAAACTCGGAAGATACCTTCCGCTTGCCGAATATTCCTGAAATTGAAGATCCTGACTTAGATACCAAGTCAATTGGCATTACCTTAACGGTGCCAATTTACTCAGGCGGAGCAACTTCAAGTGCCGTTCGTCAAGCACAGCATAGCTATGTGGCAGCGAGCCAAGATTTGCAATTTGCTTACCGTGACACAGTGCGCAAAACACGTAATGCTTACAACACAGTGATCGCTGGCGTTTCAGCGATTAAAGCGTTAGAGCAGTCAGTATTAAGTGCCGAAAAAGCACTAGAAGCAACGGAAGCGGGCTTTGAAGTGGGTACACGTACGATTGTTGACGTGTTAAACAGTACGCGCAACTTGTACGATGCCAAGCGTAACCTCTCAAGCACGCGTTACCTATACATCAATTCAATTCTCGGGTTGAAACGCGCCGCTGGTACGTTAACGGGTAAAGATTTACAAGATATCAATGCAGGTTTAGCCGCAGAAGCAGCAAAATAAAGCGAGCTACTTGATGATAAATAGTAAAAAGGCAGCCTAGGCTGCCTTTTTAATTTCTAAAGATATTTACGGGATTAGTCTTCTAACCGAATCGTATTGATTATCTCTGTGGTGGAAATCCCTTGCTCAAAATTAAGTACTTTTACCTCACCGCCATTAGCAATCACTTCCGCACCACCGGCAATATCTTCAACCTTGTAATCACCACCTTTCACCAGCACGTCAGGCAGAATATTGGCAATCAAGCGCTGCGGTGTGTCTTCGCCAAATTCAACAACCCAATCAACAGCGCCTAAACCTGCCAACACCGCCATACGGCGATCACTTTGATTGACCGGGCGACCCTCGCCTTTTAACGCCGTGACTGAGGCATCACTATTCACTGCGACAATTAAGCGCGTCCCCAACTCTTTGGCACTAGTCAGGTATGAAACATGGCCAGCGTGTAAAATATCAAAACAGCCATTGGTCATAATAATTTTTTCACCGCGTGCTTTAGCCGCTTTCACCGCAATCGCCAGTTGCTCTTCGGTCACGACACCAAAACCGCTTTCTTGTCCGGTGTGCATTTCGTTCAGCAGCTCAGCTTCACTAACGGTTGAAGTGCCAAGCTTACCAACGACAATACCTGCCGCTAAGTTTGCCAGCGCCGCCGCTTGTGTTAGCTGAGCTTGGCTAGCAATAGCAAGTGCTAAGGTCGCAATTACCGTATCGCCTGCACCAGTAACGTCATAAACTTCTCTTGCTAGGGTCGGTAAATGAAATTCTTCGCAGTCTCTGCGCAACAGGGTCATGCCCTTTTCACTGCGCGTTACAAGTAACGCTTGAATATCTAACTCAAGCAATAGCTGTTGGCCTCGCTCGACAATGTCGCGTTCCGTCTTACAAGGGCCGACAATGCCTTCAAATTCCGCCATATTGGGGGTCAATAAAGTTGCACCGCGATATTTGCTAAAGTCATCCCCTTTAGGGTCAACCAACACTGGAATGCTCTTCGCTCTGGCCGCTTGGATAAGTGATTGCACATCCGACAAGGTACCTTTGTCATAATCAGACAGTAAAAGCACATCGTGATCGGCTAACTTACTTTCGACCAGCTGATGCATCGCACTTTTATCTAATTCCGCCATTGATTCTTCAAAGTCCAATCGAATCAGCTGCTGGCTGCGACTTAACACACGTAGCTTAGTAATTGTTGGCGCTAAATTTTGCTCAGCGAATGCGCACTCAACCTTAACTGCGGATAATTGCGTGGTGAGTGCTTGAGAGGCTTCATCTTGACCAGTAATACCAGCTAAGGTAACCGCCCCGCCCAGTGATGCAATGTTCAGCGCCACGTTCGCGGCGCCGCCCGGGCGGTCTTCATGTTGATTAATTTTAACAACTGGTACTGGCGCTTCTGGGGAGATACGCTGAGTTGCTCCTTGCCAGTATCTATCTAGCATGACATCGCCTGCGACAAGCACGCGCGCTTGGTTAAAGGAAGGAATATCTAGTTTCATCCTAACTTCCAAAATATGTATAATGCCAGTAGTTTACCATGTCTAGAATGTATCACGTGAGCAAAAATAAATTATTACAGCCAAACTTCAAATTGTCATTTTTTCTCCCCAAATATTGGCTCACTTGGCTAGGCGTAATGGTAATGTATTCAATTTCTTGGCTCCCGTATAAATGGCAACTTGGGCTAGGTAAACAAATTGGCGGATTACTCTATAAAATAGGCGGCAAGCGCAAGCATGTTGCCGAGCGAAACCTTGAATTGTGCTTCCCAGAAATGCCTGAGAGCGAACGCCAAGTTATATTAAAAAAGAATTTTGAAAACACCGGCATTGCCCTACTCGAAACCGGTATGGGTTGGTGGTGGCCAGATTGGCGCGCAAAGCGCAAAGTCAAAGTTGTCGGCTTAGAGCATTTGGCTAAAGCGCAACAAGAGGGACACGGCGTATTACTACTTGCCATGCACTACCTCAGCGTTGAAATTTGCTGTCGCGGCGTTGGCTACACGCATCCGATGGTGGTTTTTTACCGTGCTCACAACAATGCCTTAATGGAATTCTTTCAGCACCGCGGCCGCGGTCGAGCCAATAAATATATGCTAGGTAAACGCGATATCAAAGGGCTAATTGGCGCGTTGCACGAGGGTGAGACTTGTGTCTATCTGCCCGATCAAGACTACGGAAAAAACCGCAGCTTGTTTGTGCCCTTCTTTAGTGTTCCCGATGCTGCTACCACCACTGGCACACTCATTTTTGCACGACAAAAAAATGTGCAAACACATATGGTAATTCCAACGCGCAACGATGACGGCTCCGGCTATACCATTGAAATTAGCCCAGCGCTAAGCAATTTTCCCAGCCAAGACGACGTCGCCGATGTCTCGCGTATCAATCGCGAATTAGAACAAGCGATCAGCTATAAACCTGAGCAATATATGTGGCTGCACAGACGCTTTAAAACAAGACCAGACGAAAACTCGGCGCCACTTTATTAGCGCTCAAAAAGCGAGAAAATTGTATAAATTTCGATTTTTCAGTATGGTTATATTGAGGCTTGCTTGATATATGAATGAATAATCAATGAATTTTTGGATCCGCAATGGTGTTTTTGCCGTTTTGCTCTCGGGCTTAGCTTACTACTTGTTGGCTAACCATGAGCTTATTGCCTCGCTTGTTGAAGAGCATTCGGAGTCAGATACCGAGCAAGCGGGTCCTGCCGAGCAAACTGCAACGGCCGCACCAGCAACAGCCACGACTTCACAACTCACTGATCCACCTCAACAATCTAAAAAACCGTTAACCAAGTCAAAAAACAAAGCGGCTGAAGGTTTGTCTAATTTTTACGCCAGTATTCAAGGGCCAGATGAAAAAGGCGACGGCCCCAAAATTAGAAATAATGTCGTTTACTTACCTGAGCCTCGAGGTGATTTAGAGAAAATCCTTGAAGCAAAAACAGTGATCACTAGACCCCTCAAAAAAGACTGGCAAGGCTCTACAGAGTCTCGCCCATTTCGCACTGGCTCAACCTTGTTTCAAAAGCTCGTCGAATATGCCGAGCAAGATGGCCTTGAGGTGATGTGGCGTTTAAATCGCGACTTAATCATCAAAGACCCATTTCGCATTAATAAAGAAATTCTGGCAACGGCGTATCAGGTTGGCAACGCGATCAGTGGCCACTTTCCAGAAGGCGTTGACGTATACTTTTGTTATCAACAACGCACCATTGTTTTTCAAACAGGGCCGCAAGCGTATTTAGCCAAAAAATGCCGCTTGCTGACGTCACAAAATCAATTTAGTAACAATCGCAGTTACTATTAGCTCTTTACTAGTAACCCTTCACTATGAAATTTGGACACTTCCACTAATTTAAATTCACTAGCGTTTTGGCTGTTTCAAAGCCCAGTGCCTAAACCCCAAGCCAACAGTACTATGCAGGATTCCCCAAAATACGCTGCCAAATAGTGGCAACAGAGCCTGACATTTGTTCAAACTGCGACTGGGTTAACAACCCTTTATCATCTTGTAGCACAGCGCGATGACTCGCATTGCGAAGCGAGCAGTAGCTTTCTGTTAACTGATCAGCCTCCTGAGCCGTTAATATCTCAACTTGTGCAAGATCGTTAATAATTCGAATATTATCCGAATATTGAGCCAATAGCGGAAACTGCTGGCTGTAATTTAATACCAAGAACTGGGTTAAAAACTCAATATCCACCAAACCACCAACACCGTGTTTAATATCAATGCACTGCGTCGATGACGTATCTATATGAGCGCGCATTTTCTCTCGCATCGCTACGACTTGGGATTTTAGTTCGTCACGGTTTCTGTTGCTGGTTAACACTTGCTTTCTAATCGCAGCAAAACGCTCCACAATGTGTTGATGACCAAACACTGGCCGAGCTCGAACCAGCGCCTGATGCTCCCATGTCCACGCTTCGTTTTGCTGGTATTGGGCAAAAGAGTCAACATGGATGACTAATACGCCAGAATTACCTGACGGACGTAAACGCATATCTAGCTCATACAAAATACCACTGCTCATACGCGTATTGAAAATATGCATCACCTTTTGCGCCAGCTTGACATAAAACTGGCTAGCAGCAATTTCACGCGCGCCATCGGTAACATCATTGAGGGGACAATCATGGACAAAAACGAGATCGAGATCAGAGCCATAGCCAAGCTCTATCCCGCCCATTTTTCCATAACCAATCACACCTAAGCCTTTGTGATCTGTGCCTAGGGTTGATCTTGGTTGCCCAAAGCGCGTCACTAATTGGTGCCATGCCTGCTGTATAACTTCTGCAATGATGGTTTCTGCTAAAGCGGTTAAGTGATCACTGACTTTCATCAAGGGCAGCACACCACTGATATCTGCCGCCGCAATACGCAGCTGCTGAGCTTGTTTGAAATGACGAAGCCCGTTCATCTGAGTTTCGACATCTTCTTCTGGAATGCGCAACATGGTTTGCTGCAA
The DNA here is from genome assembly GCF_003390335.1 of Thalassotalea euphylliae. Classification (NCBI taxonomy): domain Bacteria; kingdom Pseudomonadati; phylum Pseudomonadota; class Gammaproteobacteria; order Alteromonadales; family Colwelliaceae; genus Thalassotalea; species Thalassotalea euphylliae. Next base: position 3,686,695 of record NZ_QUOU01000001.1, read on the forward strand.
TTCACTGGCATAACCAGACAACGGCGGCGGATTGTGCAGCAATTTAGGATCGATCAATTCATCGAGTAAAATCGGGAATTTGGCAATGTATTCACTTATCCAATGGCTCTGCTCGCACAAGCTAATCAAGTGACGCAGCGCACCATCGTTCTCGAAAAGTAATTCCAGGTAAACCGTGCGGCTCGCGATTTTTTGCACTACCTGCAATACCCGAGCTAACACGTATTCGCCACCGCTACTAGTGTGAATGTGCGATAGCACGCGCGGCATTAACCTGTCGAGTACCTGTCGCCCCCGTTGCCCTATGGGGTGCTTTTCCAGCTCTTGTTTGAAATTGTACAACCCCTGCCATGTCGTGGCTTGTTGCCAGTTAGTGGCAATGTCCTGCTGCCAACTAAAATGGCTATCGTCAGACCAATTGTCTAACCACAAGGTTTGCCAGTCTGCGTCAACATCTTCATGGTTCGGTGTTGCTTCACCAATTAGGTGGTTGAACTCCTCGTGCACGACCTCTAGATGCGCTGTCAGTGCCGCCATAAATACTAGCCAATCCACAAAGCCGAGTACTTGTATCAAGCGCGCTTGGTTAAGCTCATCATCGGGTAATGTCTGCGTTTGCTGATCATCAATCGCTTGCAGCACATTCTCCACGCGCCTTAAAAAGCAATAGGCCGCCGCCAACACTTGGGCACTCTGTGCTGGCATCACCTCATTTTCAACCAACAGAGGGAGAGCCGTCAGCAGATTGCGTTGCTGTAGGGCTTTGATACGACCGCCGCGGATCAACTGAAAAACCTGCACAATAAACTCTACTTCGCGAATGCCACCCGCGCCCAGCTTAATGTTATGCGTCAACTGCTTACGCCTAACTTCTTGGCTGATCATCAACTTCATTTTGCGCAGGCTTTCAATGACGCTAAAGTCAATGTAACGGCGATATACAAAAGGCCGAAGTAAATTGCTTAGCTGCACGTGGTAAGGGCTATCACCAATTGGCCTTGCTTTGAGCATGGCATAGCGCTCCCAATCGCGCCCTTGCTCCTGGTAGTAATCTTCTAGCGCCGCAAAGCTCAGCACTAAGGGACCACTTTCACCAAATGGTCGCAAGCGCATATCCACACGGTAAACAAAGCCGTCGGCTGTTTGCTGATTTAGGGCGGTAATCAACTTTTGCCCTAAGCGAGTAAAAAACGTGTGGTTATCGAGCGATTTACGCGCCCCTCGAGTTTCACCCGTTTGTGGATAAACAAAAATAAGATCGATATCCGACGAAAAATTCAGCTCACCACCGCCGAGTTTTCCCATCCCGTAAACAATCAACTGCTGCACCTGACCATCATCACTGTGTGGTATGCCCCAGCGGGTTTGGCAAAAATCCGTTAACCAATTTAACGCCGCAAGAATTAGCGCATCAGCCAATGCTGTCAGCCGGCTAAGTGACACTTCCAGTGCTACTTGCCCGACCATATCAGCAGCTGCGATGTGCGCCATCACTCGTTGGCGATATTGTCGCAGCGTCCGGTGCATCGCCTCTTCATTGTCAACGGATGCAAGTAAGCTTGTCAGTTCAGCCAGATAATTAGGCAGCTCAGTGATACTGAGTTTGTCATCACTAAATATCTGTGCAATCGCTGCTGGTTGTTGCTCAAATACGCGGTAAACAAAGTCACTTAAACACACTGCGTTAACCAGTGCCTCAAACGCTTGGCCATCTAGCCCATCAATAGCGTTTTTATGATTCTCAATAAGCTGCTGCGCTCGATGTTCGGCCAATTGGCTAAGCGAAGCAGAGTGTTGGAATAACGGGTCAGTTGGAATCGACAGGTTTGGCATACTTTCCCTTCTCGACGATGTGGCAAGCAGATAATGGTTTAATCAATATAGAATAACGTTTAGCATGACATGGATGTAATACTCGTGATGCAAATTCGGCATAAACTTAATGTTGATCACAAAACTGTTGCAAACTGTGTCTCAGCCAGAGTTTCAATAGACATATTATGTCACGAATGTTATTAATGAATGATAACCATAGCATTTTTAAGGATGAGATGGCACAAATGCAAATCACCAAAACCCTAATATTAGCATTAGCCTTGCTCTTGAGCGCCTGTGGCGACCCTGTACAAGAGCAAATTGATGCACAAATTCCATTGACCGAGCAGCGCGTTCAGCAACTTGGCCAAATGCTCGATGAAGGCCAAATTCGCAACGCGAAATTTATCAAACAATACGCAGCACAAGTGGCGCAGAAATCGCCTCAGCTGGCAACCATTGCCGATGAATTTCGCAAAGACGCGACCACACAGGGGCCGCTGTATGTCGCGCTGCTTGAGCGGATAGACTTAGTAAAAAACCAACCACAAATGTTTGCCAGCAAACAGGCACGGTTTGAGGAACTGCTCAATATTTACCAAGCTGCCGACCCTGTACTTTTTTCAGACGCCCTCAGTGACCCACTCAATGTACTCGCTGATATGTCAGACGGCGAATTACCACGCGTTAATGCGATGTCGAAGAATCAAAGTATGGCAGCCAACAATGCACAAGACTTTGGCGTTGGTGAACAGCTGATTGGCAACCCCGCCTACGGCCAATGGCAAACCGACAGCAACGGCATGTCGTTTTGGGCGTGGTACGGTGTTTATCGCCTGCTAGACGATGTGCTTGATATTGATGGCTTTGGCCGTAAGCGCCGTGGCAAGGTGTATTACAGCAACTGGGGAAAATCGCGTAATTACAGCTACTATCACGATTACGGCCGCACGCGCTACAGTTCGCCAACACAATTGCGCAAACAAACACAGCTGGAAACTCGCACGCGTAAGTCGTTTGAAAGTCGCGGCCAGCGCTTTACCAGCGCTTATGGCAAAAATCGCAGCGGCGCATCGGGGGTTTCCAGTCAAAGTAAAACAGCGCAAGCAAGCGCCAGTCGATTCTCTTCAAATGCCGCGAATAAAAGCAAATTTGCGAAGACATCAAGCAGTGCCTCGAAAAGTAAATACAGTAAAAGCAATGCCAGTTTCAGAAACAGCAGCAGTAGTACCTCACGCGGATTTCGTCGCGGTAAATAAGGATTAGGAGAATAAAAATGTTAAGCAACTTATTAGAAATTACTGCGTTAAATTCGAATTTAATGACTTTTCTCGCCGTTGATCTCGCCATTGCCATTGCCCTGCTAAGCGCCATGCGTTTTGTTTCAGGCGTGACCGCAAAAGTGAACACCACTGACGAGCTAGCCAAGCAAGATAACTTTGCCTTTGGCATTAGTGTCGCAGGTTCCATTGCTGCGCTCGGCATTGTGTTGTCAGGGGCGATTACCGGTGAAGCTGCTGAAAGCTTGACCATGGAAATTATCGGCATGGCCTCATACGGTATTCTTGGCTTGCTGCTGATTAAAGTGGGGCGATTAGTACACGATAAATTTGCCTTAAACCAAATCGACAAAACCGAGCAAATTAAGGCGGCAAACGTTACTGTGGGCATAGTTGATGCCGCTGGCGCCATTGCCACGGCCATTATCATTAAAGCTGTATTAATCTGGGTTTACGGCTTAGACGTAAACACGTTAATTGCGATTTTAAGCGGTTTTGCGGTCTCACAAGCCATGCTGGTTATTGCAACGCGTATTAAGGAACGCCAGTACGCGAAAAATAATCAAGGCGATTCGATGCAGCAAGCTTTCGCCAACGGTCAAGTCGCGCTGGCTATTCGCTATGCTGGGCAAGTGATCAGCACCGCACTGGCAGTCACGGCAGCGAGCTACTTCTTTAGTTACAGCCCGGACACATTAGTGGTTAATTTATTGGGCTGGTTAGCGTTCGGGATCGTGATGACCATACTCGTCGCCCTGCTGACGTACCTTGCCAAAAAACTCATCCTTTGGGGCATTAACTTAGTTGAAGAAGTGGATCAGCAACACAATATCGGTGTTGCCGCGATTGAAATGGCGATCAGTATTTCGATCGCGATGATTTTAACAGGCCTAATGGCCTAACGCTGTTTCACACATATCTGTTAACGCTTGTTATGACGGTATAAGTCATTATGCCGTCAACAACTCACGGTTTATCACATGAATAATGCTCGTCGTCTATTGCTTGACGACACCATCCTTATCCTAACCATGGCAGTGCTCGCTGGCTGTGGGTTGATCTACGAATATCTGCTGTCTCATTATGCAGGCCGCGTGCTAGGTGTGATGGAAAGTACCATCTATACCATGATTGGCTTGATGATTGTTTCTATGGGCTTAGGTGCCTTCGCCGCGCGAAAAATCAAATGTCCATTTAATGGCTTTGTTTGGCTCGAAGCCATTATTGCCCTACTCGGCTGCAGTGCGATTTTATTGATCGGTGGTGCCATTGCCGTCACTCAATTATTGCCACAACTTATCGCCGATACCTTCTTACTACCGCCAGATGCGATGCCAAGAGGCGGATTGTTTAAATCACTCAGCTGGCTAGCGCTAAAGCTGCCCTACATATTTGGTGTGTTGCTTGGCTTTTTTATCGGCATGGAAATTCCGTTAATCGCCAAAATTCGCGAGCATGTGCATCAAAAGCACTTACAGCACAACCTTGGCACAATTTATGGTGCCGATTACATTGGTGCCGGTATTGGTGCGGCAATCTGGGTGATCTTTTTACTGGCAATTGATATCAGTAAAGCTGGTGCACTAACCGCGGCGTTAAACTTGTTAGCAGGCACCGTATTTATCACCCGTTTTTGGCATCAACTCAAATGGCGTAAAGTGTTAGTTAGCCTGCATGTGCTGTTGGCTGTCGTGATGATGATTGTCTACCAGTTCGGCAATGGCTGGCTGAACCAAATGAATAACCTGTTATACCTCGACAAAGTGGTTTACACCGATAAAACTCGCTATCAACAGTTAACTTTTACCGAGCGCAACATGGGGCTGGGGAATGATTCTGTGATCAGTTTCTACCTCAATGGTCGTTTGCAATTTTCCTCGATTGACGAAGATATTTATCACGGCTACTTGGTCTACCCTGTGCTAGCGAGTAGCGCGCGCACAGACAAAGTGTTAATCATTGGTGGTGGTGACGGTTTAGCGCTTCGTGATGTACTTAACTGGGGCGCCAATCACATCACCCTGATCGACTTGGACGAGCAGTTACTGGATATTTTTGCTGAGCCGAGCAAGCACCTGCCAGCACCACTGGCCAGAAAAATTAGTGCGCTTAATCAACACAGTTTAACCGATGATAAAGTAACCGTGATGGCCGCTGACGCCTTTATTGCCATCGATCAGCTCATTGCTAATCGCCAGCACTTTGATGCGATTTTGGTCGACTTACCTGATCCCAGTCACCCAGATCTCAACAAGCTTTACTCGGTTAACTTTTACGCTCGGCTTAACCAGCTACTATCAAGCGATGGCGTTATTGGGGTACAGTCAACCAGCCCTTATCATGCTAAAGCTTCGTTTATCGCGATAGGCAATACGTTAAAAGCCGCAAACTTTGCCCATGTTGAGCAATACCACGACAACGTACCCAGCTTTGGTGAATGGGGTTGGAGTATTGCTGCGAAAACAGGCTTATCGCCATCACAACGGCTTGCTCAACTGACGGATTTACCCGTTGAACACAGCTGGCTAACGCTTGAACTCATGCTCTCATCATTTCATTTCCCGCAAGGATTTTATGATGAGCAAGCGCAATATGGCATTAATTATTTAGGCAGTCACACCATATACCAGCTACACCAGCAAGCATGGCGTGATCAGCAGGGAATTACGCAATAGCAATAAGCTGGGCCAACAAGTAAAGCGCAGTATTAGAGTAAGCGGTTTTGTCGCAGACAAAGCGCGAAAAAGTAACAAAAAGTAAAAACTTCGCTGTAGCCGCTTGACATATTATGTCTGAGTGCTACATTAACAACCAATGACATATTATGTCACTTAGCAATTAGTGTCGATATCGCCACTTTGCTACTTAGTTAACATGAGGAAAAACATGAATATACATAAGATAGCTGATCACTTAAATGCGCTAGCAGATAACTCTGAAACCGGGATGGTTTTTGATTGCCAGCCAATTTCGGGTGATGTTGATGTACTGCAAATTACTGTTGAAGGGCGTGAAGAACTCCCGATTTTTGTCTCAGTCACTGACGACCAGATTCTGTGTATTACCTACCTTTGGGGTAGCGACGAAGTTAAACAAGATAAAATCGCTGACATGCACACTGCAATGTTAGAGATGAGTATTCCTATGCCATTGTCGTCTTTCTCGAAAATTGGCGACAAGTACGTTATTTTCGGCGCCCTTTCAATTAGCTCGACGTTTGCCGATATTGAGCACGAGTTAGCAGTGTTAAGTAACAACGCGATCGAAATTATCGACGATATGAGCGATTACCTAGTTTAAATAAACCATCATTGAGGAGCAATTTATGAGTATTTTTAAGAAAATTATGACAGCGATCCGTGGTGGTGCTACGGAAGTGGGTGAAGCAATTGTTGATGCCAATGGCACCCGCATTTTTGAACAAGAAATTCGCGATGCCGAGCATCACCTAACCAAAGCAAAACGCGATTTAACCAATGTGATGGCACAGCAAATGGCAGCGAGCCGTGAAGTAGAGCGCCTAAACCGCGAAATTACTGAGCACGAAGGCTATGCCGCACAAGCACTGGAAAAAGGTGATGAGTCACTGGCACTAGCGGTTGCTGAAAAAATCGCAAGCTTAGAAACTGAGCTAGGCTCACAGCAGCAAGCGTTAACGAGTTTTGAAACCAACGCAAACCGCTTAAAAGAGCTAGTGCGCAAGAGCGAACGCCAAATTCAAGAGCACAAGCGTCAACTGTCGATGGTTAAAACCACAGAGAGCGTGCAAAAAGCGACATCAGCAATCACGGATAACTTTTCGTCAAGCAACTCTAAGTTGTTAAATGCCAAAGACTCGCTAGAGCGCATCAAAGCTAAGCAACAGCAGTTCGACGACAAAATGAAAGCCGCTGAAGCACTTGAAGCAGAAACGGGTGACGGCTCATTAGAAGCACAGTTAAAAGCTGCGGGTATTGGCGCTGCAGATAACAACGCAAGCTCAGTATTAGATCGCATTAAAGCGAAGCAAAACAAAAGCTAATTAAATAAGAGTTACCCAACCAACTCAGTCTACCTCGTCGTTCCCCCCTGCGACTTGTTAGGCTGAGTTTTCTTGTTTGTGGCACTTGCTTAAAGGATATTTTATGAGTTTTATCAAAAAGCTATTTGGCAACGAAGAAAAACAACGCGCAGTCACGCAAGCTAAAGATTTACAGCTTAACGACATGATTGCCATGTCTGACAGTTTTGGCTTACCTAGCCTGCTACGCGACCAGCAATTTCAAGTAACCGCAATCAACTGTTACGAGTTTGAACACCGCACGCAGACTGAGTGGGTGTTAACTGGCCAGAGCGATATCGAACTTTATTTGTCGCTTGAAGCCGACGACAAAACCTACCTCAAATTTTCCCTTAAAATAGCGGATGCTGATGTTGAAACCTTGTTTGATTTAGAGGAGTTTTCGACCGTATTTGACGAGCCCGGTCATGCTCAGCTTTCTCGTCAATCAGACTCAACACATACCCAAGACTGGAGCGATAGCCATTATCAGCAACAAGCCTTTGCACAAGTGGGTTATTTTCACCGCAAAGACAATCGCGTGAGCAATCTAAGCCAGTATGAAGGCAGCGATAGCGGTGAGCAGTTTGAGCTTTATACCTTATACAACCAAGATGAAGACAAGGGTATTGATATTGAGGTATGGCAAGACGGCGATACGGATGTCTTTCTTACCTTGTTTCGCCCGGTCACTGACATCGTAGATATGTACCCGGGGAGCTAGCCATGTCGCGCAAATTACCCGAAAAATGGGAATCATCGGTAAAAGCCATGAAAGCGGTGCAAGTGGCATTTGATATGGATGAGCAATTTCAGCTCGCCATTCGCCGCGAAGCGCTTGATGCTGGTTTAAGCCCCTCTGATCAAATCCGTACCATTCTCGGTTTACCCACCAGCAAACGGCCTAAACGGCCAAGGTTAACGGTTAGCCTATCACCAGCAGATTATGAGCTATTAGCTGAAAAATATGGATTAACCGCCGATCAACAACTGGAAATCAAGCGAAAATTGATGGATGATTTGGTCTTACATGTTAAAAATCAACAAGATTAAACACGCCATATCATGATTGTCTTTAAATCCATTATCGAAAAGTCTGGTTTTTACCACATCGACGAATACGGTGTAAAAAACTATAACCTCGGCATTATTAGCTTATTCGCCATTGCCCTTTTTATCTCGCTCACACTTTGTTTTGGTTACATCACTTATCAAGCGGAGTTTGGGCAAGAAAATGCCACGATTAGTGATTATCACGATGCCGTTTGGTTGATGTTAATGGCTTCTTCGACCATAGGATTTGGCGGGGAATTACCAGTGACTGTGCTTGGCCGCATTATGGTATTCTCAATGTTTGTCTTAGGGGTGGGTATTCTTGGCTTGCTTGGTGGTGTATTTGTACAAAAGGCCTTTGGCTTTTCCGACACCAATATCAAGAATCGTGAGCTAAGAAAGCAAAACCAAGAGATACTCGCCAAAGTGAATCAATTAGAGCAAAAAATTGATCAACTATTGGCGAACCAAAACGCCAAATAAAAACGGCACGCTAACAAGCTACTCCCCCACTTAGCCATTTGAAATGACTCATAAGCTCGCTAACTCGCCAACGGCTACAACTTGGTGAGCGACATTGGCTATGCCAAGCTGGCATAAAACTTAGTGAAGCAATAGCAATAAAAAACAAAAACTGGAAAAGGGAAGCTTGTAAAAACACTGACACTTATCGCTGGCCTAACAAGCTTGTTGGCGTTATCTGGCGGTACCAGCTATTGACGCGCAACCTTGTCTCGATATCAAAAAACTTTCTCGCGAGAAGTTAGCTTTAAATGCATGAATATATTAATTCATTCACTAATCTTTCTTTAAACCTGAGGTTACTAACTACTCGGCAACCTGTGTGGTTGCCGACGTCACTTTTTCCACACGTACCACTAACCCAGTTGCTGCATCATAGTCGCTGCGGTACCTATCTGCTTGGCCGGCGCCAATAAACTTGGTAAGTGTTTGCCAGCCACTTTCTAACTGCTTAGTACTGTTACTCGACGTTAACGGCTGGTGCACCTCAAAAAGCTTTAAGCCTGGCTTTTCATAGGACATTTTTACTGGTTGGTCGATGATTTTTACCGGTGTATTGAGCGCTACATTGTCGTAAAGCCACTTAATGTCATCGTCGTACATACGAATACATCCGTAACCAGCACGCGTGCCGATACCAAAGCGTTGGTTAGTGCCGTGAATAAGGTATTCACTGGTCGCTAACCTCAGTGCGTATTTACCGAATGGATTGGTTGGGCCAGGTGGAATTTCATCCGCTAAGACAGCGCCTTTTTCTGCAAGGTAACGCGCTTTCATTTCCTCGCTCGGTCGCCAAATGGGCGCTTTGCGTTTCTCGCCGATATAGCTCGTCAGGTTTAGCATAGCGAGCCCTTTTCGGCCTATGCCCACCGGAAAGACATGAACCTTATTTTGCTCAGGTTGAAAATAGTACAACCTAAGCTCCGGCAAGTTGATCACCACGCCTTTGCGCTCAACAAATGGCAACAACAATTGCGTGGGAATATGAATCCTTGAGTGCTCAGTTTTTATATTACCATCAACTTCGCTATTTACTGCCTTATCTAGTTCCTTGGCTTGTACCTTGAGCGAGGCGTATACCTCATTACCTGAAGGCTTTTGATAAGTTAAAAATGGATCTACCCCCGGGTTGGCGGCAATCAATGCGAGAAAACCAACATTATATTGCTCAGCTAAACGTTGAAAGTAATCACCACTGACGACTTGATGTTGGGTCGGCTCACCAATCAATCGCTGATTTGAAGGGGGTAAAGAATAAGACTTGGCCACTACAGCAGTATGAACCGCACTAAAGCCAGCCGAGCACAATAACGTGAGAATAAGTAAAGGTTTTACCACCATTTAATACCTCTAACGTGCATGCTAACGTCCTTATCACTGACTTTTGATTCGCCTAATACTGCGTAGCTTAACCTAGCTTGAAATAACAACGGCTAAGTGATGAATAACCCCATCGCGACAAGTTTATTCATCACCACAGCGGCTTTATCGCCAGTGCTTATTCATCGTTTCAGTTATTGCCGTTTAAGCTACCAGCGATTGTGCAACCCCTCTCGCATTGAATTTGATACACCCTTACAGCCAGTACGGCTCTACTTTAACTGCTGCTTGATATGACTGATTAATCACTTGCAGCAGGTTATCGACTTTGGTGTTTAACCAGCGGTTGAGCTTTTGTGAGCTTTGCTCAATCGCATTTAATTGCTGTTGCAATAAGTTGAGTGTCGCCAGCTCTTCAATACCGTGAAATACATCCAACCAAGTACGGCGATATTCAGTGCGGCTGCTTTGCTCATACAAGGCGCCAAACCAGCTGCCAGTATGCAAACTGGAAAACAAATGCTGTTGAATCACTAAATATTCCTGCGCACTGAGTTGCATTTTATTACCGCAAATCTCTTTAATGGCCGTTAAGTTGTTGCTCAACTTAGTTTTCGCGTGTTCAGTTAGCGAACGCGTTTTCTCAACGGGCTTCACCACAGGATCGAGAATAAATTGCAACAAGTGAAGTTGCAGCAAATTAAACTTAGCTGACATCAGCTCGTGTTGAATCACTTCTTCACTTGGAAACTGGCTGCGTTCAATTTTTAGGGTAGACACCAGCTGGTTACTGTATTCAAGCTTCTTGCGGTAATTGCCCGACTTCAACGTTAGGTCGTTAATATGAATAGCCGTTTCTAACCAGCTTAAACTTTCTAGCGACTCTTTCAACAAGCTTTCAAGCAAGTTAAAGGTCGTTGACGCAATTAAGTTTTGGTGTAAATAAAGCCCTTGTTGAATAAAGCTCAACGCCTCAAATACCTGCTTAACATGCGTCAATTCAGCTGCGGCGAGTGATTGACCAATAGCTTGTTGTAAACAACTGAGACCATGCTCAAAGCCCAATACCATCGCCTTTTCAACCGATAGCTCAGGGTTTAATGGCACCTGAAAACTGATTTCATCAGTCGTTGAGCGATGAATTGCCCCTTGCCATAGTAGATAACCACGTGCGGCTTTACTTTGTCTTCCCGGCGTCACGGTAAATGCCTGGCAAAGCTCTTTTGCCAGCGTAAAAATAGCTTGGCGCTCGCCACTGACAAGCTCTAATTCAATTTCATTGATCGGCAATATTTGCCCTTTCGATTGGCCTTTTGAATGGCCTTTTGATTCGATAATGCCTTGATCAAAAGCCACTTCAACAACCGAGTCTCCCACATTCACTTGCCACGTAGTGCGATAAAAGTTCGTTGAAAAGATCGCCTGCAAGTTTGCTTGAAGCTGTTCAACATCAGTGGTTGTCGGCCAAATATCCGCAGGAAACAACGCTAGTTCAGGCGTACTATCGTCAATCGCTACATTGTATTCTGGCCGTTGGTGCAATCCACCGACGACAATACCTGCCGTTTTAATCGTTTGCTCGGTGTAATCGTCGGCTTTGCGCACTCGTAGGCCAAAGTCATACTGGCGAAGCATACGATCACTGGTGTCAAAGTAAGTGTTGCTAAGTTGGCGTGCAGCCTGGGTGTAGGTATATTGGCGTTGGTTGAGGAGTTGTGTAAATTGACTAACGACATCGCCGCCATCAATCAGGTATTTAAGCTCAATTTCTGTGGACATGTAACAGTTAATGGACTCCTAGCTATTCGCAAGCTTACGTGGATGTCCTTGTGAAAAACCAGAGAAATAGATTACAAAACCGCCACTTAACAAGCAAGCCTTTTCTCGACACTCCAGGTGCTTTTGCCTGTGAAACAACCATATTTGGCGTTATTTTAAAGCGATTATCGCTTATTCTTTATTTTCCAAAGCTCTGGCTTGCGCTCTTGTTCACAAAGCCCTAATATCGTCTCCATCTTTATCACAGTATTTCAATCGGTATCGCATGGGGAAATTACTTAAATTAGCGGGTGCAGCCTTATTTGCAGTGTCTTTAACAAGTGCTGCTCAGCAAGCTAACACTGAGTATCAGGACGGTTTTATTTCAGATGAACTATTCATTTACATGCACTCTGGCGCAGGCAATAACTACCGAATTGTCGGCAGTATTAATGCGGGATCACAAGTTAAGTTAACCGGTGAAAAGAACAGTGGTTACACCCAAATCATTGACGAAAAAGATCGCACGGCATGGGTTGAAGACAAATACGTGTCAACCAAACCTGGCTTGCGACACGTGGTAGCTGAGCTCAATGGCCAACTTGCCTCGACCAGCGAGCAAGAATCACAGCTTAAAGCGCAAATTGCCAGCAACAAAAAGCAACTCTCTGCCATTCAATCAGAAAATACCGAGTTGACCAACAAAATTGCAACGCTGGAAAGCGAACTAGCCAGTGCACAGTCAAAGCTGGAAACGCAGGATTTCGATGTCATGAAAGAATGGTTTTTTAACGGTGGAATTGTTGCTGGCCTCGGCTTATTAGTCGGCTTGTTTATCCCGCAACTCTTTGGCCGCAAAAAGTCGTCCATGGATAGTTGGAAATAGGCATAGGCTCTCGTCGCCGTTTGTTATCTTATACTAGGTTGTGCTCACTGAGTTTGTCGTGACTAAGTTTATCGCGACCAAGGTGCCCTAGCTTAGCGACACTAAACCAAAGCCTCAAAGTGAGGCTTTTTTTGTAAGTTCGCTACTGACTTTTGTGAACTTCTCTAGATTTTTTTGGTCATTTAGCCCAATAGCACTTCATCAGGTTAGCGATGATATACGCTTTTGAACCTGCTAGTGGTGGTCTTTAGCTGTAAACCGGAAACCGCATTAATGCACATAATTTTTGATGTTCTTCACCTTTATTATTTACCACAATACTTGCCTGTTGCTAAAGAGCTAAGCAAGCGAGGCTGTGACATAGAATTTGTCTTCTATCACAGTGCTCATGACCAAATTATCGGAGGTATTATCGCCGCGGAAGAGCTGCGCGCGAACTGGGTGAGTACTGCCAGCCAATCAGCGCAACTTTATCTAAAAAAACAAGCTGACTGGGTGGTGTTCGCCAATGCCTACCACCATTTAGACAAGGTCCATAGCGTCAGTAAATCAGTACAACTAGGCCATGGTATTGGCCCTAAATCCAGTTACTATAAAAAATCTGATACACCGACAACCGTGCGCTTTGTCGAGGGTGCCTATCGCACTCAGCGCTTTAAAGAGATGTACCCGAACGACACCTTTGTTGATGTTGGCTTTGCCAAACTGGATCCAATCATCAATAACGAAGGGGTCGGTTTTGACTTAACGAGTCTTGGCTTAGATCCCAGCAAACCAACTATCGCCTACGCACCAACCTTTTATCCCAGCAGCTTAGAGCGTTTTCCCAAAAATTGGCCGGCATCGTTCGCCGACTACAATATTTTAATCAAACCTCACTATTTTTCGGTCAGCAAGCCCAGATACAAAAAACACTTAAAGCGACTCAACCATTGGGCTAAATTTGACAATGTTTATCTCGCTCAAGTCTCTGACTATTGCCTGACCCCGTTTTTAAGCAGCGCAGATATTTTAATCAGTGATGCTTCGTCAGCATTATTTGAGTTTGCAGCATTAAATAAACCGGTGATTTGGTGTGATTTTTTGAAATTGCGCTGGGGCTACCGAGGTGTATTTAGCTATCGCTTCAAACGCCGCATGGATGAAGACTACGGCGAATACACCAACATTGCCGCTCACGCCAACTCCTACAAAGCTGTTAAAAGCTTGGTTGATAGCCATGTTTCCCAGCCCAAGCAACTTGAACACATCAGGTTAGCATTGAGTGAGAAACTCGCGGGCAAGCTCGACGGGCAAGCGAGTTCGCGCATTGCCGACTACCTACTCAGCCACTAAGCGCTATGGTAAACTGCTCCACAGTTTGATCGTTACTCACCAATAAAGAGATTTCATGAAGAAGATTGGTTACACCACTGGCGTGTTTGATATGTTCCATATCGGCCACCTCAATGTGTTAAAGCGCGCAAGTTTAGAATGTGATTACCTTATTGTGGGCGTCACTAGCGATGAACTCTCGCTACAAGCCAAGAACAAGCAACCTATTATTCCGTTTAGCGAGCGCATGGAGATTGTAGAGGCGATAAAGTTTGTTGATGAAGTTGTGCCGCAAACTAGCTACGATAAAATGGCCGCTTGGAACAACTTAAAGTTTGACATGATGTTTGTCGGTGATGACTGGAAAGGCACAGAAAAATGGTTGCAAATAGAGCAAGAATTCAACAAAGTAGGCGTTGAAATCATGTACTTTCCTTATACCACACATACATCGAGTACCATTTTACGCGAAGCCTTGGGCGATTTAGTTAAATAATATCCTATGCATTTTTTCTCATCTATCAAAAGTCGAGCACTGTATTTGCTTGCAGCTAGCAGCTTTCCTGTTTTTGCCGGTCCTTGGGTTGACACAAACGACGCATTTTTACGAGAAAGTATTGAACACCTTGCCGACGTTAACTTGGTAACGACACCGACCACCACGTTTCCACTGATGTGGCGAGATATTGCTCGAGACCTTGAGCAAGCACCAATTCACTTAATGGATGAGCACACCTTATCGGCGTTTACCTACGTGAACCATCAGCTCAAGCTTGCCAAGAAAAATACCAAGCGAGTAGAGCTGAACATCGCGAGCAAAGATGCCAGATTTACGAGCTTTGGCGATAAGTACCGAGATAAAAACACGATTCAGATCCACACCTCATTTATGACGGATCATTTTGCCTTTAATTTTGCGCCAAAGTACACCTCATCGCCAAGTGACGATGATAAAGTTACCTATGATGGCAGTTATGCTGCAGCCTTTGTTGGCAATTGGGTGCTTAGTGCTGGCATGCAAAACCGCTGGTGGGGGCCAGGTTGGGATACGAGTTTGAGCTTGTCGAGCAACGCCCGCCCGTTACCTGCGGTTTCCCTGTCCAGATTATCGGCAGAGCCTGTGACAGTGCCATTTACCGAACATCAAATCCCATGGACGGTGACTACCTTTATGGGCCTGATGGATGACGATCGAGTAGTGGATGATGCCCTGCTTTGGGGGTTCAGATTAAACTTTCGCCCAGCCCAAAATTGGGAAGTAGGTATTTCTCGCTTAGCTCAATGGGCAGGTGACGGACGCCCAAGCGGCTTTGATACCTTTGTCGATGTGCTAGCCGGTCGTGACAATTGTGGCGGTGTCGGCCCTTCTGTTGAAGAATGTGCGGCAGGTGAAGAGCCGGGTAACCAACTTGCGGGTTATGATATTCGCTACTCCACCA
The DNA here is from genome assembly GCF_003390335.1 of Thalassotalea euphylliae. Lineage (NCBI taxonomy): Bacteria > Pseudomonadati > Pseudomonadota > Gammaproteobacteria > Alteromonadales > Colwelliaceae > Thalassotalea > Thalassotalea euphylliae. The sequence goes on from NZ_QUOU01000001.1 coordinate 3,702,121, forward strand.
AACTATTCAATCACCCGTTGGCGCTGTATTTTACCGCTTTCGCAGAAGACGGTGATAGCAAAGGTGGCTTGAGTATTTTAGGGGAAGAGCGCTACCAAGCCGGGCTTGATACGCGTACCACTGTATTCGGTAGAAACTGGCGTTTATTTGCCGAGTGGACAGACACCTATGCCAAATGTCGTGACGGCCGAAACGGCGATGGCACCTCAGCGATTGGTGATTGTTATTACGAACACCACATATATGAAACGGGTGTGCGCTACAAAGGACGAGTACTGGGTAATTTATACGAAAACGATGCGACGAGTATTGTCTTTGGCGCCATCTCACAAGTCGAAAATAACTTAGCTTATCAAGTTAAGTTGCGCTTTTTGGAGCTGAACCAAGACAACAATGACAAGGCACCTAACAATCCGTTGATTGGTAATACACTCACCCCAATTGCGGAAGATTTAATGATGCTTTCAGGCAAAGTGCAGTACAGCTATCAAAATTGGCGCTTTACGTTGGACGCTGACATCAGCCAATCGAGCTTTGAAAACGATATTGAGGATGATACTAACGCCAATCTATCGCTCAATATTGAATTTATGCTGTAATATTTGCGATTCAAAAAACTAAAGCTTCCAGTGCTTTAGTTTCTTTCTCATTTTAAATTTACGCACTAAGTTTAAGGGTTTTTGCTTGGCTGGTTGATGCCTACCAGCCAAGCGCTCATCCACTGCTGCCAATACCCGCTCTGACGATTTCCCATCTTGATAGGGATGCGTTTCTCGCTGATATTGCGCTATTTTTGCCATTAGACTCTGAGGTTGCGTTAATGCTGTTTCGATGTGTTGTTCAAGTTCAGTCGGGTTATCAAAATCGATTAGATAATCGCGAGGGCGTGCATTTTTAAACGTCACGACAGGTTTACCGAGCAGTAGAAACATGATTAATACTGAGGAAGTGTCACACACCATAACATCTGCTTTTTGCAACAACGGCAGCACGTTATCAGTTTCAACAAAGGTCAAATGCTCACTTTGAATCCCCTTGTATAGCGCTACCGTTTCTTGATCCATTTTAGGGTGAAATTGCACTAACCACTGCCAACGCCCTGTTGCACTAAGCTTTTTCACTTGCTCAAACAAATGCGGTGCACAAGTCATCTTACGGGAGAAGGTCGAGCACAATAAAATAACGGGCTTGTCATGTTCGACAGGTGTGTAATCATAGAGTGAATCAATCGCTGACCACCCCGTTTCTGCAACACTAAAATGCTTGTGTTTATCGGCGAGTATTTGAAATTTCTCGGTGGTATTTGGCCCTTGGGTGCAATACATATCAAATAGGCCACGAATCGCGTAATGGCCTTTGCGATCAGAGAATTTACCCGCATCAAACCCATGAAAAACTTGAACCTTTAAGCCGGGAAAGAAATCAGGCACCAAATTCCCAGGAACAAAAACAGCGTCAGGTTGATAGGCAATCACCGCTTCAACTGTTGGCAACCGCTGCTCATTGGCTTCGAAATAACTGAGATTAACGGCACTGCCATAGACAAACCACTTAACCTCATGGCCTCGTGCGCGTATGGCCGCCTGCAACGGCCTTAAAATAGCAAATGAATAATTCTGGGCAATGTGTAGCAAGTACTTTTTAGGGCGATCTAACATCATATCTGGCGAGCTTACCGCAGTTTTTTCTTCAAGAGTTTCTATAGACATAAAATGAGCATTAAGCGCCCCTGTTAGCGCATAGCAACCAATGGTGCGCATTGTAATATATTTGCACTCAAAATAACTGTGGAAAAAATTCTAAATTGAGTGAAATTAATTATTGACCTAGGCCCTGCTTATACGTTACTAATATCAGCACTGAATTTTGATGCAGCGATTAACGGCGATATACGCATCAAAATGCAAAAAACATAAATATTTATCAAGCTTATTTTCGAAAGCTTGTTCAGAAATAGCGTTTAAATTTAAAAAGTACAGAAAGTTCAGTTAGAAAAGACAATGCCTAGTAACAACACAACCATGACCATTATTAAACTCCTCCTCGCCTTTACTGCGCGCGGATAGGCTGTTGTTACTTAAAGAAATAAACGAAAGTAAAGAATACAGAAGACCCGCGCTAACAACCGCGGGTTTTTTTATGCCCGGCGACAAGCACAATGCGTTGAACTTCAAGCAACTAACCAGACAAGGCCGATTAAGGAATAGAGGAAAGAATGATGGATAACAGAGTAATCATTTTTGACACCACACTACGCGATGGCGAACAAGCGTTAACAGCTAGTTTATCCGTTCATGAAAAACTACAAATTGCCCAAGCAATCGAACGTTTAGGTGTTGATATTATCGAAGCTGGTTTCCCTGTTTCTTCACCAGGTGATTTCAATTCCGTTCAGCAGATTGCCAAAACCGTTAAAAACTCAATTGTCTGTGGTTTGTCGCGCGCAGTTGAGGCTGATATCCAAGCGTGTGCCGATGCGTTGAGTATTGCTGATCAATTTCGCATTCACACCTTTATTTCAACCTCCGATGTGCACGTACAACAAAAGTTGCGTAAAGATTTCGCAGATGTTGAAGCCATGGCGATTCATGCAGTGAAATTTGCCCGTAAGTTTACTGATGATGTCGAATTTTCGTGCGAAGACGCGGGCCGAACACCAATTGATAATTTATGCCGCATGGTAGAGCAAGCCATTAAAGCTGGCGCAAGCACCATCAATATCCCGGATACCGTTGGCTATACCCTACCGCATGAATTTGGCGGTATTGTCGAAACCTTGTTTAATCGCGTGCCGAATATCGACCAAGCGCGTATTTCTGTGCATTGTCACAACGACTTAGGGTTAGCTGTTGCCAACTCAATGGCGGCGGTGCAAGCAGGTGCTCGTCAAATCGAATGTACCATTAACGGCATTGGCGAGCGTGCCGGTAACTGTTCGTTGGAAGAAGTGGCGATGATCATGAAAACCCGTGCCGATTTATTAGGTGTGCATTCCAATATCAACCACCAAGAAATTGCCAAAACCTCTAAGCTGGTTAGCCACTTGTGCAACATGCCTGTGCAACCGAACAAAGCCATTGTCGGCAGCAACGCCTTTAGTCATTCGTCGGGCATTCACCAAGACGGCATGCTAAAAGCCTCGAACACTTACGAAATCATGACACCTGAAAGCGTCGGTATTGCCAAAACGAAATTAAACTTAACCTCGCGTAGTGGCCGCCACGTGATTAAGCACCGCATGGAGAGCTTAGGTTACCAAGCGGATGATTTTGATTTAGACACTTTATACCAAGATTTCTTAAAGCTGGCCGATAAGAAAGGCCAAGTATTTGACGATGACTTAGAAGCCTTGTTGTTTAATATTCAACAGCAAGATGACAAAGAGCACTACCGCGTTGAAAGTTTAAATGTACAAGCGGGTAGCGGTCAATTTGCCACCGCGGGTGTGCAACTGGCGATTGGTGATCAAGTGTTTACTGAATCGGCGACGGGTAACGGCCCTGTTGATGCCCTGTACCAAGCCATCAAAAAATGTATTGATGTTGAGATTGAAGTTGCCGACTACAAAATTTCAAATAAAGGCGCTGGCGAAGATGGCCTTGGCGTTGCCAACTTAGTAGTTAACTGGCAGGCACGAAACTTTCACGGTTACGGTATTGATACCGACGTTATCGAAGCCTCAGGGCAAGCATTAGTGTCAGCCTTAAACGCGATTCATCGCGCTCAACAAATTCAATCTATCCGCGCGCAAAAAGCCAATCAAGAAGCTGCAGCGAGCGAAAACAAATAAATTTATAAAGTTAAAAGAGTTAGGAAGTAACATGTCTACCATTGCAATTTTAGCCGGCGACGGCATTGGCCCAGAAGTAATGCAGGAAGCAAAAAAAGTGCTTGCTGCCGTTGCGGATAAATTTAATTTCCCGTTAGCTACCCAAGACTATGATGTCGGTGGCTGTGCTATCGACAATCACGGTGAAGCCTTGCCAGCAGCCACGGTAAAAGGTTGTGAGCAAGCTGATGCGATTTTATTTGGCTCGGTCGGTGGCCCTAAGTGGGAAAACTTACCACCCACAGAGCAGCCTGAGCGCTGTGCATTATTGGGCTTACGCGGCCACTTCGAACTGTTCTGCAATATGCGCCCAGCAACATTGCAACCCGCATTAGCCAGCCTTTCAACGCTGCGTAGCGATATCGCGTCATCAGGCTTTGATGTGTTAGTGATGCGCGAGCTAACCGGTGACATTTATTTTGGCCAGCCAAAAGGTCGCAACGGCGAAGGTGAAAAGGAGTCGGGGTTCGATACCATGATTTATTCACGCCGAGAGATTCGCCGTATTGCTCATTTAGCGTTTCAAGCGGCGCAAAAACGTAATAACAAAGTCACCTCGGTCGATAAGGCCAACGTCTTAGCGACCAGTATTTTGTGGCGCGAAGTGGTTAATGAAGTAGCGCAAGACTACCCTGATGTCGCGTTAGAGCATTTATACGTAGATAACGCCGCAATGCAGCTCGTGCGCGATCCCAATCAGTTTGATGTGATGTTATGTCCGAACCTATTCGGCGATATCTTGTCTGATATTTGTGCAATGATCACAGGTTCTATGGGGATGTTGCCATCTGCGAGTTTGAATTCATCAGGCTTTGGTATGTATGAGCCAGCGGGCGGCAGTGCGCCAGATATTGCAGGCCAAGGCATTGCCAACCCCATTGCCCAAATTCTGTCGGCGGCATTAATGTTGCGTTACTCGTTAAACCAAGCTGCGGCGGCAGGTGCGATTGAAGCGGCGGTGGCGAAAGCCTTAGATGAAGGCGTATTAACGGCCGATTTACTCCCCGCAGAGCAAAAGCACTCAGCAAAACGCACGGCTGAAGTTGGCGACTTTATTTGCCAAGCAATTCAAGCAGCACAATAGGAAACTGACCATGGCTACTACTTTATACGAGAAATTATGGCAACGTCATGTGGTTGATGACACCCCAGGTGAAACCCCCTTGCTGTATGTTGATCGTCACTTGATTCACGAAGTCACCTCACCGCAGGCATTTGCGAACTTAAAGTTTCACGATCGCCCAGTGCGTCGACCAGACAAAACCATTGCAACCATGGATCACAACATTTCTACTCGCTCGGTAGCGATTGACGCAGCAGGAGAAGGCGCAGCAAACCAACTGCGTACGCTGGAAAAGAACTGTGATGAGTTTGGCATCAAGCTATTTGGTATGGGTCACAAAAACCAAGGTATTGTGCACGTCATGGGGCCAGAATTAGGCATTACCCAGCCCGGGCAAGTGATTGTTTGCGGTGACTCGCATACCGCGACTCATGGTGCGTTCGGCGCATTAGCATTTGGTATTGGTACCTCTGAGGTTGAGCATGTACTGGCAACGCAAACCTTGCGCCAAACCAAAGCTAAAACCATGAAAATCGAAGTCCGTGGCCAAGTAGCACCGGGCATTAGCGCCAAAGACATCATCTTAGCCATCATTGGGAAAACAGGCAGCGCTGGCGCGACAGGTTATGTCGTTGAATACTGTGGCGAAGCTATTCGCGCACTATCAATGGAAGAGCGCATGACCATTTGTAACATGAGTATTGAGTTTGGTGCGAAAGCTGGCTTAGTTGCCCCAGATCAAACGACGTTCGATTACTTACAGCACAAAGAGTACGCTCCCAAGTTAGACGATTGGGATGCCGCTGTGACTAGCTGGCAAACCCTAAAAACCGATGACGATGCCAAGTTTGATACAGAGTTAGTGTTAGAAGGTAGCGAAATCAAGGCACAAGTCACTTGGGGCACGACACCGGGCCATGTGACTTCGGTTGACAGCACAGTGCCATCGCCACAAGATTTCAGCGACCCGGTTGAACAAGACTCATGCGCGAAAGCACTAGCCTACATGGGGCTAGAAGCAGGTACTAAAATTACCGATATTGAAGTGAACAAAGTGTTTATCGGCTCGTGCACAAATTCGCGCATTGAAGATTTGCGAGCAGCGGCGAGTATCGTCAAAGAGTACAGCGCGAAAGGTCACAAAGTTGCCAAAACGGTTGACGCGATTGTCGTACCCGGCTCGTACCGAGTGCGTGAGCAGGCCGAGCAAGAAGGGTTAGCCAAAGTCTTTACCGAAGCAGGCTTTGAGTGGCGTTTACCCGGTTGTTCCATGTGTTTAGGTATGAACGACGATAAACTCGCGGCAGGTGATCGCTGCGCATCCACTTCTAACCGCAACTTTGAAGGTCGCCAAGGCCGTGGCAGTCGCACTCACTTGGTCAGCCCAGAAATGGCAGCAGCAGCAGCAATCGAAGGTCACTTTGTCGACTTAGCGGCGAACGCAAGCAATCAAGCTGGCAAGCAACACTAGGAGCAGTATCATGGAAAAGTTTTCAAGCCACACCGGTTTAGTTGTCCCATTAGATGTTGCTAACGTCGACACAGACCAAATTATTCCTAAGCAATTTTTGCAAAAAACGGAGCGCGTAGGCTTTGGCCAGCACGCTTTTCACGACTGGCGCTACCTTGACGCCGAAGGCACACAGCCCAACCCTGACTTTATTCTCAATGCCGAGCAATATCAGGGCGCGAGCATTCTGCTAGCGCGTGAAAACTTCGGTTGCGGCTCAAGTCGTGAGCATGCCCCTTGGGCGCTGCAAGAATATGGCTTCAAAGTGATCATCGCACCGAGCTTTGCCGATATTTTCTACGCCAACTGTATAAATATTGGCATCGTGCCAGTGAAGTTAAGCAATGATGAAATTAATGAGTTATTTCAAGCGTGTAACGACAAGACAAAATCATTGACGGTTGATCTCGTTAATAATAAAGTTTCGCTTGACGATACCTGCTACACTTTCAGCTTAGATAAATTCCATCAGTACTGTTTGGAAAACGGCGTTGACAGTGTTGGTTGGACATTGAAAAAAATTGATGCCATTGAAAACTACGAAGAACGGCTAGCGAGCTGGCAGTAACTTCTCAACACTTGGCATCTATGCGCAGTTAAGAGTATCAGATGCCAAGTGAATTATTCCCCAAGGATCACGCAAATAAGTATTCAGAGATAGACATAGACCAGCTCAAGCCGGGTATGTATGTCAAATCCATTTCCTTTCAAGACAAAGGCTTTATCTTAAAGTCTGAAGGCTACGTACTCAGTGCGACTAAAATCATGCAGTTAAAAGCTGCGGGGATCAAAAAGCTGATTGTCGACCCTGCCAAACAAAAAGCCGCTGAGCACATCGATAAAGTGATGCCAAATATTAGCTCAAGTCCGCTCACTAAGCTCAACAAAGTAGGTAGACCACACGGTGTTTCACTTGAAGATGAGCTGAAAAATGCTCAATCTTTGTATAGCAACGCAAAAGATCTTCAACAAAAAATTCTCGGCACGGTTAAAGCCGACAGAGAGCTCAACGCCGAAGAAGTGCGAGAAACAACTGATGCTATGGTCGATTCGATCTTTCGCAATCAAGATGCCCTCGCCTGCTTGTCACGCCTTCGTTCAAAAAGCAATTATTTGATGGAGCATTCACTTAACTGCTCGATTTTAATGTCAATTTTTGCCAAACATTTAAAACTTGAACGCGACATTATCGAGCAACTTGCCTTAGGCGCGTTCTTACACGATGTCGGCAAAGTCTTTATTCCTGATGACATTCTCGATAAACCAGGCTCGCTCACCGAAAAAGAGCAGAAAATCGTGCAAACGCATGTCGCTTTGGGCGCTAAAATTCTTGAAGACACGCCACATATTTCACATATTGCGATGACCTGTGTACGCGAGCACCACGAGCGTTTAGACGGCAGTGGCTACCCTAAGCAATTCAAAGATGATGATATCAGTAAATACGGGCGCATGATGGCGATTGTCGATAGCTACGACGCGATGACATCAGATCGCAGCTACAAAAAAGCAGTTCACCCTGTTACCGCGTTTAAAACCTTGATTAAAGAGTCTGCGACCGGTTACGACGAAGAGCTAGTGGAAAAATTTATCCAGTGCTTGGGTGTGTACCCCGTTGGCACGCTGGTACAGCTCAACAGCGGTAAAATAGGCTTAATTGCCGAGCTAAACAGAGACAAGCCCACCCACCCAGTGGTTAAAGTGTTTTACAACACCCGTTTAAATCAAACGATTCCGATTGAAGATATTGATTTGAGCAAGTCTAAGTATCGCGATCAAATTGATAAATGCATTCGACCTGAAGAGTTTAATATCAACCTGTTAAGCTTCTTTAAAACCGCTTTCGAAAGCTAATATTTACCATCTACCAAGTGCTCAAGGCCGGTAGCGAAAACTGCTGGCCATCTAACTCAAGTACAACGTCTTCTTGGTTAATTTTTGCCAATACCACGCGACCTGCGACCACATCGCCTTCATAACGCTCACGGCCGTTGACCCTAACCCAACCATTGCCATCCGTTGCAAAAATATGAACCTCAAAAGCCAGTGCTGGCACTTGGTTTTGAATATGGCTTGGCATATCTAACAACGAAGGAACCGGTTGTTGTGTTGATGCTGGGTCTTTCTCATAGCCGCCCAGTTCTTCACCAGCAGCATTGGTATCATCAACCGCTTCTTGCAGTTTTGCCAGTAGCTCTGGCGATACGCCCTCTAGTTGGCTTAAATCAAAATCAAGGTTGGGCGCCGGTGCGTTCTTCGGTGCTTGCTGTGTCGGTGAATTGGCTGCCGACTGCGCTGCATTGCCGGAACTCTCTGGCTGCCTAACTCCTTCGTTGTCTGTATTTGCTTGCGTGGTCAGCGACGCTTGCTCAATAGGAGAAGGTTGCGCTGCAGTGCTTACGTTAGTGCTTGAGTTAATGTTTGGTTCAGTCATTGGCTCAGCGACTTGGTTGGCTGTTGGCGCTGACGATACGTCTAGTTCAGCTTGTAAATTGTTACTTTGTGATGAGTTGGCTTGTGCTAAATTAGCTTCGCCCAAGTTATTTTGGCCTAAGCTATTTTGGCCTAAATTATTGTGACCTAAGCTAGCTTGCTCTAACTTGTCTTGAGCTTTGCTGTCTTTAGCTAAGTGACTTTGCTCAGTGTGAATTTGCCCTGTTTGACTTTGCTCCGGCGCAGCGAGCACGACCTCCGTTGTGTGACGCTGATAATAGCCGCCAAACCAATAAGCTCCCGCAACCACAATAGCTAAGTTAGCGGCAATACTCAGGCCAATAAGCGATTTTTTTTGCCACCAAGGTGTTAAATGAAACTCGCTGCCCAGTGCTTGCTCTGATGCGGTTAACACGGTTTTGCGATTTACCACAGAATCATTGTTGCCGTACGCCGTTGCCAGCGCGCGATCACAAAGCAAGTTAATGAGCCTGGGAATACCTTTAGAAATTTTGTGGATCAGTGCGATAGCACTGGGTTTAAACAACTGCCGATGGCAATCAGCCACCGTTAGTCGATGTTTAATGTATAGCGCCACTTCTTTGCGCGTTAGTGGCAGCAAGTGATAACGTGCTGTAATGCGCTGCGCTAACTGGCGCAAATCGCGGCGCTGCAACAGCTGTTGCAGCTCTGGCTGGCCAATAAGCACCACTTGCAGCAACTTTTTGGTATTGGTCTCTAAGTTAGTTAATAGTCGCAGTTGCTCTAAGACTTCTGGCTGGAGGTGCTGTGCCTCATCAATGATCAGCAAGGTATTAATGCCCGCTTCCTGATTGCTCAGCAACTTTTGTTGAATTTTGTCCGTTAAATACTTCAACGTAATGCCGGTCTTTTTATAGCGAACGTTTAATTCATCACAAATGGTTGCCAACAGCTCTACACAAGACAGTGTCGGGTTTAAAATAAACGCCACTTGGGTATTTTCTGGCAGTTGTTCTAGCAGGCGGCGGCTAATCGTCGTTTTACCTGTGCCAACCTCGCCCGTTAGTAAAACAAAACCGCCAGTATCACCGAGCCCATAGCTCAAATGCGCCAGTGCTTCTTTATGGCGATCCCCCAAGAACAAATAGTCAGGATTTGGGGCAATGGAAAACGGAATATCATTAAGGCCGAAAAAACTTGTATACATGAAAAGCGTAAATTGATGAGTTACCCGCTCAAACTACCTGCTCATCTGGCATAAGTCAAAGGGCATACAAGCCTCAGTCTGATCCGTGATAAGATGGCGTGGTAATTTAAGTAAAATCATTGTATTCAAACAGCTTATGGCAAAACAACTAGCAGACTTAAATGTCTTTTTAGTCGGCGGCGCAGTGCGCGATCAACTGCTCGAGCGTGACATCGTCGAGCGAGATTACATGGTCGTTGGCGCAACACAACAACAAATGCTGAATTTAGGCTTCCAACAAGTGGGTAAAGATTTTCCAGTATTCTTGCACCCAGAAACGAAAGACGAATATGCCCTAGCGCGCACTGAACGCAAGCAAGGGCAAGGTTATACGGGCTTTGTTTGCTATGCCGAACCGGATGTAACGCTAGAGCAAGACTTGATCCGACGCGATCTCACCGTTAACGCCATGGCGATGGCGCCCAATGGTGAAATTATTGACCCGTATGGAGGCCAGCAAGACTTGGCTGATCGCATCTTGCGCCATGTCTCCCCGGCGTTTAGTGAAGATCCACTGCGCGTGTTGCGCGTCGCTCGCTTTGCCGCCCGTTATCACCAGTACGGTTTTACCATCGCCGCTGATACCTTAGCGTTGATGTCGGAAATAGCAGCATCAGGTGAATTAGTCGCATTATCAGCAGAGCGTGTTTGGAAAGAAATCGACCGCGCGCTTGCTGAGCCTAACCCCGAAGTTTTTATTGACGCGTTAAGAGCATGTGGCGCGCTAAAAGCACTATGGCCTGAGCTAGATAAACTCTGGGGGATCCCCAATCCAGCACAGCACCACCCAGAAATTTGCTCCGGCATTCACACCTTGCTCGTGCTTCAACAAGCGGTCAAGCTATCAAACGACCCCAAAGTGCGATTTGCCGCGCTTTGTCATGACTTGGGGAAAGGGCTAACGCCAGCAGAGAAATGGCCAAAGCACTATGGCCATGAACAAGCGGGCGTTGCCGTTATCGAACAAGTCGCAGCGCGTTTAAAAGTTCCTAACGACTACAAACTGCTCGCCGTGAAAGTGTCGCAATTTCACCTCAATGTGCATCGCGCTTTCGAGCTAAAACCAAGCACAGTGCTGCGTATCCTCGAGCAATGTGAATACCAGCGCAAGCCTGAGTTATTCAATGACATTCTCTTAGTCTGCCAAGCCGATAGCCTTGGGCGATTGGGCGCAGAACACAACGACTACCCGCAAGCAGCTTACTTAACCGAGTTAGCCAATCTGTGTCGACAAGTAAGCGCCAAGCCTTTTGTCGCGCAAGGGCTACAGGGTAAAGCGATCAAAGAGGCGATGAATAAAGCCAAATTATTGAGTATTAGCCAATACAAAGCCGATTATATCTGCCCTGAGTAGGCCGTGGTCGAGCACAGATGAACGCTTGGTAACTAACCCAATCATACAAGTCGCTGTTAACTAAGCGGTATTAACTAAACGGTATTAACCAAGCGACTTTAACCCGTTGTTATGGGTATGGCAGTTCGTATTCTCGCTCACTGGGATGGACTCGAGCCGTTTTTATCGCCTCGGCCATATGCTTGATCACTGGGGTTTGTTTTGAGCCTCGGTGGAGAAAGTAAGTATGACCTTTAGGTTTATCAATGGTGTTATTAAAGTTATCGCAGTCCACTTGATAGACCTTCTTGGGCAGTTTATTGAGATTTTCGGCACCTGTCATGCCCAGCCGTCGAGACAGGGTTTTGTTTTTTAGGTTAGCCACTTTACTTGCCGGCATGGCAAGGTCGTCATTGGCATAGTAGATCACCACATTACGCGCTGAATCAACAATATGCTGCCCTTTCTCGCCTTTTTCCAAGGCTTCATTTTCAATGTCTGCGGCAATAAGAAAGGCATTGCGAAAGAGCTGTGGCACATCGCCCTGTGCTTTTGCCCACTCGTACAGCGTATTCATCAAGACGCGATTGCCCATTGAATGCGCCAAAACATTGATCCGTTTATGGCATTCATCACCTTGTTGCACCAGTTGTTTTTGCCAGCTGACAAACTTACCAAACAACCGATAAAACAACTTACCGCTGGCGTCTGCCGCATGTTGGTCATCCCAGTAATCATCGATAAACGCCAGTGCAGAATCGTCATCACAAGGCCAAATAATAGGGACGACTTTGACTAATTCTTGGTTAGCGTATTGATTTATCTGCTCTTCCAGTGCCAATGCATTTGGGAAAATATCAGCTTCATCGGTGTTGTTAAAGCCGTGAATATAAAGCAGCACTTGTGTTTTTTCTGATAATGCCTTGAGTTGAGTAAAAAAGCTGGCACTCCCCTCTTCAAAATATTTCTTGTTATCTGGCGAACGCTTACAAAAAAACAAATGCTTTGACGGTGTTGTATTTTGCAAATCGAACGTCAATTCTCGACCTATCTTGGTCTGGTAGCCCTCGTTGGGGATTCTGTTAGTGACGAATAACATAAAATCTCCTTATTTAAACTTGTTCACATCAGGTGGCAAGCTTATTCAAGCGCATGACTTAGCGCGTTTGCGAATCACCAAGCCACTATTAACACGCCACTATCAACCAGCCACACTCAAAAATTAGCAGAGTTTTGATGATTTACTTAGTGCATGAGGGCTGTTTTTGTATGTAACGCTAGACTCTACGTGCGAACCAATCACCTCAAGAAAATCCAAATTTATTCTCAAGTACTCATCGGAAACTGTCGGCATTAACCGAAGGAAAAAACAAAAAGTCCTGAGTGCAAACTGCGCTCAGGACTTTTTCAGTGCGGTACCCCGTATCACAGGGGCTTATGGTATGGCTACGCGATTAGAAGTTATACGTTAACTTCGCGTAGTAGAAACCACCGTTGTAGTCGAATGGACCACTTTCGTAGTACTGCCCACCTAAGATTTCAGGTACACCGTTTTGCAGCTCTTCTGCTTCTTGATCAAAGATGTTACTTGCACCAATTGATACCGTAAACATATCGTTGATAAAGTAGCTAGCTTCTAGATCAACTGTTACTGCTGCATCGGCTGTTTCTGAGAATTGCTCAGATGTATCATCTGCGTGCACAGCGTAGTATTCACCAAAGTAGTTCAAGCGAACAAAAGCTGCAACCTCATCCCAAGTTTGGCTAACTGTGAAAGTTGCGCGGTGGTCTGGCATGCCCTCTTCTAAACGACGCACTTTACCGTCTGTCGTTACGAATTGCAGCTCACCGTTATCGTCTAACACTGGGTTACCTGAAATAGGGTCGATAATTGGGTCTCGGCTATCAACTTCCGTCTCGTTGAAGTTATAGGCAAGTGAGAACTGGGTATCGCCGCCCATTAACGACATCGAGTAGTTGGCTACAATATCGACACCACGTGTGGTTGTATCGAAGTTATTAGCGAAGTACGTTACCGCTGAAATTAACTCAGGGTTTTGCACGCCTAGTGCGCGTAACTCATCATAGTCTTGTGGACGAACACTAATTTGGCTTGATTGTGCGATGCGATCTTCCACTTCAATGTTGTAAACATCAATTGTTAAGAAGAAGTCACCTGATGAGTAAACAAGACCAGCTGCATACGATTCAGATTCTTCTGGTTGAAGTTCTGTACCACCGTAGAATGCCGCTAGCGGATCAGTTGGTGGCGCCGTAAAGCTTTGGATTAGCTCACCATTAACCAATGACGTCGCCGTGTTTACTACGTTTGCTTGACCCACAGTTGGCGCTCTAAAACCTGTGCTTGTTGATGCACGAAGTGACACTTCTTCGGTTAACGAGTACTGTGCTGTTAGCTTGTAGTTCGTTGTGCTACCAAACGTGGTGAAGTCTTCCCAACGTAGTGCACCACCTACCATAAAGTCTTCAGTTAAGTAGGCTTCTAAGTCCACATAGGCAGCCCAGTTACGGCGGTCATTTCTACCTGCCGCGTCTGGCGAGAAGCCAGCAAAGCCATGAGAACCGATATTGAAGCCTTGATCTGCATATGGGCCAGCGATCCAAGATGCTTCTTCACCGGCGATAATTTCAAAGCTTTCTTCGCGGAATTCAATACCCGTAGCCACGTTTAACGGCTCTTCCAAACCAATATCTACACCTTTTACTAAATCAAAGTTAAAGGTTTTTTCTAACTGAATATATTTACCCGTATCAAAATCAACTGGCGTTGATAAGCCAAGTGACGGGTTCAGGGTATTTTTCAAGAAGAAATCTGATTCGTTGCGGCCAACGGAGCCACTTAAATCAAAGAACCAATCTTCCAAGATACCCGATTGAATATCACCTTTAACACCTGCGGTTAACGATGTATCTGTGATGTTGCCGCCGAATTGCGGTGTGTAACCACCAGGGAAAATCTGGTTCATTGAGAAACAGTTAGGATCAGCTACCATGTCTAGGTAGGCTTGCGTATTCAGTACATTTGGCACGTTTGCAGGTACTACAGCACAGGTGCGCTCTGCACCTTGCGTTGCTTGTGCAACATCACCCACCAGGAGGGTTTGACCGCCGTCAATAGAGTAAACATTACTGCGATTGTGTGGGTTACGGTAGTAGAAACCGCCAGTAACGTCACGCTCTGCGTAGTTACCAAATAAGTAAAATTCTTTATCATCGCCCAAATCAAGTTTTACGTTACCAAACAAAGTAATGTCGTCGTCAATTTCAGGGTTACCCCAAATTTGTGCAGGGTTTTGAATGGCCGAGTTGCCCGCATCAAATAAACCTTGTGCATCAGCACGCTGCACCGAGCGGCTGGTCGCATCAGCTTGCTTGTACTGGAAGCTCAAGTTAACAGAGCCATCGTCGGTGAATGGTAAACCAATGTTACCGTCTACCGTTGTCGTTGCCCCGTCACCTTCGTAAAATTCACCGCGTTTAATTGATAGTGAACCACCGTCGGCATCGTCTTTTAATACGAAGTTCATTACACCCGCGATAGCATCTGACCCGTATTGCGCCGCCGCACCGTCACGTAATACTTCAACTTGTTTTAACGCAACTGACGGGATAACTGAAATATCAGGACCTTGGGCACCATCGTTAACACCACCACCTTGGAACGCGATAACTGACGCGCGATGGCGGCGTTTACCATTAACAAGCACAAGGGTTGAATCTGAAGATAAGCCGCGTAAGTTAACCGGGCGAATGAGCGTTGCCGCATCTGAAATAGGCTGTGCACGCACGTTAAATGACGGTACAGAGCTCACTAATTGGTCGAGCATATCGCTTGAAGCGGATTTACCTAGTTCATCACCACCAACGATATCCACAGGTACAGCGGAGTCGGCAATTGAACGCGGCGCTGCACGTGAACCAACAACAACGATTTTTTCAACTTCTTCAACAGCAGCATCATCGTCGAAAGCGTAGGCCGGGGTAGTCCCCAGCGCAGCGCCCACAGCTAGGGCTAATGCGCCAGCACGGAATGTAGTAGACATGTTATTTCCTTCCCAAATTTATGGTTATATTTTTTAACTAGTTATTGTTATGTTTGGTACGTCTTTGCGTACTTATTATTTTTTCGCTCAGTGCATGTTTGGCGATTATACGCAGCAACACAAAACGACTAAGTTCAATTATTTATAAAACAGCTAATAGGGCTTTACAAGAGGCTCGGTTGTGAAAAGCGAGGAATTATGCAAGGAATCACCAGTTTTCTAACTAGTTCTACGAAACAATTGAATACTTACCCAGCTCAGCTAAAACGCTCAAACCTAGAAACCACGCTGTCTACATGGCATACAGTGAACATTTTCTATGCGAATATTTTCGTAATAGTTATTAACGATAAAAAATTTTTAATTTCTTACTATTCGTTGAGCGAATCGCTCACAATTCAAGCAACTCATTAGCGTAAAAACTGAGCGCATAAAAATGCTAACATTGAATTTACAATGTGAATTTTTGATTACATTTCTCAAACTTAGCGTTATAGCGCGATAGCAGCAATGACGTTACCACTTAAAAACTAAGGTTAAACGGACGAAATTACCGCAGACTGTTCGCTCGCTTTTTATACGGCAAATAACGATATAAATGGAATAGAAAATAAGAGTTTAGATGCTGCGGACGTTATCCCGCTGAATAGTATAATGGCGACGAAAAAAGCTGGCGACGAGACGGTTAACGTTGAAACAAGAAGTAAAAGGCGTTATCTAGGAATGATAATTTTATCAGACCTCACAAGAGCTTACGCCCTTGCCAATGGATGAAAAAAGAGAGCCAGTGTCTACTGGCTCTCTTTTTTTATGCTTGAGTTATGTGCTGGAGTTTAGTGCTTGAGGTTTGTGTTTGCGTCCTGCGATTAAGGTAACTGTTAATTGCAACCAGTATTAACCTTGGCGATAAAACGCCGCGCCAAAACCGGCTAATGTCACCTGTTCATTGTCTACATTAGCTTGTGCAAACCCATGCCCTGTCATCGATGCAAGTGGCTGTAGCGATTGGTGCGAGAAACTGACCGTTTCATTGCTAAAGTTGAAAATAGCGAGCACTTTTTGCCCCTCATATTCACGTATAAACGCCAGCAATTGTGCATCGGCTTGGATAAACTCAATATCACCGTACAATAGCTCAGGTTGCTGTTTGCGCCACGCCATAAACTGTTGGTAATGAGTTAACATTGAATTTTCAACGCCTTGCTGTGCATCAACCGCGCTTGCTAACTGGCTTTCTACAACCGGTAGCCAAGGTTGCTTAGCCGCCGAGAAGCCACCGTTAATTTCGCCTTGTTGCCAAGGCATAGGTGTACGACACCCGTCGCGGCCCTTGAAGTTTGGCCAAAACGTAATGCCATAGGGGTCTTGCAGCTGCTCGAAGCTTAGCTCAGCTTCCACCAAACCAAGCTCTTCACCTTGATAACTGCAAACACTGCCACGCAGCGAGGCCAACATAGCATTAAACATTTTAACCTGTGCGGGATTGACATTGCGCTTGTCTTCTTTATTCCAACGTGTTGCTACTCGCTGTACATCGTGGTTGCCAACCGCCCAACACGGCCAACCGTCTGCCATGTTGTTTTCTAACTCTTCAATCGTGTCGCGAATATAGGTCGGTGCACAATCTTCCGTGAGCAATTCAAAACTATACGCCATGTGCAGGCGTTTGTTACCCTCAGTGTATTCGGCCATCGTCTGCAGTGAGTCTTCCGATGAAATTTCGCCCAAGGTCACAACACCGGGGTACTGATCCATTAAGGCGCGAATTTCTTCCATAAATTCGACATTCTCTGGCTGAGTGTTGTTGTAGTAATGATATTGGAAGGCATATGGGTTGTCTTCACTAAAACCACGGCCTTTGCGCTCTGCTATCGGTTTAGCTGGGTTATCACGCAGTAATTTGTCATGGAAGCAAAAGTTGATGGCATCTAAGCGGAAGCCATCGACGCCTTTTTTCAGCCAAAATTCAACATTTTCCAATACGTGCTTACGCACTTCTGGGTTATGGAAGTTCAGATCTGGCTGCTCTGTTAAGAAGTTATGCAAATAATATTGCTGGCGTCTTGGCTCCCATTGCCATGCCACGCCACCGAAAATCGATAACCAGTTGTTCGGCGGTGAGCCGTCTTGATTGGCATCTGCCCATACATACCAGTCAGCTTTTGGGTTATCGCGACTTTCGCGGCTTTCCAAGAACCAAGGGTGTTGGTCTGACGTGTGGCTTAGCACTTGGTCGATAATCACTTTAATGTCTTTCGCTTTGGCATCAGCCATTAGCTCATCAAAGTCTGCCATGGTGCCGAACATAGGATCGATATCGCGATAGTCACTAATATCGTAACCAAAGTCTTTCATTGGTGATTTGAAAAACGGCGAAATCCAGATGGCGTCAACGCCTAGGCTTTTAATGTAAGGCAGCTTTGCAATGACACCTTGTAAATCACCGATGCCGTCATTATTGGCATCCATAAAACTGCGAGGATAAATTTGATAGATAACGGCACCGCGCCACCAAGGTTGTTGCTGCATGAGAATTCCATGTTGTTTCACTCGCGAGTTAAGAAGTACTGCTTCCCCCAATCTTCTGTGCTCACGATGAACAATCGTTAGTTATTGATGCTGCTCAGTATCTGGTATCTGGCCTGCTATGTGAACGCCCTGCATACGTATGCAACCGCATCGCTAATACAATAAGCTTTGCATACGTATGTAGTGTGTTTCCAAACAGGTAATGACGCGATAATTTGACGCTAAAATACAAAATAAATAACAACTAATCGACGCCACTATGATGAAACTTAACAAGCCTCTCGTCCTCTCAAGCTTGGCCTTGAGCGTAACGCTAGCACTGTCCGCCTGTAACGATTCAAATAACTCGAACGAAAGCGATAACAACACAGCGATTGTCGAGCAAGAAAACACTTCGACACTGCCGCACTATCTAAACCGCGATATCCAAGACGATGTTTTTTACTTTGTCATGCCAGATCGTTTTCACAATGGCGACACCAGTAATGACAATGGCTCAGAAACCATTGCCATTTCGCAAGGTGGCTTTGATAAAAGCAGCAAAAGTTATTACCACGGCGGAGATATTAAAGGGCTAACGGCGAAAATCCCTTACCTGAAAGAGATGGGCATTACCGCCATTTGGCTAACCCCGATTTTACGAAACCAAGCCGTGCAAGGGGATGTTTCTGGCTACCACGGATATTGGGTACTCGACTTCACGGAAATAGACCCACACTTAGGCACTAATGCCGATCTAAAACAGTTTATTGATACGGCGCACAATGAAAACATCAAAGTATTCTTCGATATTATTACCAACCACACGGCTGATGTGATCCGCTATAAAGAATGCCATGGTGAAGGCGAAGTTGCCTTTTCTGATGGCGAACAACAGTGCCAGTATAAATCGCTGGCACAAGTTGCCGCAGGCGACAAATACACGCCGTTTGTACCCGCAGGTATGGAGAACCTTAAAGTTCCCGAGTGGCTTAACGAGACCAAGTATTATCACAACCAAGGGGATTCAACGTTTGAAGGTGAAAACTCAATTTATGGCGACTTCTTTGGCTTAGACGATATTAATACTGATGATCCAGAGGTAGTGGCTGGGTTAACAGAAGTATTCAAAGATATCATCACCGAATTCAAGCCCGATGGTTTTCGTATCGATACCGTTAAGCACGTTAATATCGAATTTTGGCAGGCATTCTCACCAGCGCTAGTCGAGCATGCGAAAGCGCAAGGGTTACCGAAATTCTTTATGTTTGGTGAAGTCTTTGATGGCAACCCAGAGGTACTGAGCCGATTCACCACAGAAGGCAAAGTACCGTCAGTACTCGACTTTGGTTTTGCTTTTGCGGTGCGAAATGTACTTGTTGACCAAAAAGGTACGCGTGAATTGGCAAATTTATTCGCGCAAGACAGCAAGTACCGCGACCACGATAGCGACGAAAACCAACTGCTGAATTTTGTTGGCAATCATGACTTTGGCCGGTTTGCGTGGTACTTAGCAGAAAGTGATCACAACTACAGTGAGACAGAAAAAGTTGCGCGCTTAACGCAAGCTCACCAAATGATGTACTTTTTGCGTGGCATTCCCGTGACTTATTACGGCAGTGAGCAGGGCTTTGTCGGTGATGGCGGTAATCACGACTCACGCCAAGATATGATGCCTTCACAAGTCGCCAGTTACAATGATGATGACTTACTCGGTACAGATAAAACAACGGCTGACGACAATTTTGACCAAGCGCATCCTTTGTATTTAGCGCTTAAAGAGATGGCGGAAGTTTATCAAGCACACCCAGTATTGCGATACGGGCAACAGCACGTTGTGTATAGCAATGATAAAGCGGAAATTTTTGCCGTTACGCGCACATTGCCATCGGGTGAGCAATACCTTATCGCGTTTAATACTGCGAACCACCAAAGCTCGGCGAATATGCTGTTGTCAACGAATGCTGATAAGTTAGTTTATCAATCTGCGCCCGCTAAACACAGTGCTCAAGGTAATCAATTCAATCTAACCATGGCACCACTGAGTGTGGTGATTTATCAACTTGGCAATTAGTGTTTGAATGCTAAATTCAAACAAAACAGGACGCGTAAGCGTCCTGTCTTTTTTAACCTTCACGCAACCAGTCTAAAACTTCATATGTATACTGGCCGTTAATAAGTCTGTATCGTCATACTGCTCAAATGAAAATTCAAGCAAAGACTGCTCCGTAATATTAAAGCCAGCGCCAACACCATATCCTAATTCAGACTCTGAATCACTTGCTGACGAGCCGCGAAACGATGCTTCAATTTTGACATCAGCATAACTTGGCATAACAAATAGGTAAAAGTTGTCTGCCGCCTGATATTGCCCCTTCACCGATAAGGCCACAAAACGATCAATTTCAAAGTCGACATCAAACACTTCATCATCGTTTAAACCAATTCCGAAACGTAATTCTGGTGTCACTGTCCACTGAGTATTTTCAATTTTATGGTAATAACTTACGGAGCCGTAAACAGCACTTAATGACACGTCTAGGCCATCATCGTCAGAAGATAGGTTTGCATAACCAGTACCAATTGACCATTGCGCAGCGGCAGTTAGAGGGAAGGCGAGCGCTAAAAGCGCAAATCCAGCTTTTTTCAACACTTGAATTCAACTAATAAGTGCAATCGTTTATGCAGCCACTAATTTCTCTGGCTGACCGGTAAATAATTCATAAGGTGTTTTATAACCTCTTGTCTTTCTTGGGCGGTGATTGAGCTTATCAACTGCCGCCTGAATTTCTTCTTCACTAAGCGCCATAAAGTCTGTGCCTTTGGGAAAGTAACGTCGCAGTAAACCGTTAGTATTCTCATTGATACCTCGCTCCCACGAAGCGTAAGGGTGGGCGAAGTACACATCCGCTTCTAGCGCTTGAGCAATTCGCTCATGTTGAGCAAATTCTTTACCATTATCGAAGGTAATCGTCAGTACCTTTTCTTTGAGTGGCATAACACTATCAATGATAGCGTCTGCTGTAATATCAGCATGTTTGCTCTCAATACGCCTAACAACGGTATAAAGTGTCTTTCGCTCAACCAGTGTGACAAAGGCGTGTTGGCGCCCTTTTCCTATAACAGTATCACCTTCCCAATCACCAAGACGAGATTTTGTGTCAACTACCGCTGGGCGTTCATCAATACCGACACGGTTCACAAGTTGGCCACGCTTACTATAGCGGCCATAGCGTTTTTGGTATTTTTTACCTGCTCTGGTGAGAGATTTATACAGTTGACCACCTTGGGCTTTATCCTGATAAATATAGCGGTAAATACTCTCATGGTGCAGGGAAAGCTTTTCTTCTAATTTAATCCGTCCAGTAATTTGCTCTGGGCTAAAGTCTTGCTCAAGCAACCACTTAATCCAACCTTGGACCTGCTCTGTGATTTTGACTGACTTAGTAGCCGATTGACGTCTTTGTTTAGCCAATTGGTGAGCTTGTTTTGGTCGATAGCCCCTCAATCCTTTATTGCGTCGTATCTCGCGTGAAATGGATGACGGACTGCGCTCTAAAATTTCAGCTATCTCTTTTTGACTATGTTTTGCTTTTAACAAAGCGTAAATCTGGTATCGTTCAGCTTGTGTCAGCTGTTTGTAGTTCATAAGGCTATTTCCTTTGGCGAGAAAGTAGCCGAACTATAACAGCTGGCCACCTAACCTGAGAAATTGCACTTATTATGCGAATCTAAGACATAATTAATTCCTTTTAATAAAGATTACAAGCAATTGTAACTTGGTTAGTTTTTCACAACTTGTTGGCGCCTGCAATGGTTTTATATGATTACACCGCCTTAAACTAAATCAGCTAAATTATTGTGGTGCGCACTAAAATTTAACGCACATCCCGCCAAAAATTCTTTTATACCTTTTTCCTGATATAAGTCCCCTTTGCCCGGCTGGTTTGGGTGTAACGGCGGGAAAGCACCATAACCGGCAAGTAAACAGTGCCAAGAGATTTCGTCAAAATGACTACTGATATCTTGTCGCGCAATTTCTTTAGCAAGGTCGCCCCGGCTATACCACACGTGCAGTATTTCTTTGAGCGAATCTGAAAGCGCCATATTGTCGCGGTTAGCACGCCAATAATCGCTGTCATTTCGAGTATTCAGCTTATAGTGGGCAACGATATAATCGCGCACTCGCTCAAAACGCTCGCTAACAAGTTCGTTGTATTTCGCCCGATGCTTGGCACTAAACTGCCCCGCTTCTAATTGCTGAATAAATAGCTCAATGCTCACCTGCACTAAATGCAAGGCCGTCGCTTCAAGTGGCTCGATAAAACCTTGTGATAAGCCAAGTGCGAGGCAATTATGCGACCAGTGTTCATTCAAGCGCCCTACTTTCATGGTTAAATGGCGCACTTGAGCGCTGTCATCAAGTACACCTAAGTGCTGTCTAAATTCCTGCTCCGCTTGCTCCTTATTAATAAAATCTTGGCTATAAACGTAACCGTTACCAAAGCGTTCAGTTAGGGGGATTTTCCAGCACCAGCCAGCGGATAGCGCGGTAGACTCTGTTTCAACGGGAATTCGACTTGCCTGCTCTGGCGAATATGGCGTTTGTAGCACTACAGCTGAATCGTTAAACAGATTCTCTTTGTATGGGGTGAACGCAACACCCAGTGTTTTATCCATCAACAGCCCAGCAAAACCAGTGCAATCAACAAAAAAATCAGCACTCAATGGTTCACCGTTATCGGTAACCAAGGTCGAAATATCACCGTTTTCAGCACGGTTTACCTGCGCAATGTGTACTTGACGGTAACTAACCCCTTGCTGCTCGGCAAATTCCGCCAAAAATTCACCGAGCAGCGCCGAGTTAAAGTGATAGCCGTATTCCTGTGTAAAAGGGAAATGAGCACCAACCTTAGGGCCTTTACCTTGGCCAGCAAGCACCCCGTTAAGCAAAAAATCTTCTGGTTGAGTATGGGTAGCTAGCCCCATACGGCGAGTTTGCGCGTTTACCATAAAGGCGCGCTTGGTAAAGGTGTCTACCTGCGCCGGAAATGGATGACTATAACTTTGAATGCCAGATGCTGGTGACCAATCATTAAAACGGATATTGAGCTTATACGTTGCCTGACAACGGGGCATCCACTGGCTTTCTTCAATACCTAAGATGTCAAAAAAGCGTTTCAAGCTAGGCGTAGAGCCCTCACCCACACCAATAATGCCCACATCAGGGGATTCCACTAAGGTCAGTTTCACCTTGTTTCCCCAGCGCTTGGCAAATAAGTTTGCGGCCATCCAGCCAGCGGTACCGCCTCCTAGAATGACAATGTGAAATGGCTTGTCCATTAAATGTATGATCCTAGCTAATTTCTAAACTGGCAATTATTGCCCTGATTAACATCGACTTTCCCAACCGACAGCTATTTTTTTAACTGACAGTAGTGGGCTAAGAACTCATCATGTGAGGGCAGCTTACTAACAGGATCAGCTTTAATGGCTTTAATCTTTTTCAGCGTTTCCTCGATATAATCAAGCGACATACTGTTTGCCATAGGGTGATAATCTTTAGGTAAAATCCCCTGCCCCACCATCACTTGTAGCCAAGAATTTTCGAGGAACAAATCGTTTTGATCGCGAAACAGTCGGCCATTCTCTTTAAACAGTGCAATTTTATGGCGTAAGCTATCAGGTATATCCATGGCCCGCATATCGCGCCAGAATTGGCTATCGGTACGCTCAGTGACATGGTAGTGCAAAATTAAAAAGTCGCGTATTTGCTCGAACTCAACTTTCGATTGTTTGTTGTATTCATCCACCACATCCGCAGTAATTCCACAATGCGGAAATAAATGAACCAAGCGCACAACGGCGGATTGGATCAAATGAATGCTAGTAGACTCTAATGGCTCTAAAAAACCGCTAGAAAGGCCAACGGCAATCACGTTTTTATGCCATTGCTGGTAGCGGCGCCCAGTCTGAAAGCGAATTGGCTTAGGGTCTGCCAGTGGCTTAGTGTCTAAGTGACTGAGCAAAATATCGCTGGCTTCTTGCTCGGAGTAATGCCTACTTGAATAAACCAAACCATTACCGTTGCGATGCTGCAATGGAATACGCCATTGCCAGCCAGCACTGTGGGCAATTGAGCGGGTATAAGGCGCTGTTTTTTCATGACGTTCAGACGGCACAGCCAGTGCACTGTCACATTGCAGCCATTGGCTCCAGTCTTCGTACCCTGTGCGCAATGTTTGTTGAATTAGCAGCCCTTTGAAGCCAGAGCAGTCAATAAATAAATCACCTGCAACCACTTGACCGCTTTTCAGTATTAATTCTTTGATATTGCCAGAATCGGCGCACTGGTTGACGCGTTCAACTAGCCCCTCAGTGCGCACAACACCAAGCTTTTCACTGAATTTTCTCAGGTACTTTGCATATAATCCCGCATCAAAGTGATACGCATATGGCATATCGATTATCGGATCTTTCGTTTTGATTTTGGCGAACTTGCCTGCCTCAGCGCACAAGTAGTTTAAATCATATTGCCAAAGCTGAGACTCATCCTCTAAACCGCCAGCGCGTTTTAGCAAGTGATGAAAGTGACAAAACGCCATGCTTTTGCCAATCGCGCCAAACGAGTGATAATACTGATGCCCTTGCTGTTTCCAGTTCTCAAAGCGAATCGCTAATTTGATGGTAGCCTTGGTTTCACGTAAAAACTCGGCTTCATTGATACCAAGTACAGTGTTGAGCACTTGGATCGGCGGAATGGTGGCTTCACCAACTCCAACTGTACCTATCTCTTGAGATTCTACTAATTCAATCGCTACTGCTTCACCGAGTAGCTTTTTCAGCAAGGCGGCAGATATCCAGCCCGCCGTGCCACCACCGAGAATCACCACTTTACGGATTTGCTGATTGTCGGCCACATTAGTTTCATGTGAGACAGGGACTTGATGTGAGTTTGTATTATTAGTCATATGCTTTGTTGTAAATTGTCGATGCCAATTGTCGTTATTTGTTGTCTTAGCCGTTTGTCATTGTTATCAGTGTACCCAAAATTAGCGGAATACTAATTAAGATAAGTAGCAATTAAATAAATACCAACTGAAATAAATAATGCGAGTTATATCAGCATAAAAAACAAAAAAACCTGCTAAAGAGGAATTTAGCAGGTTTTTATTCGCTAGGTTTACCGTATCAACTTAGAAACGGTAGTTTAAGCCTAAGATAAAGTTACGACCGAATGACTGGTTGCGAACGATTAGCCTTGCATCGTCACCATTTACTTCTGTATCGTCTTCATCAGTTAAGTTTTGGCCTTGTAAGGTAATACGTAAACCTTTTAATGACTCAATGCCTGAGGCATCAAAGTCGTAACCAATTTGCGCATCCCAAAGCTCAATGCCTAGTCTTGGAACTTCGGCCAGTGCTAAGCTAGTACCTCGGGTTTCGGATACATAATCATCTCGTTTAGTCCCTGAGATACGCACTTCCCAACCGTTGTTTTCGTAGTAGGCTGTGAATGAGTATGATTCTTCAGATAAACCAGGAATTCGACCAGCCGGGATCTCTGCTTCAATATTTTCTTCTAACTGACCATCCAAGTAGGTAGCACTGGCGACAATACCAAAGCCATCAAGCGCGTCTGTAACTATACGCAATGGTAAGCTCGCTTGGAATTCGTAGCCACGGACAAAGCCTTCAAAACCATCAATATTAGCATCAACAAAGCCATTTAGCGTAGCTGGTGCATCACCATTAGACGCTTGGTGAAGTGAAGGAATATATACTGGTGTAAAGTCAGTTAGAATTGACGTACTACGGTGCCAGTTTTTTATGTCTTTATAGAAAAAAGTTGCCGCAAAGTAACCATCGTCAGTGTAGTAGTTTTCGTAAGACAAATCGAACTGGTTCGCTTCGTACGGTTTTAACAGCGGGTTACCAGAGCCACCACTCCAAGGACCATTAGATGGGTTTGGATTACTAATTTGAGTGTCATTGTATGCAAAAGTAGCGCGTGCATTCGGGCGCATATCATCGATACGAGGTCGAGTTATGACTTTTGACATTGCGGTGCGAACAAATTGGTTCTCAGCGACTTCAAAACTCAAGTTAAGCGTTGGTAATAAATCACCATAGGAATCACCACCGCTTACAGGTGTTGCTTCGACAAAACCTTGCAAATTTTCAACTGTTGAGAAACCAAACGATTCTTGGTCAACATCGACGTATTGCAACCCAAAGTTACCCGTCATATAAACGCCACCAAATTCAGCGTCTAAGTCTAGTTTCACGTAAACAGTCGTTTGCTCTTCGTTCACTGTGTAGGTATCACCCAAGCGATCTGTTTGTACCAATGATGCTGGTGTTTCTGTGTAATAGCCGCTGCGGTATAAGCCAACACTGTCGTATGCTAGCACGCCCCCTAAACCAAGGAAGCTTAGATCTGCCACACCAAGTACGTCTGGGATTGGGCCGTCACTAGGGAAAGTCGGTGCCGTTAAATAATCACCTTCATTAATTTTTTCTTTTCTACGATCAGCATACGCGACACCAGCAGTTAAGCCAGAAACAATACCGTACTCAAGCACCCCATTCACTTCGAAACGCACAGCGTCTAAGTCTTCTTCGAACGTTGGACGGTTAATAAAGCCGTCTTGTGCGGTAGCACCAATAACCGGCGCTCCCCATGCTTGCGGGCCAGCTAAACGAATAAGGTTTTCATCCGTGTAATCCAAGTCAGGTAGTGTGGGATGTGGGCTAAAGAAAATACCTGACGAGGTTTGTTGCCACGAGCGCGCTGGCGTTGGGCGACCATCGGTACCGGCACGGCCAACACCTGAATAACTTTCCACGTCAATAATGTCTTTCTCAACTTTACCCGTTGAGAAATCTGCGATTAACGTCCAATCGTCGTTAATCGCATACTCAATGTTTAAGCCAAACGTGGTTAGCTCTGCTTCTTGGCTTAAACCATCGTTGCGAATAACCGAGTTAAAGCCATCGTAAAAACCTGAGGTCACGAAGCCGTCTTCGATATTGGTTGAGGTATAGTTAACACCGCCCCAAATTAAACCTTCTTCCAAGCCGCGTTTAACATCGTTTTCTTCAAAATCAATGTAAAGAGCATCAAATTGAATTGTTAAATCATCACTTGGTGCATATTCAACAACAGCCGCTATTGAATCACGCTCTAACATGGCTGAACGAACGAAAGAGTCGTGACCACCAATAATAAAGTTGCCGTCTGGGTCAATGGCGTAGTCGCCGTCACCCCACGCGCGGAATTGCTCTTCCTGACGTGGCGTTTCTTGTGATGCGATAACAAGTGCTAAACCTAAGGTGTCATCCATAAACTTATCAACATAGTTGAACGATAAGCGATGGCCGTTGTTGTCAAAGTCAGGGTTAGCGGCTTCGTCGCCATTTTCTTCATATGACGCGTTAAACGCTAAGGTGCGCTCTGTCGTGTTTAGCGGGCTAACGGTTTGTAAGTCAATCGTGCCACCAATACCTTGGTTTAACAAACCCGCTTCAGGTGACTTGTAAACGACAATGTTTGAGACAATTTCAGTTGGGTATAAGTCAAACTCAACACCACGGTTATCACCCATACCTAATAGTTCACGGCCATTCAGGGAAGTAGCAACGAAGTTTTCATTGAAACCACGTACTGACAAACCACTGGTACGGCCGTTGCGACGCTCGCCAGTAACGCCCGGCAAACGCGATAAAGATTCTGCAATTGAAGTATCTGGTAATTTACCAATATCTTCCGCGGAAAGTACTTCAACAATCGAAGTTTCGCTCATTTTAATCGCTTGTGCGCGTTGTAATGAGCCACGGATACCACGTACTTCAATAATTTCAACTTCTTGCTCTGCCGCTTGTTCATCAGCGTTTTGTGCAAGTGCTGGTAAGCTGGTTGCCATTAGGCCACCAGAAACCATGGCAAGTGTGACTTTGCTTGGTTTGAATTTTAACATGTAGGTTTCTCCCCCGTTCATCCTTGTTGTTTTAATTGTTTTCAGCATCCAGCTGATGAATGACTTTTTGTTAATAATTGATTTTTCTATCTGGCCTCTTTACTGCGGTAAGTGTTGGTTACAGATAGATATGCTAATAGTAATTTGCACCCTTACCTAAAAACATATTTTGCATACGTATTCATCTCGCACGTAAGCTCCAACAAGCCCAGCAAAATCGATGTGTAAGCGCTTTCAAATTTAGTTGGTAATGCTTGGAAATGACGTCATTTATCATACAAATAGCAATTAGCTTGTTTCATCTAAGCTGCATGTTTTTGTCGAAAAGAACTGTTTTTAAAGGGATATAGGCGGATTGCGCAAGCATTAACAGCATACAAAACACAATTATGGTTCAGGTGTGATGTTGAGCATTAGTAAAACTGGTAAACAATAAACTAGGCATCACATCGCAGTTAGTTGAATACGTATGCAAACTAGCTGTTTTGTCACAATAGACATTGAAGGCGTATTCAGCCAATTATCTAAATTGGCTGTTTTACTTTGCGAACGGCTTACTTAATCGATTGGCGATTTAACTGATTTACTCGCCGATTAATTTGAGTCATCACTTTTGAACCACTAACTTATGGCGAGCATCAGCTAACGTTAATTTCACTTTTATGGTGTTAGACTGCTCATCCCAGAACGCCCCCATGCTTGCCAAAGTGTAGGCGCGCTCGGTCTTTAATATAGGTAAAGGCTTGCCATCATAAAGCACCGCACTGGAGCCATGAGTCCAGTGATGAATCACGAATTCTGCTCCTTGGTGCTTGTCTAAACCAGTAAAACCATTTCCTGCTTGTACAAAGCCAATTGATAGCTCATTACCTTTATTGTCTGCCTCAAACTGCCACAGTTGATAAGCCTTCTGGGCTAAACTATCGGGGCTGATACCATCATCTTGATACAGTTGTCCTTCACTTTGCTCGACACTTTCGTGATAGTAAAAATTCAATACCAAATGGTTTGGATCGTATGCCTTAGTGTTTTTAATATTGCTTGTTGACGGTACAAAGCTGCCCGCACGCACAAACACAGGCAGTGTCGCTAGTTGCACGGGGTAAGCACGCTTTTGACCGCCATTCACTTGTTTGCCCGTGAAATAGTCAAACCAAACGCCACTAGGGAAATTAACATCAACTTGTTTAGCCCCCGCTTCGGTCACTGGGGTTACCAAAAACGCATCGCCCCACAAATACGTATTCGCCTCGTTGATCAGTGACAAGTCTTGTTCATTTTCAAACATTAACGGACGCATTAATGGCATACCTGTAGTGCTATTTTCATACGCCAAGGTGTAAATGTAAGGCATTAAGCGATATCTGAGCTTGATAAACTCACGGACAATCTCTTTGGTTTGTTGATCGTGAAATACTGGCTCTGGCGCAATGTGTTCTTGCGCGTGGGGGCGGTAAACTGGCTGGAACACACCATATTGCAGCCAGCGGGTATACATTTCAGCGTCGAACACTTCACCACCAGCAAAGCCGCCAAGATCAGAATGGGTATAAGCTAGGCCGAATAAACTCATCTGTAAGCTTAACTCGACTTGTGGCTTTAAACCGCCCCATGAACGGCTGACATCTCCCGTCCACGGAATCATCCCATAGCGCTGACTGCCAAGAAAACCTGAGCGCATCATCACCATTGGGCGCTGGTTAGGCTGCAGCTCAAGGCTTTGTTGATAAACCATTTCTGCCCATTTATGGCCATACGCATTATGCACCACATTGCCACGTACTTGTGTGCCATCTGGCAAGGTATGCAATATATCGTCTGGGTGCACTTCCGGCTCGCCGAGATCACCCCACCAGCCAGTGACACCTTGCTCAGCTAAACGTGTGTAGGCTTGATTAAACCACTGAGTCCCCTGCTCGTTAAACACATCCACTAGCCCAGTGTTACCAAAATAAAAATCAAAACGGTAAGGCTCTCCAGCCGCATCAAGTGCGAGTGCTTTGTTATCAACAGCTTCTTGCCAACGGTTTGAGGTAGATAGAATAAAAGGCTCAGTGATAACGACTGTATTGACGCCACTATCCTGCAACTCGGCGATCATCTTTTTCGGCGTCGGAAAAGCGTCGCGATCCCAAGCTAGGTTGCCCATATGACCTTTGATGTCTTTACCAAACCAGTATAAATCTAAGACCAGTGCATCAAGCGGCATATCTTCTTGTTTAAAGCGCTCCACAACATCATAAACTTCTTGCTCGGTGTGATAGCCAAAACGCGACGCGTAATTGCCAAGCGCCCAACGCGGCGGCATCGGTTGCTTGCCCGTTAGCTCAACATAGTTTTTCACCAGTGCTGGATAGGTGTCGTCAGCAACGACGATATAACTCGCCCGACCGCCAACCGCAGAAAGCGTTACCGTGTTGGTTTTTGTGCTGTCTAAGTCCAAGCTTCCTGACGCAGAGTTATCAAATAGCAACATGTATTTGTTCGACGATAAAATGGCCGGCAAACTATAATACATTTGGCTTGATTCTGTGGTGTAGCCATAATGCGCTTTGTTGTACAGTGGCAGCTTGTGGCCTCTGCGATCCATGCCTAAAACGCGCTGACCACCACCTAACAACTTTTCTTCATCGCTAATTGTGAAGCTAAATGAAAGCTCTGACTGTTCATCGGTAAAATCCGTTTGCGTGAGTAACAACTTACCCTGCTTTTCATAGCGAATCGCCAGTGATGATTTATCAACTATCGCGGTTATATCACCATTAGCAATTTGCAAACTGTTTGGCGTCTCTGACACTTTGATCGCGGCAGGTTGCGCTTGCGAGGCAATGGCATAAGATGGCAATAATGAGTGATGTTCACTGGTAAACACGGCTTCAAGTGTATTGGTATTATACGCTTTGAGCGTAAACCTTGTGCTTTCACCGACGACCTCAATACTGTGCGCTTCAACTTTGTGCTTAACATATTTCTGATTAGCATAAACTGCTGATGCAAAAAACGGACTGCTTGATAAGATGAGCAAGCTTGCTACTAGGTAACGCATTGCTGATTCCCCCGGGTTATTTATTTGTTAGCGCCTACTGAATTTGATCGCTAGCCTCTGCGTTTCATCCACAAAGGCTTTTCTTTGAAGCAAGCGGCTTAACGTTTTACTGGTTTTTTATCACTTGTTGCCGCGCCACTTATTGTTGCGTAAACAATTGCATTTGCGAGCTTGTAAATGGCGCATGCTAGACGTCCATTGCAAACGCTTTAATGTCAACAAATTTCGCTTGTTGTTGTTTCACCATTGTAATTATTTTGCAGATGTAATTGTCACTTAACCGGCGGTTAAGCGACTGAATACGTATGCAAATGATGTCTTTGCTGGCCAGACCTTTTACCATAAAAGCCACTAGACCTATTTCGAATATCAAAGCCGAACACCTTGCCTAAAACCACTATCTAACAACTAGGCAAAACAATAAGACAACATAGCACTTTACTCATTAGTTCATTCGCCCATGCCTTATCTCAACAACAAAAGTTGTGGATGAATACAACGAGTACGAGTGAAGGATAAATCGGGGAATTTTTGGGATCTTCTATGGATAACGCACACACGACAAAATCAAATCCGCTGGCGACTAAACAGTTAATACCAGCGATTTTATTACCGACACTTGTGCTTAGTGCTGGCTGCCAGCCAACAACTAAGCCGTCAACTAGCCAAATTACGACAAATCAAGCAATTAGCCTCTATCAACAAACTGCTAACGCCAGTGCCCACTGGCTCAGCAAGGACGTGTTAGTACTTGCCAATGCTGATTCAAATAAACGCTATCGATTAGCTACGCGGCCAATACACCCACAAACAGGCGCACTAGGGGAAAAGCAGTTAAGTACGGCGCTTGCAGCAATCGAATTACCCGCGCAACTCGCCGCTAAATTTCCGCATTTGTCGGCGTTTCCAGCGTTCAAAGTGAATCTTGATTCTGACACTGCGAAAACTTGGTTAAAGCAGCCGCTCTACGTATATGAAGCATCAGCCAACAATGCGAGTGCGCAACAAGCCGTAACATACGTACAAACCAGTGCAGTGATTGACGCGCTTTATACCCAAGGGGCAAATGACGCAGATGAAGTGAGTGATCTGGGAGCGGTGATCAAGAGTGACGGTATCAGTGTCAAACTCTGGGCCCCCACTGCACAATCGGTGAGCCTGCTGCTATACAAGCAAGACAAATCGCCTGCGCAGACGGCCAAAATGGCGATGAGCCTAGATAAGCACACAGGAACATGGCAAGCCAACCTGCCGGCCAGCAGTGCAGGGCTATTTTATCAGTACCAAATCAGCGTATACCATCCAGCGACTGGCATCGTTGAGCAAATTGTCACAACAGATCCCTACTCGCTTAGCCTCTCAACCAATAGTGAATACAGCCAAATCGTTGACCTTAACAGCGCAGCCACTAAACCCTTAAACTGGGACAAGCAGCAGCAACCCCAATTAACAGCGCCTGAAGATGCGGTGTTATATGAAATGCACATCCGCGACTTCAGTGCCAACGAAGCAAATCTGTCAAATCCGGCTTATCGCGGTAAATACAAGGCTTTTACCGAGCAAAATTCAGATGGTATGAATCATCTCAACACCCTAAAAGCGGCAGGACTTAATCACGTTCACTTATTACCTGCCTTTGACATAGGTACAGTTAATGAAGCACGAGGCGAAGCATTTGATTTGCACTCGAGTGTTGGTGAAATATGTAGCGCGCAGCCTAATATCAGCTTGTGCAGCCAAAACTTTGCTAACGATCGCACACTTGAGCAAATACTTGCGCAATTTGACGAGCGCGGCGGTGACGCACAAGCCCTTGTCACTGAGCTGAAAACCTTTGATAAGTACAACTGGGGTTATGATCCTTTCCACTACACAGTGCCAGAGGGGAGCTATGCCATAAACCCTGATGGTATCAGCCGTATCGTCGAATTTCGTGAAATGGTGCAGCACCTGCACCATTTAGGCTTTAGGGT
Organism: Thalassotalea euphylliae; assembly: GCF_003390335.1. Taxonomy (NCBI): domain Bacteria; kingdom Pseudomonadati; phylum Pseudomonadota; class Gammaproteobacteria; order Alteromonadales; family Colwelliaceae; genus Thalassotalea; species Thalassotalea euphylliae. The sequence goes on from NZ_QUOU01000001.1 coordinate 3,735,088, forward strand.
GGTAATGGATGTTGTCTATAACCATACCCACAAAGCACGCCTAGAGCGTACTGCGGTACTGGATAAAATTGTCCCGAATTATTACCAGCGCCTGCACCCGCTTACCGGGCAAATCGAGCAGTCAACCTGTTGCGATAATACTGCAACAGAGCGCGTGATGATGGCAAAGTTAATGACGGATTCACTCCTTGTGTGGGCGCGCGACTACAAAATAGATGGCTTTCGTTTTGATTTAATGGGCCACCAACCCAAAGACTTAATGTTAGCGGCACGCGAAGCAGTGCGAGCGGTTGACCCTGATACTTACTTTTATGGTGAGGGCTGGAATTTTGGTGAAGTGGCAAACAACCGTCAATTTGTGCAAGCCTCACAACTAGAGCTTGGTGGTAGTGAAATTGGCACTTTTAGCGACCGATTACGCGATGCCGTGCGCGGCGCTGGCTTTAACATTCAAGGTGACGATATCAGGCGCAACCAAGGGATTGGCAATGGCCTGATGGTAAGGCCAAATGAGCTTAATTCAGATACAGATACCAAAGCCAAGCTTGCCCCTGACTACCACTTGTTAATGGATCAACTGCGCGTTGGCTTAACCGGTAACCTCGCCGACTACCCCATCACGAATCACGATGGCAAAAATGTGACAGGCAAAGATATTCCCTATGGCGGCGCGCCAACAGGCTATGCCCAAGACCCAGCAGACACCATCAATTATGTCTCCAAACACGACAATCAAACCTTGTGGGATAATAACCAATACCGCAACGCGTTTGATTTAACCACGGCTGAGCGAGTGCGTTTACACAATCAAAGCCTCTCGTATGCGCTGTTAGCGCAAGGTATTCCATTTATTCATATGGGATCTGAACTGCTGCGTTCTAAGTCATACCTGCGTGACAGTTATGATTACAGTGACTGGTTCAACCGCGTTGATTTTTCAAAACAACAAAACTTTTATTCCATTGGCTTACCGCCAGTAGAAAAAGACCAAGCGAACTGGCCACTAATTGCTAGGCTGTTAGATGCCAACCAAGGCAGAGACAAACCAAGTGGCGGCGATATTGAGTTAGCCAGCCAAGTATTTGCTGATTTCTTAGCGGTGCGCGCAAGCACCCGTTTACTGCGCTTAACCAACAAGCAAGACATTATCGACAAGCTAAGCTTTTTAAATACCGGGGCCAACCAGCAACAAGGGCTCATTGTCATGCACATCGACAATCACCAAGGACGAACTGTCGCTGATAACTACCAGCAGCTTGTTGTGTTATTTAACGCTGCACCCACTACTCAGTCTTTTACGCTTAGTGAAAAAGTGAGCAACGCAGCAACATTAGTACTGCACCCGCGCCAGCAAAACGGTGCAGATAACTTAGTAAAAACAAGCCAAAATCAGTCGGGTGTGATTACCGTACCCGCCTTTACCACGGCGATTTTTGTGCAGCCGAAGAGCTCATCAGCTGCATCAGCAAGCCACCTTTAAGAGTCATAGCGAATGAAGAACACACTATTTTCAATCAACAGAAAGATCAGAAAAAGTATCAGTAGCAAGCCCGTTGGCTTAGCGAACAGCAGCTTTACCCCCCGTCGCATCATTAGCCACCTTGTCGCTGCATCGTTAGTTTTTTCCGCTGCCGCGACCGCCAGTGATTATCAAATCAAGCATCTAGAGCCTAGCTCATGGTGGGTTGGTATGAACAATCCCGCACTGCAATTATTGGTGCACGGCGACAATATTAGTGACCTTACCCCGCAAATAAAATCTGACAAGGTGGTGATTAAAGAGATCCACAAGGTCAGCAACCCTAACTACTTATTCGTGGATATTATTATTCGCGATGGCACAAAGCCACATCGCTTTAATATCGAGTTTCTGCAAAATGACAAGCTTGTGCTGAGCCAGCCTTATCAGCTGAAAGCGCGCAATAAAGTGTCGGCAGCGGATGTCAGCTTTAGCGCCAAAGACGTTATTTATCTGGTCACCCCTGACCGATTCGCCAATGGCAACGTGCGTAATGACCAAGTGCCACAGCTGCTTGAAAGGAAAAAACGCAGCGCCGCCGGAGGTCGCCATGGCGGTGACCTACAGGGAATTATCAATCACTTAAATTACATTGAAGACATGGGCTATACCCAGATTTGGTTAAACCCGGTCGTAGAAAACAACCAGCCGGAATATTCTTATCACGGCTATTCCGCCACTGACTTTTACCAAATAGATGCCCGTTTGGGCAATAACGCCTTATATAAAAAACTCGCATCCCAAGCGCAAAAACGCGGTATTGGTGTAATTATTGACGTTGTACTGAATCACGCGGGCTCTGGTCATTGGTGGCACGAGGATTTACCAACCCAAGATTGGTACAACTATCAAGGCAAGCCGTATGTCGGCACCAATCACAAGCGTGAAGCACTGCACGATCCTTACGCTGTTGCTGCTGATAAAGCACTATTTAGTGACGGCTGGTTCGTGCCAACCATGCCAGATCTCAACCAACGTAATCCCTACTTGGCCAACTACCTGATTCAAAATACCTTGTGGTGGATTGAATACGCCAACTTGTCGGGTATTCGCGTTGATACCTACTCTTACCCCGACAAAGCGTTTTTAACGCAATGGACAAAACGCATTACCGATGAATACCCCAATATCAATATTGTCGGTGAAGAGTGGTCAACGAATCCGGCCATTGTGGCTTACTGGCAACAGGGCGCAAAAACGCACGATGGTTATGACTCGTATTTGCCGAGCGTGATGGACTTCCCGATGCAAGACTTGCTGGTTAAAGCGCTGACCAACAAAGAAAGTTGGAATACGGGGTTAAACCAGCTTTACCAAGTACTCGCTAACGACTTTTTATACGCCGCGCCCGAAAACTTGGTGATATTTCCTGATAATCACGATATGAGCCGCATTTTTACGCAGCTAAACGAAGATTACGCGCTGTTTAAAATCGCCATGACCTACTTGATGACGACGCGTGGTATCCCACAAGTTTTTTATGGTACGGAGATTTTGATGAGCAACCCAGGTACGACAGATCACGGCATTATTCGCACCGACTTTCCCGGTGGCTGGCAAGGTGATGCCGTCAACGGCTTTACTGGCAAAGGCTTAACTGCTCAACAGAAAAGTGCGCAGGAGTTCATGCGTAAGCTATTAAATTGGCGTAAAGCAACACCGACGATCCACCACGGTGAACTGCGCCACTTTGCGCCAGAAAACGGCGTTTATGTGTACTTCAGGTACGATAAATTCAATAAATACATGGTTGTTATTAATAAAAATAACAATGAGGTCTCACTGACCATGGCAAAATACCGTGAACTGCTAGGCAACGCAAAAACCTTAATTCCGTTATTGAACAATAAACCTATCGCCATTCAAGCCAATATGGTGATGCCAGCTAAAACTGCGACAATTTTCCAAGTGCGCTAAAGCTTTAGATAAGAGTCGTATTGCTCAGGTATTCAATCGATATTAGTCAGCCATTAAAAAGCCCGCATTAGCAGGCTTAATGTGAGTCACCAGTAGCGCTTGATTGCGCTCGGCTGACTATTTCCTCAACAAGAAATATATCAAGCGCTTGTATTCATCAATATTGGTAATGTGACTGGCCAGTGGCTTATAGCGACCATTAATAATTAAGTTAGGGATATTGGCTTCACCTTGCGCTTTTAATGCCTTGGCCGATTTTTGCATTTCAGCAAGCTGCATTTCGATACTGTAGCTCCCTATGCTGCTATCGAACATAAATTCATTACCACCAACTGAAATAAACAGGTTACGAACGTCTTCCACCGATTCAAAATCTTGGTTGTTCTCGTGAATGTGCTTAAAGATTGCATCAACAACCTGATCTCGCATACGCATTTTATCTGCAATAAGTACCGCAGTGGTCAATAAATTTTCTACTGCTATTGCGCGGTTAGGCTGGCCGGCGACGTGATTTTTGATATGGTTGGCGCGGCGCGGCAAACGAGCAAGCAAGTCCTGCATAAAGGCTTGTTGGCTATAGCACTGCTTACAATAAAAAGAAAAGTACTCTCGAACTTCTTGTTGCTTACTTTTCGGTAGGTCAAGGACGCGATAATGCCTGCCTTCGACAAAATCACTTGCATTAACAGCAAGTGGCATCGCAAACAGCATTGCGCCAATTAGCACAAACAGCTTCCACGGCATGTTTACATCCTTTTCTTATCGTTATTTTAAAAACAATGGAAATCAGCTAGATAAGCGCTGGTTTTTGCACCAGTAACATTAATGATAAGAGAAAATAGCGAGAGATCAACAAGATCGTATACTTTTACAGCAAAGATGTGACATTTTTGTTAACTAAATTACTGTCTGGCAGAGTCTTGATGTGTGATTCAGTCGAAACGCCATGACTCGAATAGATGACTCGAATAGATGGCTCAAATAGGTAAAGCCATTACTCGAATAAATAGCTGAGTTTAATCCCCAACACGCTCCCTTGATAGCGCGGTGCGTCTTCATCGGCACTGGTAAAGCCATTTTCATTCAATAAGTTAGTGCCGTAGAAATTAAGTGAAAGCTGCGTCGACAAAGCTTTGCTTACGCTGCCTTGCCATAGCAAACGATGCGGCCTGACCGTTTCACCACTGCCCACCTCAGACTGATTCTTTAGCCAGGTAAGCTGGTTGGTAAATTCAAAGCCACGCCATTGCCATAAGGTCTGCCAGCTTAATTTAGCAGGTGCTAAGTCGGCGAGTGTTTGCCCTTGTTGGACTTCACCTTGCTTCTCTTCACCTTGCTGAAAGTGGCCAAGCCATTTCATACTAAGCCTTTCATGTGGCTGCCAATGAATACTTGCTTCAACTCCCTCAATTGAGGCACGGCCTAAATTGCGAAAAGTGCGGAAAGTGCGGAAGGTTCGAAAAGTAGTCGTGCTTTCGTCAGTAGCATCAACTTTGGTAAAGCGCTCGATGTAATCATCTAACTCATAGTAATAGCCAACAACATCAAATTGCCATGACTTACCGAGTTGATACTGCCAGCTGACTTGCACGCCCTTGCTCTGCTCTGGTGCGAGTTCAGGGTTCCCTAATGTCGTACCACGAGGGGTTTCACCGGCAAAATAAAGTTCAGCAAGGGTTGGAAATCGAAAGCCAGTGGCAAATTCGGCACTCAATTTTTGTTGAGAATTTATTTGGTAAGCGAGCAAAGCACTTGTGCTGATTTGCTGATCGTCTCGACTTTGCGATGTTAACCTTTGGGTTTGTTTAACGTGATCAAATCGCGCGCCAAGACCCAGTTGCCAGTTTTGCCACTGCCAGTGCCAGTCGGTAAACACAGCCATATTATCTTGTTTACCATCAACCAAAGGTTGGCTGAAATTTTGCCGCCCTTCGAGTGAGAACTCAGACTCGTCAATACTGACGCCACGCCTTGCCAACCATTCAGCGCCAAAGCGTCCTTGGCCGCCAAGTCCGGCTACACTCGCCAAAGCTAATGCGCCCAGTGTATGGCTTTGGTATTGCGTTAAATTTCGTCTGCGATTCACGCGCAACGTATCTGTGTCCCAGTTTTGATAGTGCTGATATAACTGCACAAACCAGTCTTGTGCTTTGCGCACTGACAGCTTTGACAGCCAATGGTTGTCATTAGGGTATTCAACAATACGTTCTAGTGGGAATTGGCGCGAAGACTTACCAATGTCAGTGCCATGGGAAATAATACTAGAGCCCGCTAGCGATAACCCTTGCCATTGTTCAGTAAATTTAAGCAGCGCGGAGAGTTGCGTAAAGTCAGTGTCTAATGGCGTATCATCCGCTGCCGTTGATTGGTTCGCCCGGCGATAAGCAATACCTGATTGCCACTGCTCTGCCCCCCAGAGCAGTGCGGCATTCGTCGCCTGATCGTCTGTTTGGCTACTCACGCTAAGCTGTTTTGTGCCTAATTCCGCCGTGACCAGATTAATGACTCCGCCCATCGCCTCAGAGCCATACAAGGTTGCGCTAGGGCCTTGCTGAACGTCAATGCGAGCAAGCAATTCACTATTGATAAAAGAGGCGGAATTGCCCGCTCTTCGGTCGGTAATAATCGGAATACCGTCAACTTGGGTGCGAATTCGCGCGCGGCTAAAACCGCGAATACTGTAGCTTTGCAATAGGCCACCTTGGCCGTTCAAGCTGACACTTGGCACGTCGACTAACCAATCGGCTATGGTCGGCTTAGCAATCGCATTATCGACTAAATCGATGCTCGACATTGAGTGACTAACAAGTTGGCTGGAACGCAGGTGGTCGCGCGAGCCACTCACTTGCATGACCTCAATGGTGTGATACGGCAAATAACTTTGCCCATTACTTGAGGCATCCGTCCCTAAAGCATCAGCTGCGAAGGTTTCAGCATTGGCCAAACCAATGCCGCCAAAGCTCATCGCGACAATGGCATAAACAGATGAAAGTTTAGCAACTTGAGAAAACTTCATAATTACTCAGTGACAACATGACAATAAAAACAAGACACGTGAAAGTGATACTCGGCTTGAGAGTGTAGCGAGATTTAAGACAAAGTCGATGCTAGCGCCTAAAATAGCGCCTAAATAGTCCGATTAAAAACGGGATAGCTGTAAACTTTTATCGGCTAAGCACAATAATATTTAATGAATCAGGGCTATTTAGCATGTGCACTTAGTTTAGTTATGCGCGGCGCTTAAAGCTGCCACGCATAACTAAATTTGGTAAAGACACTACGCTGATTACGCTCTAAATTTTCCAGTGAATCGTCTTGAAAGCCGCCATCAGAATAACCGATAAAAAACAGAGTTTGCGGGTTAATCTTGTACGAGTAAATCAATTGTGTCGAAAAGAATCGCTCGGTAGCTTCTGGCCTGTCGTCAAGGTCGTCGTATTGATATCGTTCGACATTGCGGTCGATATCTGTGTATTGCACGACAAGTTTGATGATACTGCGCAAATCAAATTGGTAATTTACCCGAAAGTCCATTTGATTCGCGGTAAACAATCGACCTTCATCAACATCTAACTCAAAAAAGTTATAAGCGATATCAAGCTTTAAATGTTGGTTAACATCCCACAAGATACGTGGCTCTACTACAATGGCTTCACCTAACTGAGTGTTGGCAAAATCCACTTGATCGCCAATGCGAATAAAACTCGCCAATTCTAAGCCTGCAATGGGTGTTAGCTCGGCATACATGACAAATTGCGTTTCATCAAAATACTGGTCGTCAAATAGTCGTTCGCGAGTTACAACGCCAAAGTCAGTATAAAACTGCGATTGCCCTTGCAAGTTACCGTGAATTTCATATTCTCGCTCAAGTAAATTGCCCGCTTGATCGTACGTGGCATCCCAGTCACCAAACACGCCCCAACGATGGAGCCAATTGTCTTTCTCACCATACCAAGTGTAACGACCGCCAAGCACAGCGCGCTCAAAATCCACTTTCGAGATAAAGCCTAAATCGGAGCGGAAATCTTCCCCGACATTGCGATACGAAGCGCGCAGGTTATAGTCACGCGTATTGCGGCCATAGCGTATGCTGTATGCGTGATCTTTTTGCTCTTTATCCAGTTCAAAGTCATTTTGCACACTGTCAGGGTTTTGCGTGTCAGCGTAGGCCAAATTGACCCGTAAACTGTCGGTGTCAGAAAACCAATAGTTACCGTCAATGGATGCCAAGGTATTGCGGTACTCATCACCGCTGCGGTTTGTCATTAACACACCGACATTGTGACGATTGCCGATATCAACTTTGTAGCGCGCTAATGCAACATCAGATTCTTGCGTCAACTCGGCAATATCAGAGCCAAGTGCACCGGGGATTAAAAAATTCGTGTGTTTATCATTGGCAACCAGTACGCCGTAGCTGTGGTTATCGGTTTTTCCCGTGAGTTTGACACCATAGTCAGGCTCAACGATATTGCGCGTATGAACAAAATTGAACTCGGCCACATCAAAGTAGGAGGCACCATCGAGGAAAAATGGCCGCTTTTCTGGAAAAAACAGAGAAAAGGTATTGTTGACATCAAGCTGACTCGAATCAGCTTCCACTTGTGAAAAGTCCGGGTTAATGGTGGCGTTAAGCACCATGTCTTGAGTGATCCCCCAACGAACATCTAAACCTGGCTCAAGGTCAATGTCCCCCTCTTGCCAGTCACCGGGAACATCTGGTTTTTCGTCAAACCTTGACACAGTTAGCGTTGGCGTTAATTGAAAATTGTTACCGGCTTTGACCGATTCAAACCCCGTAAATTGATCAAACTGACAGAGATTACACTTCAAGTTGCGATCGTATTTAAAGCTCTCAAGGTGATAGCGCACATCGCGAGGATAAATACGGCGACCGGCAATATTCCATGTTAAGCGACCATCTCGCTCAGGAAAACGCAGTGCATTAAAGGGAATGACCATTTCCACCACATAACCAAACTCAGTGACTTGTCCGGCACTATCCCAGATGGCGTCCCATGAATCATCGTCATCCCAGCCGTTGCTATCATCCATTCGAAGATCAGCTTGAATGCCCAGCGGGTTAACGTAAAACTCGTAGCCAGAGCGTTCATCATCAAAGGTATCAATCACAATACCGACGTGATCATCACGCCAAAGGCTGTCGCGATCGCGTAATACCGCGCGAATGTTTTTGGGGTCTGGATCATAAGCCTTGAACGCAACATGTAAAGCTTGGCCATTCTCAAACAGCAGCATTTGCGTTTTTACTGGCGCTGCGTCACCTTCAGCAGGCCGATTTTCATAAGCTAAATCTATCTTTAAAGCACTTTGCCAAATGGCTTCATCAAGGGTGCCATCAAGGTTAATGGATGCTGAAAAGTTTGGTAGTTGGTAGTTTTCTCTTGGCTGCGCATGCACAGCAAAAACGCTATGCGTTAGTAACAGCATAGCGCTCGTGGCAAGTAATTTTTTAACAGGCATGTTTTATCTTTATTATTAGCACGAAGTCCATTCGGTGCTTTCTTATTGATATTCTAATGGTTTAGCCGATGAAGGGGAATGTTGGCCGAGCGCCAAATGTAACAATTTATGTTAATAATTAGCTTCATTTTCATGAGGGATTGATTACGAGTTTGCTTTTATACAATAGATTAAGTTGGCTTACGGCATAACATCTATTAAGCCAACACCATCTATATAAAATCGTTACGCTGCAATGCGGAACACTGATAACTGCTGAAAAATATTTTGCAGCCTGCTCAGTAAATACAATTGAATGTTCTTACTTGTAGTTTGAGTTTTCGTTAGGCGCAGACTCGCGCAAGCAGCCCAAACAGCAAATAACAACCAAATAACAGGTGGTTCATTGATGGCTCTGCCATCGGATAATGCCGTTAGGCTCAACATGCCATTGCTAAATGTAACATCAAACAAAAAATCTGGCGCTAACCCCGCGACAGAAAAGTTCGCTTGATCTAGACCAATTAAACTGCCCGCAGAAATTAGCTCAAAGTTATCAAGCGTCGTAGGTAAAAAAACATCAGTAAAAAGCAATTGGATATTCGCTGAGATTAGATCAGCAATGCCCGTCATGACGATACGGTCATAATCCGTTAGGCTAGCAATTTCAAATATTAGCTCACCGTCTTTTGCATCAAGATCACCATCAATTGTTAACGTACCCGGTGTATTGCCGGGGTTTATCATACCGCCATTAATCAGTTGCACATTGCCAATAACAGTACCAGAGCCTGTTAACAAGCCATCAGAGCCGACAATTATTGAATTGGCTTGAACACTCGCGCCAGAGGCAACCTTTAATTTTCCTGACGTTTCACCCTCGCCAATAGAGACCCATATCAAATCACTACTCAGTGATGCGCCTGTGCTGAAATATGCCTCAGCGTCGACAAAACGAGAGCCCACTGAAAAGATCCCTAAACCGCTGCCATTAGTCACATCAATAACTGCATTATTGCTAGCAAACATAGTTGCGCTGCCACCACCCGAATTGGCAAAGCTATCATCTCCCAACCACAAGGCCGCACCGGCATCACCAAGCACAGTTAATCTAGAGCCTGCGCCATCTAGGTTTAAAATGCCATTTCCGGTTCCCTTTCCTATGCCTAGCGATCCCGTTAAATTATTGCCATTAACTTCAACACTTGCACCATTAAAAATATCTAACTGGCCACTCGCCGTGTTAACTTGGTCGGTAAAAAATGTGGCGGATTCACCAACATTAATAAACGCACCATTACCGCTTACCGTCACCTTGCTACCAGTACGGTCAACTGACCGACGCCATTAGCACTTGCACCAGCAGCTCCAACCGCTATGCCTTCTGCACCAATTGCGCTATTGGTGGTTGGGTCAAAACCAAATTTGTTACTTTCATCGGTATTAACACTGTCTTCCACCAATAACGAAGCACCACTAGCAATTGTGACTGAGCCATCACCACCATTCCCAATTCCTACCCGGCCGCTACTAAAGCCAGCACCGACAAATGCGCGCACATTTAATTGAGCATTATCTTGTAGGTCAACCACACCTGTTGCTTGATTAGCGCCAATTCGCAGCACAGAGCCAGGCGAGCCGCCAATATTCACTTGCGTTCCAGTACCAGTAATGAATGCTTGCCCATTGCCGCCAAGGCCCTCTCCTATAGCACCGTCAAAACCTGACGATATAATGCTGCCACCATCAAGGGTAACACTGCCATTGTTGCCGTTGACGCCAATCAGTAAAGGATCTAATGAAAAATCTCCAGAAGGGATAATAGCTGCGCTCAGTTGATGACTTAACATCAAACACACTGAGCATATATTGAACGTTAGTTTCCAAGACATGACGACACTCCTTCGCCAAGTTAAGCGGCTAGCAACAGCTTCCCACTTCCCTGCTAGTCCTTTGAGGTAAAGCTTCAAGCATAAAAAATACCGCTTTAAAAACTACTTTTTGCTCAGCGATTTATTCACTAAGCAAAATTCGCCATACCTAACGTTGTAAATTATGCTGGCGAGTATGTCGCAAGCAATACGAGTGACTGCCGAGTTTATTTCTATTTTACTTTACAGCTACTGGCTAAAAAACTTTCTAATGTACTAAGGGCTGCACCAAAATTTTCCTGACCCAACCCCAAGCGAAAATAAGGCCCATTTAACCCAAATAATTCGCTAGGTAGCAACAAGATGCCAGTGTGTTCGGCAATATTTTTGCACCACTGTGCTATTGGTTGACTCGTATTAACTTTAACAAGCGTTAACAAACCTGCGCTTGGTGGATGCCATTCAAATAAGTCAGGAAACATGTCAACGCACTGCGCAAAGCGAGTAATGTTTTGTTTGGCAATGGCTATTGTGTTTTCAACAATTAGCTGATGATTTTCTAGCGCGATTATAGCCAGTTGTTCATCAAACCGAGACGTACAAATACTATGGCTGGCTTTAAAAGCCATTAGTCGTTCTAACAATTGGTGATTGCGCGTTACTGCCCAACCAATTCGAACCCCACCCAGGCCAAAACTTTTTGACATTACAGATACTGATATCGCTTTGTCGTAGTCCAGATACTGATGTGCAAGGGCAGAGTCATAAATCAATGGCTGCGTAACATCGTCGCTCAGTAGATAGCAGCCACAAGCTTTGACAATTGCTAGCACTTCACGGCGCTGTGCTTGGGATAGTGTTGCCCCCGTTGGGTTGTGTGGCGCATTGATCACCACCAGCCGAGTGCGTTCGTTAACGTTCGCTGCGAGCTGCTCAATATCAAACTGCCAACCACCGATTTGCTTGTCTGAGGTGATAGGTATTTCAATTAGCTTGCCCCCCAGTGGCGCTACCATAGCCGTTAAAGAAGGATAATTAGGCGTAAAAACAACGACTTCGTCACCCGGGCGAATCAAGCTTTGATAAATACCCATCAACGCCTCTTGTGCCCCCGAAAAGGTAACAACACTCTCTTTTGATAGCGTATTCAGCTGTTTTGTAGAAGACGGCTGTGCACTCTCATTGATGGATTGATGAAAACTCGCAATTTTCGCACGTAACAGCGGCAGCCCTTGCACACTGGCATAATCTAGTGGTTGGTCAGCAAATGATTTGAGATAACCATGTTTATCCATCGCGGTTAATTCTGCGAGCGAGCAAGCCTGTCCGCAAGAGTGGCTAAGATTAAATCGAATATCACCAGCTAATGCGCGAGTGTAAGCGATGTGAGGAGGTAACGAGGAGGCACTTGGCATAGTAAAAATCCGAAAAGGGTGTCAAGAAAGCGAAAAGAGCATAGCTCACTGTTAGCCTTATTTTTAACCTTGCTTGTAGTACTACTTTTAACTTAAAACAGTGGTAAAAAGTAAATGCTAAAGACTCTGAGCGAAAAGCTAATAATCATGTTAAGCAAAGAATGATGGAGGGATACGCCTCCATCACTCAATACCTTTTCGCAAGCTTAGCCGTTATAGCGCCATAAGGTGATGTGCTTTTGGCTAACCGCACTTATGCGTTGTGCAATTTTGATCACTTGATGTAAATCGGTTTGATCAAGTAACTCAAAACGCTCGCCTAAGGTTTGCTGCACGCCTTCAAAGCCCACCAAGTTTTCGCCGTTGACTTTGATCCCCCCTAGCCACTTTTCTTTCGCGGCAACGTCACTATTAAATTGATAGTCAGAGGCAATAATCAGTAAGGCACCTTGATTTAAGCGATTAGCCACTTGCTTTAAAAACTGCTTAGGATCATAGCACTGCTCCAGTACCTGCTGCGCCAGTATCACATCGTAATCAGCAAAAATGGCTTTAAGATTGGTGGCGTCCCCTTGGCTAAACAGGATATTACTGGCTGCGGACAAGCCCGTGTCGGCAAGTGCGACTTCGTGAAAATCAACGATATCCCCTTCTTGCACCGTTTCAAAGCGCACCGGTTCGCCCGTTTGTAACTGAACCCCATGTTGAATATAGCGAGCGGAAAAGTCGACGCCATCGACGTGTTCAAACACATCGGCTAACTCAAAGCTGGTACGGCCAACGCTGCAGCCTAAATCTAACAGCTTTTCCGTATTTGCATTGTGTTCAACCAACCACTGGCGCACTTGCTGTGCCAATTGTTGTTGATAATTGCCACCGGTAAAACCCGTTTCTTGGTAGTGGCTTTGCAATTGTTGGCAAACATCTACGTTTTGCTCAAAGTGATTTGCTGGCACCAGCGGCATATCTGCACTTTCACTTTCGACATAACGAAACCCCGCATGTTGAAAGAAATGTCGGCGAAACGCATAACGCGAACTGGCAATGGCTTCGTTACCCGTTGAAATCCAAGAGCCGCCTTTGATTAAGTTGTGTTTGCCATCAAAAGTTGGCGTTGAAAAGTCGTCGTACAGCGGATGAACTTTAAACCCCTCGAATGCATCAATGCTTGATTCAGTCCACTGCCAGACGTTACCAACCACGTCAAAAATGCCTTGATTGTCGAATTTATCAACTGGGCAACTAGAGGCGAAGTACTCAAGGTTTGTATTGCCCGGTGCTTCTTGCCAACTGGGGAGATCCCCAGACACTTTCTCGCGCAGCGCATACCACTCAGGTTCGGTAGGTAAGCGAATATCACGCCCCGTTGTTTGTACAAGCCAATTACAAAACGCCTTCGCTTCTAAATAGTTAACTTCGACAGGCCAGTTCAGTGGCAATGGCACCTCACCAAGTAGGTTACGCTGATAGTAACGCCCCTCTTTTTTCAACCAGAAACGCGGCATGGTCGCTTGCTTGTAACGCAGCCAGCTCTGCCCTTCCTCAGTCCAATACTCAGGTGTTTGATAGCCGCCAGCCTCAACAAATTGCATAAACTCTTGGTTAGAAACCAAAAACTTACTGGTGCGAAAAGCAGGTACATCAAGTGTTGCCGTGCCATACTCATTGTCCCAACCATAGGTATGGTCGTCTGTTTTCTTGCCCAACTTGATGACTTGCTTGGCAACGGGGACTAATTCGTTGAGAGGCGCTTCACCTTGATAGGGGCAATCTGCCCAAGCGGCATTGGCAGTTAAATCACTGAGCGGTAACATGCGCATAATAACTGATGAGGTTTCTAAATGAATACGCTCATGTTCGCTGCCCATTAAGATTATCCATGCGAGTGAGTCTTGCGTAATAGGCAGTTGCAATGCCATGTTGTCGATCAAATCACACACTAGCGCAAACACTTGATCGCGATAAGTCCGCACTTCATCAACCTTGGGCCAATCGTAATGCTCACTGTTCAGATCGTCCCAGCTCATCTCGTCAACACCAACGGCACAAATCGCTTCTAATTTTTCATTAATACGCTTGTGGATAAACTTGCCCAACATCAATTTATTGATATAAAAAGTAGCGGTGTGGCCGTAATAGAAAATCAGCGGATGACGAAGTGGCTCGGGTCGAGCGTAAAAGGCGTTGTCATTATTAATTAATGCAAATAACGATTCGTACGTTTGCCAGCTGTTAACGAAATAGGCTTTGAGCTCTGCCCGTTTTGCAGCCACAGCGTCAGCATCACTCAGGTTTACATCATTGGCGATTAAATAAGGTGTTTTTAATTGTTGTTTCGTCATATTCATCATAGTGCGCATTATCCTGTTGTCAGTAATGCAATTGTGTTAGTTGGCTGATACAAAGTGAGGATACTACGAGTTAATTGCTCGCCTAGCTCACGATCTTCATTGTTCGAGTGCTCTGCAGCCCGTGCAGAGCGATTTATTCGTTCGGCAAACCAGCGACTTTTCGCAAACAAACCATAGGCGCTCTGCTCGCTCTCTACACTAGCTTGACTATCGTCTTGCGATGCGTACATTTGGCTGGGCAACGCTTGCTCTACAAAAGCTTGGCTAAGTAGTGCTTGTCCTTGGTCAGCAAGGTATGCGTCAAGCGCATCCATGACATTAGCAAGCGCATAAGCGACATTCACATAAGGATTATAGGCAGTGCTTGCCGAGCCTAAGCGATGCTCAACTCGCGCTGTTTTTTGCCAGTTTTGCTCGCTAACTAGGGCTTTGTTGTGTTGATCGTACAACAGCACTTCGACCCCCATTGGCTGATTGTGCTTACCCCGCTCTTTGTACAGCGCAACGCTGCCTTGGTGGCCGCCAGAAATGTCGGTCGGTGAGCACAGCTCTTGTGCCAATCCATATTTGTCTTTCAAGGCCAAGCGTTCAAACGCATCTGGCTCTGGCATATACAGCAGACTGTTGGCCAAGCTCGTATTGAGCAAGCAGCGCTGTAAAATTTCACCAAAGTTGTCTTGCGCAACGAGGTTGTTACCGTGCCGATCCAATACGCTCACATTCACTTGGATCGCATTGGGAATATGAACCGCCCGTTGCCTGTCGGTAAAAATATTCTTACTGCCCACGGCTAACTGGCCTGTGTCACCAGACCAAACCACGGGCTTTATCAAGGTATGTTCAAAGCCCTGTTGTGCAAAAAGCTCCGGTAATAGTTGAATTGCTCGTGCCAGATTATGTGCTTCTTTAAGGGGAGATTGACCCGCAAATAGTGACACATATTCCCATTGATTATGCCAATATTCAGAGACGAGTTTACCTTCAATCCCCGCCTGGGTTAGCGCACTATTGATCGCGACAAAGTGCGCTTCACATAATTGCTTTTCACTTTGAGGCGCGGCAGCCGATAACGTATTGCTGCGCAAAGGCTTGCGCTGCGTTGTAGCTGGTAGCGCTTTATTCGGATTTTTCTGTGGCGCTTGGTGGCGCTTAGTGTGTGTTCTTGTTGCCGCAGCGCGATGGATGTGGGCAGGTAGAAGAGACGAAGACTGACAGCAACCTTCCAACTCAAAGTGCACCAAAGCTTGATAGCCAAGTGCTTTAATATGCTGCTGCAATAACTCAATGGCTCGCTGTGCTAGCGTGCTAGTTGTTGTCATACTGTGTTCTCTAATCTCAAGGTGTGTTGAGCATTTATTAATGAGCGATGCATCACGCGCTCGCACTTACCCTGATTTATACTGCCATGCGGTAAAATATTGATGTCCATATCTTACCTATCTGTAATGCTAACCAATACTAGCCAGTGCTAAAGATTACCACCTGATTTTTGCCATTGGTTTTGGCTTGATAAAGTGCTTTATCTGATTGCACATACAAGGTGGCTCGATCTTGATGACTGTCATCAAGCGCACTAATACCAACGCTACAAGTAATGGTTATTTGCTGCCCCATCTCATTGGTAAACAGTGCCTGCTGAATGTTATTAGCTAGACGTTCAGCTATGGCTTTGGCCTGCATTGCATCAGTTCGCGGTAGAATACACAAAAATTCTTCGCCACCAATACGACCGAGTACATCGCCAAGGCGCAGCGTGTCTTGTGCAATTTGGCTAACGCGATAAATCACTTCGTCGCCAAATGGGTGCCCATATTTGTCGTTTACTTGTTTAAAGTCATCAATATCAAATAGTAGAACGGCTAAGTCACTGTTGCGACCATAGCTATTGACTAATAGCTTATCTAAGTATTCAAAGACATAGCGCCGATTAAAAACACCTGACAAGGGATCTTTAATAGAAAGCTCGTAAATACGCTTGTTTGTGCGATACAGCACAACCACAATAACCAGCGCCAAAACCACTACAATGCTGACGCCTGCCACTAGAAAAATTTGCTGCCAAGTGCTTTGCTCTTGTCTTTCTTGCCGCAAAGATTGCACCTTACTACGTTGTTCTAACAAAGAAAGTTCAACGTTTTGTCGCTCCAGCTCCATCGCCGCGCGCACGCGAATCAATTGTTGTGACGAGTTTTTAATCAACAGCTCAGCGTACGCTTCGTAATAGCGCTTGAGTAGGCGGTAGCTAAGTTCGTATTCCCCGCGAGCGTAGGCCAATGCAGCACGAACCTTGGTCGTTTCTAGCGTCCATGTGGTACCCGCAAGTTCGGGCATTTGTGCAAATATCTGTTCAGCGCGAATAATGTTCTGCTCAGCTTCAGCCAGCTTACCCTGACGAATCAAGCAATTCGCTTTTTGTTTATACAACTCTGCGTCATAGTCAATCTGTCCATTTAATAGCAAAGCACGATCTATGGCCTCAATGGCAAGCGCACAATCGCCTTTTTCGGCGTAGGTCATGCCAAGCCCATAAGCGCCAAAATAACTAATTTCCTTATTTGGGGTGTAATCAATACGCTTGAGGTAGAGATTAAACTTAGCAATTGCTTTGTCGTATTGCTTCATATAGCGATACGTGGAAGCTAGACCGTAAATTGCCTCGGCCACAAATGGTCGATAACCAAGTCGCTCGTATGTATCGAGTGCGCGATTGTAATATTCGATCGATTTTTCATACTCATGCATGTAGCCATAGACCGCGCCATAAGTTTCATTAATCACGGCAATTAACAAATGATCGTCAATGGCAAAAGCCTCAACATAAGCTTCTTGTAAGTCAGATAAGGAAGTTTCGTACAGCTCAGTTAAGCTCAACGAGTACGCTAAATTTTGCTTGGCATACGTGTAGGCGTAATTGAGGTTGTCGGCTTTGGCAAGTGCCATAGCTTCGCGGTAAAGCGCTATCGCCTTGGTGTAGTGGCCGCGGCGTTCACTGACAATACCGCGATAAATACCAATGTAAGCGCGTACCTCACTTGGAGAATCTTCGCGAATTAAGGCATTGGCAGCCTGAACCGTTTGCGCAAACTCTTGGTGAAAATACAGTAAATTTTCCGCTTGGGCTTTGCGATAAAGCAGCCAAAGGTAAGCTTGTTGACTGAGTGCTTCCCTGTTTTTTTCAATTTCTAACAACTGCTGATAAACGGGGTGGGGATTGCGATTGATGTCTTTGCCTATGGCTTGAAAGTGCTCGACGGAATAACTATTGGCAGAAACAACCGCCGATAACAGCCAGCAAATAACAATTCCACACCTAAAAAGCAGCACTAACAAACATCCTTGTCGGGAAATAAAGCAAACAATGGCAACATGATAACGCAATTATCTTGCGTTTAACATTTGTACAAAACACAGGTGCTAACATATGTAAAAAATCGCTATTGATAACTCAATGAGAGCCGAATCCAGCGAAAAAAATTTCACTGGTATGTCACGAGATTATGCCACTAGTTTTTCACTAAGCGTTTGAAGTCTTTAATTGAAAAACCATTGAGTAACTGATCGCCAATTTTTAACACAGGCACGGCGCGAAACCCCAATCGGTGCAGCTCTTTTTGCCCGGCAGGCGTTTTTACATTAACCAAGCGATAAGCGATGTTGTGCTCATCCAGATAACGTTTTGCAGTATCACAGTGTGGGCAGCGTGGCATAGTGTACAAGACGATTCGTTTCATAGGGTTTCTTAATGTGACGTTAAATTTGAAATGAAGTGACTTTGAGATGGCATCAGTTTTTATCAGCGGTTAACCGTGCTTTTAGTTTAACGCCTTTTAAATTTCACTGAGAAAAAAGCCGCTAATGCGGCTTAAATCTGGTTAGCATCTAGTAAACAAATACAGTGCTAATACATCAAGGTATAAAGCTTACGGCGATATAGGCTTACCAAAGGGTCGCCATCTGGCAGTGCTTTCATCACATCAAGCAGTAACTTTTTACTGTCGGCGTCATCTCTCACCGTTTGTACTCGCTTAAACAACAAGGCTAATGCGTCTTCATGTCGATTGACTTGGCTGTATTGCGCGGCTAATTGCTGAATTAATTGACTGTCATCAGGGTTTTCAGCAAGTTTTGCTTCCAATGCCTGTAATTCAGGAGAGTTTGACGCTTCATTCGCTAATTCAAGCTTGGCAACAACGGCTTGGTAGTAGCTGTCTTGATCCACCATCATTATTGTCTCGAGCAAGGCTTGAGCATCTTGAGTCTTACCTGTCCCCACACAGGCATCAGCCAACGCCAGTTTGATGTCTGCGCGCGTGTTATCCAGCTCATAAGCTTGCTTTGCAGCAGTATACGCTTGAGCATTATCACCGGCAGCTAACGCGGCCTGTGCTTGCGCGAGTAATTCATCTTGCGGTTGCGGCAGATGTTTGGCCAGAAACTGCTCTATTGCTTCATCTGGTTGCGGACCAGATAGTGCATCAATCGGCTGACCAGCTTTAACCAATACAGCGGTAGGCAAGCCCTGTATACCAAATTGCATCGCGATTTGTTGCTGAGCTTGGCAGTCAACGTCAGCAAAAATAACATGCTCCCCTACTGGCGCAGTTCGACTGGCGAGTTTGTCTCTTAACTCAAGACTCTCTGGTACTTGCTCAGCCCAAAAAGCGACAAGTACTAATTTCTCTTTACTGTCTTCCAGTACGACCTGCTGAAAATTTTCTAGCGTTAGTGATACAGCGTTAGGATTCACGTTTTATCCTCAGTAATTGCTTATGTGTTTTATAGTTGGGGCAATGCCCAGCAGAAACAAGTGGCTGCCCCAATCTACCAGCTCTCTTTCACAGCTAGCCCACAGTTGTCCCAGGTTGACTCGCAATGTGTTCAATGGCCAACCACACTTGCTTGCGCCAATTCGCGGGTTCCAGCACAGCGCCACTCGCACGAGCCAACTTGTTGTATAACAAAGGCTCTACACAATCTTGATTAAGTGCATTTCTCCCAATCAACTTCATGCGCCAAGTGGGAAACTGACGATGGTCTATGTCTTCAAACGTAATGTAATTTAAAATTGTATGACGAGGGTCTTTTTTTAAGACATCAAACAAGGCGTCAACGGCTTTACAATCACCTTCAAAATACTGAATGAAGACATCTTGGTAGCATAAAAAGCCGGTAATATTGTAGGCCGCGTTCTTTACCATCGCGCTATTAACGAGTGCTTCCAGAGAACAGGGATCAAATGGTTGCGTTGGTTCGCTGACATAAAAATACGCTTTCATAAAATGACTCACAGACATCACATTTCAATGCGGGTTCAACATATCCTTGTACAGAATATCAACCCTATCTGGCAAAACAGGATTGGGGCTAATTTATAGCCTTAACTAAACGCAAAGAAGAGCAAACCTGTGCCCAAAAGCAAACGGTAAATAACAAACGGCATCATGCCTAACTTGTTGATCAAAATTAAAAAGAAGTGAATACAAGCATAAGCACTGACAAACGACAATAAAGCCCCTAAACCAACATCTGACCAAACCAATGGCTGAGATTCACTGATTGCTTTATACGTTAAGTAGCTGCCCGCCATGGCAATGGCTGGGATGGAAAGCAGAAATGAAAAACGCGCCGCGTTGTCACGGCTTAACCCCAGCATTAAGCCCATGGTCATGGTAATGCCAGAGCGTGATGTGCCCGGAATAATGGCAATGGCCTGAGCAACACCTATCAGCATTGCGCCTTTAAAACCCAATTTTTCCAACGAAACATTTTGCTTCGCTTTGATATCGGCAAAACCCAGCAATACGCCAAAGAGTATTGTCGTCGCCGCGATAACGAGTACAGAGCGCGAATATTCTTCGATGTAGTCTTTGCCGAATAGCCCAAATAAACCAGCGGGAATGGTTGCGAATAAGATCCACCAAGCGAGCTTGCCGTCAAAATTGTCACTGGCTCTGCCCTTGCTTGAAAATGAGCTAACCCATGCCATAAACATGCGCCCCACTTCTTCGCGAAAATAGATCATTACCGCCAGCAGTGACCCAACATGCACGGCAACGTCAAATGACAGCCCTTGATCTGTCCAGCCAAAGAGTTGTGACGGCAAAATAAGATGAGCAGAGCTAGAAATTGGCAAAAATTCAGTCAATCCCTGTATCAATGCCAAAAGTATAATTTCGATAATATCCATAATGATGATTGGTAACGCTAATTAGTTGTGTAAAACGGGTTGCTGCCATGGCAGTGGCAGTTGTTGAATTTGTTGGCTGCTTTGGTCAAAGGCTTGCCAGTGCGCCATAAAACTCTGTTTGGTGATGGGGTGAAGTAAGCTCGGTGCGACCTCCGCCAACGGCCAAAGCACAAAAGCATTTTTTAATATTTCATCGCGTGGAATTTGTGCGGGTGACTCGGCAATACAGTCGTCATACAACAGTAAATCCAAGTCCAAGGTGCGCGGGCTAAACTTAACGGCATTGGGGCTTCGGCCATTGGCGTATTCAATTTCTCGAAGTAACTTCGCCACTTCACAAAGCGACATTGCCGTATTGGCTCCCACCACTAGATTGTAAAATTCAGGGCCGTCAAAACCAACGGCTTCACACGCATATAGTGATGACACACTAAGTGTTCCGAATGCACTGGCAAGATCATCTAGCCCTTTAATCACGTATTTTTCACGTTCGACATTGGAGCCAAGTGAAATATAAATTTGCGCCATTAACTTAAATGACCACGTTCTATTTCTACGCCAACAGTTTGCGCGTTATGCACAGCTCCTGGCTTACCAATCGCCAGCTTTAGCCAAGGAATTTGATATTCAGTGATCAGAAAATTTGCCATGCGCTCGGCCAGTGTTTCCAACAAATCGACTGGGTTTTTATTGGCAAACTTTTCCAGTTCTACAGAAATTTCAGCGTAATCTAGCGTTTTTGCCAGTTCATCGTTTTCTGCCGCTAATCGCGTGTTCCATCCCATGGTCAAATCAATCACTAGTGTTTGTTTGATTTGCTTTTCCCACTCATAAAAACCAATCGTGGTTTGTATTTTAAGTCCTTCAATAAAAACTTTATCCACTCGTATTCCCAGCTATCTGCGAGTTTGCTAAATTTAACCGCGAGTTTACCCGTCAGGGTATAGAAAAACCAGTGCTATAAGCGCTAGAATGACCAACCAGCAGACAAATCCCCACAGACCAATGGATTAAGGAAGAGATGATCATTACGACAGCCATGATAGTCATTGCCTACCTGCTTGGCTCTATCTCAAGTGCCATTTTGATTTGTCGTTTGCTCAATCTCCCTGACCCGCGTGCTACCGGCTCAAAAAACCCGGGCGCGACTAATGTCTTGCGCATCAGTAATAAAGCCACGGCGGCCACCGTACTGCTGTTGGATGTATTAAAAGGCACACTGCCCGTTTGGAGCGGATACTTTTTAGGATTAGAGCCGATATGGTTGGGGGTGGTAGCGGTAGCAGCCTGTCTTGGGCATATGTACCCGATTTTTTTTGAATTTAAAGGCGGCAAAGCCGTGGCGACCGCCTTTGGCGTGCTGGTGCCGATTGGTATTGATTTAGGTATTTTACTGCTTTTAACCTGGATTATCGTGGCGAAATCTACTCGCTATTCAAGCCTTGCCGCCATTGTCACTGTAACACTGGCACCGCTATATGTGTGGCTACTCAAACCTTTATATGTCTACCCGGTGTTGATGCTTTCGGCATTGATTATTTGGCGCCACAAAGAAAATATTAGCCGACTGATTAAAGGCACCGAGCCGCAAATCAGTCGTCTCTAGATGAGCGTCTAGTTAGATCGCTGAGTTAACTTTCAGAGCTAAATTTCAGACTAAAATTACAAGCCTAAATAGCAGGCAAAGTATCTAACGGCCAACGTGGCGTTGCTTTAAACGTTAAGTCAGCAGAAACGCCGGCTTTTAAACGCTGCATACCGGCATAAGCGATCATGGCACCGTTATCAGTGCAAAATTCTGGGCGAGGATAGTACACCTTGCCACCTAATTTGTCGGTCACGGCTTCCAGTTTTTGACGAAGCGAGATATTGGCACTTACCCCGCCAGCAATCACTAAACGTTTTAAGCCACATTGCTCTAATGCGCGACGACACTTTATCGCCAAGGTATCAACCACAGCTTCTTGGAACGCGTAAGCGATATCCGCGTAGGTTTGTGGACTATTATCTTCTTTGGCAATGGTGTTAGCGGCAAAAGTTTTTAAGCCACTAAAGCTAAAGTCTAAGCCCGGCCGGTCAGTCATCGGCCTAGGAAATTTAAAGCGCCCTTGAGTACCATTTTCTGCCATTTTCGCCAGCACTGGCCCACCGGGGTAATCTAACCCTAGTAACTTGGCGGTTTTATCGAACGCCTCACCGGCAGCATCATCAACAGACTCACCAAGTAGCTCGTAATGACCAATGCCATCCACTCGCACCAGCATAGTATGACCACCAGAGACTAGCAGCGCGACAAAAGGAAACTCTGGCACCTCATCTTCTAGCATAGGCGCAAGTAAATGTCCTTCCATATGATGAACTGGCACAGCGGGTAACTCCCAGCCATAAGCTAAACTGCGACCAATAGAGCAACCGACGAGTAATGCACCAACCAATCCTGGCCCTGCAGTGTAAGCAACACCATCAAGGTCTTGCGGGGTCAGCTGAGCTTCGGCTAAGACTTCTTTGATTAACGGAATAGTTTTACGCACATGGTCACGCGACGCTAATTCAGGTACAACGCCGCCATAATCAGCGTGAACCGCTATTTGGCTAAACAGACGGTGCGACATAATGCCTTGTGCTTCGTCATAAATCGCAATTCCTGTTTCGTCGCAGGATGTTTCAATACCTAAAATTCGCATGCTGTTAACCTATTTACCTTTTAACCTAGTCACTTTTCGGCCTACTTATATTTTAAATTAGCCGCCTTGTCACCTGCTGACCTTGGCACGCCTTGACGGCGGCCAGAGTAAAAATGCTGGGGCGCGATTTTAGCAGTAACTGGGCATTTATAGCTATACAAACTATGAAGATAAAAAAGCCAACCTGTCGGCACTTTTATCAATGTAGCTTTTATTAAAAAGGCTTTTATAACTTTTCATTATCAAAATGCGTTTTGTCTTTACAAACTTCACTATTCGGCATAGAATGCGCGCCCCAATTAACCAATATGAGCGTATAAACGTTAGGTTGCTTAAACTGATTAAGACCGAAAGCGTTTATAGATTTATATAGAAATATTAAGGTAAGAGGCATATGCCAGTAATTAAAGTAAGAGAAAACGAACCATTTGACGTTGCACTACGTCGTTTCAAACGTTCTTGTGAGAAAGCAGGTATCCTTTCTGAAGTACGTCGTCGCGAGTCATACGAAAAGCCGACTTGGGAGCGTAAGCGTAAGAAAGCTGCTGCTGTTAAGCGCGCTGCTAAGAAATTATCTCGTGAGAACGCACGTCGCGTTCGTATGTACTAATCACTGTTTTACGCTGTTAAAACATTAATTAGTCAACTTGCTTGAGACTGAAGACATGAGTTTGCTTGTTCAATTAAAAGATGAAATGAAAGTCGCAATGCGCGCCAAGGAAAAAATTAAACTTGGTGCAATCCGTATGGCGCTTTCGTCAATCAAACAAGCGGAAATCGACAATAAAACTGAGCTCGATGATGCTGGTATTATTGCCGTGCTAACCAAAATGGTTAAGCAACGCAAAGAGTCGATTACTATGTACACCGAAGGTGGTCGTGAAGAGTTAGCCGCTAATGAAGCAGCCGAAGTTGCCGCATTAGAAGCCTTTTTACCTACGCCTCTTACCGACGAAGAAATCGCAAAAATGATTTCTGATGCTATTGCCGATACAGGTGCCAGTTCAATGGCGGATATGGGCAAAGTCATGGCAGTATTAAAACCTGCAATGCAAGGTAAAGCCGATTTAGGCGCTGTCAGTGGTAAAGTTAGAGCAACTTTAAACGCATAATTTTCTTGTTGCTTTAAAAGCAACAAGCGATATGCAAAGAAAGCCGTGATGTTTTGCATCACGGTTTTTTTATGTCAAAATGGCCTGTTATGCGGGTATTTCTCTTTGGATAAATTCCATAAAATCTCGACTCGCATTGCCGCTATAATGATAATAACTTAGGTAGTTTTGTTCCCAGCCATGGCCGGATTAATCCCACGACAATTTATAGATGACTTGCTTGCTCGCACTGATATCGTAGAGCTTATCAATGCGCGCGTTACCTTAAAAAAAGCGGGTAAAAATTACCAAGCTTGCTGCCCATTTCACACCGAGAAAACACCTTCGTTTAGCGTCAGCCCTGACAAACAGTTTTATCACTGCTTTGGCTGTGGTGAGCACGGCAATGCTGTCTCGTTTTTAATGGAGTACGACCGCCTTGATTTTGTTGACGCGATTGAAGAATTGGCGTCAATGCAAGGGATGGAAGTACCGCGCGAAGAGCGTAGCCACACGCCAGAGCAACAGCGCAAATATCAACAAGCACAACAGCAAAAGCAAAGTGATTATCAGTTGCTGGAGCAAATCTCACGCTTTTATCAACAACAACTGCGCGTCGCCAGCGACAAAGACGTCGCCATTAATTACCTGAAAAGTCGTGGCCTTTCTGGCGAAATCGCCAAGCGCTTTGGTATCGGTTACATCTCAGATAACTGGGATGGCATGATGAATACCTTTGCCCATAACCAGCAATTAGCCAAACAGTTGGTTGATTTGGGGATGGCAATTGAAAGTGACAATGGTCGTCGCCCTTACGACAGATTTCGCGGTCGCATTATGTTTCCCATTCGCGAGAAACGAGGCAAAGTGATTGGCTTTGGTGGCCGAGTACTCGGCGATGGCACCCCAAAATATTTAAACTCCCCCGAAACCAGAATTTATCACAAAGGCCAAGAGCTCTATGGCCTGTACGAAGCGAAACAAGCGAATAAAAACTTACAACGCTTAGTCGTTGTCGAAGGATATATGGATGTCGTAGCGCTGGCACAACACGGCATTGATTACGCAGTCGCGTCACTTGGCACGTCAACCACAGCTGAGCAATTGCAAACCCTGTTTCGCACCGTCAATGAAGTGATTTGCTGCTACGATGGTGACCGCGCAGGCCGCGAAGCGGCATGGCGTGCCATGGATAACGCCCTGCCCTTGGTTCGAGACGGCGTGTCACTAAAATTTGTCTTCTTGCCCGACGGTGAAGACCCTGACAGCTTGGTACGCCAGCAAGGTCAACAAGCCTTTGAACAAGTGCTAAACCAAGCGCAGCCGCTGTCTAAATTCTTGTTAGAAAACTTAATTGCCAAAGTGGATATGACCAGCTTAGAGGGGCGCGCATCGCTGGCGGAATCATTCCAGCCGTATTTAAATAAAATGCCTGCCAGCATTTTAAAAGAAACCTTAATCAACGAAATTGCCAACAATTTCGGTACGGGTAGTGAGCACTTGGCTAAACAACTTAGCCAAGCGGCGCCGTCGCCAGCAAAGGCGCAAGCAAGAGCCAATACGCCAACGCGAACAACGCCTGCCAGGTTGGCCATTGCACTTTTATTAGAGTCGCCAAATTTGGCACAAGCACTCCCCAATCCGCACGTGCTCAGCCAATTAGATCAACCCGGCATAAGTTTATTAACGGAATTGCTTGAAATTTGCACGCGCAACCCCAATATCAACAGCGGTCAAATTATTGAAATGTTTCGCGACCGTGATGAAGGCAAACAACTGGCTAAATTACTGTGCTGGGAACATCAAATAAACGCTGACAATGCCGAGGACGTATTCCTAGATAGCATTGAAAAACTGCTGAACACTTTAGTGGAACAGCGTACCGAATTGCTGCTGCAAAAAGGGCGACTGAACCAACTAACAGCAGGTGAAAAAAGAGAATTACAGGCGTTGTTAAACGAGCAATCACTTTAACATCTCCTAACAATAAGTAACGCAGTAAACAGCTAAAGCGCTGGCAATTTTATCGTCAACTTGCTAGAATTTGTCGCTTACTGTTCTAATTTTGATAGCCATAAATAGGTGGACATTCGTCAATGGATCAAGCCCCACAATCTAGACTTAAAGAGTTAATAACCAAAGGTAAAGAACAAGGTTATTTAACTTTTGCAGAAGTTAACGATCACCTCCCTCAAGACATTATCGATTCCGATCAAGTAGAAGACATCATTCGCATGATCAACGACATGGGTATTCAGGTTTTTGAAAATGCACCTGACGCTGATACCTTGATGATGAGCGAGGCTAATACGGATGAAGACGCTGCCGAGGCTGCTGCCCAAGCACTTGCCACGGTAGAAAGCGAAATCGGCCGTACTACCGATCCAGTGCGTATGTACATGCGCGAAATGGGTACGGTTGAACTACTAACCCGCAAAGGCGAAATTGTTATCGCCAAGCGTATCGAAGAAGGTATCAAAGAAGTACAACGCTCTGTCGCTGAGTACCCACCTGCGATTAACTTCCTATTGGATCAATGGGACAACTTTGTTGCTGAAGAAATTCGCTTGAGTGACATTATTGTTGGCTTCCTTGACCCAGATGCAGAAGATGATGACGTTGCCGCTGCGGCAACGCACGTCGGTTCAGAGTTATCTGATGAAGATCTTGCTGATGAAGATGCAGATTTAGAAGAATCAAACGACGGCGATGACAGCGACGATAGCGAAGAAGAAGCAGATACGGGGCCAGATCCGGAAGTTGCCAAAGAAAAATTCACTGCCCTGCGCGAAGCGTACGAAGCAGCGAACAAGGTAATTGACGCTAAAGGTCGTGGCCATGCTGATTCAGAAAAAGCCATTGATGCATTAGCTGACGTTTTCAAAGAATTCCGCTTAGTACCTAAAGTGTTTGACCGCCTTGTTAAGAACATGCGTGACGTAATGGATCGCCTACGTGTGCAAGAGCGTTTGATCATGAAGCACTGCGTGGTTGGTGCGGGTATGCCAAAAGCGACCTTCATTAAAATCTTCCCAGGTAATGAGACGTCATTAGACTGGTTTGAAGCACAAAAAGCCTCGGGTGAAAGTTACGCAAAACGCTTGTCTGACATCGAAATGGATGTTGAGCGCAGTATCTTAAAACTCAAGCAGTTAGAAGAAGAAACCTTCTTAAACGTACACGGTATTAAAGATATTAACCGTCGTATGTCAATCGGTGAAGCGAAAGCGCGCCGCGCGAAAAAAGAAATGGTTGAGGCGAACTTACGTCTTGTTATTTCAATCGCGAAAAAATACACCAACCGTGGTTTACAATTCTTAGACCTTATCCAAGAGGGTAACATTGGTCTAATGAAAGCGGTTGATAAGTTCGAATATCGCCGTGGTTATAAGTTCTCCACTTATGCAACTTGGTGGATTCGCCAAGCCATCACCCGTTCAATTGCTGACCAAGCACGTACCATTCGTATTCCGGTGCACATGATTGAAACGATTAACAAACTTAATCGTATCTCTCGTCAAATGCTTCAGGAAATGGGTCGCGAGCCAACCCCAGAAGAGTTGGCAGAGCGCATGGTGATGCCAGAAGACAAGATCCGCAAAGTATTGAAGATTGCCAAAGAGCCAATTTCAATGGAAACGCCTATCGGTGATGATGAAGATTCGCACTTAGGTGACTTTATCGAAGACGGTAGCGGTGAACTGCCAGTGGACTCAGCGACATCTGAAAACTTGAAACACGCAACACACGAAGTACTTGCGGGCCTAACCGCCCGTGAAGCAAAAGTATTGCGTATGCGTTTCGGTATCGACATGAATACTGACCACACGCTAGAAGAAGTCGGTAAGCAGTTTGACGTAACGCGTGAGCGTATTCGTCAAATCGAAGCAAAAGCATTACGCAAGCTTCGCCACCCTTCTCGTTCAGAGCAGCTAAAAAGCTTCCTTGACGGCGAATAATTGGTGAGTAATCGGTAATACTGCGCCTTGACCTCCATGTCAACGCAGTATACCCTTCGTCCTGAACAGTGTTTATACCAAACAAAGAATCCAGCCTAGTGCTGGATTTTTTATTTCTGCTGCTCTGCCTTTACTTTTACACCGTTGCCTCGATACCTGCTTTTTGATTAGCCTTTGGCACTGTTTGGTCGTTCGGTGCCGTTGAATAAATAAAAACCAAGATCGGCGCTTCACATTCTTCCTGCAATTGGCTTAATGCCTCTAAATTCGCTTGAGTAAGCACAGAGTTTTGAGTCAGTAAGCATTGATCTAATCGATCAAATACATCTTGTGCTAGCACTTGCCCTTGGCGCAATTGCCCGATGGTACGAGGTAACTCATAGTGATGCTCAGCCAATGACTGGCATAACATTTTCTCCGCTTCTTGAATGAGCTTATGGCTAAAGTACTGTCGCATCAGCGGGGTTAACGATTTAAACGCCGCTACAGGGTGATGTAACTCACCATCAATTTGCCCACAAATATACAAGTCGAGAAAGACCACCAGAGAAAGTATTTTAGCGGCCGCAGCCAGTGCAGTGTTGTCTTGTTGAAAGAGTTCGATATCGTCCAGCTGGCAGTGCTCGCTCCCCCAAACAAAATAAGCATTGCTGATAATTTTTGCGCTAGCAACAAGCATTGGCGTATCAAATAAAATATCACTGCTTAACTGAGGAAGGCGCTGCCAAATATGCAGCTGTTGCGGTTTTAACGCTAACAGCGGTAACCCTGACAAGTTAGCATCTTGCTCGGTAAGGGCAATGCGATAGAACAGGCCAGCTAAGTAAATTGTTGTCGTAAACTCAAGCGGCAATGCCATTCGCTCAGCCAATACTTTTGCTTGGCGAGCAATGCGATTGGCATGTCCTAAGTTGTCTTGAGTGTGGCTAGCCACCAAGTTCGCCGACAGGTTAATCAAATCGTTATGCGAGCTAACCAAACGCTCGGTTTGTTGCTGCGACTGTTCATTAGTCGACAACATCATAGTGTTTAGCAGCTCATTGGCTTCACTCTTATCTTTGAGGTATTGGTTTTTCCGCTTGAGCTTTTTCACTGCCAAGGCGCGCTTATTTTCTTGCTTTAACTCATTGATTAGGCGCTCAAGGGTGGTGACTAAGTCGTCATTGCTCCACGGTTTACCTAGGTAAGCTTGTACATGCCCATGGTTAATTGCCGCTTGAGCCATTTCAGCATCCGCATAGCCAGTTAAAATAACGCGACGTGATTTAGGACTGATGTCATAAATCTTTGCCATTAACTCCACACCATTTAATTCAGGCATTTTCATATCGCTCAGTACAACATGGGTTGGCGACTCTTTGAAAAATGCCAGTGCTTTTTGCGGATCTGTAAAACCGTGAACGCGGTAATGTTTGACCAACAACCGTGTCAGTGCTTTTACAATCTCCTGCTCATCGTCGACAATTAAAATTGACGGCTTCATGATGATTACTCTCCCTTAACTCTACAAACAAGTATTACTAACAATCAGGCGTTAGCGCGAAAACAGCAAATACTCGCTTACCTGTTCAGCCCTGCGCTGCCAAGAGGCTTGTTTGACACTTGCCACGCGCGATTTAACTTCTGCAACGCTCGAACGTCGGCTTGCAAGTACTATCGACCTCGCAAAACTTTGTTGCTCACTCGCCACTTCCACCAAGTGCTGATATTCAGCCAACGCATTGAAGTAAGTACTCGCGATTGGCGTGCCACTGGCTAAATACTCCCGCAGTTTTAGCGGATTACACATGCGAATTTGTTGGCTGTTTTTAAATGGCAACATCGCCACTTGCCAATGCTGTATATACTGTGGCAAGCATTCGTGTGGCTTTGCCTCCAGAAAGTGAATATTCTTGTATTTTGTCAGTAAACTTACATCGCATTCGATATTACCTATTAGCACAAAATTCCAATTAGGCAACGTCTCTGCACTTTGCGCCAATAGTGATTGATCTAGCCACTGTGACACACTGCCATAAAAACCCGCTATCGGTTTGCCCATAGGCAAATCGCGTGGCCACACCTTATCAAGTCCTCTTTTACCGCTCGCCACCTTGGGCGATTGAAAAAGCTGACAATCAACACCGTGTGGAATTACGACCGTTTTTTGCTGTGGTAATTTACTCACCAGCGGCTGACTTGCTGCAAATACCGTGCTGGCGCGTTCGCATAACTCTTGCTCCTTGGTGACAACAAAATCATGGTCAACCCCAGCCAGCGCGCTAAAATCGTCACCGCAGTAGTACACGCAGTCACAATCAAATTGCTTGCGCTCAAACAAAGATAAATAATCGACCGCGGTCGGTAACGACGCCCAAACAATGGGTTTGCCACTGAGTTTTTTCATCGCCCGCCTCAATTGTTGCTTGAGTAACAATTTGTTGAGCCAAGCAAGTATCGGCTGATCTGTGCAAGGAAAGACTAGCGGGTTAATAACCGTAAACGTATACGACCCTTTTCCTTTTTGCTCGCCCTTGCCACTGGCAGCTTGAGTGCTGAAATCGTTATTGCTAGCCCTGTTATCTTGACCAGTGTGAGCTGCCATAGAATCAGCACTTTGGCCGAAAAACCGGGCTTTAAGCTTGCTCACAATACGCGTGAGATCACGCCAGTTAAATCTGGGTTTGCGCAGCCCAATTGAATTTACCCAGACAATGTCGCGCTGCGTACTTAGTACTTTGACTAAGTGCTGTGTCGAGCTTGGGTGTGCTCCCCAGTCTTCGCCAAAAACAATCATAGGACGACTCGCAATCGGCTCATTACCACCTTGAGTGCAGTCATTATTTGCAGACTTATCCATGAGCTACTCCACTATCGATTTTAACGACTTTAGCGACTTGACAACCTTTGCAGGGGAACCAGCGGCCAGCACATTCTCAGGTAAATCTTTGGTGACAACACTGCCAGCGGCAACAATTGTGCCCTTGCCGATAGTAACGCCTGGCATCACTTTTACCCCTGTCGCCAGCCACACATCATCGTACAAAACGATATCGCCAATTTGATCATCGGTATCTGGCAACCCCTTCGCTCTTGCTTTAGCATCGACAGGGTGTCCCGGGTAACCCGCTAAATAGCAATCACCAGCAATACGCACATTGTTACCTATTACAATGTTTTGACCGACCGAAATAGACGTTCGCCAGCCAATACCCACATTATCGCCAACCACGAGCTTGGGAACGCGACGCCCTACTGCGCGGCCGCTAATTGTCGTCATCGCCGCGAGTCTGACACGATCCCCCATGTAGATATCTAAACTGCCAATAACCACAGGTAAGCCGCCGTACAAATAGAGTTGCTTGGGTTGATTGCTTAGCCGTGCTTTGAACATTGGCGTGTAATAAAGTACTCGCAATAAGTCCGCCAAGCATTGCTTCACCACCACATGCAGGTGATAGAGTAAGCTGAACACTATCGGCACATTGGGCATTTCTAGCGCCTTTATTGTTCGCCAGCCGCGCTTAATAAGTTTGGCAAACCAACTATCACTGGTTTTTGCCCATTGTTTAGCGTAGTGAATACTAAAACTTTGCATATCGCCTCCTACTGCCTAGCCCAACGCTTACTTTCAATACTGTTGAAAAATTCACACTGTGCTGCACTTTACTATCGAGTTGTTATTGCTTACTTTGCTTAGCTACTTTGCCTTACCCCTTTAGCTAATGCAGAAACCGAACCAATAAAAAAGACATTAAATAACAAACCCTTAAAAACAATCACTGCAAAGCTATTGCAAAATGCAAGCGACTCGCTTCTTAAAATGACAGCGCCTTTGTGATCTGCGAATAACACTGGGTTGCTCGATAGTGTTTGCTTTTTAATCTCCCTTTGATGGCAATGCGATGACAGCCTTTCGGGTTGTGAATAAGCCTTGCCAAGCACTGGGCTAACGCAAGTGGTGATAAGGGTTGGTATTTTGCGCAGTTTTTGCCATCCACCAGGGTTTTGTCCCAGTACGCACCATCACGTGGCAGCACGACAGCCAGTTTGGCGGCCAGTGCCTCTAAAATGGCTAGGCCAAAGGGTTCTTGCTCTGCCGTTGAAACAAAAATACTTGAACGAGCGCGCAGTTCAGCGAGGTTGTCCGGTTGCTCGAACAACCTAACGTTATCTGGGAGGTGCGCTTTTATTGCCTCAAGATCAATACACTTAGGCTCGCCAGCGGGTGGCTTGATGTAACAAACGTTGACGCTAAATTCAGTGAGTCGGTATGTCGTGCGCAGCACTTTTATCGCCTCAAGCAAGACGTCTAAACGCTTCCATTTCACCAGTGAGGCACTCCATAAAATCTCAACCTTTTTGCTGCGTTGGTGCACCTTAATATCACTTCGTTCAATGGCATTGGTAAACTCTTCGATAGCAGAGGTCGGCACCGCTTTTTTCCCCACTATTGTGCTGTTCACAAATCTGGTTATCGCCAGCTTAACCGTTGGCAGCGCGCTCGTGAGGGAAAAAATTCGCGTTGCCCTTGATAAGCCAAAGCCAGCAGATCGTGAATTGGGTACCGGGCCTTGTACTAACTGAACCAAATTGGATTGTTTACAACATTGTAATATCGCTAAAGCAAAGTCGACGGTTGGCCCCGACAAGCCAACAATACGTTCAAAGCCCCCCGCTTCTTTGTTAAGCCGCATTAGTTGCAAGGCATAGCACATGTGTTTGAGGTAAAACGGGATACCGTATTTTTTATCACGCAGCCAACTAGGTGTTGATAGTTGGTAGCAATGCACAGCTTCACCTTGCCAAGTTGCCACATCATTGGTGGTAACCCAAACTTCGATATCGCGTGGTAATTGAGCTAGCAAGCGCTTGGCGACTTGTTTTGAACCACCAAAATACGCCACCGGATCAAACACTAACATGCGTTTTTTTGAGACCACTTCCATCACAACCTCCACTTCTGTCGCTAGTTATTTTGCTGTTGCTTGCAGCACACCAAGATGTTTTAAACCTGTTAGTAACTTGCTGCACAGTCGTGATACCAGCGCACTCGTCATTTGTGAGATTTGATAACGCACTAACCACACCAGGCTTTTTTGGCTGCCACGGGTGAGAACGTCTTGATAACACGCATCAAGCTGTTGAAATTGCTGTTGGCAGCTAAACGATTGGGCGATGTGGCGCTGGGCCTCAGTCGCAAAGCGCTTGAAGCGCTGCGGGTGACGCTCTAATTCGCTCATTGCCCTCGCTAGGGCGTCAACACTTCCGGCTGGTACCAAGCGCGCACTGACATTGTTTTGGTAGATTTCATTAACGCCGGGCACATCAGTGGTGATCACAGGCATACCTGCCAAGCTTGCTTCTGCCAAGGTTAGCCCGAACACTTCTTCATCCGGCACCGACACAAAGCAGTCAGCATTGCCACCATACAGAGCCGCAACGTCTTGCTGCTCACCCAAAAAGTAAACGTGCTCGGTAAGCCCTAACGATTCCACTTGCATTTGTAGGCGCAGCTTTTCTTCGCCTTCTCCCACTATGGCCAGTTTTACTTTGTGGCCCTTAGATTGTTGGCAGGGCGATTGTTGGCTAGACAGCTGTGCAACAGCCGCAATGAGCGTGGCAACACCTTTGCGTGCGATCAGCGAGCCAACAAACAGTAGTACGGTATCATTTTGCCTGGCACCAACGAGTGCGCGCAGATCCTTGGGACGATTAGAAACCGCGCGTTGCTGCTCAACGCCATTGTAAATAACGCTCATCGCACTGTGATTAGGCTCAGTGCGACTAAAAACTTGGATAACCGACTGGCTCACACCGATGGTGTGATCAGCGCCAGCAAAGACCAACGCCAAGCGATCAAAATATTGGTAGCGAGCATGTAAATGCAGTACTAACGGCACCTTGAGCCACTTACACACAACGGACAACCACTGGCAAGGTGCGCCATTATTGCAGTGAACCAAAGCAATATTGTGCTTAGTGATAAGCTTCCTCGCCGTTAATAGCTGATTGATAAATGCTATTACCTGCCACTTTGGCTCAAGCCAATACCCCAAGCAAACCATGGGCTGACAAACAACTTCGATACCTAACTGCTCAGCTTGGTCTGCCAACACTTGGCTGTTACACCAAAGCACAGGCTGATAACCCTGTTGCTGCGCATTGTTGATGACATCTAGCAAGACAATCTCACTGCCACGCAGCCAGTTATCGCCAAAATGAACATACAATACGCGTGTTGTTTGTTGCTCATTGGCGTGATTTAGAGCTCTAATATGTTCGCTGTTAACATGTGTCATACCTACCTCAGCCACTAATCTGGTTCTATTCGCTGCTGTAAGCTATTTGGAGCACTCAGCTTTGAGCAAGCGATAACTAGCTTTGAGCAAGTGCCGAACCAAGTACACACCAAGTTTGATAAGTGACTGTTAACTATAAATAAGATAGGAAGTTTCAGAATATTTAAAGGAGGAACTGCGGGCTAGTATTTGCGATTTGCAACTTGCAAATAGGGATGTACAGGCTTGTCACTGCACTTTGCAAATTGCTGCTCAGTAAATTTATTTAATGCGATGACTAAGGCCACTTGCAGGTAAATGGGCCAAATAAACCCTTGCGTCAGGAATGTACCTGAGATCACAAAGCCGGCAATGCCCGCTGGCGCCGCGCACACCACCACGCGGATCATGGGTGCCAGCAGCATTTTTCGCGCGTCATTAACTAACCGCCAACTGACGAGAAAAGTAGAGACCACCAAACAAATAAACAGCAACAAACCAACGAATCCGGTTTCTGCTAGTACGCCAAACCAAGTAGAGTGAACCGCGTGGTTTAGCCCGTCCCAATGGGTGCTGTAAAAGAAATAGTTAAAGTAGAAATTGCTAATCCCCACACCGGCAATGGGGTTGTCGAGCGCCATATTCCACGCGGCTTGCCACGCGTACAATCGCCCCATCGCCGATTCGTCTATGCCCTCTTCCGCCGCACCACCCGAAGAGCGTTCACTGATACCAGCAACGGCAAAGAGTACAACTAAAGCCACTGCACCACCGCCAAAGAGCAGCACTTTTGACTTTATTCTTTGATAGGCAAATAGCCCCACCACCGCCACTAGCCCCAAGAGACCACCGCGGCTTTGCGTTGCCAACAGCGCAAAAACAAGCACGATAAAGATAACCGCACCAAGCAGACGCTCTGATCGCGACAGCCCTTTTTCAAGCGCAGCGCCAATGGCAAACGCCATCGGGTATAACAGTACCAACGCCAAATCATTTGGATCGCCCAGTAATGAACCAATATCACGGCCAATAGTGACGCGAGTGCCTTCCACTAAGCCAATACCATTGGCTTTGTTCAACAGTGCAACAACCGCAACACAAGTCCCGGCTAGCAAGTAAATCCGGCAGGCGTTCACAAAGTGAGACTCGTCACGCATCATCCAAGCGATAACAAAGGTCATCAGAATAATTTTACTGTAAGTACCTGACCATGAATTCATTGCCACGCCAACGTTCGCTGAAAATGGTAAAGCAAAGGTCACCAGCACAAAAAATGCCATCAAGTAAGTAAATTGGCGACACCAATAAGGCGCTAAATTTTGAATCACTACCAAGCGCAGGAAAATGACCATTAATGCCCCTAAGGCAAACAACTGCGGTAATTTGAGCGGTGAAAGCATGGGAAACACTTCGTGTATGCGAAAAAACGAGCACACCACAAAGCCCAGTACAACATAAAAAGAGAAGCGCACCACACCCCAGATAACAAACGGCAGTAAGCCAATGGCAACCAGTAATACGGGGTGCGGAAAAAAGTACAAGGCAGCGCCGGCAACGACAAACAACAGACCAAATAACGAAGTGTTTAAAACAGACCAAACCATGGTGACACCTCGATAAATTGACCCACTAAACTGGCCATTAACGCCCCGACAATCGCCAAATTAAAGTGAGTGAAGCGGTATGGTAAATACAAACGGCGCTGGCTCCAGCAATAAAACAACAAGGCACGTACGCTGTAAGCAACAACCAAGGCTGCGAGTGCGCCGTTGACAAAAAATTCGGGAATAAGTAACACAAGTAAGATAGCGCCAATAGCAGAGGCAATCAGATTGATATGCATTTGACGCTGACTATCGGCATCGACATAGCAGCCTAGGTTAAGCAGCTCACCGACCAATTTGAGTGCCATACACAGTAGTAGCCAAGGTAGTAGCAGTACCGCGCCGTGATAGCTTGGTGGCGTTAGCCAGCGGATCAAATTAGGTCCAATAAGCCCAAGCAGACCACAACAAACAATCGCTAGTACCGCCCCTAGCATGGCAAAGCGGGCATTGACTGTGGTACCGTTGTCCGCTTTTAGCACGCTAAAGCGCTTTGGATACCACCACAGCGTAAATGGCTGGATCAATAGCGTAGGCACTAGCGCGAACTTTAACGCAATCGCATAGGTGGCAATATCTGCGGCGCTAAAATGTTCTGCCAGCAGCCAGCGATCCATGCCAGATAACGCAAAAGTCGCCACGCCACCGATAAAAATAGGCCAACCGTAGTTAAGGATGGCGACCAAATGCTCGCGACTAATCGATAAACCAGTTTCTTTGATTTGAATCGCACTTAGCCAGAGCGCAATCACTAAAGAAGAAACGGCACCAGAAGCTAAAATACTCTTCACACCCCAGCCTTGTGCTAACCAATAAAATGATAAGCCCACTTGAATGATCACCTTCACCATAGTGACAGCGAAAAACAGTCGAGCGCGACTGGTGATTCTCAACCAAGCTAACGGCACATTGATAATACCGCCCAGCGCCAGTGCAATCCCCAACAAATAAACTTCTTCACCTTGGATATGGTCTGGCAGCAAACTGGCAAGTTGATCACAATAAACATGAAACACCAGATAAGCTAAACAGCCAATCACCAAAGCAATAAGTAAACACTCACCTGCATGTATGCGCTTTTGTTTATCGCCATCAGCGAGTCCAACAAAGCGATACAAAGCTTCGACTAAACCAAAGCCGAGAAAAATAGAAAACACATTAGCAACCACCACCAGCACCTCTAAACAACCATAGTCGTTGGGCGACAAATAGTGGGTGTAAACCGGCAGCATCAGCAGCGAGATGCCCTTCATTAAAAAAATGGCTAAGCCATACAGGGCAGAATCGCTAAGTAAGCTTTTCACTTGTCGAGATAACATTTGATTGGCCTCCTACTGCTAATGCTAACGAATCAATAGTTGCAACCTAAAAGCGCGCTACTTAACCACCTGAGCGTTTACTTAACCACCCAGTGCCTGGCGATATACGGTTTCAATTTGCGGTACCACTGCTGACGTTGAGAACTTATCGAGAATGGTTTTTCGCGCGTTTTGCGCAATCAGTTTGAAACGACTTTGGCTAAGCTGCATAACTTGCGTTAGCGCCGCAATAAACTGGCTCGGCTCATGACCTTCAACCAACCAACCGTTATTGCCATGATCAATCAAACTCGGCAAACCGCCAACGGCATAGCTGACAACGGGAATACCGTGCGCCATGGCTTCTAACGCCACTAAGGGTAGCCCCTCAGCTCGGCTGGTAATGCACAGTACTTTGATATCTTGCCAGTGCGGTAACATCGATGGCACTTGCCCCAGCAAGCACATATTAAGTGGTTTACATTTGTCCAGCGAAGAGAACTGAGGGCCTGCGCCGTACATGGCAAAAATATGCTCTGGCATTGATGCTGCCACTTTCACGAATGTGTCTGGGCCTTTCTCAGCGCTAAAACGCCCGACAAATGCCAATTGACGGCCGCCAAACGAGACATTTTTCGTTGTCGCTGGTTCGACAAAATTCTGAATAACATCGCTGCTGATACCGAGCTCTCTGGCAATGGGCTGAGACACACTAATACACTGATGCCCTTTGGCACTGATGCGATCTAGCCAGCGATAAAAGCGAATTTTAAGACTGCCGCGCTCACCCGCATGAAAGGTTGAAACAACCGCTTTATCTTGCATGCGGCAAACAAAGCGACCGATGATGCCGGCTTTATAGCCATGAGTGTGAACCACATCGACCGAGAGCTTGTCGAGCGTGTTATAAAGCTCTACTACCCCGCCACTAAGTTTAATGGTTTTGGCTCTTAGCTTAGGGTTAGCATCAAACACCGGATGCTCCCCATAATTTGCCATTAGCACGATTAACACCCTGTGCCCTGACTGCTCTAATCCCAAAGCCAAATTGGCAATATGACTTTCTATGCCGCCAAAACTGCGGCTGTCAGCCAACAGAGCGATATTTAGCGAAGAACGACTCATGATATTCACCTTATGTTGCATCCTAGCGATTTTAAGTGAGTAACAGCACAATACGCGCCAATATATTTTTCTATTAATTTACAAATAGTTAAACATCTATACCTTCAGCGATTTGCAAACTGCAACGCTGTAATAAGTGAGCGGTGTTAAATATTTGCAAGCTGCTAAATTTTTTGGAAGGTTAACGTTAAATAAGCAAAATGATGCAAAGCCAATCGCTTAACAAACCAATCACTAGACAGCCCCCAACCAGCTTGCTGGCGAGCGCTCTAAGGTTTGGGATATACGTAGCGACATTTTGAATGTAATGGCGCTTTGGCCTGTTAAGATTCGACTGAGTGTTGACGCTGTCACATAGCATAAAGCGCCAACTGCATCCTCAGTCGACGCTCGTGTTTCGCTTGAATGCCAGCTTTACTGCCAGTCTCGAAGAATTTACGCAATCCTTTACGCTTAAACGGTTTGCTCACTACGATAATTAGCGCTTGCTATACAAAACGCATCAATTAAGCCGTTACTCATCCCAAGACTGTTTTTTGCGATATATGGTTGACGGACTGACATCTAATAGCGCAGCGGCTTTAGGAATATTGCCGTCACAAGCGTCAATGGCTTGCTCTATCGCCTGCTTTTCTGCCAGCCACAGTGGCATGATGTCAGCAACATTAGGGGCTTTGGTTTCAGCGCCTGTTGCATGAATAGTTGCGCCATTGCTCGCCGTACCTTCGTGTACCTGAGCGTGATCTGCGGTTATTAATGGTGCGCTTTCAAGTACAGGACTTTCAGCTGCACTCATCGGCTGTACTGATTGAGTAAAGCTTGTCGCTAGCTTTGCTGTACCCAGTGCTAATTGGTTTAATGGCGCCGGTAGCATATCGGCAGTAACCGCTTCTCCATTGTTGAGTACCACCAAATTGCGAATGACATTCTCCAGCTCTCTGACATTGCCCGGCCAGCTATGCGATAAGAAAACGTGTTCAGCATCGGCAGCAAAACGGTTAAATGCCTTACCCTCTTCATTACTGATCGCATGCAAGAATTTTTTCGCAATTTGCAATATGTCATTGCCGCGCTCACGCAGTGCAGGCAGTGTTACGGGAATAACATGCAGTCGGTAATATAAATCTTCGCGAAAACGCCCCGCTTGCACTTCTTTTAACGGGTCGCGGTTGGTTGCACAAACAAAGCGTACATCGACTTTTTCTTGCTTACTTGAGCCAACTTTTTGGAAGGTGCCTGACTGAATAAAGCGCAGAATCTTGCTCTGTAAATCCAAGTCCATTTCGCATAGTTCATCAAGGAATAAGGTGCCGCCATCTGCCATGGCTGCTGCACCTTTGCGCTCTGCTGAAGCGCCAGTAAACGCGCCTTTCACATGCCCGAAAATTTCACTTTCCATCAAATCTTTTGGAATCGCCGCACAGTTAAGGGCAACGAAAGGTTTGTCCTTACGAGCACTTAATTGATGCACCGCTTCGGCACCTAGCTCTTTACCTGTACCGCTTTCACCAGTAATAAATACGGTTGCATTACTTGGCGCGGCACTTTCAATGATGCGATAAACCCCTTGCATCGCCATTGACGAGCCGATGAAGCCGCAAAAGTCTTGCCGGTCTAACTCGCGATATTCATCAATAATCTGGCTCATTTGTTGATTTTTGATGGCATTGCGTAAAGTGATCAGCAATCGCTTGGGTTCAACAGGCTTACTGATAAAGTCGAATGCGCCATACTTCATCGCGTCTACGGCAATATCAACCGAGCCATGAGCGGTTAGCACGACAACGGCAATAGGTAAATTTTGCTTGTGAATATATTTTAAAATATCCATGCCAGACATATCTGGCAAGTTTAAATCGAGCAGCAGGATTCGCGGGCATTCAGTGTTGATAATGTCAAGCGCCGCTTGGCCATTACCAGCCATCAATAAATCGTAGGGTTCTTTCGATAAGAAGCCAGCATAAATCGCTGATAAGGTTGGGCTGTCTTCAAGCAGCAGAATTTGTGTTTTTTCCGTCACAGACTTCATTCCTTGGCAAGTAACACGCCCCCTAACTCTAAGCTAGGTCGCTGTTAAACACCATAAAAATTTCGCCTGAAAGTGCGGGAAAAGTGATGAATTGAGCTTTAATACCAATTGAAATAAATACTTAATCATTCAGCGAGAATTAAAAGGCTTAGAGGCAAGGCATTGATTGCAGAGAATGGTCGCTCCCTTGTCAAAATCAATAACGCCGCATATGAGCCTTTTAAACTCGCCCTTGGGAGCGTGTCAGCGTCGCGATAACTGCGCCAAATTGATGAGATGTAGAATAACTATATCAACAAAAATTTGACTTGCTCTCCCACCGCTGACAGCGCTCTGAATTGATCAATTAATTAATTCAATTGGTATAAATCATTCATGCAGTTAAATTTTCGCCAACATCAGCAATGTCACGTCATCATCAAACGCAAGGCAAAGCGATTGAAAATAACCAAAACTATGCTCCATAACCTCATCTAGCCTCGAGTATTGCTGCTTGATGATTGCGAACTGCGCAAATAAGGCGTTTGGCGTCATCCCATCAGGTAAGCAATCGGTTAAGCCATCGGTAAACAGCACTAACTGCTCACCGGTTTGCATTGGCACATAGCTCGATTGGTATGAAAGATCCGGACACACGCCAGCAAGTGCTCCTCCGACATTAAGAACGGCGTACATTGATTCGTGTTTACTTGTGTCGTGATTGTTTTTGTGCCTGGCGTTTTGATTGCTCATCAGCACGGGTGGTGGGTGGCCTGCACAAGCAACTTCTACCCCTTGCTTATCAATTAGCAGCGCCACATAAGTAAACATACTCGTGCTTAACAACTCGTCTTCGAATAACTTGTTGGACAGGGCTGCCATCATTTCAGTTAATGCAAAGGAAGCTGTTTGTTGATACGTATTTTGTTGGTTTTGCGCCAAGCCGGAAAAAAATCCGGCAAAAAAGCCACTGAAACTGTGAGCAAATAACTTGGCCTGTGCGTCATGCCCCATAACATCAGCCAGAATCAATAAGGTTTTGTCACCAATGGCTTGTTGATAAATAAAGTCTCCTCCACCTGTCATGGGGGATATCGACCGCACGCCGGCTTGATAGCCATCAATCGTATTGTTAACTTGAGGTTTGAGCGATTGATTTAACGCATTGTCGAGTGATCGGTTTAGCGTGTCGGCTCGCTCGGCCTCAAGCTGCTGATGACGAATTAACGCCCGTTCAACAGACAAGCGCAATTTCGCTTTTTGTATCGGTTTTAACAGATAATTATCGATACCTAAGTGGTTCGCCTGCATTTCAACATCGAAGTCGTCTTGGGCGGTTAAAAATATAAACGGCACCTGCGCCAAGTGCGGATGGTCAGCTAGCCTTTTTTTAAGGGCTAAGCCATCTAAATTGGGCATCGCAATGTCCGATATAACCAAGTCGAATGCAGGTATTGGCGACAGTGCAGCGGCCGAACTTGGGCTATCTTGCTGAAATGCTGCAAGAAACGCTAATCCATCGGCAAACATAGTGACTTCGTAGTGCGCAGGTAAATAACCTTTTATCAGCTCGCGCATCATAGGCTCATCTTCTACGATGGCGACGTGCACGGTTTTGCGCTGCGTTGCTTGGTAAGGTAAAGAAAAGGTGAATACGTTGGTGATCTGATCGCCTAACGCCGCTGTTGAAATTTTCTGTTGGTATGCACAATCGGCAAATAACTTAAAAATAATGCCCAACCCCATACCTGATTCGCCAAAGCTTAGAGTAATTTGGTCTGTGCTTTTTGTTTGAGTTGAGCTTTCTAATTGAGCTGCGCTCGGCATTTCGCCTGTCATTTGTGCTTGGTGTTCGCTAAAAGCCTGAAAGTAAGTACTGTTATCCTCAATACTTATTACAATTCGTTGTTCTAGTGATGGCTGTGCCTCATTACCCTCAATATTTTTGATTTGTGAGATAACAAGTTTTACAAAACTGGCAGGGTGTTTAGCGTGCTTGACAATATTAGTCGTCCACTCAGAGATTGCCAGTTTCACTTTATTGATTTGGGCGCCATCAATGCCGAGCTTAGCTAACACTTTGGCGGTTGCATCGCGCAGTGTTTTAATTTCATCAAGTGACGCAGGGCGCGTAAGTGTAAGCAATACAATCTGTGGCATTTAAGGCTACTCAGTTTAGTTGTTGAACGTAGTTATATGTCTAGCGGCAAGACTCATTGTGGCTCTAGTGCGGGTTAATAAGTCAGGTCTCAACCCGCACTGTGGCCAAGATAATCTTGCTCTAGTGCCTGTAATGCCAGTACTGCCGACTCAGAAACTTGCTCGACTAAGCTAATCGTCGCGTCTGATAGTTGCCCATTGCTTGGTTGACGCTGACACACGTGCTCAAGCTGTTTAGCTAGTTCGCCAAGTCCTATGGCACCAACACTGGCTGCACTGCTTTTGATGGCATGCGCTTCTTTTTCAATTTGACTCGCATCGGCTTTAATTTGCGCTTGCTCAATAACCGCAATACGGCGTCGTGTTTCATCAACAAAGAGATGCAGTACGCGTTGAAAAATCTCTTCTCCAGTATCCACTAACAGTTGGTCGATAATCGGTTTTTCAATGATTTTCTTATCAGCTGCCGACTTAGGCGATGCGCTCAGTGCCGCGCTATGCTGAGTGATTGGCGATGGTTCTCGCTTAGTTGCTACAGTTGTTTTGGCATTTGTTTCGGCATTGGTTTCGGCATTGATTTCGACAGTGCTTGTTAAATTGGCTTGTTCTCTGTCTGAGTTAGCAACTGTGTTTGATAACGACTGCTGTTGACGTATTTGTTCAAAATAGCTGTATATTTTTAACAGTAGCTGCTCTCTGTTAATTGGCTTTTCAACAAACTCGTTCATGCCCGCCGCAAAGCAATGCTGCATATCATCTTTAGTGACATTAGCTGTCATTGCCCAAATAGGCAACTGCTTAAACTGCGGTGATTTACTGCGAATAATACGACATGCCTGTGCACCATCCATCACGGGCATCGACAAATCCATCAGCACCAAGGCATAGCGCTCGCATTCCACTTGTTTCACCGCCTCGGCACCATTATTGGCAATATCCACTTGGTAACCAGCGCGCTCAAGCATAGTTGTTATCACCAGTTGGTTAGGCAAGCTGTCTTCTACCACTAAAATGCGCTCGCCATGCCCGGTTAAGTTATCGCAAGGCCCAGGCTCGATATCTTTCTTGGAAACCGCCTGCCCTA
Organism: Thalassotalea euphylliae; assembly: GCF_003390335.1. Taxonomy (NCBI): domain Bacteria; kingdom Pseudomonadati; phylum Pseudomonadota; class Gammaproteobacteria; order Alteromonadales; family Colwelliaceae; genus Thalassotalea; species Thalassotalea euphylliae. The sequence continues at coordinate 3,779,084 of NZ_QUOU01000001.1, forward strand.
GCACTAAGGCCATCAGCTCACTGGGGGATGCTAGCCAGCGCGTTTCGCCTTCGTTAAAGAGCAGCACCTCGTCATAAGTGTTGTCCTCTTGCTCCTGACGTTGTAATTGGTGTTGTAAAGGACTTTGCGGATTAGCTTGTAGCGAGGCTAATTGCTGAATAACTTGGCTACCGCCACTAGAATCACGAACAAAATCTACCTGACATTGCCATAAATGCAGCTGTTTTTTTATCGCATTTTCATAGAAGGGGCTAAAATTCACAAACGTCATTTGCTTGTGAGTCAGAGACTCGCTAGCCACTAGTGGCTGGGTGTAATGCTGATGAGGAATCACCACCAAAAACGTACTGCCTTCCCCTTCTTTTGAGCCAACTCTAATTTCACCGCCCATCAATTCCGCCAGTTGTTTGGTGATCGCTAAGCCAAGCCCGGTCCCCTCAAACTGGCGCTTATAGGAAGAATCAGCCTGTACAAACTTCTTGAACAACTTAGAGATATCTTCATTTTTAATACCTACGCCAGTGTCTCTGACTTCACACTGAAGGACGCTATCGTTGGCATAAATACTGACCTCAACTCCGCCGTGTTGGGTAAATTTAATCGCATTGGCGATCAGGTTGATCAGGATCTGCTTTACCCGTTGCTCGTCTAACATCAATTGACTAGATAGCTGTGGCGACAGACAAAACATCAGGCCAATGCCTTTCTCTTTCGCGCGCTCAATAAAGAGGCTGTGTAAATCGTCAACGAGATCTAGGGTATTAAATTCATGCGGCGTCAGTTGCAGTTTACCTGCTTCTATTTTGGAGAAGTCCAGAATGTCGTTCACCAGTGTCGACAACGACTCGCCAGCAGTTAAGGCGTTGTTTAGCAGCTGTCGTTGATGGTCATCTAATGCAGTACTGGTCAATAACTCCATCGAGCCCAACATCGCATTCATCGGCGTGCGAATTTCATGACTCATTACGGCTAAAAAGTTACTTTTTTCTTGCGAGCCAGAATCGGCAGCAAGTTTGGCTTGCTCTAATTCGTGGTACAAATGATTGACACGACTGCGCATTAAATTGCGTGTTTGTATTGCTTGCTGCAACGTAAGGATCAGCTGCTCACTGTCCCACGGTTTTTCAATAAAACTCCAAATTCGCCCTTTGTTAATGGCCGACATCACTAACTCTGAATCGGCATTGCCAGTTAGCATAATACGAATAGTCTCAGGATAGTTCGCCGCAACCTCAGACAAAAACGTCACCCCGTCCATCTCTGGCATTCGCATGTCAGAGACAATAATATCGATGTTTTGCTGGGCAATAATTTCCAACGCTTTTAATGGACTTGTGACAAACTCAAAATGCGCAGCAATATTGCGTGTTAAGCGCTTAATCGCAGCCAAAATGGCACGTTCGTCATCGACAAAAAGTATGCGAACAGGTGCCTGATTAGCTTCGACAGATGATGTTTCGCCTGTTTGATTTAGCGGGTTTGGCGGACTTGGCTGGTTTAGCTGTTTTATTGGCTTGTGTGATGCCGCGTCATTCAATCGTTCGTGGCGCGATAGCTTGTTATCCGACATATTGCTCACCTCATGATCACCATCTCTGCCGTATTCGTTACTACCTTCCTGACTACTTTTGTTAGTAAAAGGCGCGCAGTGCTTATGCTCTGTTTTTCGGTCAAATAACGTCATCGTAATTCCCTTTATACAGCTACGTTTAACATTACTACATCCGCTAATTTGGCTCTTAGCTTACGCATCAGGTTCGGTAGCCAAGGATCAAGCTTGTAGGTTTCACGGATCATTTCAGCCAGTAGCGATGGATTGGTTTTATCGTTAATCACAGTGCCAACAATATTTACCTGTTTTGCCACCAACTTTTCAATTCCCTCTTCTATTAGATTAGCAGGAGTTTTGCCCGCCTCGACGACCAATACTGCGCCATCGCACATTTGGCAAACCGTATCTGCAGGAATGTTGTGTTGATTTAGCATAGCCAGCGATGCGGTGTCAAAAACGATACAATCAAATTCATTCAACCAATGGTGAATGGCGCTACTTAACAGGCTCGCCTCGCGGTATTGGTTGATTAGAGCGACATTGCCACTTACCGCCAGCACACTGTAGCCTTGTTCATTCAGCGAAAAAGTACCATTTTTATCACCATTACTGGCGGCCTCATGATCTTTGTGAGAGGCTTCTTGGCACTGGCTGCTTTCATTTACTTGAACAGTAGACGCCTGTTTTTGCACAGCATCTAAGCGCGCCTTTAACACAGGGTTGAAGGTATTAAGTTCCACTAGCAGCACCTTTTTACCGGCTGCTTGTGCGCGTTTTACCAAGGCTTCGGCCAAGGTTGATTTGCCTTCCCCCGGAGCGGCCGAAGTCACCGCTAACGTGCGATAATTAGCCCCTAAGGTTTGGCTGTAAACCGCTTCAACTTCCGCATAGTGACAGGGTAGATCGTGGCAAGGTAAGTCATGACAGGGTAGATCGTCGCAAGCTAAGTTGTTGCTAGATAAATTGTGGCTAGGTGAAGTCATCATTTATAACCCTCCGGTGATGGCAATTAGAGATGCAACGCTGACCATATCTTTTACGTTGTTTAAAAATACATTCCAATCGCTATTACTAATATCGGGGACATAAACCGTGTCACCACTGCGCACCAAAGGCAACTTGGTAAAGTCTGGACGCTTGACGAACTTTTCTAAATCAAAACGCTGACTTTGATTTTCGCTGGCTTTGGCTTTAGAGATATTGACCACCATGATGTCAGACAAATGTGCTTTATCCGTCGGGCCACCGGCTTCTGCCAGTAAATCTAAAATGGTCATGGCTTCGCTAAAGGTATAGCGACCCGGCTTAGCAACAGCACCGATAATACGCACCGTTTGTTCTTTTTTGTGATCAAGCCAAGCTTTGTCTCGTTGTGGTACATAGATGGTGTCGCCTGCACGTACCAGCGGCAGCAAGGTTTCGTCACCAGTCTCAAAATACAAGCCTAAATCGACGGTGGTGACTTTGCTGGTAAAGCCATTGCGATGCGTCACCTTAATCGCGTGAATATCGGCAAATTGGTTTGGGCCGTCGGCTGCTGACAAAATATCGAGAAAGTGCAATTTGTTATCGAATGCGTAGCGACCAGGTTGTCCTACTTGACCAAACACGTAAATTGAACTTTCTTGTGACTGGCGCAACCAACGAGCTTTATTGTCGATAACATCTCTTGGTTTTTCAGGGACAATAATGGTATCGCCAGCCGAGACTTGGGGTAACAATGAAAAGTCACCACCATCGGTAATAAATGCCGCTAAATCAAACGGTTTTTCACGACTGGCTTGGCCGTCTTTTAGTACCTTAATTTGTGAAATATCAGCATCTTGTGTAGGGCCGCCGGCGTGCGCCAAGATATCGAGAAATGACATTTCATCGCCCCACTCATAACGACCGGGCTTGATCACCGCGCCAATAACGCGAATAGCGCGGTCAGGTGTAATTTTTAGCCATGACTTTTCATTCATATCGGTTTTTTCCGGTACAAATATCGCGTCACCAGGTGAAATTTCTGGAATTTTGCGAGCTGAAAGGCCTTCGGTATAAGCTTGTAAATCAAATGCGTCGACCTCGCCTGAAGCGCGGATAATACGTACTTGGCGGCTTTCCGCAAAACGAGTTGGGCCACCAGCATTGGCTAAAATATCAAAGAAAGCTGTACCGTCTGGCGCTTCATACGCCCCGGGCTTAAACACCTCCCCCATCACATAAATAGTGCGTAACCCGGTTTTAATTTCCTCTTCTTGAATAGGGACAAACAAAGTAGAGCCCGCAGTAATTTTTGGCATGCTCGCAACGTCGCCAGTATCAAGGTAATGTTTAAGGTCAAACAACTCAGGCACGCCTTGGTTAATGACACGGATATGTTCAACACCAGCATAGCGAGTTACGCCACCTGCGCGCATTAACATATCAACCACTGTATTGCCGGCTTTGTAAGAAAACACACCTGGTTTTAATACCTCACCAAATACTTTGATCGCTGTTCCAGCCTCCGCGCCATCACCACTCGCCGATAGCGTCGCCGCATCAAAGTCCATTTGCACATTACCAATCAAAGGAGAAGCTGGTACAAAGATAACGTCTAACGGTTGTAATTCCGGCAGAATCGCAAAATCACCTGTGTCTAAATATTTTTTGTAATCAAAGGCCGTAATTTCGCCTGCGCGGTTTAACTGAATTTTATCTAGCTGAGCACCCGCGCTTGGCCCACCCGCTTGTTGCAAAGCAAGCTGTATGTTGCCATCGGCGGGTAAATCAATCATACCCGGTGCTTTGACAAAGCCAAGTACACGCACTGGTAAGCGGCGCTCAATTAACAACAATGCGAAATCATCTATGGCGCGATATTGTTCAGCTAACAACGCCTTCACGTGTTGCGTAGCTGCTGGTAGCTGCATGCCCCCCAAAGTGACTTGACCCACTTCAGGTAGCATTAGCATACCGTCTTGGTTAATTTGAAAGTTCTGCTCGAAGTCCGCCTCACCTGGCAGGTTGAGTTTTACGATATCACCTGCGCGCAGCACAACGGGCTCTTGCGCTAAGCCACTCATTGGTAACGCTAGGAAAGTCGTGAATATTAACCAGAAAAATATAGTCCACTTATTCATTGTTCACCTCCATGCTTCTTACTTGCTGTTGCTTGGCCTCTTGCTATTTACTGCTAGCAAGGGATAGCGAAGATGTTTTGGCTGTTGATGGCAATACCAAACTTAACGAGACTTGTGTGTAACGGTTAAAAACGCGCTGCACGGGCGAAGTCGCTACTTGGCGTGGCGCAGTTTCGCCTAGCGCCTTAATTTGAATCTTGCTACTCGCAACGCCTGCCGCGGTAAAATAGTCAGCCACTTGCTGAGCGCGTTGTTGACTTAAACCTAGGTTGTATTTTTCACTGCCCAGACTGTCTGCATGCCCTGATATCACTAATGTTGAGTCGGGAAATGACAGCATTAGCGCCACGAGCTTATCGAGCGCTGGAAAGTAAATAGGCTTGATGCCAGCTTGGTCAAAGTCATGCAGTGTTTCAGTGATAATCGTATGACGGCTTGGCTCAACACTCTCTGTTTCAGATTGATTGGCTGCTTCAAACTGATTCGCCGCGGTTAAACGGTTCAAGCGAGTATCAGCAAAAGCGGGGTTGCGATCACATTGATCGAACGGCCCTTCTTTATACCAGTCTCTTAGTACCGTGATATTTTCAGTTTGATGGCAACCAAAGTGACCTTCAATGTAGCCTTGGATACATTCAAGCTTACGTACCTGACGATCTAAGTGAGTAAGCGTAATAAACGCATCTGCGTACATTTGCCCAGCAACTTCTTGCTCAGTCTGGTTCAACAAACGGTAGCTAACGTCAAGCTGCCCCGCCAAACATTGATGGCTTAACCGCGTGGTGAGCGACAAGACTTTCAAACGTGTGGCTTGCAAATATTCATGTACAACCTGTTGATTTGAATTTAACGCAGCAGGCTGTGCAGCAGTTGACGCTAAAGTTGTTTGAGCGCGATTAGCAACGCTACAACTGGCAAGCAACAAAGCTGTGTTTAGCATGATAGCTGCCAGCAAAACTCTCGGTTTAAGTAACTTGTGCTTGGCTAATTTTAGCGGAGTTAACCTTGGCTTAGCCACGGTTAACTCAGACACTGGTAACAGTTGCAATAAAGCTTTCATGTTATACCGCCTTCAACATACTGGCGCTGGTGACGTAGTGCTCTAAACTGTTAAAGCAGTGAATGGTTTTATCCAGCATCAGCATTTTGAAAAGTTCCTTAGGCTGCTCGTTCAAGCCAACAACCGCCACTAACTTGCCTTTTGCTACCATGCGCTTGTACAAAAATACGATGGCACCAATGCCAGAGGAATCAATAAAATCAACGTCTTTTAGGTCAATCACGATGTCTGAAGAAAGCTCAGCGTAAGCCGCTAAATCGGCCTTCATTGCTTTGACGGCATCGGCATCTAAGTCTTCAAATAATTTAATCACGACATCATTATTTAAGTTGTAAATTTCATTTAACATAAGCACCTCGAATTCTGGTTACTGACGGTGTAATTTGCATTTATTCGTACTACTAACACTTAGAGCAAACATCGAACCAAAAAACTAAAACCATATTTAACAATAACTTAAATACGTTGCAGAAGTTTAGTAAATGTATCTTTTGCAAAAAGCAGTGGAGCGAATTGCAGATTGCAAAGCGCGAGGTCAATGGCGAGACAAATGCGTGTTAAAAAGAAATAGACGTCAGGTTTGACACGTACCTAAAACAAATTCGAGACACTCAAACTCCAACAGGTAACAGCCCCCAGCTATTTGGCTATCAGTAAGCGATGATAAATTGAACAATTAAAGTTGCGTATACACTTTTTAAAGCGTTTAAGCGTTTTATGAAGCCGTAGTTAATCGTATGATCAATTGTTGGAGCTCATCAATGCGATGACGGCCGTGTTTATCAGCACCAATTTCGATTGGTAATAGTCTCACACTTGCCCTATGCCCGCTTGTATAAGGTTCACTTGCGTCAGGTTCACTTGAATAGGATTCATTTATACAAGGTTCAAGTAAAGCGGCTTCGTCTGCTCTTTGCGTAGGTAGCAAACACGTAATTTGATGTTTAATGCCCAATTGTGCAAAAAGCTTAATTTGCTTGTCTAGTTCATTGTTAATGGAGGTAAATTCAGGTTTTACATTGGCGAGAAAATAAAGTTGAAGCGTTGAATTCGCGTTAATTGCCTCGACAACGCCAGCCACCAGTAAACTCGGTATCACGCTGGTATAAAAGCTACCGGGGCCAAGCAGTAGTATATCGGTATTGGCAATAGCAGTAATGACTTCTTCGCTCGTACGAACCGCTGGACGAAGCAATAATTGCTCAATACCTAACACAGCCTTCTCGTCAACGGCTAATTCACCGATAACTTCTTCGCCAGAATTAAGCACGCCAACTAAGTCTGTCGCATGATCAGACATAGGTAAAATTTTGGTTTTAATCCCTAAAAAGTCACGCATTACTTTAACGCTATCGGTTGGACGAAGGCACAGCGAGTCAACCGCAGTGCACATTAAGTTGCCAAGGCTGTGACCAGACAGCTCACCTGCATTGTCGAATCGGTATTCAAACAACAGTGACTTGATCTCGTTTGGCTTACTCAATTTTGACAAACAATAGCGGATATCGCCCCACGCGATACCGTCACTATGTTCCCTCAAGCGCCCTGTCGAGCCACCATTGTCAGTTGTACAAACAATGCCTGTCACTTGGCAATGTGCTAATGACGATACGGCGCTAAGTAAGTGACCCAAGCCGTGGCCACCACCAATACAGGTAAGGTTAACTCGATCCATGTCTCAAATTTGCTCCCAAGGATTCACAAAGCTCAATTTAACTAAAAGCGACTCCTGAACTTTTCCGCCATTGTGCCAAGCTTAAACATAATATCTCTAGATTTTGCTTGGTTATGAGCGTCAGGAGCTAATATGGCCATCAATAAGTAACAATTACCATCTAAAGCGCCTTGACAATATACCAAGTGAACGTCGCTTGTACGATGGTATTGAATTTTATTTAATGGTAAAGGATTATCTTGGTTACCTAAGTGAATATGCTGAACCTCTTCAGCCAATACAGTAGGGAGAGTGCCTGGATGATCGTAGGGAACGTCGCGTCCTAAGTATTGAGGGGCAGTGCCTGTTAACTTATAGCTTTTAAAATCATTGACAAGATTGTCAAGTTCTAGCTCAGACAACGTACTACTGATGACTTTACTTTTAAATACTCGTATCACTCTGTAAAGTCGCCGAGCGTCTCATCAGAAGCAGCCAATAATACTTGAGCATTTTCTTTGGCTATTTGCGAAAGCCGCTCTTGCGTGGGTCTAAACCGTGATATTTTAGATTGAGATTCAATCAGTGCGATCATTTGCTCGTAGACTTGTGCACTTATCATATATCCAGCAGTTTTATTGTTAGATAACACTGCAACAGGCTCATCCATAAAATAATCGCATGGCTTTTTTCTCAGTTCAGTTACCGAGACGGTCTTTTCCGCTAATATTGATTGAATTGCCATTCAATGCCCCAAATAAACAGTGTATTGAAATTAGTATACACAACTTGGTACATAGTTACATACATAGCTGCGTATATAATTAAGCACACCGTGAGTAGTTTTTAAAACAAAATCAATGAATAGCCTCAATAACGCCTACCACCTTTCGAGAACAGACTTAATGAGCTGTATATAAATAGCTATACAAAACATCGCCTAGTCATTTATTGCCCCCTGCCCAACACCATAATCATCACAGTTTTCATCATAATTTTAATATCCATGTACAGCCAGCGGCTCACGGAAGTCAGCGACATTGCATAGGCAAAGTCGTAAGCAATTTTCGAGCGCACATCATCAAGCGAGGTATCATAACCTTGGTTAACTTGCGCCAGCCCAGTGATCCCAGGCACGACACCATAAGTGCGCTCAAGATAAAAGGGGATGCTTTCTTCTAATGTTTTAGCGATTTCTGGGCGCTCTGGTCTTGGGCCAATAAGTGACATTTCGCCACGTAGCACATTAATAAACTGCGGTAACTCATCTAAACGAACTTTGCGTAAAAAGCGCCCAACCGGGGTAAGGCGATTGTCATTAGCACTTGCCCAAACCGCTCCAGTGCCTGCTTCGGCATCAACGCGCATAGTGCGAAACTTAATCATTTCAAAATAATTCGCGCCCGCATTAGAAATTGCACCAATGCGCTGCTGGCGATAAAACACTGGCCCCTTGCTGGTCAATTTAATTGCCGCGGCAATAACAACAAATAACGGCGCACTAAAAGCTAACCCCAATACCGATACTAGTACGTCGAAAACCCGTTTTGCTTTACTCACTTTTGGGGTGATAAAAACTTGCTTGTTCATATACTACTCCTGCTGTATTTTTCAATACCCTTAACGCTTAGTTGACATTGCTTGGGGTCGAATTAGTCACTAATTTTTGACCACACTTTGGCTTGTAAACCCAACATGTACTTAGTCGAGCCAATCAGCGCCACCCAATAACCATTCACCATATAACACATTATTTTAACGAGACCGCTTGCCGGTACTTTGCGACTCACATTGAGCAGGCTCACCCCAGCGTATAACAACACCTGAGCACTTAACGTCATTTGAAAAAACCATGACCAAAGCGCCAGTTGCTCTATTCCCCCGTGAGCTGCCGTCGATAAACCAACAGGTAAAAGTGCCGTGATTACTAAATTGCTTAGCAAAATGAAAAGCAAGATAAAAGGCATTAACGCTCGCAGTACCTTACCAGAGACAAAATTCACCGCGTTCCACCTGTATTTAGGGTTCATTAACGGCACGAGCATCAACATTTGTTGAAAGTTACCTGCCGCAATACGTAAACGTCTCTGCATATCTTGCGCCAACTCAACTTGCTCAAGTTCAATCGCAGCAACACGCGAGTCGTAGAGCACGCGATAACCTTGCTTAACCACTTTCATGGGAATTAAGAAGTCGTCATTGATGGTGTTAGCAGGAATATCTTCAAAACAATCTGAGCGAACGGCATAAAATGCCCCATGTGCGCCAATCACACTACCTACAGAGCTTTCTCGTTCTCGCACTTGTCGCTGGTATTGCCAGTATTTTTGCTCGCCCAACGAACCTTTATTGGCAAAGCAATAACCGCCAGAAACAGCACCTACCGTTGAGTCTTGGAAGTTACTGTCAAGCATCAACAATGCGTTAACAGGCAGCAATGCTGATACATCAGAAAACACTAAATGTTCATACTTGGCGCGCCTCACACCGTCTTTTAACACCGCAACTTTACCGCGGTTAACATCGAAGTTAATGACTTGATAGTCCAACTCTTCTAAGCCCAATTCCGCCAGCGCTTCTGTCGCTAACTGATAGGTTTGATCTTGACAGCCATCGCACAATAAAATTAATTCAAAGCGATCATTAGGGTAATCTAGACACCCAAGGTTTCTGACTTTATCCGCGATATAAGCCGCTTCGTTATACGCAGGGATGACGATTGAAAAACGGCGCATATTAGCGTCTTCGCCGCTTTGTACGTAGTGACGAGTGCTAATTTCACGCAGTGGTGTATTCCTTTGCTTGGCAAACAACGCCAGCATCACCGGATAAAGCACATGGTGATAAATCACCAAAAACACCGCGAAAGCAAACATTGCAATTAAGGTTAATACCATCATAATTTTCCCCTCAAGCTGGGTTGGGTCAGCGCCACATATTGATTGATCATGGATTTGATTGAACGCTTTTGCTCAACAAACACTCTTGGAGACTTTTGCAAAGGTTGCGCCAACCTTTGCTTCAAGGCTTGAGCAAGCTTTTGTACATTGTTTGGTTCAACCACTTTACCTGTTGCTTGGCAAATGGCCTCTTTGCAACCGCCAACATTAGTAAGCACAACGGGCACATTACAAGACTGCGCTTCGAGTGGCGCCAGTGGCAAGCCCTCATTGCTTGACGATAAACAGAATACGTCAAGCAGCTGATAGAAGCCGCGCATATCATCCAAGTGCCCGAGGAAAAAGACACGATCTTCCAACTTGAGCTGCTTCACTTGCGCCTTGAGGGTTTGCGCCAAGCTGCCTGTGCCTGCTAACAATAAGCCAGTATCGTCAGGTAGCTGAGTGAGTGCTTCAATCAGCAAATGGTGTGCTTTTACGGGCTCTAAGCGCGCCGCGCAGCCAATAAACCTCATGTCTGTTGGCAGGTCAGCGCGCTCTTTCAGTACACGCTTATCAACAGCACTTGGCGTAAAGTGCTCCGTATCAACACCATTGGCAATAACGTAGGGGGTCGTCGCTGGTAACATCGCCTTAACTTGCTCGGCAACAAACTCCGCATCTGCGACAAACACTGGGCGAACGAGCTTTAAACACAACTCTTGCAATAAGCGTCGCTTTTGTTGTTTTAAATGCCATGCGTCGTGCTCCGTGTGAATAACACAGTTAATGCCCAACATACGCGCGGCTAAACCGCCGTAAATCAATGGCCCAATGTGATGCGTGTGCACATACATCGGCTTAATTTCAGCCAGCAGTTGTTTAATTTTACTGACCACACTCGGCCGCCAACCGGGCTTTTTGTTGAGAATATGAATAAACTTTCTTGAGCCGTGATATTTACCCTGAATGCTTTGGCTATTACTGCGCTCCAACGCAATGATATGCACATCGTAGTAAGGCGCGGCGGCGCGCTGAAACTCTAAAGCGAAATTTTCGATGCCACCCGGTTTTAGATGTTGCACGACATGTACGATCGTAGGCTTCATAATGGCTCTCCTGCTTACTTTTACTTAATGCTATGCTGCTTAATGCTGTGTTTCTGTGTTGATGAATATTTACCTGTGGCGGGTTGGCCCGCTAAATTCGGAATGCGTGTCAACACTGGCACACGAGTTAGCGCCTCTAGCTGTTTTTTGGCACGAATCGTGGTGTCGGCTAATTCTGCGAATAACGCCATCCCCATACCAAGCGCCAAGCCACCCACTACGCCAGCGAGTAAAAACACCACTAGCGGAAAATTATTGGGAATTGATGGCTGATAAGGCTCATCGATAATTTTAATGCGCTCAGGTTGCTCAAAACGTCCTAGCGCGCCCGTAATTTTGGCCTTCTCAAAACGTGATAAGAGATCGTCGTAAAGCGCTCGTTTAACCGATAAATCTCGCTCAAGCTCTTGCAGTTGACGTTCCATATCGCCCGTCCCCGCAATCGCCGATTGTAATTGTTTGGCCTGCTGTTGAATCGACGCCAGTTCTTCGCGAATTTGCTCAACTTTGCCGTCCGCAGATTGCAACTCTTTAAGCTGTGACACTAAAAGCGGGTGCTGCTGATTGTCTAAATCGCCTGCTTGCATCTGATTCGCCACCTCCCACAAACGGCTTAACGCTTGCTCATCTAACTGGTACGAGGCTTTGCTTTGAATCGCACGTTCATCTTGTAATTGCGCCAGTTTACGCAGCGCCCGTTGGACTTTGCTGTGCTTGTCGGTGTAACGAGAGCGTAAAATGGCGAGCTCGCCCTTGGTATCAACGATACTTTGCTCGATTTCGCTCATCACAGGATCAACCTGTGCCAAACGAGTACGAATGGTTTTCTTCGCCGCAATAGCGCCTGACAGGTCAATTTTGCGCTTAGCAATAAGCTCGGTAAGCTCGGCTAAGCGATTGCTATTGCTGCCGTACAAACGCGGTAAACTGTCGGCATGCTGCTGTTTAAATTGCGCAAGATTAAGCTCAGCGCTTTGTAAATCGGCTTTCTTAATCGTCAATTGCTCTGTTAAAAACGTTTCCGAAGCAGCAATTGCCGATATCTCTGGCGCCAGTAGCTTTTCAAGAAAGCGATGGCGAATTGCCAACAAGGTATTGTCAATGTTCTCTGGCTGCTGACTGCGATAAATCAGTTTCACCAAATCTTTGCCAACAAGCTGAACGCTGAGCGAGCTCGACACTCGCTTAACAAACTTTTCCTGCATTACTGGCGTAGACTCGCGGCTTAACTCACCTAAGTCTTCCCCCACTTTTAACAACATGTGTCGACTGTGCAGTAAGGTGTCGAGCGCCGTGATTCTGTTTTCCAAATCAGTCGAAACAGACAAATCTTCCAAAAAGGGATTCATCTTGGCACTCTCCTGCACCAAAATCGTGGTATGGGTTTGCCAGTTACGCGGGGTAATAACACTGACAATCGCCGCGAGCACAGGCAAAGCAATGAGTGGGACAACAATTAAGTAACGTCTGCGCCACAAGGCTGCAAGTAATAGGTGAATGTTGACAATCACAGCGGTATTCACATTACACCTCCACTTTGATCAACAAGGTATCGTCAGCAAGTGACGGCTGAAATTCGATAACAAGCATTCTGTTCTGCTTAGCAGCCATGGCTTGCAACGCCGCTACCCTTTTTTGGGTCAGCGACAACTGCTGCCACAGGCTATTGGCTTTAGCAGGCGCTATGTGCAGCGTCAACGCTTGTGAGCGATTAAGCAGCTGCATTAGTGCTAAACGATCAACAACCGCTAACTCGGTATTGCTTAACGGATATTCGAAAGTAATATCCTCTCGATTAAATTTACTGTGTGCCGATTGATATGCGCTATTTTGCTGATTAGGCTGCTGTTTAGCCTGTAATGCCCGTAGCGATTGAATTGCGTTTAATACCTGATGATTAACGGTAGGCGCTTGGTTCGTAGCGTGTTGGTCTTGTTGCAAAGCACTCATTAGTAGCGTAGATGCACAGCCCGTCAACACGAAAGGAGCGCTCAGTAGCCATATCATCATGGCGACTTGTTTTACTCGTTGTCTGTTCATTACTTGCATCTTGCTAACCTTTGGCATCCATTTAAGCAGGCTGTACCTACTTTTCCGTGTTGTTAGTTCTCTACTGTTACTTCTATTTCAATTTATGTACCAAGCAAATAAAAAAATTAAACCACTGTTTTTAAAAGATATTTATAGAAAAACAAAAATCAAACCACCAGTAGTTTTGCAAATTGCAATGCAGTGACTTGTTTAATTGCAAGAACTGCGAGAGTTGCGAGAGTTGCAAACTCACGTTTAGAGAAATGCAGCGCAAATGCTAATAGAAAGGTGCATTGTTTAATGTTTAAAGGGCTGCTGCTTTTTTAGAAAGGAAGCGGGGGAGCTTATTAGTTCAATTCAAGGCACTAAGCCATTGCTAAATATAGTTTTTATTGCTCACAGTGATAAACAGAGCTTGGGTGAGTTCACTCCCCAAGCCAGAAAAAATCCCCGCCAAAGCGGGGCCGATAACAATAGAGCCAATATACCTCCCATGTTACAAGGCGATTATCCACTCGCTTGCTTGCGACTGTTTTTGCCAAAACATATTCACAGGAATAGCACCGTTTTCCATAGGCCAAATTTGGGCAATCAACTCACTTTGCGATTCACTTAACGACAAGTTAAATACTTGCTCCTGTGAAGTGACAAACGTACGTAATAAGCAACTATCGTAGTTAACTAGCCAGCTAGCAGGCTTAGCCTCTGTAGCCTCAAGTTGCTCAAAGTCACTACAGATATTCACGTAATATTGCACACTTCCCGCAGGTGCAGGCGCGACTTTAACGTTCAACTCAAAAGTGCCAGTAAACTCGAATTCTGGCGTACTGATCAGCTCTGCTGTCGTGTCGGCAGCTTGATTGGCAGTCTCTGTTTCAGTTTGCTCTGTATTGCTATCACTGGCACCGCTATCAGCTGGTGTAGCTGGCGCAGGTTGTGGGGCGGGTGAAGCACTACTACTATCGTCACCGCCACCGCATGCTGCTAATACCAAAGGTAGCAGAGCTACTAAAGCCATTCTTGTTACTGTGTTCATAATTCACCTCGCTTTTATTAGTAAATGGTTTTTGTCGCAAACACATTTACTAATAAGCCGTTGTTTAAAAAGATATATGTCTTAATCAATATTATTACTTGTAGACCCTGGCCGAATTCGCCTTGCTTTCCGTGTACCAATCGCCTGAAGAAACACCACTACTGCTTACATAATCTCGAAACATTGGGTAAGCCTCGAGTAAGTCGACTTTTTCTAATGGATGACGCCAATTTTGTGATGAGCCCGGATTAATGGCTAACGCCCAAGGTAACCCTGTTTCAGTTTGGAAAGTGTGACCTGCTGCCAGATCGGTGCGATCTGATGCTAAGCCAAAGTAACCTGTGTCCATTTTTGATGTTGGCATTTTGTTTTTCAGGTGAATTTCCATACTGCGACCGGGATGGAAAAATGAATCACCGTGATAAGTTGCTGGTTTAGCGAAGATAAATGGGTTAAACGGTGCCTGTGGAAACGCGCTATAAGCAATCGGTGTGATAAACGGCACCTGCAAGCTAAACTTCATTTGTTCGCCATTGCGGCAGCCTGATTGGGTTTTATAGAAACTACAGCCCGACTTTGCACTGAAGTAGTCACCCAAGTTATCAGAAATCATCAGTACCAGTGAGTCTGTGCCAGCTTCTACTAGAGACGCCGTTTGGGCAACGCCATTAATTTCAAATCGAACCAGCGCTTGATTGACTGTGCTTGGTACAACATTGTCAATTTGAATAGCGAAGCCATTGGCGTAGGCCGCACCGTAAGCCATCATTTCACCGGTAATTTCCAGTTGATGAATTTCATTGTTTTGACTCAGTAATATTGATGACTCTTGCTTAATCACGACATCATTCATGTCGTAGTCCCCCATTTCTGGCCAGTTGTCTTCAAATGCAATGAAATACGTATTGTGTTTTATCTGACTCAGGTTTGGATTCGTCACGTAAACGCGATAGTCTTCAACTTCACCGTCAGTCACGCCACCATAGGCGATAATACCTGGCTCGGTAGTTAATCGTGCTCGCGCCCATGTGTAACCGGCTACCGCTTCGAACGGCGTTTCAACGAGTAAGGTTTCACTTGAATTGTAAAGATAATGATCTGTCAGTAGCTTTTCGCTTTCTGAAAACGTCCCGTCCTGATCAAAATCAACCCAGATATTAACGTAGCCACCACCAGTAGCCGTTACTTGCAACAAACCACTCATACCGGCAATTAGCGGGGTGATAAACACCACACCATCATCATCATTAACACCACTGGTATCATCGCTTGCTGGATAAAGCTGAGCATTGTGCTCCGCATCAATCCTAGCGCCTAAAAAGTTGCTCCCCACACTGTGGCGTGCACCATTACTGGCGAGTAATGTGCGATAGCTGTCAGGGGCATCGCCATAGTCAACCGTGGGGGCAACAGAGTCATCAACAATTGGCGCGGTTGCGCAACGGGCACCGTCGTTATTTGACGAACTGGGGCCGTAAGCAAATAGCTCCGCTTGTGGCGATTGCGCATCAACATCAATAATAAACACATAGCCATCACTGTTACGGCTAATGTAAAAATTGCCATCGACATCAAAATAAACCGCCCCAAATGTGCCTGATTGACCAACATTGCCTAGCATTTCACTGGTGCCTGCTGAGGCATCAATTTTGTGCAAGCGGCCTTTGTTATCGACACTGTAAGCAAATGAGTTGTCAGGATGAAAAGCTAAATCAAATATCGTCAGTGGTAACGCACTGCCACTCGCAACCTTTTCAGCGACTAGGTAATTACTGTGCTGTTCATCAAGTGGAATCTTGTATAAACCATTGCCCTTTCTGTAAAAAAAGTAGCTGTTCTCGCTAAGCGCAACATCACCGACATAGAAATTCCCACCGGGATTATTTTCAATGGTTATTGGTGTCGCTTGGTAGTCATCGCCAATACGAACTAAGGTTCCCCACTCATAACCCCAACCGTAAATGTAGTTATCGTGAAAACTAAAGCCCACACCATTAATTTTATTGGTAGTGCCTAAATCGCCAGACAATAACGAGTATTGGCCTGTCACAAGATTTACGCCGTATAACTGTGCAATGCCCTGCTGCACAAGGAAGGCTTTTGATGGGCAGGTAGCGAACGCCCCAGCCCTAGAATTCGAGCTAAATAACCCGCAGCTCAATACGAGTAACCCCAGTATTAATAAACGACTGAATAAGGTAGAACTCAGCATAATGTCACCCCTCTTACATAGTGTTAATTAGGGTTGAGCAAGTAACATTCCAACAATCTTTTTACCTATTTATCATAAACTTATCTTTAAAACCTTAACTCGACATGAAGACAAAGTTGCAATTTGCAATGCAACACGAGGCAGTTAGCCGCAACGATTTCGATACCGATAGCATGTACCGTTGATAAACGTTAATTTAAGTCAGTTATAGTAAAGTGGTTAAGATAAAAACTTAATGAAAAAACCTTAACAGATTGAAAAACAAAGACTAAACTCATAGCTGATGGCAACGAGAGGAGTAGTCTAGTGAAGGGAGCTATCTTCTGCGGATACGGCGAGTACGTTGAGCAAGCACATGGTTTGTTAACATGGCTTGATATTATTGATAGAAGTGAGTTAGCACAATCGAGTAGTTTTATCGCAACAGATATCTATGACGATAACATATTTGTTGAATTACTCACTATCAGCAGTGAAGTACTAAATGTCAGTTTAAGTGAGATTCTTACCGAGTTCGGCGAATTTCTTTTTCCTACTTTACTCGGCAGTGCCAAGCACCACATTGGCAACTGTAGCAATGTTTTTGAGTTCCTTGACCACGTAGAAAACGTCATTCACATTGAAGTCAAAAAAGCAGATCCGCTGGCTTATACCCCCTCGCTTATTCTCGACACGGTTTCAGAGAATGAATTACTCATTAAATACACATCCCATCGACAGGTCTGTTTTCTTGCCGAAGGGCTGATTTATGGCGCGGCGAAACACTTTAAGCAAAAAGTAACCATTGAGCATTTAAGCTGTACGCATCAAGGAGACAAGCATTGCCTAATGAAAGTGATCAGCGAATAGCACTGCTTACCAAGCAAGTTTCACTGCTAGAGAACGCATTAAAAGACGAGCGTACTGCCAAAAAAGCGCTAGAAGCTAAGCTAGATAATATTGACCAACACAGGTATGACTCTTACCGCGAGTTGATCAATGCGCTTGAGCAGGCAAATAATCGGCAGGTGCAACTTAAAGTGCTATCGAACTTGGCAAACCATCACGCAAGTTCAGGCTCAACCGCTGAAATGCTAGTAAATTTCTTAAAGGAAATATCACTGCTACTGGAAGGAGCAACGGTACTTTTATTTGACTATAAAAACCCCAAACGCGCGATTGCCTACTTACTTGAAAAGGGCAGCAGCAAGCTGGTTAAGCCCTATAAACACAGAATTGATGTTAGCACTATCCTCCACCAAGCCTTGGAGGCTGACAATACTGACAAAACTGAAAGCTCGGTCAAAACAAACCATAGCCACTGGCAACGAATTGCAGAAAACTCTTCATTAGAGTCAAGCTTGCACGACTTGTTTCACCACGAAAATCAACTTGTCTTTAACTACCAAAGGTTAAAGCAACGCAAGAACTTAGTGGTCATCGACTTGCCACACTACTGCTACAGTAAAGAGGTTAAACAAACGTTAGATACGGCAGGCCAGCAATTTGTGTCAGCAATACAAAAGCGTGCGACAGAAGAAAAGCTCGCCAAAAACTATGACCGTTTACAAAAAACCGTGCACAAGCTCAGTTCAGTGCAGCACCAGCTTATTCACAGTGAAAAAATGGCTTCAATTGGCCAACTCGCAGCGGGCATAGCACACGAAATTAACAACCCCATTGGCTATGTAAAAAGTAATTTAAGCGTGTTAAATGAGTATATAGATTTATTTAAAGGTGCGTTAAGCGAAGCCGAGCCTCACTTGGGTGAAAATGATGATTTAACATTTGCACAGCAAGATGTCGGTGAATTGATTAGCTCTTGCCTAGAAGGAGTTGACCGGGTTGCCGAGATAGTAAGTAGCCTTAACTCCTTTGCTCGCAAAGAAGACAACACAAAAACATCATTAGTCGACATTAACAAAGTCATTCAAGACAGCATTAAAATCGCATGGAATAATATTAAGCATACTTGCGAAGTGGTCGTCGAGGCTGATGAAACCTTGCCGCAGATCATGGGTCACAAAGGAGAGTTACAGCAAGTCTTTATCAACTTATTAGTGAACGCATCACACGCTATTGGGGGCAATGGTATCATCACCATCAAGTCGTGGTATCAAGGGACTGTGAATGTCAGCGTAACCGATAACGGAGCTGGCATGACAGTAGATACGCAAAAGAAGCTCTTTGAACCTTTTTACACGACTAAACCCGAAGGTAAAGGCACTGGGCTTGGGCTTTCTGTTTCTTATGCGATAATCGAGCACCACAGAGGTAAAATTAGCGTCAAATCAGAACTAGGTAAAGGCACGCGCTTTGACTTAAAGTTTCCTCTAGCTAAGGCCTAAAGATTCAGAGCTAAGTAAACATCGTTAGCCACCACAAATTACAAGCAGCACTCTCTAGTTTGCTTTGAAATATCTTTGAAAGCCATGTAATTATCTAGTGAATTAACAATCTCACTATAATCCAGAGAAATATCCAGATAAAGCCTAAAGCGATCAAAATGAACAAGAAATAAGCTATTGAATGCTATCCACTAATTATTTAACGTCACGCTGGTGACAATAAAAGTAAAAATGCTTATACTGCCACCCGCTTATTTCGGAGACTTTACTCTAAGTCGCCAAGCAATATAAAAATGGCCCTTTAGCTCAGTTGGTTAGAGCACCCGACTCATAATCGGTAGGTCCCCAGTTCAAGTCTGGGAGGGGCCACCATTTTTCCTCTATTTTTGAATTCCCAAAACGTTAAATCAACTAGTAAGCTTTTTCTGATTTCCTTGAGCAAGTTTTAATACCAATTTATACCAATTGAAATAATTATCTGACCACCTTGATCAAATTACGAGTGCAGAGTTTTTTCACCCTATCAATATCTGAAATGAATGTATTCCAAGCCAACAAGACCTGTTTCACGATGTCATCAAACCTACTGAACACAGGATTAGATAAACAGTGTTGGCGTAACCAATGCCACACCTGCTCAATTGAATTGAGCTCAGGTGAGTATTGTGGCAACTTGATTAGTGTCACATTGGAAAATGGGCTGGCTGTATCCATTGTATGCCCCCCTCACCATCAATGATAACCACCGCATGTCTACCCTGAGGTGTAGCCTTGGATATTTGGGATAAGTGCTCTGTCATCATCGCTTTATTCACGAATGGCGTAATAAGCGCCTCTGTTTGCCCCGTCGCAGGACAAACGGCACCAAATAAATAGCCATAGTCAAACTGCTGCTGCCATACCACTCTGGGGCGACTCCCTTTCTTAGCCCATAATCTTGTCATACCAATTGAAATAATTATCTGACCACCTTGATCCAATCGCGAGTACAGAGTTTTTTCACCCTATCAATATCCGAAATGAATGTATTCCAGGCCACTGAGACTTGTTCTACTATTTCATCAAACCCGCTGAATACACGATTAGATAAACAGTGCTGGCGTAACCATTGCCACACTTGCTCAATTGGGTTTAGCTCTGGTGAATAGGGTGGCAACTTGATTAGCGTAAGATTAGAAAATGGACTAGCTGTATCCATTGTATGCCACCCCGCACCATCAATGATAACCACCGCATGTCTACCCTGAGGTGTAGCTTTGGATATTTGAGACAAGTGCTCTGTCATCATCGCTTTATTGACGAGCGGCGTAATTAGCGCTTCGGTTTGGCCTGTCGAAGGGCAAACAGCACCAAATAAATAGCCGTAGTCAAACTGCTGTTGTTTAACCGCCCGTGGACGACTTCCTTTTTTCGCCCACGTTCTTGTTACTTGATTTTGCTGGCCAAAACGAGCCTCATCTTGGAACCACACATCAACGTCTTCGGGCTGGACATGCCATGGGGTGTTAAGGATCGTTTCCAGTCGGAAGGTTTTTAAAAACCGCTTGGGCTTGTTCGGATTGCTTAGGATGCTTGGAGCGGCTCGTTATCCAACTAAAGCCGAGCGCATGGAGCAGGTGATAGATATTGCGTAGTGAATAAGTCACATCAAATTCTTGAGCAATGAACTGTTGAATATCTTCCCCAATCAGTCTACCGCCACTGTTTTTTTCTGCATGGGACAACACAAATGCTGACAGCTGATTCAGTTGCGCTTGTGAGAGTTTGGAGGGTCTCCCCTTGTTTACTTTGGATTGCAGCCCTTTAAGCCCTGCCGATAGGTAGCTGTTAACCCATTTATTAACGCTGCCTCGAGCAACACCGAGTAATTGAGCTATTTGCGCTCTATTTTGACCAAGTGAAAAGTGATAAATGGCGAGCAACCTCATTCGGACTCTCGCGTTACTTTCTTGTTGGGCGAGCTTTTTTAATTCTGTTGGGTGATGCATGCTGATCTACTGGTTGAAAAGTCATGGCTATTAGATCACATGTTTATTTCAATTGGTATCACTTGGTTTTGCTGTCCAAAACGCGCTTCATCTTGAAACCATAAATCAACCTCTTAGGGCTGAACGCGCCATGGAGTGTTACCGATCGTTTGCAGTCGGAAGGTTTATGCCGCGAGAGCATAGATGCTCAGGAGCGGCCGCTTCTGCCTTCCTGTGGCAAGAGCGCATGGGGTCAGGTGGTTCTACAACGCTATTGTTGCTAAGTGATAAGAGAAAGCCATTGGGATATAATCGTAAAAAGCCCGACTCTTTCGAATCGGGCTTTAAAATATGTGCCTAGCGATGACCTACTCTCACATGGGACCTCCCACACTACCATCGGCGCAGTTGCATTTCACTTCTGAGTTCGGCATGGGGTCAGGTGGTTCTACAACGCTATTGTCGCTAGGCGAAACTTTTATTTACTGCCTTAGCAGTAAATTACAATCTGGAAAACTGTGACGTGCATGGATGCACTGATGTCGACAAGTGTCATGGATGACAGTTGTTTGTCGACGCTATATATCTTGTTCAAGCACACGTTAGTACGTGACTTTCTTTATTCTGTCAGTCTACAAAACCATTTGGGTGTTGTATGGTTAAGCCTCACGGGCAATTAGTATCAGTTAGCTCAAGGCCTCACAACCCTTACACACCTGACCTATCAACGTCGTAGTCTCCAACGACCCTTCAGGGACCTTAAAGGCCCAGTGAGAACTCATCTCAAAGCCTGCTTCCCGCTTAGATGCTTTCAGCGGTTATCAGTTCCGAACGTAGCTACCCGGCAATGCTTCTGGCGAAACAACCGGAACACCAGAGGTTCGTCCACTCCGGTCCTCTCGTACTAGGAGCAGCCCTCTTCAATTCTCAAACGCCCACGGCAGATAGGGACCGAACTGTCTCACGACGTTCTAAACCCAGCTCGCGTACCACTTTAAATGGCGAACAGCCATACCCTTGGGACCGACTTCAGCCCCAGGATGTGATGAGCCGACATCGAGGTGCCAAACACCGCCGTCGATATGAACTCTTGGGCGGTATCAGCCTGTTATCCCCGGAGTACCTTTTATCCGTTGAGCGATGGCCCTTCCATACAGAACCACCGGATCACTATGACCTGCTTTCGCACCTGCTCGACGTGTCTGTCTCGCAGTTAAGCTGGCTTATGCCATTGCACTAACCGTACGATGTCCGACCGTACTTAGCCAACCTTCGTGCTCCTCCGTTACGCTTTGGGAGGAGACCGCCCCAGTCAAACTACCCACCAGACAGTGTCCCCAACCGAGATTATCGGCCTAGGTTAGAACATCACGCATACAAGGGTGGTATTTCAAGGTTGGCTCCACTCACACTGGCGTGCAAGTTTCAAAGCCTCCCACCTATCCTACACATGTAGGAGCAATGTTCACTGTCAAGCTATAGTAAAGGTTCACGGGGTCTTTCCGTCTAGCCGCGGGTATACGGCATCTTAACCGCAATTTCAATTTCACTGAGTCTCGGGTGGAGACAGTGTGGCCATGATTACGCCATTCGTGCAGGTCGGAACTTACCCGACAAGGAATTTCGCTACCTTAGGACCGTTATAGTTACGGCCGCCGTTTACCGGGGCTTCGATCATGAGCTTCGCAGAGCTAACCCAATCAATTAACCTTCCGGCACCGGGCAGGCGTCACACCGTATACGTCATCTTTCGATTTTGCACAGTGCTGTGTTTTTAATAAACAGTTCCAGCCACCTGGTTACTTCGACCGACCTCAGCTTAGGGAGCAAGTCCCATCACCAGAGCCGGCGTACCTTCTCCCGAAGTTACGGTACTATTTTGCCTAGTTCCTTCACCCGAGTTCTCTCAAGCGCCTTAGTATTCTCTACCTAACCACCTGTGTCGGTTTGGGGTACGGTTCCTTTATATCTATGCTTAGAAGCTTTTCCTGGAAGCAGGGCATCAACAACTTCAACGC
Source organism: Thalassotalea euphylliae (assembly GCF_003390335.1). Taxonomy (NCBI): domain Bacteria; kingdom Pseudomonadati; phylum Pseudomonadota; class Gammaproteobacteria; order Alteromonadales; family Colwelliaceae; genus Thalassotalea; species Thalassotalea euphylliae. The sequence continues at coordinate 3,802,036 of NZ_QUOU01000001.1, forward strand.
CGTAGCGTCTCGTCTCGACTCTCAGCCTTAGAAACCCGGATTTGCCTAAGTTTCCAGCCTACAATCTTTCACATGGACAACCAACGCCATGCTTGCTTAGCCTTCTCCGTCCCTCCATCGCAATATAAAGAAGTACAGAAATATTAATCTGTTTCCCATCGACTACACCTCTCGGTCTCGCCTTAGGGGCCGACTTACCCTGCCCTGATTAACATGGGACAGGAAACCTTGGTCTTTCGGCGAGGGGGTTTTTCACCCCCTTTATCGTTACTCATGTCAGCATTCGCACTTCTGATACCTCCAGCATGCTTCTCAACACACCTTCAACGGCTTACAGAACGCTCCCCTACCACTTGAGCAAAAGCTCAAATCCGCAGCTTCGGTGCATAGTTTAGCCCCGTTACATCTTCCGCGCAGACCGACTCGACTAGTGAGCTATTACGCTTTCTTTAAAGGATGGCTGCTTCTAAGCCAACCTCCTAGCTGTCTATGCCTTTCCACATCGTTTCCCACTTAACTATGACTTTGGGACCTTAGCTGGCGGTCTGGGTTGTTTCCCTCTTCACTACGGACGTTAGCACCCATAGTGTGTCTCCCGGATAGTACTCATTGGTATTCGGAGTTTGCAAAGGGTTGGTAAGTCGGGATGACCCCCTAGCCTTAACAGTGCTCTACCCCCAATGGTATTCGTCCGAGGCTCTACCTAAATAGATTTCGGGGAGAACCAGCTATCTCCCGGCTTGATTAGCCTTTCACTCCGACCCACAGGTCATCACCGCATTTTTCAACATACGTGTGTTCGGTCCTCCAGTTGGTGTTACCCAACCTTCAACCTGCCCATGGGTAGATCGCCGGGTTTCGGGTCTATACCCTGCAACTGAACGCGCAGTTAACACTCGCTTTCGCTACGGCTCCCCTAATCGGTTAACCTTGCTACAGAATATAAGTCGCTGACCCATTATACAAAAGGTACGCAGTCACCCTAAGGCTTCCACTGCTTGTACGTATACGGTTTCAGGTTCTATTTCACTCCCCTCACAGGGGTTCTTTTCGCCTTTCCCTCACGGTACTGGTTCACTATCGGTCAGTTAGGAGTATTTAGCCTTGGAGGATGGTCCCCCCATGTTCAGTCAACATTTCACGTGTGCCGACCTACTCGATTTCACTTATGTTTGTCTTCGTGTACGGGGCTATCACCCTGTATCGCCAAGCTTTCCAGCTTGTTCCACTAACGCCCATAAGCTTAAGGGCTAATTCCCGTTCGCTCGCCGCTACTAAGGAAATCTCGGTTGATTTCTTTTCCTCGGGGTACTTAGATGTTTCAGTTCTCCCGGTTCGCCTCTTTACGCTATGTATTCACGTAAAGATAGTTGCTTATGCAACTGGGTTTCCCCATTCAGAAATCTGAGACTATAACGGTTTTTATCACCTCATCTCAGCTTATCGCAGATTAACACGTCTTTCATCGCCTCTAACTGCCAAGGCATCCACCATATACGCTTAGTCACTTAACCATACAACCCCAAATAGTTTTACTTATTTAAGTCATCAAGAGACAAGCCTTGATGCTAATGTATGACTGACATTTTCACGTACTCAATCAAATGAATGATTGGAGTATGCTTGAATTAGATTGAAATAAGATAAGGAAAAATCTTATTTCAGGTTTGATTACTTTATTTATTAAAGAAAAGAGCGCGACACTCTTGTCTTACCTAAAGCAACCATTCGAAATAATTAAGTTACTAATTATTTCGGGATATATATCAGCTTTCCAAATTGTTAAAGAACTCAATTTAAGACGCATTCGCTTAAATCGTGGTTAAAAAAACCAAATTAAATATTACTCATCAGTAAGCTTTAATTTGGCTTCTTGCTCTTGTGAAGAAGTGGTGGAGCTAAGCAGGATCGAACTGCTGACCTCCTGCGTGCAAGGCAGGCGCTCTCCCAGCTGAGCTATAGCCCCATCGATTGGGTAACCTACTAACGTAGATCTGGGTCGACTTGAAAACAAAGGGCCAATGTCACTGACGTGAATTGGTAGGTCTGGGCAGACTTGAACTGCCGACCTCACCCTTATCAGGGGTGCGCTCTAACCAGCTGAGCTACAGACCTATTTCAAGATCTTACTTCTTCATTCATCGTTATCAATGCAATGTGTGTGAACACTCAAGGTACATGGATGTACCTGTGTCGACTCGACAGGATGTCTGACTTGTCGACCCATAATGTGTCTTACTTCAAGATAAGGAGGTGATCCAACCCCAGGTTCCCCTAGGGTTACCTTGTTACGACTTCACCCCAGTCATGAATCACAAAGTGGTGACCGTCCTCCCTAAGGTTAAACTAGCCACTTCTTTTGCAACCCACTCCCATGGTGTGACGGGCGGTGTGTACAAGGCCCGGGAACGTATTCACCGCGACATTCTGATTCGCGATTACTAGCGATTCCGACTTCATGGAGTCGAGTTGCAGACTCCAATCCGGACTACGACGTACTTTCTGGGATTCGCTCCACCTCGCGGTCTTGCTGCCCTCTGTATACGCCATTGTAGCACGTGTGTAGCCCATCCCGTAAGGGCCATGATGACTTGACGTCGTCCCCACCTTCCTCCGGTTTATCACCGGCAGTCTCCTTAGAGTTCCCGACACGACTCGCTGGCAAATAAGGATAGGGGTTGCGCTCGTTGCGGGACTTAACCCAACATTTCACAACACGAGCTGACGACAGCCATGCAGCACCTGTCTCACAGTTCCCGAAGGCACGAAACTATCTCTAGTAACTTCTGTGGATGTCAAGGGATGGTAAGGTTCTTCGCGTTGCATCGAATTAAACCACATGCTCCACCGCTTGTGCGGGCCCCCGTCAATTCATTTGAGTTTTAACCTTGCGGCCGTACTCCCCAGGCGGTCAACTTAGCGCGTTAGCTACGCTACTCACGTTTCAAGAACACAAACAGCTAGTTGACATCGTTTACGGCGTGGACTACCAGGGTATCTAATCCTGTTCGCTCCCCACGCTTTCGTGCCTCAGCGTCAGTATCTGTCCAGGTGGCCGCCTTCGCCACTGATGTTCCTTCCAATCTCTACGCATTTCACCGCTACACTGGAAATTCCACCACCCTCTACAGTACTCTAGTCAAACAGTTCCAAATGCAGTTCCGAGGTTAAGCCCCGGGATTTCACATCTGGCTTATCAAACCGCCTACGCACGCTTTACGCCCAGTAATTCCGATTAACGCTCGCACCCTCCGTATTACCGCGGCTGCTGGCACGGAGTTAGCCGGTGCTTCTTCTGTCGCTAACGTCACAGCTAGCAGATATTACCTACTAACCTTTCCTCACGACTGAAAGTGCTTTACAACCCTAAGGCCTTCTTCACACACGCGGCATGGCTGCATCAGGGTTTCCCCCATTGTGCAATATTCCCCACTGCTGCCTCCCGTAGGAGTCTGGGCCGTGTCTCAGTCCCAGTGTGGCTGATCATCCTCTCAAACCAGCTAGAGATCGTCGCCATGGTAGGCCATTACCCCACCATCTAGCTAATCTCACTTGGGCTAATCTTTTGGCACGAGGTTCCGAAGAATCCCCCGCTTTGGTACTTCTCTTACGAAAAGCACATTATGCGGTATTAGCAGTCGTTTCCAACTGTTGTCCCCCACCAAAAGGCATATTCCCAAGCATTACTCACCCGTCCGCCGCTCGACGCCAAAGGAGCAAGCTCCTCTTCGTTTCCGCTCGACTTGCATGTGTTAAGCCTGCCGCCAGCGTTCAATCTGAGCCATGATCAAACTCTTCAATTAAAATCGTTTGTGATGACCTTCTGTTAGGAAAGACATCGGCTCAATGAATTCTGTACAAATAAAACTTATAATATTAAGTAGTTTTTGCATGAGTTCACTGAGTTAATTTTGGCAAACCTAAGTTTGCTTATTTGTAAAATCAACATCATGTGAATGCTCACACAAATTGCATGATAACTAATTGTTAAAGATGCCTACACGAAGTAGGTATACCGAACCGCTCCTCTTAAAACATTAAGGGATGAACGTTTTGTTCGGTGCGAGTTAACAATCGCATTCGTTGTTAAACCGCTTACTCTCTCGTTGAGAGCGGATGCGCATTTTACGCTTCCTAGTTTTGATGTCAACAACTTTTTGAAAAAATCTTACTTGTTTTTAAGTGAGCCATTTTTCTAAGTTATCTGACCCGTTTATTTAGTACATTCACTAACTAAACTTATCAAAACTGAGCTTTCGTCGTCCTGACTCGCTCTAATAAGTATTTCCTATACAAAACATCAACGGGCTGCCCCGTGGAATTGGATGCGCATTTTAGAGATTTTTAGCTGGGCGTCAACACCTTTTTGAAAGTTTTTTGACAATTACGTTTATTTGCTCCATTCTCGCACAAACCGCACACTTATTGAGCGACATAAATGTACTCTCGTCCTTAGCGAGCCTGAAGTAAACATAGTTTGATGCATGAAAAATTAAAAAGCCTACTCTAAAGCAGATAACTAAAACATATTTAGCTATAGAAAATACTTCGTGATTTACTTAGCAAAGTTAGGTTTATGGACAACAACGCTATGATTTCCCATTGGACTACTCGAAAGCTAAAATATAGGAGGCTCTGCTATGTTAGCTCATTGAATAATATCTTGCTTAAACAGTGTAAACCTCATACTTAGCAACAGCTCTTCTTATCAATAGCTTTTTTCACAGCAGGAACTTATTGAAAGTAAGCTACTCTACTAATGCAGACTTGAGTAATAAATAATTTGTTGTGAAACACGGAAGTATTAAGCCTTTTTTAGCCTCTCTATCACTACACCTTGCTGTTATAGCGATTATCATAAGTATTAAACCAAGTGCACTAGCGCCACACTACAAGCAAAAATCAATAAAACCACTTAATAGTTACTTATACATTCCACCAAAATTAGACAAGCCAGACATCGCGCCAGTGAAGCGTTCAATTGATAAAGTCCAACATAGTCATTTGGATAGAGAGGAAACTAACCCCACTCAAACGTTAAGCCAATCAAATAAAGAAGATAATCGAACGACTACTACACCTGATTCAAAAAGCGCGATAAAACCAGCTGCGATCAGCGAAAATCAAAATCAACCGCAAAAGCTTGTAGAGAAGCTGCCTAGTGAAGTTTTTAGTAAAGACTCAAAAGTATTAGCCTCAGAAACTAGCAATAAAACCCTATCGATTAGCCCATTACAACAGCTTGAGGCTATAAGAAGTGATATAGACGCAAGGATTGTTGAAAGTGAGATTACAGATCGCCTAAAGCACCGCTCTTTATCCGGTATGCATCCTAACCCAACTTCTGTTCCTAGATCTGTCACACCAACAACCGCAGATGAAGAGCGAGTCAAAAATACTCAAAGATTAAGTGACGATAAATCAATTACCAAATTGAACAATGGCACCTGTGTGCTGGTTGAAGATTTAAGCAATGTGGGAATCGAAGGTGTATCAGCGGTGTCCGCTTTTCGATGTGGTAAGAGCAAATTTGATCGCGCTTTCGATGCTCATATGCAATCAGTACGCAAAAAACTTAATATTGATCGCCGATGATTCCGTAAAAACGATTTTTCTTTAATTTGAAAGCACTACCTTTTACTGCTAGCTTTTAGTTAATCAAGGATTAGATATGAAACTGTTGTGCACAATAACAATAAAGCAACTCTCTATATTCTGGATGATAATGAGCAGTATGCAGAGTTATTGAAAGAATTTGCAGAACAAGCGAGCTGGCGAGCAGAGTTTGAAACAAACGTGGTCAGCTTTCTTACCAAAGAATTTCCCACCTGTGACGCTCTCGTATTGGACTTAGTGATGCCAAACTTTGATGGCATAGAAGTCATCAGGATGCTCGCTGATCGCGGCCAACATTGTCCACTCATATTAGTCAGCGGCTTTGATAAAAAGGTACTCCATTCCGCTGAGCAGTTAGCTAAAGCTCACGATATCGAAGTATTAGCGACGTTAACGAAACCAATTGAGATGTCGAGCTTTGTACAATTACTCGATCGCGTGGCCATAAATATACAGCAGCCTAAACTTCCCAAAACGATAAAACATCAATACTCTGCTGGAGATATTGAAGCTGGTATAAGAAATCATGAGCTTATGCTTCACTATCAACCTCAGATATGCTTAACAACCAACAAAGTCAATAGTGTTGAAGCCTTAGTTAGATGGCAACATCCAACAGATGGTCTAGTTTACCCCGACCAATTTATTGGTGTTGTAGAGAAGCACAGTTTAATCGACTTATTGACCCAAGAAATTCTCAATATTTCCGTGCGAGAAAGTAGCGAGATGCTACGTTCGAATATAGATATTTCCTTATCAATTAATGTATCTGCCGATAACATCATCGCGTTAAGCCTACCAGAACAACTCAAAGCGCTTACCGACAAAAATCATTTGGCGCCCAGTAACTTAACGTTAGAGCTGACAGAGAGCGCTGTGATGGGCGAATTGACCTCCTCACTCGATGTATTAAATCGTCTTAGAATGAAAGGGTTTCAGTTGTCAATTGATGATTTTGGTACTGGCTATTCCTCGCTTCAACAATTGTATCAAGCACCATTTAACGAACTTAAAATTGATCGCCAATTCGTAGCCAACATGTTGTTTGATGAAGAGGCTATGATTATCGTCAAGATCTGTATTATGTTAGGGAAAATGCTGAACATGAGCATAGTTGCGGAGGGTGTTGAAAACCTTGAAACGTTGCACCAATTGCAACGCTTGGGCTGCAACTATGCGCAGGGCTATGCCATTGCTAAACCTATGCCCGCCACTGAATTAATTCAATGGGCAAAACACTGGAAGTAACTAAAGTTAATTAACTACCGCTAAAGTGGTATCACTTCCACTGAAAGCCATGGAACACGTTAATATACATTTCTTCAACTTTAGCTCGCGCCCAAGGAGTTTTACGCAAAAACTTGAGGCTGGATTTAATGGAAGGATCATGATTAAAGCAGCGGATATCAACATTCTGTCCCATGGCCTCCCAACCGATTTTAGCCACTAGCTCGTTGAGGATCATTTCTAAAGTTTTACCGTGTAACGGATTTTTCGGCTGGTTATTCATCAATAGCGAGTGTTAATAGTTTATAAAGCGCTATAGTAGCACGTTATCGGTCAATGGCTGTATCACTTAACGGGCTTGGCACGTTAGATATTAACGCTAGCATACAGCGCTAAGAGCACAAACTCGCTATTTTTATTTATCATAAACAGTAGCGAGTAAATCGTGTGCAAAATCATTCACTGAGCAATAACAAAAAGCTGATCAACTGCTTTTTTTCTGGTGCTGTTAATGTCAACTCAGGCAGCTCTGTTTGGTTGGGTTTAATGGCTAAATAATGCTCTAATACTTCATCTAGCGTGGTAAATCGGCCATCGTGAAAATAAGGGGCGGTTTTACTTAAATATCGCAATGTTGGTGTTTTAAACGCCCCCTGCGCTTCTTCGTGGATCTGTTTCGCCATAAAGTTAAGGCCATGACACTGCTCTGGTTGAGCATCGCTATAAGGCCCTAAACAATTGAACTCATCTTGCAACACCGCAGGAATGCCAAAATAACGACCAAAGTCGAGTTCAATACCTGTGAAATTGCCTGTGCCAATATTGTGAAAGTCTTGGTTTGTAAGCAGTGGGCCGTTATGGCAGCGCAAGCAGTGGGTTTTTTCCTGATTTAAAAATAACTTAACACCAGCGAGTGCAGAATCTGACAGCCGACGATTAGCTTCTTGCCAGCCATCAATAAAAAGTACCTGCAAATAATCATCAAACCGAGTATTAGGCAGCTCAATGGTACGCTCAAACGCCGCTACGGCTTTGCCGATATTGGCATAAGCTTGATTAATCACGCGTTGATTCGTTGTTGAGAGGCGATACCAGTTGTCTTTCGTTTCACTATCCCCCCAAGGTCCAGCTTTCTCTGGTATAGCACCACTAAAGATTAGCTCAGGTAAGGCGCCAAACAATGCCTCATAAGCGCGCCGATATTGAGCATCTTGAGCCACAATTTTTAATACTTGGACGCGGCTACTGGCCATTTCATCTGCCGCTTCAAATGGCACTAATGCTTGCGCCCACAGTGAATCTTTACGACCATCCCAATAAAACCACGAAGCATATTGCACGCCAAGCAAGGTTTGGGTATTGCGGCCTGTGCGGTTCACCCCTTGCGCTTTATCAAGGCCGTCAGTAAAAGCCAAGTCAGGCTGATGACAGCTTGCACAAGACATCGAACCATCAAGGCTCAGGCGCTTATCAAAAAACAGTTGTTTGCCAAAAGCTACAGCAGCAGGGTTTACCGCAAAGCGATTCGAGCTAGCATCACTAGGACTGAGCTTGTTCAATTGAAAAGATGCCAACAAAGCGCGCTCTTGCACTGTCCAGTACCTTGGCTGTTGCTCACAACCAATCACTGTAGCCAGTGCAATAGCAAGGCAAATGGTTGTTATAACGCGCTTAATAGTGGACATTAAAACTGAACTCAGCAATATCCTGTTGTTTCGGTGTGGATATTTGGATGCGAACAAACCACTTGCCATCCATATTAAATTTCATTCCTTCGAGTAAATAGCGGCCATTACCTAAATGTTTGGTTACTTTAGGCTGTGTGGGTAAGCCATGACCATGCCCTTTCATGCCACCACTAATAAAAAAAGCGGCGTCGGTAATGGGGGTTTGGTTAACATCGTTTAAAGTCACAATCCATTGATGAAATTGATTAATGGGTAATGCCTGGCGATTTTTCGCCGCTACCGATAAATGAAAATACTTCAATTGACTGTGAACAGCCTGGTTGAACCCCTGCCCTTTTGTGTATTCGTTAGTATTTTCAGCTATTGATAAGGCACTTTTCGTTGCATCCTGACAGCCTAATAAACTTAATGAAGTCATTACTAACGCCACAGTTACTAACATCAAACGATACTGCTTCATTGCTTTCCCTAATAGATAAAATATACAACGATAAAATCCAAAACCCTGTACCTGCTTTTATTAAGAGACATTGCTATGTAAAGTTTTGGTTTTGAAATAACAAAATAACCCACGAGTTCAATAAAGTGAGTAATGTCATCATCTTCTTCAACTTTTTAGCTTTACACTATTTACTAACAATTGTCGATAACGGATAGCCGTGGGAGCTGATTGTAATGGCCAATTTAAGCGGCCCCCTACCGTATATTAGCTTTAGTTATTATGCAGCTTTTAAGTTAGCTAGGCAGTCACTGTCAATTAGCAACTGCCTAAGCGGATAAAGAGAAGTATAAAAACGCTAGCTATCTGCTAGCGCCCATGACTTGTAGCTCAGCAAGGCTTAGTATGCCACTGTTGACCAGTTGCACACGTACATAGCGGCCCACGCCATTCATGCTAAACGCTGTTTCGCGTGGCGCAACGCCCGCATGATGTATTGCGGTAACTCCTTGTTGTGCTAATACCTCATTCAAATTCCCACTGACAAAAGGTCTATCTGACACCAACACATAGAAGTTAGCTAAACGATCGACACAACAATCCGAGCGATTCCACAAACGAATCGTATTGATATTGTGTGATGATCCTAAGTCAAGCTGATACCAAGGAGAGAACTGGGTACGAGTATGAGTTACTGAGCCATGATGAAAATTGCCATCGGTGTTACCATCTATCCCTCGACTGGGCACGCCGCCATGTCGCAAACTTGATTGAGTAGCAGATTTACCCAAAGCAATATTACTCATGTTGGGGGGCATCCCTGTATCTGGGGTAATGGTTAAGTGAACATCGTCAAAGTGAGCATTCTCACTGGTACCATTGTCAAATAATTCAATACGAAGGGGCTGGCCATAATGGCTAGCATGAGTACTTAGTTGTGCCGATGTTAAGCTCAATGTGACACGAGCAAAACTATCGTTTGGCGGGTTTACATCACTATTGTTAGCCACGCCCAACAGCTGATCACCTGCATAAAGGCGAATCTCCCAACCTGAAGCTTCCCCGCTACTCGCTTGATCACCTACCATCATAGATAAAGTTAAATGGGTATTGCTCTCAAATCTTTCCTGTAAGGTTTGCGAGATCGTACCGCGTGTATCAAGGAAAGCGACATTATTACCCTCTGGCGCTTCATCAGAATAAAAGCGACTAGCCACATTCCAGACACCTCCACGAGAACTGTTTACTTGCCAGCCATCAATACTATTGAGTGCATAGCCGCCATCATTGAACTGCTGACTTTCAAAAGAGGAGTTGGTAATCAGTGCTTCTCTTGAACTTGTTGGCGGCGACACAGGCCCACTAATATTCGAGGCTATTTGCAAACGAACATCATCAAAATGGGCATTCTCGCTGCCACCACTATCAAATAACTCAATGCGAAGCCGTTGACCATAATGACGAGCATGAGTGCTTAGTTGTTCCGGTGTTAAGCTAAGCGTGACACGAGCAAAGCTATCGTTTGGCGGGTTTACGTCATTATTATTGACCATGCTGAGTAGCTGGGTACCAGCATAAAGGCGAATTTCCCAACCTGAAGATTCTCCAGGCTCAATAGCATTACCGACCATCACGGATAGAATTATGTGTGTATTAGGCTCAAATGTTTCTTGCAATGTTTGCGAGATAGTACCGCCAACATCGAGAAAAGCGACGTTATTGCCCTCTGGCGCTTCATCAGAATAATAGCGACTAGCCACATTCCAAACGCCTGCTCGGGCACTATTCACTTGCCAGCCATCAATATCATTGAGTGCAAAACCACCGTCACTAAACTGCTGACTTTCAAAAGAGGCGTTAGCAATGGCAACACTGCGCAAACGACTGCCCAAGCGCTCATCTTCATTTAAGATACCGTTATCATTAATATCGATACTCATCCGCCGCTTACTGTCAAAAGGAACCGCGGTAAACACCAATGGCATATTAGCTTGTTGGCTGACGCCAAGTAATTGCGCATGAGTAAACTGCTCTGCTAGCATATCGCCTTGATAACGGCCGCTACCGAGGTACATATAAGCGCGATTGCGATTGTTAATCATGCCTTTAGCAACTAAACCAATCGCTTCGCGATCCGCTAGGCCGCGTAACTGGTTTAATAAACCGTTTTGCTGTTGACCCGGCTGTACAATCACTTGTCGCCCTACGGCAGCATGAGTATCGCCCTCTGTATTGCCATTGAAAGCCAACATAAACGCTAAGTTGTCATTATCGCGCAATGTCGCACTGGTCTGTTCATCAAACGAACCATCGTGAATAAACCCATAACCGGTATTACTCGCATTAGGATCATCGTAGTAAAGACCCAATAACTCGTACATACTGCGTAACGATGGCGCTATTGCTGGTTGATTACCTGCTGTATTACCTGGTGATGGGCGCACCACTGAATCACGACCGCCATTATTTTGGGCATGACAAGGAGCGCAGAAGTTACGTTGTGCAACTTGATTTGGGTTTCCCACTCGGCCACGTGGCCCCGGAATGACAATGCGATTAGGTAACGAATTATCTAATTGTCGATAAGGATTAGGTGGGGTTCTAACCGTTGCGAGAAAACCCTCTAATAAATCCATCGCATTGCGGTTAGGTGCTTGGCTTAGCCCTTGAAGGTGATCGAAAGCATGAGCAAAGTCGTGAATACTCGCCGCATCGCCCCTAAAATGTAATAAATTACCATCGGTCACCCCCACTAAAGACGTTGTTCTCATTGGCCCTTTCATTGGATGGTACTGAACATTATTGGCATTAGTCATATTGGCACTAGGATCGCCTAAATCCCACGCCAAGCGATCATAACGGCCATCAATATGACAAGAAGCACAAGCAGCTTGACCACGACCTGAAGAAATTAACGTGTTATACAGGAAAAGGACGCCCTTGTTTGATGACGTCAGGCGTTGGGTCGAAAAAGCGCACTTGGCTTAATTCAGTGAAGTTTTCAGTATCGATAATTGAAATTGAACCATCAAAGCGGTTTAGCACATAAGCATTATTTAGGTTTTCATTTAAAACAATACCTGTTGGCCCTTGACCAACAGTTAACGGCTGGACTCCGTTAACTCGCTGCCCCTCGGCATTAACCAGCAAAACGTTGTTTGAGCCCATGCCAACCACATAACCAAGGTTACCAGATTGGTTCCAGACAAGACCTCGAGGATCGCCAATCGAGGTTAATCGTTGTGCCATGGGTACTGTGATAACGCCGTCGCGTAAGTGAGGATTTAAATCCGTTACTTCAACACCACCACGACTATCAATTGAAGCAAGTTTCACCTCAACAAAATGGCCATTCAAGTTAGGCTCATAGCGAACAACATTGGTTGCATCGGTACCAATTATTGTTAACTCCCCTGTTTCGGGGTTAACAGCGGAGCTCATCAGTGCATTCATCACCCCGTGTACATAACGAACATTTAAGGATTGCGTGTCAATAATGGCCACGTCTCTATCGGGTAAATCCCAGCCACGCACACGCCATGAGGCATCGGCAAATTGTCCTGACACAAATGGCGTCCAATCGCCATTATTATCATCAAGCCAGCGCCCTTGATCATTTTTTTGGACAATCAAACCAACGCTAGGTGGAGTCGGTAACGCTGGGTTAATCGCAGGAGTAAAGCTACGACCATTATTAAAAGGAGGGTTCATACCACCATATGGGCCGCGAGGGTCATCCACCACATTGCCTGGCTGAGCAGAGCGTCTACCACCCGCAAGAATTGTACTAGCATTACCTGACTCAAAAATCGCAGCATAAACAGTACGACCATCCGGGCTAATCGACAAAGAACGAGGATCTTCACCATTAATAGCAATGCGTGTGGGTGGAATAGCAAGTGAATCAGCATCAAACACAAGTACTGAATTGTCTTGTGAACAGCTAACAAAGGCTCGGCCATTATTCTCAGCAAACACCACATCTGCTGGCTCATCTTCTGTTGCCAAAACGGCAACAACACTAGCACGGCTTAAATCAACAACACTAATAGAGTCAGAAACATGATTCACCACCCAAACTTCACTGTTTGTTCGAGCGCGAACAGTAATGGGATCTAAGCCAACCGGGATTGATACTCGATGTTGTAACTCTTCATTATTTATATCAAATACTTCCAAGCTGTGATTAGCCGTATTGACCGCTAATAATGTATTACCATCAGGGGTGCGATCAATTGGGTGAACATGAGGGGACTCCCAATTAGCAAACTCATCTGCTAATGAAAGGTGAGTGAGACAGGTCAAAACAACTGCCCAAATCAGCTGCCAAAAATGACAGTGTTTAACTCCTTGGTGTGCCATTTGAAAACTCATTTATCTTCCTTTTAATTCCGTTATTCGGCGAAAAAGGCAAAAATAACACCAAGAAAAATAAACAACTGTTATCAATAACTTAATTAAAACTAGTTACATAAACAAAACAAACCTGAAATAAAACTGTAAAAAATAGAGACAGTGATCAATTTGTGCCCTGGCAGGTGTTGTATTCAATAAAAACTATCAATGAATTTTCCCACTATAAGCTTGTTAGCAATGAAATTACGGCTGAATAATTGAAAAAGCACCACACCGCTCCCCCTACACCTGATTTTACTGTTAATTTTTTTAACACATTTTTAACAAAACACATGTAAACCTTTGATTTTATTGAGGGGTATATTTATTGCTTAATACCTATTGCTCACCAGAGCAAACGAACAAAACACCTATTAACGTGGGTTGATAAATTGCCGCTATCAACCTAACAATCAACCTCATAAAAAGTCGAAGTAATAATGATGTATACGCAAAGAAAACGAGCACGGATAGCAAAAAGCGCGAATGGAAAGTTAGTAGCGGCTTTGCTATTAAAAATACTCTTATTTAATCTCCCATCTGCCTTAGCCAACAATGTGCAAGGTAACTGGGGGCCTGTCATCAATTGGCCGCAAATTGCGATCTCTGGTGCAACCTTACCTGATGGCCGAGTACTGACTTGGTCCTCTACTGAAACGAATGCTTTTCCAGCTAATCGTGAGTTTACTCATGCCTCAGTTTTTGATCCAAACACTGGCCGTTTTGTTACTGCCAACAGTAATTTTCACGATATGTTTTGTGCCGGTATCAGCACACTAGAAGACGGCACCATTGTCGCGTCAGGCGGCAATCCAGACGATCAAAAAACATCAAGCTTTAATCCAAATACACTTGCCTGGACACCATTAGCTAATATGAATGATCGCCGCTGGTACGGTACAAACATCACCATGCCCAGTAATCAGATTTGGTCTACGTTTGCCAAATCTTCTGGCAACCGCTCAGAATTGTATGATCCTGCAACTAACACTTGGACGCGTACCCCAAATGCGTCAATGCAAACCTTAGTAGACGAGCAAAACTTTATAAATAGTCGCCCTAGCCCCCGTAATACTTCAAATTTAGAGTGGTTTGGCCATATGGCATTAACACCAGATGGTAAAGTCTTTCATGGTGGCCCAACACCGACTTGGCATGTATTTGACCCATTAGGTGGGCAAAATAATCAATCTCTGGGTCGGCCCATCGGCGATCTCGCCAGAATGTACGGCAACGTTGTGAGTTATGATGCGGGTAAAGTGATTTTACTAGGTGGTTACGACAAACGTCGAGATCAGCCAGTGCTTAACAGCAATGTCTTGTTAGTGGATTTAAACGGCCCCACACCCGCTATCACCCGGGGCGCGCCAATGAATTTTGCCCGTGCTTTTAATAATACCGTGACCATGCCAAATGGTGAATTACTCATCGTTGGCGGTAATACCTCGGCGCGTATATTCAATGATGAGGGCTCAATATTTCCCGCTGAAATCTATAATCCAAGCACCAATCGTTGGCGCGTTGTTGATAGCATTTCAGTCCCCCGCAATTACCACTCGATCGCTTTGCTACTAAAAGATGGCCGAGTACTATCTGCAGGTGGTGGGGGCTGTGGCAACACTTGTAATGCCAACCATTTAAATGGCCAAATTTATTCACCACCGTACTTATTTAATGCCGATGGCTCAGCCGCCACTCGACCTGTTATTCAAAACAGTGCAGCTATTGCTAGCGCCGGCGAAACTATTCGCGTAACAGCTAGTGCCGATACGCAAAGGTTTTCGTTAGTGCGTTTGTCTGGTACCACGCACCATGTCAATACCGATCAACGATTCCTACCTGTGTCATCGACGAAAAATGCCGATGGCTCTTTTAACTTGCGGCTCAATGCCAATCCTAATGTCCTTATTCCCGGTAACTATTGGTTGTTTGCTTTAAATGCCAATGGCACCCCATCTATCGGCCAAACCATTCAAATTGTTCGTAAAAAAAATATCTCGAGCTTACGTTATTTAAGGCTAACAGCGCTAACGGAAACCAATAACAGTCCGTTTGCTGCGATTGCCGAAATTAACCTATTAAATGCCAATGGTCGACCAATCAATCGCGCTAACTGGACAGTTTCAACCAGTAGTGCAGAACTTGATCGAGCAAACTTACCTGCTACTAATGCTATCGATGGAGATCGTAATACCTTCTGGCATAGCTCCTGGTCAAACCCAGATAATAGGTTACCACCTCATCAGTTTATTATTGATATGGGCGCGCGCCAAGATGTCTCTGCGCTGACCTACTTACCACGCCAAGACAAAACTAATGGCCACATTAGAAACTACGCCATTCACATTAGTGAAGATGGCATCAATTGGGGTGAGCCGCTGCAAGAAGGTCGTTTTACCGTCGATGCTTTAAACACGGTAGCGCTTGAGCAATATCAGCCACCACGCCCCAAAGGTGAAAACGTCGCATTAAACAAACAAGCAACACTGTCTTCAGTGCGATTTAACGGCGTTGCCGAAAGAGCAATTGATGGCCGTACTAACAGCACTTGGAACGATATCACTCATACAGAGTTTCAAAGAAACGCTTGGTTAGAAGTTGATTTAGGTGCTGTTTATAACTTAACCGACATCAATATCTGGAACCGCACTGATTGCTGTACCGCACGGCTGTCAAACTTTACGGTTTTTATTTCCGATAGCCCTTTCACCAGCCAAGATATTAATATCACCCGCAATCAACGCGGTGTCACCAGTTTAAGTCACCCAAATACTGTCGTTGTCACATCAACACTGAAAGCGAATCGAACAGGTCGCTATGTTCGCGTTCAACTAGAGCAAGTAAACGCTTTAAACATCGCTGAGCTCGAAATATTCGGTACTCCTGCCTTTAGCAATGTCGCACTAGGTAAACAAGTTAGCCAATCGTCGACCGTACACCAAGGGGTAGCAACTCGCGCAAATGATGGCAACACAGATGGTCGATATGGCCAAGGTTCCGTCACCCACACCCGCTATGATAACAACGCTTGGTGGGAAATCGATTTAGGGGCCATACATGACATAACAACTGTCAAGCTATGGAATCGCACGGATGGCTGGCAACACCGACTTGCTAAGTTCCATATTTTTGTTTCTGATCGACCTTTTACTAATAAGAATGTCACAACTACTCGTAACCAATTAGAAGTTAAGACCATCACGAACCCAGACCGAGTCAATGTATCGCAAGAATTTGCTATCAACCGAACAGGCCGTTATTTAAGGATACAGCGCTATGAGCAAGGGAATTTAAGCCTTGCTGAAGTTGAAATTGAGGGCTTTCTGCCACCTGAACGGGTTATTGATACCGACAATGACGGCGTCCCTGATGCGCAAGATGCCTTCCCGAACGATGCCAGTGAATCTGTCGACACTGACGGTGATGGCGTCGGCGACAATGCCGATGTGTTCCCGCGCAACCCTGCGGAATCACAAGATAGTGATGGCGATGGCGTAGGAGATAATGCCGATCCATTCCCGCAAGATCCAAGCCGTGACGGTAGTATTGCCGCCTTACCAGAGCCGCCTCGTCACTCAACCACCTTGTTAGTTGAACAGTACCAAGGGCAAGATCGCATCTGGAATGTTAACCCTGATAACAATAGCGTTTCAGTAACTACCAGTGATGGTATTGTGCGTGAGATCTCTGTCGGCAATACGCCGTGGGCTATCGCCCTATCACCATCATCAGGCAATATCTATGTCACGAATAAAAGCTCTGCCAGTATTTCTATTATCAGCGCAGAGAGCTTACAAGTAATACAAACGGTTAACCTACCAATACATTCTCAACCTCACGGTATTGTTTTTAACGCCAGTGGTGATAACTACTATCTCGTATTAGAGGCAAGCGCTGAACTTGAACAACGCAATAGCGCTGACAATAGTGTCATTAAACAGCTTAAATTACCCGGTGCGCCTCGTCATTTAGCCATGAGTTACGATGATAGCAAGCTCCTCGTCAGTAACTTTATTTCGCCATTTGTTGCTGGTGAAGACACTGACAACATTGATGTTAATGACGCCAACGCCGAGGTGTTCGTTGTTGACCCGCAAGCAATGATATTAGTAGACACCTACAAGATTCCATTTGATGTTACCCCCATGAGTGAGTCACGCGGCCCAGGTTTACCTAACTATTTAGCTGCGCCAGCCATTAGCTATGACTCAATGTTCGCCTATATACCAGGCAAGAAAGATAATATTATTGCAGGTACGCTACGCGGCAACCCTGGTATGACCTTTGATCAAACAGTACGCGCTCACACGTCTAGTATTGCCTTAAATGATGGCAGTATACGCGCAGGTATCGATCACGATAACGCCAGTGTTGCCACGGGTGCTGCGTATAGCGGTGATAGTCGCTTCTTATTAATTACACTTGAAACTAGCCGAGAGCTGGTGGTATTTGACACCGTATTAGGCTTTGAATTAATGCGCCTCGAAACAGGCCGCGCTCCGCAATCGGTTGCCTTTTCAAGTGATGGCTCAAGAGCCTATGTTCATAACTTTATGGATCGCAGTATCTCTCGTTATGACTTAACAGAAGCGATGCGCACAGGCTTGCCAGTACGCGAGATATTATCAACCATTGCCGTGGTAAATAGTGATGAACTTTCAGCCACTGTCTTAAAAGGTAAGCAGCTCTTTTATGATGCTGCCGATACGCGTTTAGCCCGTGATAGCTATATGTCTTGCGCTTCTTGTCACAAAGAAGCTAAGCACGATGGTCGTGTATGGGATATGACCCAGTTTGGCGAAGGCTTGCGCAATACAATTTCTTTGCGCGGTAAAGCAGCCATTGGTCATGGATTCCTGCACTGGACGGGCAACTTTGATGAAATACAAGACTTTGAAGGACAAATTCGCAACCTAGCTGGCGGCAGTGGCTTAATGTCAAATGCTGACTTTAATACGGGAACTCGCCGCCAGCCACTAGGTGATAGCAAAGCAGGTATTAGTGCCGATTTAGATGCACTTGCGGCATACCTTGCATCTCTCACCGAAGTGGAAGTCAGTCCTTCTACGGCAAACTCAGCGTTGGCAAACCTAGCCCAACAAGGTAAGGAATTATTTCAACAACACCAATGTAGCAGCTGTCATACAGGGGTTATTACCACAGATTCAGCAACAGGCCAACGCCATGATATAGGCACACTAGATAGTGATAGCGGCTCGCGCTTAGCACAAACATTAGACGGTTTTGATACTCCATCCTTACTCGGTCTATGGAACAGCGCCCCGTATTTACATGACGGCTCTGCCGCAACAGTATCTGAGGCAATTACCGCTCACAGTACCTCAAATAATGTTTCTCAAGAAGAAGCTAATGCTATCGCAGCATTCTTAATGCAACTTGATGGCTCTGCCTTAACAAGCCGAGTGCAAGTAGGATCAATCACCGCTAATCACACCGGAACACAAACATCGCTAACAGGTTTTGTTGCACCTAGAGTAGTTATGGGCGCGCCAACTCATTTTGGTGGTGACCCATCAGTGGTTAGAATCACCGAGCGCAATAACAATAGCTTTAGTGCCAGAATCCAAGAGTGGGATTACCTCGACGACTGGCACCTCAATGAAACGGTTTCCTTCCTAGCTTTAGAAAACGGTCGCTCTAGCTTAGGTGATTTGGCCGCCGAAGCGGGTCAAAGCCAGTTAAACCAAAACTGGCAAACAATCCGCTTCAGTCAATCGTTTACTGTTGCACCTGTTGTTTTCGCGCAAACGGTGAGCACCAATGAAGCCTCGGCAGTGACCGTACGCATTCGTAATATCACCGCACAAGGCTTTGAGTTACGCATACAAGAGCAAGAAGGCGCAGACGGTGTCCACGCCTTGGAGAACGTCGACTGGATTGCCATTGAACCCGGTATAACGAGCACCAAAGACGGTAAGCGTTGGCAAGTAGGTAAAACAGAAAGAGTAGTGACCAATGACTTTTATCGAATTAACTTTGCAGAGCCACTAAGCAACCCAGCCTTTATTGCTGGTATGCAGTCTTACTTTGGCGGTGATGTTGCAGCGATGCGCTATATAAACCTAGGCGAGACAGGCGCTGAGGTTAGAATAGAAGAGGAAAGGTCTAAAGACGAAGAAATATTACACGTACGCGAGGTTATTGGCTTTATCGCAGTAAGCCAACCGGAATAATAGCGAACCAATAGCGCTTGGTTTTAATCATATAGCACCAAGCGCTAACGCTATTATCCTTGCCTGATTCACTTATATGATTGGGCCAGTAGCGCCCGATTCATCTGGGTAATACCATCACGCGCCATTTTCAGCATGGCTTTGGCATGGGCTCCAATATCAGGGCATAATCGAGCACCTGATATGAGAGAGCATTGGTACTGGCTTTACCTATCACTTGAAAGACTTTTACGTGATTTTTTCTGCAACAACAAATTTAGATGTAAAGCACTCGCTTGCTGCCCACGATTACGCAACTTTATCGCTGGCTTCAACCCCCTCTGTAACATCAAAGAAAACACCATAGGCTCTTGTTAACGCCAGCACCTGCTATTTCTGCCAGCTTATGTTCGTCGAGTAAGTCAATCATTGGCTGAATATTGTTACCGCCTAACATAGTACCTAATCGGTAAGTCGCTTCTTTACGCTTAGGTGGGTTTTTAACTAACTCAACTCATGCAGCGGTTTGCTCCGCCTCCAAAGATTATGATTAACTCGTAGGCAATACGCTCTATACCTTGTCTACGGTATCCATCTAGCGCAGTTTTCACCTTTCATCGTTGAGGTACCCTAGGTATTACCATATCTGCTTTTACCACGACTAGAGAGGCCAGACATCTACTTTGGTGTATATTTGCTGAGTTTAGTTGAAGGTAAATAAACACTAAAATCTCAAGACAAATTATCGACAAGGTATAAACCTAAGACATCACCACGCCCAGTTAAATTAGACTTTGGTATAAGGGCAAGACGTCTCAGGCAAAGGGCTTCATTAAATAGGGTTATTATTGTGAGCCTATCTAGATAGCGGCCACGTGATAGATAAAACACACCCACTATAATTAAAACTTCTACCTCTTATAAGTAATATAAATTCCGCTTATTTCAGTAAATGATTACTCGTCGCCAAAAAATCAGGTAAAATACCGTCCGAAATAATCATACTAATACCCGTCAATTAGCATTTTTTAATCAAAGTGAGTATCAAATGAGCTTATATTCAGAATATTTAGCGGAAATTAAAACCCGCAAAGAAGAGCTTGGTCTAGCACCTAAGCCAATTGATAGCGCTGATTTATTAGCCGAAATTATCGAGCAAATTAACGATCAAGACAACGCACATCGTGAAGAATCATTAAACTTCTTCATCTACAACACCTTACCTGGCACCACCAGTGCTGCTGGTACCAAAGCAAAATTCCTAAAAGAAATCATCTTAGGTCAAGCAACTGTTGCTGAGATCTCTTCAGAATTCGCATTCGAACTACTTTCACACATGAAAGGTGGTCCTTCAATTGAAGTACTTCTTGACCTTGCATTAGGTGACGATGCTTCAGTTTCTGCGCCAGCGGCAGACGTATTGAAAACACAAGTATTCTTATACGATGCAGACACTGCTCGCCTTGAAGCAGCATACAAAGCAGGTAACGCAGTTGCGAAAGAGATTTTAGAAAGCTACGCAAAGGCTGAATTCTTCACAAAGTTACCTGAAGTTTCAGAGAAAATTGACGTAGTAACCTACGTAGCTGGTGTTGGTGATATCTCTACCGACTTACTATCGCCAGGTCACCAATCGCACTCACGCGCTGACCGTGAATTACACGGCCAATGTATGATTACGCCTGAAGCACAACAAGAAATCGTTGCACTTCAAAAAGAGCACCCTGGTAAAAAAGTCATGTTAGTTGCCGAAAAAGGTACTATGGGTGTTGGCTCATCACGTATGTCTGGTGTCAACAACGTAGCACTTTGGGCAGGTGAGCAAGCTTCTCCATACGTACCGTTTATCAACATTGCACCTGTAGTTGCAGGTACTAACGGTATTGCACCAATTTTCTTAACAACAGTTGACGTAACTGGTGGTATTGGTCTTGACCTTAAAAACTGGGTGAAGAAAGTAGACGCTGACGGTAACACGGTTACTGACGCAAATGGCGACCCAGTATTAGAAGAAGCGTACTCTGTAGCAACAGGTACAGTGCTGACTATCGATACGAAAGCGAAGAAATTATTCAGCGGCAGCGAAGAAGTTGCTGATGTTGCTTCTGCATTCACACCACAAAAGCAAGAGTTCATGAAAGCTGGTGGTTCTTACGCGGTTACTTTTGGTAAGAAGTTACAAACGTTCGCTGCTGAGGCGTTAGGTGTAGATGCACCCGTTGTATACGCAGCGGCAAAAGAAATCTCTCACGAAGGTCAAGGCTTAACGGCTGTTGAGAAAATCTTCAACCGTAACGCGGTAGGTGTTGCATCTGATGCACCATTACATGCAGGTTCTAATGTACGTGTTAAAGTAAACATCGTAGGTTCTCAAGATACGACAGGCCCTATGACATGTCAGGAATTAGAAGCGATGGCTGCTTCTACGATTTCTCCACTTGTTGACGGTGCATTCCAATCAGGTTGTCACACGGCATCAGTGTGGGACAGCAAAGCAAAAGCTAATACGCCTAAGCTAATGGCATTTATGAACGCATTCGGTGTGATCACAGCCCGTGACCCGAAAGGCGTTTACCACTCAATGACTGACGTTATTCACAAGGTGCTAAATGATATTACTGTTGATGATCGCGCAATCATCATCGGCGGTGACTCACATACGCGTATGTCTAAAGGTGTAGCATTCGGTGCTGACTCAGGTACGGTAGCAATTGCACTTGCCACTGGTGAGTCTGCAATGCCAATTCCAGAATCAGTAAAAGTTACCTTCAAAGGTAAAATGGCTGATCACATGGACTTCCGTGACATCGTTCACGCAACGCAGGCACAAATGCTTAAACAGTTCGAAGGTGAAAACGTATTCCAAGGTCGCGTAATCGAAGTACACATTGGTACTTTACTCGCTGACCAAGCGTTCACGTTCACTGACTGGACGGCTGAAATGAAGGCGAAAGCATCTGTTTGTATCTCAAACGATGAAACATTAATTGAGTCTATCGAACTTGCAAAATCTCGTATCCAAATCATGATCGACAAGGGTATGGATAACGAAGCACAAACATTAGCTGGCTTAATCAAGCTTGCTGATGAGCGTACCGCTGGTATTAAGTCGGGCGAAACACCTGCGCTAGCACCAGATGAAAACGCTAAGTACTACGCAGAAGTTGTAGTTGATTTAGACACAATCGTTGAACCAATGATTGCTGACCCAGACGTTAACAACGAAGACGTTTCTAAGCGTTACACTCACGATGTGATTCGCCCAGTTTCATACTACAACGATCGCCCTGTTGATTTAGGCTTCGTTGGTTCTTGTATGGTTCACAAAGGTGATATGCAAATTATCGCGCAAATGTTCCGTAACTTAGAGAAGCAAAACGGTTCAATCGAATTCAATGCGCCACTTGTTGTTGCGCCACCAACGTACAACATCGTTGATGAGTTAAAAGCGGAAGGTGATTGGGAAATTCTAGAGAAATACTCTGGCTTCGTATTTGACGATGAAAACCCGAAAGGTGAAGCACGTAAGAGCTACGAAAACATCTTATACCTAGAGCGCCCCGGCTGTAACTTATGTATGGGTAACCAAGAAAAAGCAGAACCAGGTGACACGGTAATCGCTACTTCTACTCGCCTATTCCAAGGTCGTGTGGTAGCAGATAGCGCAGAGAAGAAAGGTGAATCGTTACTAGGTTCAACACCACTAGTCGTACTTTCAACTATCTTAGGTCGTTTCCCGACTATGGATGAGTACACAACGGCTGTAGAAGGTATCGACCTAACACGTTTCGCGCCACCTACTGAAGCGATGACAACACCAGCTTCTGGTGCAGTTGCAGTTAAGATTGCTGATCCTAGCTAATCAGCTATCATAGCTTTTAAACTAGAGACTAAAAGGGCTGCTATTAAGCAGCCCTTTTTATTGCCCAAACGTTTGAGCTGTTAGCTTATACCAATTGAATTAATTAATTGATCAATTCAGAGCGTTGTCAGCGGTGGGAGAACAAGCCAAATTTTTGTTGATATAGTTGTTCTACATCTCATCAATTTGGCGCAGTTATCGCGACGCTGACACGCTCCCAAAGGGCTGAGGGATCCCCATTTATCATACAATGATTATCTTGTTGTAGTCGTTAATGAAATTTAACCAACTCCTTTTGATAAACCTCTTTGTTAACTGGTGAGGGCATTGTTTGACAATATTTTTGGCGAGTGACAGAAATGAAAGCACGCGCCGCTTTCTCACGGTATTTGCTTGGAACCTAAAGTGCCATTTTCTTCTTTCTGCTTCAAAGCCAATAAGCCAGAGTACCAAGCTTGCTACACAAGCGATAAGGCACAGTATGCTCATCCGTTTAATGCCCATCGTTCGACTAAACCGCCAAGAAAAACCATACTGCTCACTTTTGTCATCTCTAAAGTTTTGCTCTATTTGCATACGTTTAGCGTACAAATTGATTACTTCGCGACTTGTTAGCTCGGCATCAGATGTCGCGATGAGCCAAGGTTCATGAGCAAGGTTGCGGTACATTTTATCATCCTTAGTAAAGCGGCTTTTCCCGCGTCGGCCTCTGTGCTCACCTTGATAAAGGTGCAGGCTCGCTTGGCACCCCGTTTTGCTGTGTTGCGTTAACCTTGCGCTCCCTAAATTTTTAGGTGTACAACTGGCGTCCTTTCTTAACTGCGCTAAGGTTTGCCATTGCGTTGGCTGCTGTTTCAATTGGCACTTCATTGTACCTCGCAGTCGACCAATAAAATCCCATCCGTGGGCAAGTACTTCGGCATACCAAGGTGTTAAAAAGCCGCCGTCAGATGTGATATACACTTTCGCATGCCCCGCCAATATGTGACTTAATCGTGAGAGAAACAATTGATGAGTGGTACGGGTTTCCTTATCCTTTTCTTCAACAACCATGTTGTAGAGCGTCATTGAGCGACCATCGACCAATAAACTAGCGCGTAACAAATGATAATTTGAGCCACAGCACCCACTCCAGTCGACAGCAATGACTAGGTATGGCAATTGGCTTATAACGGGCTTGGCAAGCGCACGGTAAATGTCAATAAGCTCTCGTTGTAAGTGGTCATTGTTTAAAAATCTGTCGATTCGTTTAATTTTGTTTTTACTGAACGCTTTTCCTTCGAGGTGTCGACCTATATCAGTGAGAGTTAACCGATTCGAGTCAATTAACGCATCGGCACTGAGCATTAAGGTTTTCATGCGTGCGCGATTGAAGGAAGAGAGGGTATTTTTAAGGTAGTTGTGGCATAGTGATTTAACAGGCATAGCAGTTGTCCTTATTGTGTTTGGCGATTCAATAAGATCACAAATTGTTATGCCTGTCACTTTTTGGGGATTCCTCAGCCCAAAGGGCGAGTTTAAAAGGTTCATATGCTGCGTTATTGATTTTGACAAGGGAGCGACCATTCTCTGCAATCAATGCCTTGCCTCTGAACCTTTTAATTCTCGCTGAATGATTAAGTATTTATTTCAATTGGTATTAAACCAATGAAGTGTGAAAATTAGGGACAGCTAATCTCCACCGTCAACGATGGGAAAATATAGTTAGGTTTAGCATTGCGATCGTCAAAGCTCTCCACTCCTTCTAAGTACTTAATGCTATAGCCCATATCGCCACAAATACGCTTTGCCTTTCGAGTGGTAAATAAATTCATGCGCTCAAATGACACACCACCCAAGCGCGCTACTTCAAGGTGGTATTGTTTATCTGTTTGCTTTACGAGTTTAAACTGCACACGGTGATCAAAATCAGTTTCAAACTGGCCTTTTTGATCTTGTGCATGAGCTTGCATAGACAAAGCGAAAGCTGACATCACACAAAAATAAAGTATTTTCATAATAATATCCTTATAACAAGGTGATTTATCTAGTGTAAAAGCTAGCAATAAAAAAGCCAGCGATAAACGCTGGCTTTAATCATCTTGCTAAAAAGAAAGCTTAGCTAATTACTTTTTCTTTTTCACTGCTTTGGCATTTGGTAGGTCAGTAATTGAACCTTCAAACACTTCTGCCGCTAAACCGATAGACTCGTTTAGTGTTGGATGCGCGTGGATCGTTAATGCCACATCTTCTGCGTCTGCACCCATTTCAACCGCTAAACAGATTTCACCAAGCATTTCGCCAGCGTTGATACCAACAATCGCACCACCAAGTACGCGGCCAGATTCTTTTTCAAAAATCAGCTTGGTTTTACCTTCTGTGCGTGCTGATGCAATGGCGCGGCCAGACGCTGCCCATGGGAAGTTAGCCACTTCAATGTTTAAGCCTTGCTCTTTTGCTTCACCTTCAGTCACACCTACCCATGCAATTTCTGGATCTGTGTAAGCAATTGAAGGAATGCAACGTGGTTCAAATACGTGTTTCTTACCCGCAATCACTTCTGCAGCAACGTGTGCTTCGTGAACGGCTTTGTGGGCAAGCATAGGCTGACCAACAACGTCACCAATAGCGAAAATGTTGCTTACGTTAGTGCGAAGCTCGTTTGATACATTGATAAAACCACGCTCATCAACATTAACGCCGGCTTTATCGGCAGCAACTAAGTGACCGTTTGGCTTACGACCAACAGCAACTAAGATCTTGTCGTAACGCACTTGACCTTCAGGTGCGTTCTTCCCTTCAAACGTCACGTATAAGCCATCGTCTTTTGCTTCAACCGCAGTAACTTTAGTTGAAAGCATAATGTCTTTGAAACGCTTCTTGTTGTGCTTGGTGTAGATTTTCACCATGTCGGTATCAGCCGCAGGAACTAGTTGATCCGCAAACTCAACAACCGATACGTTAGCCCCTAATGAGCTGTAAACAGTACCCATTTCTAGGCCGATAATACCGCCACCTAGCACTAACATTTCTTCTGGAATGTCTTTAAGCTCTAACGCACCTGTAGAGTCGATAACACGTGGGTCATCATTTGGAATAAATGGTAGGTCAACCACTGAAGAGCCACAGGCAATAATCGCGTTGTCAAACGAAATCGTTTTCGTACCTTCTTCTGTTTCAACGGCGATAGTTTTATCAGAAGTAAATTTACCGTAACCGTAAACAGTCGTTACTTTACGTTGCTTAGCCATACCGCCTAAGCCGCCAGTTAACTGTGCAACGACACTGTCTTTCCAGCCGCGAATTTTATCTAGGTCAATCTCAGGCTTGCCGAAACTAACACCGTGAGAAGCCATATCAGCCGCATCGTCGATAACTTTAGCAACGTGTAATAAAGCTTTAGATGGAATACAGCCAACATTTAGACATACGCCACCTAATGTTTTGCGGCTTTCTACTAAAACCACATCTAAACCTAAATCTGCGGCACGGAACGCGGCTGAGTAGCCACCAGGACCGGCACCTAAAACTACTACCTGAGTTTTAATTTCGTTGCTCATGCTAACCTCAAAGTTATGTTTGTTGATTAATACTAGTACCAAGTTTTATTGGCGCTGTACTAATGAAATTCTTATTTTGAATGACGCGAAGTGTACTGAAAATATAGGCACTTCGCTATCAATTAATCAATATCTTAGCAAAATAATAAGAGCCTCTAATGAGGCTCTTTAATCGGTGTGCTTACAGCACTAATTTACGAATGTCTGACATTACCGACGACAGCTGCACAGCAAAGCGCGCTGCAACAGCGCCATCAATCACACGATGATCGTATGATAGTGATAATGGCAACATTAAGCGTGGGATAAACTCTTTGCCATTCCACTTGGGTTTCATCTCAGATTTCGAAACACCCAGAATAGCAACGTCTGGCGCGTTAACGATTGGTGTAAACGCTGTACCGCCGATACCACCTAAGCTCGAAATAGTGAAACAGCTACCTTGCATATCGGCCGCTTTAAGCTTGCCTTCACGCGCTTTAACACTAATTTCTAGTAGTTCTTTTGATAGCTCGTAAATGCCTTTTTTATCAACATCACGCACTACCGGTACCACTAGGCCATTTGGTGTATCAACCGCAACACCGATGTGGAAGTATTTCTTCATGATCAGGTGCTCACCGTCTTCACTCAAGCTTGAGTTGAATACCGGGTATGCCGCTAAGGCATTGGCAACCGCTTTCATAATGAATACAAGCGGCGTGATCTTAAAGCCCATTTTCTGCTTTTCACAAATGACGTTTTGCTCTTTGCGGAAAGCTTCCACATCGGTAATGTCAGCCTCTTCAAACTGAGTTACGTGTGGAATGGTTACCCAGTTGCGGTGCAAGTTTGGACCAGAAATTTTCTGAATACGCGTTAACGCGACTTCTTCCACTTCGCCAAACTTACTGAAATCAACTTTAGGTTGGGCAATAACTTGTAAGCCACCTTCGCCTTTACCAACTGAGCTACCCGCGTTTGCTTTCGGGCGTGACAATTCGTATTTCACATACGACTGCACATCTTCTTTTAACACACGGCCTTTTCGGCCAGTACCTTTAACTAAGCTAAGATCAACGCCAAATTCGCGTGCTAAGCGGCGAATAGAGGGCGACGTATAAACTTTACCTGTTGATTTAAATTCACCCGCTTGCGGGTGGTGAGGTACTGGTGCCGCTTTGGGCGCTGGTGTTGCAGGCTGCTCAACTTTAGGGGCAGCTGCTGGCTCGGCTTTTGGCTCTGCGATAGCAGCAGGTGCGCCGCTATTAGTTTCTAGCTTAATCACTAGTGAACCTTGGCCTACTTTGTCGCCAGTGCTTACCAACACTTCTTTAACGATACCCGCTTCTGGTGATGGCACATCCATCGTGGCTTTATCAGTTTCAAGTGTGATCAAACCATCTTCTGCGGCAACTTCGTCACCAACAGAGATAAGCACGTCAATGACATCGACTTCACCGTCTTGGCCAATATCTGGCACAGCAACATCAATCACTTCACTGCCACCAGTTGCTGGTGCTGCCGCTTCTGCTTGCGGTGCAGGTGCTTCAACTTGAACAGGCGCTTCTGCCGCAGCTGGTTCAGCTGCTGGCGCTTGAGTTGTCGCTTCACCAGCTACTTTTATTTCACCGATGACATCGCCTTCTTTGATCTTGTCGCCGACATTAACAGTCAGTGCCACAAGCTCACCAGCCATTGGCGCTGGAATATCCATAGATGCTTTGTCGGTTTCAACGGTCACAATACCATCTTCAGCTTCCAGCATATCGCCTACGGCAAAGCCAATTTCAATGACTTCAACTTCGTCGCCACCAACATCAGGGACAAGAATTTTTTGAACGTCAGACATAGTTGTTCTCCTATAATCCCCAATTACGCGTAAAGTGGGTTGATCTTGTTAGTGTCGATGTTGAAACGCTTGATCGCTTCGGTCACTACACTGTGTTCAACTTCGCCGCGTTTTGCTAACTCGTGTAATGACGCAACCACGATGTAAGACGCATTCACTTCGAAGTGACGACGTAAGTTTGCACGGCTGTCTGAACGACCGAAGCCGTCAGTACCTAAACAGCGGTAGTCAGTGTCGATAAAGGCACGTACTTGATCTGAGTAGTTCTTCACGTAGTCAGTTGCGGCAATGGCAGGGCCAGCGTCTTTGGTGATCACTTGGCCAATGTATGGCACTTGCTGCTCTGCTTCTGGGTTCAACATGTTTTGACGAACCACTTCTTGGCCTTCACGCGCTAACTCATTGAATGAAGTTACCGAGTAAACATCACTTGAAACGCCATAATCATTGGCAAGAATTTGCGCCGCTTCACGTACTTGCAACAAGATAGTACCTGAGCCCATTAACTGAACATTAGCCTGCACATTTGCTTTCGCCGCTGCTTCAACGCGCTCTAGCTGGTAAATACCTTTGATAATCTGCTCTTCAACGGCTTTATCTTCTGGCATTGCTGGGTGTTGGTAGTTTTCATTCATCAAAGTGATGTAGTAGAAAATGTTTTCATTTTGCTCGTACATGCGGCGTAAACCTTCACGCACAATCACTGCAACTTCGTAACCATAAGTTGGATCGTAAGTTAAACAGTTAGGGATAAGGTTTGCTTGCACATGTGAATGACCATCTTGATGCTGTAAGCCTTCACCATTTAACGTTGTACGACCCGCCGTAGCACCTAATAAGAAACCACGTGCTTGGCTGTCGCCCGCTGCCCATGCTAAGTCACCAACACGTTGGAAACCAAACATTGAGTAGTAAATGTAGAATGGGATCGTCGTCGCATTACACGTTGAGTAAGACGTACCTGACGCAACCCAAGAAGCCATTGCGCCTAGTTCGTTGATACCTTCTTGCAGTACCTGACCTTTCTTGTCTTCGCGGTAGTAAGCCACTTGGTCAGCATCTTGTGGTACGTATTTTTGGCCTTCGTTAGCGTAAATACCCACTTGACGGAACAAACCTTCCATACCAAATGTACGCGCTTCATCAGGAATAATCGGTACGATGCGCTTACCAATTTTCTTATCTTTTAATAAAGCATTTAGGACGCGTACAAAGGTCATAGTTGATGACACTTCACGATCACCTGAGCCTTTAGTAATGGCATCAAATGCTTTTAATGATGGAATTTCTAGCTCTTCTTGCGCTTGCTCGCGACGTGCCGGTAATGAGCCACCTAGCGCTTCACGACGAGCGCGCATGTACTTCATTTCTGGGCTGTCTTCATCGAAGCGGAAGAAAGGTAAATCTTCTAACTGATCATCAGCGATTGGCATATTGAAGCGATCGCGATACTGCTTGATCGACTCGATATCCATTTTCTTCACGTTATGGGCAACGTTTTGTGCTTCCCCCGATTGACCTAAACCAAAACCTTTTACGGTTTTCGCAAGAATGACGGTCGGACGACCTTTCGTCTTCATTGCGCGATCATACGCTGAGTAAACTTTAACTGGGTCATGACCACCACGGTTTAAGCGCCATACGTCTTCATCAGACATATTCGCGACCATAGCAGCGGTTTCTGGATATTTACCGAACCAGTTTTCACGGGTGTATTTACCACCTTTGGCTTTACAGTTTTGGTATTCGCCATCAACCGTTTCATTCATCAGCTGTAATAACTTGCCAGAAGTATCGCGCGCAATTAATGGATCCCAGTAAGAGCCCCAAATGACTTTAATCACTTCCCAACCAGCACCGCGGAACGTGCCTTCAAGTTCTTGAATAATTTTACCGTTACCGCGAACTGGGCCGTCTAAGCGTTGTAAGTTACAGTTTACGATAAAACACAAGTTGTCTAGGCTTTCGCGCGCTGCTAGGCCAATTGCACCTAATGATTCTGGCTCATCACACTCACCATCACCAAGGAAACAGTAAACGCGTTGACCAGAGCAATCTTTGATGCCGCGATCCGTTAAGTATTTAAGGAAGCGTGCAGTGTAAATCGCTTGTAGTGGACCTAAGCCCATTGAAACTGTTGGGAACTGCCAGAAGTCTTGCATTAAATGCGGGTGTGGGTAAGACGATAAGCCATTACCATCTACTTCTTGGCGGAAGTTATTCATTTGCTCTTCGGTTAAACGGCCTTCGAGGAAAGCACGACCATAAATACCCGGTGAAATATGACCTTGGGCAAAAATAAAGTCACCACCGTTTTCTGGGCCAGCGGCCTTGAAGAAATGGTTAAAGCCAACATCATAAAGCATCGCACTTGAAGCAAACGAGCCAATATGACCACCAAGCTCTAAGTCTTTTTTCGAGGCGCGTAATACCAATGCCATGGCATTCCAACGAATAGCGGCACGAATGCGCGATTCAATTGATAAATCAGCAGGCATGTTCGGTTCTTGGCCTGGTGAAATAGTGTTTACGTATGCCGTTGTCGCATCGAAAGGTAGATGCGTACCACCACGGCGAGCGCGATCAATTAATTTTTCTAAGATGAAATGTGCACGCTCTGGACCTTCGTTATCCAAAACGGCTTCCAATGATTCTAACCATTCTTGTGTTTCGGCAGAATCAACATCAAAGTGATTTGGGAGCTCAGACATAATTTTACTTAGTCTCCATATTGTTATGGTATTAAACCTTATAAAGATAGTTAAAAATCTACTATCCGCTTAACTTATTCTCGTCAGTGGCGAGTATCGCTACTTGCCACAAAAATGCTGCTAGCCTTGGTGGCTGTATATTTTCGTATCAATAGCGCTGCATTCTGCGCATTGAACGTTCCATGCGACTACGCTCTTGGGTTAACTCTAATAACACTTCCTCAATTAAAGCCAAATGACGGTGACTTGCACCCCATGCTTTTTGCGGCTGACCACTTAAAATGGCATTCATCAACTGAGTGCGGTATTCAGTGATTTTAGAGAAGATATCGGGGCGCTGTGCCAGCACCCTTAGATTTTGTTCAATATTGTCGATAATCAGGCTCGACATACTGCGTGCTAAATGCAGCATGATGGCGTTGTGAGACGCCGCGCAGATTGCTATGTAAAATTCAAATACCGCTTCCGCTTCGGTTCGGTAGTTGTTTTCAATTTGCGCATTGCCAATATCTTCATGTTTGCGTTTGATTTCCTCAAAGTCTGCTGGAGTACCGCGCATTGCTGCGTAATACGCCGACATACCTTCAATGCCGTAACGAAATTCCAGTAAATCAAATTGTGATTCGTGGCTTTTAGACATTAAATCAAACAGCGGATCAGACAGGCCATTCAACAAATTATTGCTAACAAAGGTGCCGCCGCCTTGCTTACGGGTCACTAACCCTTTGGCTTCAAGTTTTTGAATAGCTTCGCGTAGTGAAGGTCTAGAAACATCAAATTGCACAGCTAATTCACGCTCTGGCGGCAGCTTCTGCCCGGCTTTTAAACTACCTTCAACGATCATTTGCTCTAACTGGCTCATGATCATGTCTGATAGTTTTGGCTGTTTTGTTCTTACGCTGTTTATCGACACCATGTTTTCTACGAGAACTCCACTCTATTCTAGTTGTCGCCTCTTGAATCCCTTGACCCTTTGGCTCTTTGTCAGTTGCCGTCAGTTTGCTGAAAGTTGTCAGCCAAGAGCTACTGTAAACACACCAATGCCAATAACCCCAAAAGCAGCTATCGGGTTAATAACTGGCCGACTTTCATCGATGAAAGTCGCGACAGGCAGCCAACTCCCTTTATTGCTAATTGCAATCAAATTGGTAAATTGGTCTTACCATTGGTTTTAACTGCTATTAAAGTAGCAAAATTCAGTTTTACTGTAAATCAATTTAGTTGACTACGGGTGAAATGCCAGCGGTGAAATTGGAGCGATAAGTAGATACTTTCGGTACTAGCTGGCAAATGCACACGCTGGTCTGAACAGTCAAATTTCGGGTAATCCCAGATTATTGCCAGTCAATTGAGCGCCTCAATCACGTTGAAGTTCAAAAGCCTTGTAGAGCAGTGATAGTAAAGTGCAGCAAGGTAATTTTCTTTGTAGCAATACTAAAAATAAAACCGTCACACGACGAACTAGTTTGCCTACCAAGCAGGAGTTAAACAAATAAGAGAATAAGGAGAGAAAGGAAGGTCAGCGAAATGACTGCAATAAAGCTAAATTCGCTGACACGTATAAACTAGGGTTAGGCCTGCTATGCAGCATTTTCTAGTCAATTGTTCTGAGTATAGATCACTGAACGAATGTACTTTAGCAGACATTATTGAAGCGCAGAGCTCACGGAATCCTAGAGCTTACTGAATGACAGACAGTACTAGGCAATACCACCTAGTAAATGATGCACATCAATAACACACTAATAAATAGTGCCCGTTAAGGTCAGTACAGCAATAATGGCAAACCACAACAAGACATTGCGCTTAGCCAGCTTTACCAACAAACACGGCTCGGCGGTGCAGTCTTCATCATCGACCATGATATCTTCAGCTTTTTGGGCGACATCAATCAAAATACACTGGGGTGCTTTATTTATTTGAGTGATATTTTCAAGCCAGATAGGAAACGCTTTGGAAAAGTGGCCGACAATCATCAAACCAAATGATGCCAATCGAACAGGTAGCCAGTCTGCCCAAAACAGCACTTTAGCGTACACGTCGGTAATTGCGGCGCTTTCAGGATCTTTTATTTTTAATTGATGTTGTTGCTCATCTAAACTACAAACGAGTCGATAAAATACCGCCCCTGCCGCACCAAATACAACGAAGTACATCATCACCGAGATGTAGTAGCGATAGTTTAACCAGATCAAGGTTTGCCCAAAGCCATAGTTTGGTAAGCTTTTATCGGTTAATAGTTGTTGGTAATGCAAGTCGCATGTCGTTAGCTCACCTTTGAAGGCCGATTGCAAAAAGCACTTGTAGGTGTCTCGTGTTTTTACACAGCCAAAGCAAACAATCAAAATGGCAGTAGAAAGCACTAAGTTTAAAACGCTGTCTTCAACCAAGCTAAGCGCTAGGTAAGTCAATGAAACCGGGATAGCTAGCAGCAATAGCGGCAGTAATGTCCCCGTCACCTTGCGATGAAAATTTTGCTGCCTCACCATCTTCATGTAATGACCAAATGCAAAATTGAACTGCCAATAAGGTGATGACAAGCTTTTTTCGGCGGCGAGAGAGATTAGTAAACTAATTAGCCCCATAGTTGCTCCTGCTAGTTTGCCCTGCTATTTATCGTTATCGAGTAAAGCGTGAAAGTGTTGCCAATCGAATGCTACTCCCGGATCTGTTTTTCTATTCGGGGCAATATCGCAATGGCCAACAATCTTATTATGGCGAATAAGTGGATAAGATTCTTGCAGTTTTCTTACTAAGCTGACCAGTTGTTGATACTGTTCTTCGGTGTATGGCGTGGTATCTGTTCCTTCTAGCTCAATGCCTATTGAAAAATCGTTGCACCGCTCACGCCCTTCAAATTCAGAAACGCCAGCGTGCCATGCTTTATCATCAAAAGAAACGTATTGAATTACCTGCCCATCGCGGCGAATTAAGCAATGTGCAGAGACTTGCAATTGATAAATATCGTCAAAATAAGGATCCGCGCTTTTGTCCAGCCGCCCAAGAAATAAATCCGTGATATATGGTCCACCAAACTCTCCGGGTGGCAAAGAAATATTGTGCACTACCAGCAAACTGATTTCATCACGCGTATCCCGCACTGAAAAATGGGACGATTGTTGATGTTCAGCTTCCATTAGCCAGCCGTTTTGAATTGTTAACATGTCATTTTTACCAATGTTCGAATATGAGCTAGCTGCATGGTTCGCCCATAAATAGTCGCGAACAAGTGCAGCCAACATCCAATTATTTACGTATGATAATATCAAATGACAACATTTCACTATCGTAAAGTGTTATACCTGCGCACTTGCGATAGTATTCTTGTCAAAATAGCATTGTCGGTTCTCAAGCAGTAAACCGAAAAAACAATAGAGCAGCGTTAACAAACGCTTATCTAGGGTGACTGGGAAAGTGAGTGTGGAAGGTGAATGTGAAGGATAATCAAAATTCAGCGTTTGGCCGTAGCTTTATATGGATTGCCTGGATACTAGCACTCGGCATATTAATTTTTGCATTCCAAGGGGTGCTTGATCGTCAATGGAATCCAAACCAGCAGCCTGACTCGAGCTTGTCATCACAAGGTAAAGCGAGTGTTACGCTAAAGCAAAACCGCAGTGGTCATTACATAACCAGCGGTACGATCAACAGTGAGCCGGTAATTTTCCTACTTGATACTGGTGCAACGCAAGTCTCGATACCCGCCAGCGTTGCCGAGCGACTGGGTTTAGAAGGTTATGGTAGCTACCCTGTGCAAACCGCTAATGGCACCGTGCGGGTGTTTCGCACCAAAATACAATCTTTATCGATCGGTAACCTTTATTTATACGATGTTGATGCCCATATTAACCCAGGTATGCAGAGCGACGAAATTCTGTTAGGCATGAGTGCCCTAAAAAAGGTAGAATTTCGCCAAACTGGAAATCAACTTGTACTACAACAACGTTAGTTTCATCAATATCCCCTGTTTTCCACCAATCAAGAGACTTAAAGAGAATCACATCAATGTTATCTGCCGCTTTACAACAAGACATCAGCCAATCAGTTGCACTTGCCCTTAAAGAAGACTTAGGACTTTCACCACAAGCTGACGTTGATGCAAGTTATGACGTAACGGCAATGTTAATCCCAGCAGCCAACACCGCATCTGCTACTGTGGTTACACGTGAAGAATGTATTGTATGTGGTGTCGCTTGGGTAAACGAAGTGTTCAAACAACTCGATAACGCACAAGATACTCAGACAGAAATTACTTGGTTTGTGAATGACGGCGAACGGGTCAAAGCCAATAGTATACTGTTTGAGATCAGCGGTAATGCACGCATTTTGTTAACGGGTGAACGAACAGCATTGAACTTTTTACAATCGCTATCAGGCACAGCTACTTTAACCGCCAATTATGTTGCGGAGTTGGCAGACGGCAACACTAAATTATTAGATACGCGCAAAACAATTCCAGGCCTACGTAGTGCACAAAAGTACGCTGTGAGCTGCGGTGGCGGTAATAATCACCGTATTGGTTTGTTTGATGCTTACTTGATCAAGGAAAATCACATTGCCGCTTGTGGCGGCATTGATAAAGCTGTTGCAACAGCCCGCACCAATCAGCCAGAAATAAAAGTCGAAGTAGAAGTGGAAAGCATGGATGAGCTCAATCAAGCACTTAGCGCAGGTTGTGACATTATTATGTTAGATAACTTTACCACCGCCATGATAGAGCAAGCGGTTCATATCACCGAAACTTACAACCAGCAAAACAATCAAACGACCAAGCTAGAGGTTTCTGGCAATATGACCATTGAAACCCTAAAAGAATACACACAAGCAGGTGTTGACTACATTTCTTCTGGCGCACTTACTAAACACGTGAAAGCGATAGATCTATCAATGCGCTTCTCATAAGCGCTAAATTTGATACCGCACAGAAATATTCACCTATCGAAGAATCTATGCCTTTGAATTTCAGCCATTACACTGAATAAAGGCATAGGCTTCTCTTAATCGCACTTACTTCTAAAACCTCGCTTGAGTTCCTCGCCGCTCCAACTTTTCTCCTAACGATCACATAAGTAAGCTGTCATTAAGCTTTTTTACCGCAAAGCTAATCAGTATTGAGCTAGCCATATTCTACCAAGTCACACTTTTTGAAAATTCAAAAAGCAACTTTTCGCAAAATAAGTTAACTACCGAGTTTGAGCGCACCGTAAGCCTAAAGCCAGTATTTATAACGACTCTTGAAATAACATTAGAAGAAACAAGCAATTGTCATTATCAATGCCCTTAGTTAACTGTGTTTATTAAACACACAGACCTGTATCTCACTAAAGTAAAGTTGCTATCAAAAACACACTGAAAAAGCAGAGAAAATTTAATAACTAAAACCGCCACTTAAAACTAGGGTGAAAATTGATGACTCACAAAACAACCCACTCGTTAAAAAACGGTTAATAACGAGCTTTTTTTGATCAAAATTAAAAAATAACCAAAAAATGGGTTACATTGTTTTACATATCTGTTTTTTTATTGCACTATATCTCCAGCCCCCGTAATAAAGATGGAATTATTATTATGAATAAAATTCAAAATATGAAAAAGCAAACCCAAAAAGGTTTTACGTTAATCGAACTAATGATCGTTGTTGCGATTATAGGTATCTTAGCAGCCGTTGCACTGCCTGCTTATCAAACATACACAGAAAAAGCTAAATTTTCTGAAGTAGTTTTAGCTGTATCATCTGTAAAGAGCGCAATAGATGTGTGTTACCAAACACGTGGCGATAGAAACTTAGGTAACTGTGATGAGTACGACGAGATTGGCGCTGTCAAGGCACAAGTTGAAGCAGGTGCCGAAGTTGATACCGTTACTATAAACACTACCACAAAGGCAATCGAAGGTAAGGGTAAGGATTCTTCAGCCTCAACATACATTTTGACTCCAACAGCAGCCAACAATACACTGACATGGGAGCAGACTGGTACTTGTATTGCGAATGGTATCTGTTAGATTTAGATAAATTTTGCGAAAAGCCGCTATTGCGGCTTTTTTTATGTATGGACAAAATTAAAGCTTTTAAATACCACCTAGCACTAAGTATTTGCGTTATATCTTTTGTTAGCGCCCTTATTGTATTTTTTTGGTTTCCCTTTCCTTTTTTATTACTAGACGGTACTTGGTTACCTTTGTCTCTCGTTGCAGTTATCGACTTAATTCTTGGTCCTTTTTTAACCTTGGTACTAATAAACGAGCAAAAGAGCCTAAGAGAAGTTTGTTTTGATTTTTGCGTTATTTTTATTATTCAGTTGTCAGCATTAGGGTATGGCTTAAGCCAAATCCACGGACAAAAAATCATTGCATTGGTTCATTTGGATGGTGTTTTTCATCTCGTTACGAATGAAGATTTAAAAGGGCAAAAATTACACAGTAATCTTGGTGTAGTAACTTTAAGTAAGATTCCATTAGTTCGTATTGATGAGAGCCCAGAATTAATGTCTGTTAGCTCATTGGACACAAAACTAATGTTTAACACGACCCGATATTTACCAGTCGAAATACAAAAAATTAAGCCTTTTTTCCCTTATTCGCGGCTTCCGCAAGAGTTAAAGGCGCAAATAGCGGAAACTAAAAAGCTAAAAATACTGGTGGGAAAGAAAAGAACTTCAGTTCTGATATTTTCGGATTCTGGTTTAGTTGAAGGTATAGAGCTGTTTCCTAGAAATTATAATGGCCTCAAGTAGAGGCAATTAATTACGGGAAATATTATATCAGATGAATGCAGATAACATAGATTTCAACAAGATAAGTGTTTTTTTGCTTGAAAGCAGATAGACTGAATTAGGCTTTATAGAGAAAAAATAAAATGAAAGGGCTACATAAACAATCAAGTCTATTGTCAGCATTAACCAAGAATAACGTAATATCCTCAGAGCAAGCTGATGCAATAAATACCTCTTATCCCGATCAAGAGAAGCCGTTTTTGCGATTTTTGATCGAAGATAAACACTTAAACGGTAACTCAATAGCTTCAGTTCTATCTCGAACATTTGGCTATCCCTTAATTAATTTATCTTTATTTGATAAAACGCTCGTACCCGAAGGGGTTAGAAATGAAAAGCTAATTAAAAAGCATAATGCGCTTCCTCTATATCTAAGAGGTAAAGTGCTGTTTGTTGCTATGTCTGACCCTACTGATATCGACGCCTTAGAAGATATACAGTTTAATACTGGCTTTTCAACCGAATTGGTGTTGGCAGACGAAGAAAGCTTACAAAAAGCAATCGAAGATGTACTTGAATCCGATGTTGATGCCTTAAATATCAGTGATATTGACTCCAATGAATTAGCGGGCTTAGAAGTTCAAGAAGACGAACGAGAAGATGATGGCGTTAATCAAGAGCAAGATGATGCGCCTATTGTTGTCTATATTAATAAAATTCTTTTAGATGCTATTAAGAAAGGCGCATCAGATTTACATTTTGAGCCATATGAACATTCCTACCGCATTCGCTTTCGCATCGATGGTATTTTAAATGAGATAGCTAAGCCCCCTGTAGCACTCGCTTCTCGAATGGCGGCGCGGTTAAAGGTCATGTCAAAACTGGATATTGCCGAACGGCGTGTGCCGCAAGATGGTAGGATAAAGTTAGCGCTATCAAAAAAGAAATCTATCGATTTTCGTGTTTCTACCCTACCTACTATGTGGGGCGAAAAAATTGTAATGCGGATATTAGATTCCTCTAGCGCTATGTTAGGCATTGATATGTTAGGCTATGAAGCCGAGCAAAAAGCGATATATATGGAAGCGTTAGATCAACCGCAAGGAATGATTTTGGTGACAGGTCCCACAGGTTCCGGTAAAACTGTCTCCCTTTACACAGGTTTGAATATTCTCAATACTGCTGAACGCAATATATCGACCGCCGAAGATCCAGTTGAAATTAACTTAGAAGGTATTAATCAGGTTCAGATTAATACCAAAGCAGGCCTTACTTTTCCCAGTGCTTTGCGCTCTTTCCTTCGCCAAGATCCCGATATTGTCATGGTCGGTGAGATCCGAGATTTGGAAACAGCAGAAATTGCCATTAAAGCAGCGCAAACTGGTCACTTAGTACTTTCTACACTGCACACCAACTCCGCTGCAGAAACTCTAACTCGCCTGCTTAATATGGGCGTTCCTGCATTTAATGTCGCCAGCTCAATAAGTATTATTATTGCGCAACGCCTTGCCCGCCGTTTATGTACCCAATGCAAGACGCCAGACAATGTACCTGATGATCATTTGCGTCAATTGGGTTTTCCGGAAGATAAATTAGGCACTTTTACCATATATAAGCCTGTTGGCTGTGATGAATGTACAGGTGGCTATAAAGGTCGAGTTGGTATCTATGAGGTAGTGAAAATTACTAGCGAAGTGGCATCGATTATTATGGAAGGTGGCAACTCACTTGATATTGCAGGTCAGTTCCAAAAAGAAGGCTACAATAACCTCAGACAATCTGGCATAGTAAAAGCAATGAGTGGTATCACAAGCTTAGCTGAGATAAATCGTGTTACTGCCAATTAATAAATGCCACACTAATTAAAATTACTGTAAGGCGCTAAGGGAAGTTGACATGGCAGTAGGCTCCGCATCAAAAAGTAGCCCCCCAAAAAGCAAGGCTAAAGATAAAAATGTAAAAACCAAAGCTAATGACATTTTTATTTGGCAAGGGGTTAATCGCAAAGGTAAAAAAATTAATGGTGAGCTTTCTGCTGCAAACGTTTTAGAGCTCAAAGCACAGCTCAGAAAGCAAGGGATCACGCCCGGAAAAATTAAGAAAAAACCGAGGCCATTATTTGGTATAGGCGGTGGTTCAAAGCCTATTACTCCCGCAGATATTGCGACGGTCACCAGGCAAATTGCGACTATGCTTGGTGCTGGTGTACCATTAGTACAAAGCATAGAAATGATTGCCAAGGGGAATGATAACGGCAATATGCAAGAGCTTTTGACGAGCATAGGTAATAAATTAGCATCAGGTTTACCCTTGTCCGACTGCTTACGGGAACACCCTAAATACTTTGACGACTTATATTGTGATTTAGTGGCATCAGGCGAGCAATCTGGTGCACTTGAGACAATTTATGATCGCATTGCCACTTACAAAGAGAAAGCAGAGGCGTTAAAAGCTAAAATAAAGAAAGCACTTACTTATCCTATCGCCGTTTTGGTCGTAGCATTGGTTGTTACCTCAATATTACTCATCTTTGTTGTTCCTACTTTTCAAGAGATTTTTGAAAGCTTTGGCGCAGAACTACCGGCTTTTACACTACTGGTGATTGCCATTTCTGAAGTTATGCAGTCTTATTGGTACTTGGGCATAGGGGCGTTATTTATTATTGGTTTTTTATTTAAACGTGCTCACCGCAATAGCCAGAAGTTTAGAGATAATGTAGATAAATCCATACTCAGAATTCCAGTCATTGGTGATATTTTAGATAAAGCTGCGGTTGCTCGTTACGCACGAACCTTGTCTACAACTTTCGCCGCTGGTGTACCGTTAATTGATGCATTAGAATCTGCTGCTGGTGCGTCCGGTAACGCCGTTTATCGCGATGCGATTTTAGATATTCGATCCGAAGTATCTTCTGGTATGCAAATGAACTTGGCGATGCGAAATTCACAAATATTCCCTGATATGGTAATACAAATGGTCGCTATCGGTGAGGAGTCAGGTGCTGTTGATGATATGCTGGCGAAAGTGGCAACCGTTTACGAAGCCGAAGTAGACAATGCCGTTGATAACTTAACCGCTCTACTAGAGCCTATGATTATGGCCGTTTTAGGTGTGGTAATTGGTGGCTTGATTATCGCCATGTACTTACCAATATTCCAAATAGGTCAAGTTGTATAACAATTCGTTTAAGTGGAAAATTTGTATTAAAGCCATTGCTTCAACAATGGCTTTTTTAGTTTTAGTAAAAAGATAAAGTTTGAGTAATAAAAATGTTAGAGAACACCATTTCTGCCTTTGAGCAATTTCCCTGGTTTTATCTCGGCACTGTGTTTGTGTTTTCACTGATGGTTGGCAGCTTTCTTAACGTTGTTATCTATCGCTTGCCTAAAATGATGGAGCTTGGTTGGTACACGGAATGCCGTGAGTTCTTAAAAGATGAAGTACCAGAAAAGCCAACACGAGATATAACACCGATCAGCTTGTCAAAGCCTGACTCCACATGCCCTCACTGCGGACACAACATCAGGTTTTACGAAAATATTCCTGTTGTTAGCTGGTTAATGCTCCGAGGTAAATGCAGCAGCTGCAAATCCCCTATTTCAAAACGCTACCCGACAATAGAGTTAACAACCGCTTTATTAGGCTTAGTTGTTGCCCACCATTTTGGTGTTAGCTTAACGGCTGTTTTTGTATTGCTACTGACCTTTGCGCTGATTGCACTCACCATGATTGATTTGGATCATATGTTACTGCCCGATCAGATCACACTGCCTTTTGTGTGGCTTGGTCTCATCATTAACCTTAACGGCACCATTGTGCCTATTGAAGATGCAGTGATTGGCGCAATAGCCGGCTATATGAGCTTGTTTTCGGTATTCTGGTTATTCAAACTATTAACGGGCAAAGAAGGCATGGGATATGGCGATTTCAAGCTGATGGCATTATTTGGTGCCTGGATGGGCTGGCAATTATTACCGCTGCTGATCCTGATGGCCTCATTGGTGGGCGCTATCGTAGGGATTTCGCTGATGCTGTTTAAAAACCACCAACGCGACCAAGCCATTCCATTTGGCCCTTATCTCGCGGTTGCTGGCTGGGTTTGCTTACTTTGGGGTAATTCAATCTGGCAATGGTACTTAGCAAAGTTGGCCTTGTAGTAAATTAAGTAACTCAGATAGGTAGGTCAAAGTAGACCTTTTAGATTAAGTAAGCTAGGTAAGTAAAACGCATGATCATAGGATTAACAGGTGGTATTGGCAGCGGTAAAACCACAGTTGCTAACATGTTCGTCAAACTCGGTATTGATATTGTCGATGCTGACGTTGTCGCACGCCAAGTGGTTGAGCCCGGCACTAAAGGTTTAGCAGAAATTGTTGACCATTTCGGTGAATCCATATTAGCTGATGATGGCACCCTTGATCGCGCACAGCTGAGAAGCAAAGTCTTTAGCGATGAAACCGCCAAAGCGTGGTTAAACCAATTGCTACACCCACTTATTCGAGAAGAAATTTTTGCCCAACTCGCGCGCGCAAAATCTCGCTATAAAATCCTAGTGGCGCCACTGCTTATTGAAAACGGGCTGACAGAGCAGGTGGCTCGCATACTGGTAATCGACGTGACAAAAGACCAGCAAATTGAGCGCACGTTAAAACGCGATGGCTCATCGCCAGACATTATTAACAACATCATTGCCGCTCAAGTGTCGCGTGAAGAGCGACTAAGTAAAGCAGATGATATCATCAACAACACGTCCCCTAGCTTGTTGGAAGTAGAGCAACAAGTTAAGGCGCTTCACCAACAGTACCTGTTGATGGCGACAAAGGCTTAGCTGTGCTGGCTGCTCTATGCCTAACACCGCACTGCTGGCGTCATTAAACTCACGAGGCATTAGCAAAATAACCTAGTACGCGGCGCATATGACAATTTAATGAAAATATTCGCCATTTTGCAGCCCAATCGTTAGTATAAGCGAATCTAGCCCTTTTATACCTGTTTCGATGTCAGTTTTATACGAGCACCCGCTTAACGAGCGCATACGCAATTACCTCAAGCTTGAGCAGCTTTTTGTTCAAGCGAGTAAATGCCAGGCTGAGTATATCACTGATCACTACCAAGTTTACTTCAACGCGCTATTTGCCATTTTTGACACGCTCGATCGCAACGATATTCGCGGTGAATTAATTAAAGATCTCGAGCGCTTAGAGCAGCACTTAGTGGTTTGGTCGAAATCACCTGAGATAGACACTAAAGCGCTTGAGCAAAACCTAAAGCAAATAGTGGGCTATGTTTGCCAACTGCGGTCGAATAAGCAAGCGTGGCACGAACTCAAGCACGACAAATTAATCGCGTCACTCAAACAACGCTTTGCCATTCAAGGCGGTAGTTCGCTTTTCGACTTACCCCAGCTCCAATTTTGGTTATCGCGATGCCAAACACAAATCGCTAGTGATATCTCTGCTTGGCTGGCAAAGTTTGCGCTATTGCAAGAGGCCATCAATTTAGTTTTGCGTTTTATCCGTCAACGAGGCAATTTTGAGTTGATAAAAAGCGATACAGGCTTTTATCAAGACAATGGCGAAGGCTTGCTGTTGCTGCGCATCAAAGTTGATAAAAACGCTAACTATTACCCTACCGTTAGTGGTAACAGGCTCCGTTACTCCATTCGATTTATGCTACCTTGCGAGCAAACAGGTCGAAAATACTCAAAGCAAACCACACAATTTGAACTAGCCAGATGCTAGCGCTATACTCGCCGCCACTAGTTCCCTAATCACAAAGTTAAGTTATGACAACGACAGTAAAATGCCCGACCTGCGACAAACCCGTTATTTGGCAAGCAAGCAGTGAACATCGCCCATTTTGCTCTGAGCGGTGTAAACTGATTGATTTAGGTGATTGGGCGGAAGAAAATCACAAAATATCCCAACCCGTACAAAGTGCTGAGCCAATATCAGAAGAAATGCTTGATGCGCTTGAAGACCAATTTTTACAGCACCACAAATTTTTTGTCGAGCCGGAGTAGTGTTAAGAACTTAGCTACACTAAGTCAGTAGAAAATGTTCGATAGCTTTTGGCTTAGCAACAAACAGCACAGTGACCACTTAAACGTGACCACTGTTTTTTAGTTATACAATGAAAGTCGCTATTCGCGATACATCGCCTGTAACTTTTCGACAATCACTTGATTGGCAGCGGGAAACTCAAGCAATCCTAAACTATCAATACTCGCCCACTGCTCATCGTTCCCCTCTTGAGAGCTTGGCTCGCCAGTAAACTGGTCAACAAGAAAGATATCGAGCTTAACCTGCTTGTCGCCATAGTCATGGTTAATTTCCATTAACGGCTGGCAAGCTAACACATCGATTGCAACTTCTTCTTTAAGCTCCCTAGACAGCGCTTGAGCAACCGTTTCATTAGATTCCACCTTGCCCCCGGGAAACTCCCATTTTCCACCTTGATGAGCCTCTGCATGACGTCTGGTAAGGAATAGGTGTTGATTACTAACAATAACACCAACGGCTACGTGTACTAATTTCATAAATATCTCTTTATTAGCTTTTTATTTGATTTCTGCAGCACATATTGACGCCCACACATGCTCTTGTAATTCAGCAGTACACCGCACTAGCGCCCATAAAAAAGGGGATGTTAA
This sequence comes from Thalassotalea euphylliae, assembly GCF_003390335.1. Classification (NCBI taxonomy): domain Bacteria; kingdom Pseudomonadati; phylum Pseudomonadota; class Gammaproteobacteria; order Alteromonadales; family Colwelliaceae; genus Thalassotalea; species Thalassotalea euphylliae. The sequence goes on from NZ_QUOU01000001.1 coordinate 3,846,882, forward strand.
TCCCCTTTCATTATTTGCTGGTTGTGAACGCTTATTAGCTTAACTTACCACAACATTGCTTGTATTTTTTGCCTGAACCACAAGGGCAAGGGTCATTGCGACCAACACGCGGTTGACGTTGCTGTGGTGCTACTTCGTTTTCAGCGCTTTGGTGTTCAAAGTTTTTTGGCCCTTCTTCTGCTTTGCGGTGTTGCTCTTCAACGGCTTCCACATCAGATTCAGCTTGAATTCTAACTTTACTTAAAATGCCTACTACGTCGTATTTCAAGTTATCCAACATTTCTGAGAATAACTCAAACGATTCACGCTTGTATTCTTGCTTAGGGTTTTTCTGTGCATAACCGCGCAAGTGAATGCCCTGGCGCAAGTGATCCATCGCTGATAAATGCTCTTTCCAGTGTGAATCCAAGCTTTGCAGCATTACTGCTTTCTCGAACTGACGAAGTACATCTTCGCCGACCATTTCTTCTTTCTCACGGTATGCGTTTTCAAATTCACCAACAATTTTTTCACGCAATGTTTCTTCGTGTAGGCTCTTGTCTTCATCTAGCCATTGAGCAACTGCTAACTCGGTACTAAATTCACCTTTTAAGCGCTCTTCAAGGCCAGTAACATCCCACATCTCTTCAAGCGACTGTGGTGGAATATGTTGATCAATCACACCGTTGATCACATCGCTGCGAACCACTGAAATTACTTCACCAATGTCACTTTCATCCAACAACTCGTTACGTTGCTCGTAAATCACTTTACGTTGATCATTGGCGACATCATCAAATTCAAGCAGCTGCTTACGAATATCAAAGTTACGACCTTCAACTTTACGCTGTGCATTTTCAATGCTTTTGGTTACCCATGGGTGCTCAATCGCTTCACCGCGCTCCATCCCCAGTTTACGCATCATATTTGCAATGCGCTCTGAAGCGAAGATACGCATTAAGCCATCTTCCATTGATAAGTAGAAACGCGAAGAACCCGCATCACCTTGACGACCAGCACGGCCGCGCAGCTGGTTATCGATACGGCGAGATTCATGACGTTCAGTGGCAATAATATGCAAGCCACCAAGTTCAAGCACTTTGTCGTGCTCTTCTTGCCATGCTGTTTTGGCTTTTTCAATTTGCGCTTCTGTTGGGTTATTCAACTTGGCAAGCGCAGCTTCTAAATTACCGCCTAGTACGATATCTGTACCACGTCCGGCCATATTGGTGGCAATAGTCACTGCGCCAATTTTACCCGCTTCTGCAACAATTTCCGCTTCTTGCGCATGGAATTTCGCATTAAGTACTTTGTGTTTAATTTTGGCTTTTTTAAGGAATGCCGATAAAAACTCAGACGTTTCAATGCTAATGGTACCGACAAGTACAGGCTGACCACGCTCAACGCAGTCTTTAATGTCTTCAAGAATAGCTTCGTATTTCTCTTCCGCCGTCAGATAGATAAGATCAGCCATGTCTTTGCGGATCATCTCTCTGTTGGTTGGGATGATCACGGTTTCTAAACCATAAATATGGTTAAATTCGAACGCTTCTGTATCTGCTGTACCTGTCATACCAGACAGCTTTTCGTAAATACGGAAGAAATTTTGGAACGTAATAGAAGCAAGCGTTTGGTTTTCGTTTTGAATACGTACGCCTTCTTTGGCTTCAACTGCTTGATGCAAGCCTTCAGACCAACGACGGCCTTCCATCGTACGGCCAGTGTGCTCGTCAACAATAACAATCTCATCATCTTTAACGATGTAGTCAACGTCTTTTTGGAATAGATTGTGCGCACGCAATGCCGCCATCACATGATGAAGTAAAGAAATATTAGCTGCCGCGAATAATGACTCGCCTTCTTTAATCAGGCCGCGCGCTTGCAGAATCTCTTCAATATTGATTTGGCCGCGCTCAGTTAAGTAAATCTGCTTGGCTTTCTCGTCAATCGTGTAATCACCAACGACGAAATCTTCAGACTGGCCTGTATCTTCGTCTTTGTCTTCTTCACTTTGGCGCTCTAAGGTCGGCACTATGGTATTAATTGCGCGATAAAGTTCAGAGCTGTCTTCCGCTTGACCAGAAATAATCAACGGCGTACGCGCTTCGTCAATTAAGATCGAATCAACCTCATCCACGACGGCGAAGTTTAGCGGACGCTGAACGCGATCACCTGCCGAAAACGCCATATTATCGCGTAGATAGTCAAAGCCAAACTCGTTGTTCGTACCGTAGGTAATATCGCTTTGGTAAGCTTCATGCTTTTCCGGCTGCGACATCCCCGGAATATTACAGCCAACGGTTAAGCCTAGGAATTCAAATAGTGGACGAGACCAGTCAGCATCGCGCTTTGCTAAGTAATCATTGACCGTAACAACGTGCACGCCTTTGCCAGAAAGGGCATTAAGGTACGTTGGTAACGTCGCCGTTAAGGTTTTACCCTCACCCGTGCGCATTTCTGCAATTTTACCTTGGTTAAGTACCATGCCACCAATCATTTGCACGTCGAAGTGGCGCATACCAAATACACGCTTACTTGCTTCACGCACAACAGCAAAGGCTTCAGGAAGAATAACTTCTAATGATTCACCTTGTTCGATGCGCGATTTGAACTCAGCCGTTTTTGCCTTTAACTCTTCGTCACTCAGTGCTTCAATTGTTGGCTCAAGAGCATTAATTGTAGCCACATCTTTGCGCATTTTTTTCAGTAGTCGGTCGTTGCGACTTCCGAAAACTTTTGTCATTAACTTTACAAACATTTTGATAAACCAAATTTAGAAGACAATTCTTCAACTAATAAAAATTCACGCTGTGGTGCTGACCACAACTAAATAAACGGATTAAATTTCAGGGTTATTTTGCTTTGCGATATACGTACTTTATTGGGTTGATTTGCGCATTATTCCGCAAAATCTCGTAGTGAACGTGCGGTCCGGTTGAACGTCCTGTACTTCCCATACGAGCGATAATCTGCCCTTTTTCGACTACGTCACCCATGGTCACGAGTAGTGTTTTATTGTGCCCATAGCGGGTCTTATAACCATCACCGTGATCTATTTCGATCAAATTACCATAGCCATATCGCTCACCTGACCAGCTCACAATACCAGAAGCTGTCGCGATGATCGGCGCATTTTCCTTACCGGCAAAATCAACGCCTTTGTGCATTGCTGGGCGACCGTTAAACGGATCTTTTCTGACACCGTAATAGGATGAAAGCCAACCTTTAACAATAGGGCGACCAGACAAATAACTGTTGCTTTGTATATGGTGACCCAAAGTCACTGATTCAAGTAGCATCAATTGATTTTGTTCCTGATGCACTTGTTGCTCCAACGTTTCTATTTCCAGTAACAACTCAGCTAGTGTTTTGCTTTTGACTTGCTCAGGTGACTGAACTGGCCCGCCAGCGGGTGGCTGCTGGTCAAAATTAAATTCTTTTTCGGAAATGTTGTTCTCTTCCGCCAAGCGATCACCCAGTGCATTAAGGCGCAATACTTGCGATTGCAGTTCAGCTAACTTTAGCGTCAGTGCAATCACTTGCTGTTTATCTGATGAGGGTAATTGAGCAATTTGAGTCGTCGGGTCAATGGCTTGTGTTGAGTGCGCGGGAATGGCGTTGGCAGAAATGATTAAATGTACAACTAAGCCAGAGAGTAAAGCGAAAATTGAAATAGCGGAAAGCCAATGAAGTTTGGTTAACTTCATTGAAAATCTAACATTATTACCGCGATATAAAAGGATTAAACTCATAACATCTGGTGCCAAGCGGGTCACTTTATCTATTCACTGGGTTTACTGTAGAAAGTGAACGCTTCGCTTACCTTATTTCTCTACTCAACGATGACTGACAAACGCATATAAACGGTTCGGTATAAACGGCTGATACAACTTTGTGATATCTGCGGAACTTTGGCATAAATCCACAAAAAACTCAATGGCTAGCCGCATTTGTATAGCCGTGCATGGATGTATCTCAGCTCAAAACACGACATTTAAACTACTATACCTAAAAAAAAGGCCGACATTGTGTCGACCTCTTGTAATTAGTGTTGGAATTAGCTCACTACACCTAATTCTTGGAACATCGCTGGTGCATTGGCTTCATTTTCATATGTGACCCATTCCCAAGCATCTGTTTGCTTGAATACTTCGCGAAGTAGCAAATTATTCACTGCATGGCCTGATTTAAAGGCGCGTAGTTCGCCAAGAATGCTAACACCACCCATGTATAAATCACCGATGGCATCAAGAATTTTATGCTTAACGAATTCATCGTCGTAGCGCAGCTCATCGCTGTTTAGCATACGGTACTCATCAAGGACGATGGCGTTTTCTAAGCTACCGCCAAGCGCTAGGTTATGAGAGCGTAAAAATTCAATGTCTTTCATGAAACCAAACGTACGGGCGCGGCTAATTTCTTTGATAAACGACGACGAGGTTAAATCCATCGTCATACTTTGACCTGTTTTCGAGATAACTGGGTGCTCAAAGTCGATCGCAAAATCCACTTTAAAGCCATTGTAAGGCACAAGCTCTGCCCACTTATCATCTTCTTCGACACGAATGGGCTTCTTAATGCGTAAAAAGCGCTTAGCAGCATTTAGCTCTTCAATACCTACTGATTGGATCAAGTAAACAAAAGGTAATGCACTACCATCCATGATGGGAATCTCAGGCGAGTCAACATCGATGACTAGGTTATCAATACCTAAACCAGCGATAGCTGATAGAAGATGCTCGACGGTGGAAATCTGCACACCTTCTTCATTCACTAAACAGGTACACAAAGTCGTTTCACCAACAGCTTCTGGCGTTGCTTTAATGTCAACCACGGGTTCTAAGTCAACACGACGGAACACAATACCGGTATTAGCAGGCGCAGGACGGAGAGTGACCTTTACCTTCTCACCCTTGTGTAAACCAACACCGACTGCTGAAACGCTATCTTTTAATGTACGTTGTTTAATCATAGATTGCCTATTCTTTAGTCAATAAAATTCGGATAACATCCGACCACCTTATTAAGCGGTTGCGTAATGTATCAAAATTTGCCTATCAAATCAAAAATACGGCCAAAGCCTGTACGATTTGTAACATTTGGCTGTTAAAAGCGACTTAGTGTCGCCACAGATTAATCAGCCTGCTTGCGCAAAAATGCTGGAATATCTAAGTAGCTATCCAACTCTTTTGCCGATGTTGTTACTGGCGCAGATTCTGGCACAGCTGCTGTCATTGGCTCAGCTTGTGGCGTTGCGGCAACGTAATCACCACCAACCACTTGCGGTTCAACCGCAGGCGCTGGGTTAACAAGTGTGATGTCTGGCTTGCGCTCAGCACCAATACCTGTGGCAACAACAGTCACGCGTAATTCATCGGTCATTTCAGGGTCGATTACCGCCCCCACCACTACCGTTGCATTTTCTGACGCGAAAGCTTTTACTTGGTTCCCGACTGTTTCAAATTCGTCGATGCTAATATCCATACCCGCAGTAATATTGACCAAGATACCGCGTGCACCCGCTAAGTCGACGTCTTCTAGCAATGGGCTAGCAATGGCGGCTTCTGCAGCTTCTTGCGCGCGATCTTCGCCTGATGCAATACCAGACCCCATCATCGCCGTTCCCATTTCAGACATTACGGTGCGAACGTCAGCAAAGTCCACGTTAATGAGACCTGGGCGGGTAATTAGCTCAGCAATACCTTGTACCGCGCCAAGTAATACGTTGTTCGCCGCTTTAAATGCGTCAAGCAATGACGTGCCTGGGCCAAGTACTTTTAATAGTTTTTCGTTAGGAATGGTAATTAACGAGTCAACGTGATTTGCCAAGAACTCAATACCTTGATCAGCGTAGTTCATACGCTTTTTCCCTTCAAATGGGAAAGGTTTAGTCACTACGGCAACCGTTAACACGCCCATTTCTTTCGCCACTTCTGCAACTACTGGCGCCGCGCCAGTACCTGTGCCACCGCCCATACCAGCAGCGATAAACACCATGTCTGCACCTTCAAGCGTTTGCTTGATCGTTTCACGGTCTTCTTCTGCTGCGCGACGACCAATTTCTGGGTTAGCACCAGCGCCTAAGCCTTTAGTGACATCGCCACCTAGCTGCAAAGTCACATTTGCAGACGAGTTACGCAGCGCCTGTGAGTCCGTATTAGCAGTAATAAATTCAACGCCTTCAATGGTTTGACTTACCATGTGCTCAACAGCGTTACCGCCGCCACCGCCCACACCAATAACCTTGATTACCGCTTCTTCGTTGTGATCTTCCATCAGTTCAAACATTTTTCTCTCTCCGTTTTTAACGTTTTTGTTCCACCAAAAATTTAAACATCAACCGCGACTCGCATTATTGCGATATGCGGCAATTAAAACTCGCCTTTAAACCAGGCGTGAACGCGTGACCATAGATCAGTCACACCTTCGACATTCTTCTTCGTTTTTTCCTCGTTGCCAGCTTCTTGCATGCCGTAGTGCAACAAGCCAACCACGGTTGAGTAGCTCGGGTCGCTCACATATTCATACAAGCCATCAACTGGCAATGGCTGCGCAATACGCACAGGCATTTGGAAGACTTCTTCGGCAAATTCCACCACACCTTCCATTTTCGACGTACCACCTGTGAGTACAAAGCCAGCAGCAATTTGATCTGCCAAGCCCGCTTCGCGCAGTTCTTCTTGAATTAATTCAAATAATTCATGATATCTCGGCTCGACCACTTCGGATAGCGTATGACGCGACATGCTACGTGCAGGTCGGCCGCCAACACTTGGCACTTCAATGCTCTCTTCCATACTCACCATCTGGCGCAGCGCACAAGCGTATTGCACTTTAATTTCTTCGGCATGGCTCAGTGGTGTTCTAAAGATTTTCGAGATATCACTGGTGACCTGATTACCCGCAACAGGAATCACGGCCGTATGACGCAACGCGCCGCCCGTAAACACCGCTAAATCCATCGTACCTGCACCGATATCAACCACGCAGATGCCTAGCTCTTTTTCATCCTCAGTCACAACCGCATAGCTAGAAGCGAGTGCAGAGAAAATCAGTTGATCCGCTTTTAATTCGCAGCGTTCAACACATTTAACTAAATTCTTCGCCATATCGTTAGCACACGTGACTATGTGCACTTTCGCTTCCATGCGCACACCTGACATACCAATAGGGCTTTTGATACCGTCTTGGCAGTCAATGCTGAATTCTTGTGGCAGCACATGTAGCATGCGACGCTCGGCTGAAATCGGCACCGAGCGCGCGGTGTGAATCACGTTATCCACGTCTTCCTGCACAACTTCATTGTCACTCACTGGCACCATGCCGTTTTCGTTTTGACAACTAATGTGCTTACCGGAAATACCCAAATAAATTGAGCTAATACGGCAGTCCGCCATTAATTCAGCTTCGTTGATGGCGCGTTGAATCGATTGAATAACCAAATTCAAATCGTTCACACCGCCTTTGTCCATGCCCCGTGATGGCTGATTTCCAACACCTACTATGCTTAGTTTATTTTCTGGCGTGACTTCGCCAACAGCAACCGAGATCTTCGACGTACCGATATCTAGGCCAACAACTAATTTTCTCTCTGCTACTTTCGCCATCAATTTATACTCTTTGCTCTTCTGGGGCTGGTTTCCAGCCAACCGCAACACCGGTATCGTAGCGAAGGTCAATATAATCAATCACTTCGTCTTGTTTTTGATACTGTTTTATCTGTGGATAAATATCCATAAAGCGCTGCACACGCTGCACGCGTTCTTCACGCCCTAAATTAATCTGCACACCATCACTAAGCGTTAGCTGCCACGAAAAGCGCTCTGACAGCACTAATTCGTTAATCGCTAAACTGCGGTACGCCAGCAACTTGTTCAAACTGTGAAAGTTTTCCAACGCTAGCTGCTCACTCCCCTCTGGTCCGAAAAATTCGGGCAGCGGGTGATTTACGCGCTCATGTGACGCTTGAAACGCCTTACCGTATTGGTTGATAAAAAAGTCACCATTCCAGCGGGCAATAGGCGCTTGATCAACCACATAAATTTTTAACTCGTTTGGCCATTGCTTGCGCACTGACACGGAATAAACCCAAGGCAACTGCGCAACACGCGCCTGCACTTGGTTGACATTGACCTTAAAAAAATTGCCAATGTTCAGTGGCTCCAATGCATTTAACACATCACTCTCGCGCGTGTATGGCATCTCGCCAGATATCGCAACGCGAGTTACTGGCGAGGCTTCCGTCGAGTTAAACTTCTTGCCGACCAACCAAGCGGTTGATAACAAGCCAATGACAACCATCAGAAAAAATACAAAGCCCAACCAAAACGTCCAGTGAGTGCTTGACGCCACTTCGTTTGGTTTGCTTTCCTTTTTTTTCGTCAACGTTTTTGCCAATGCGTTTACCATTAACTTTTTAGCCTCACTGCTGCCTTATCTGCGACGAGTCCGTTAGCTGTTATTTATTTAAACCGGCACTTTCAGCGATACGCGAGACTAGCTCGCTAAAACTGATCCCCGCCGCTTGCGCCGCTTTGGGTACCAGCGAGGTCTCTGTCATGCCAGGTACGGTATTTACTTCAAGCACCTGCCAGTCACCATTCTCATTGCGCATCACATCGACACGCCCCCAGCCATGGGCATCTACCGCATCAAACGCTTGTTTTGCCAACAATTGCAAGGCTTCTTCGTCTTGCGCTGCCAAGCCACTTGGGCAGTGATACAAGGTCGAATTGCTTTGGTATTTCGCTTCGTAATCATAAAATTCACGAGGCGTTTCCATATGAATGGCTGGCAATGCGGTATCGCCTAAAATCGACACGGTATACTCAGGGCCGTTGATCCATGCTTCCACTAACACGCGTTCATCAAAGCCAAAGGCTTCAATTAAGGCGTTTTCCAAGGCCTGCGCATTCGTGACTTTTGCCATGCCAATACTCGAGCCTTCTTTGGCTGGCTTAACCATGGCAACTCCGCCCAGTTCTGCTAATACGGCTTCACAGTCAGCCATGTCAAAGTGCGCTTGTTGGATCACTTTAAATGGCGCCGTTGGTAGTCCTTGCGCTAATAGCACCTGCTTAGTGCGCACTTTGTCCATACAAAGCGCCGAGCCTAAAACACCTGAACCGGTATAATTAAGCCCCATAAACTCTAATGCGCCTTGCAAACAGCCATCTTCACCGCCGCGACCATGCAAAGCGATAAACACACAGTCAATGTGCTTTTCCGCTAACGCAGACAAAGGCACTGACTTAGTGTCAATTAATTCAACGTGGTAACCGTTTTGTAGCAAACCATTGGCAATCGCTTTACCTGAGTTGAGCGATACTTCTCGCTCTGCAGAAGTGCCGCCGTACAGTACAGCAATGTTCTTAACTGTATTCATTAGCTGTGCTCCTTATTAGCTGAAGCACTGCTGTTGATATTTAACAATGGGCTCGTTGCCAATGAGCGTGAAACCGCGCCTATATTGCCAGCGCCTTGGGTGATCACCATGTCATTTTCCTGTAACTGCACAGCCAATAAAGATGGCAGTTTTTCAACATCAGAGACATAAACTGGCTCTAATTGACCGCGTTGTCGAATGGCACGTGCAAGCGATTTACTGTCCGCGCTGGGAATACTGGTCTCACCTGCGCTGTACACATCAAGCAGGAATAAGCTGTCGACTTCCGATAACACTTCGACGAAATCTTCAAATAAATCACGGGTACGTGAGTAGCGATGCGGTTGAAATACCATGACTAAGCGCTTATCAGGCCAGCCATTGCGCATCGCTTTGATCGTCGCTTCCACTTCTTTCGGGTGATGACCATAGTCATCTACCAACACCATTTCACCTGCATCAGTGCTTAAATCCGCAAGCTGTTCAAAGCGGCGGCCGATGCCCGCGAATTCGCTTAACGACTTAGTAATTGCCGCCTGCGCTACCCCTTCGTCATGAGCAACTGCAATCGCTGCTAACGCATTTAACACATTGTGCTCACCTGGCAGGTTAAGGCTAACCTCGAAACTTGCTTCGTCGTTCATCACCACAGTAAACCGGCTTTGGCCTGCTGCTTGGGTAAAGCCTTTCGCACGAATATCAGCATCTTCGCTAAAGCCATAGGTGATCACTTGACGCGCCACTCGTGGCAGTAATTCGCGTACCACAGGGTTATCGATACACAGCACGGCAACGCCGTAAAATGGCAAGTTATGCAAAAATTCTAAGTAGGTGTCTTTGAGCTTTTCAAAATCGCCGTCATAGGTTTCCATATGATCAGCGTCAATGTTGGTGACAACGGCGACCATAGGCTGTAGGTGCAAGAAGGAAGCATCTGACTCATCCGCTTCTGCCACTAAATAACGACTTGAGCCTAATCTCGCATTAGTACCAGCGCTGTTGAGCAAGCCACCAATGACAAACGTTGGGTCAAGTTCACCTTCGGCGAGAATACTGGCAATCAAGCTCGTCGTTGTGGTTTTACCATGAGTACCCGCAATGGCGATGCCGTGACGAAAACGCATTAGCTCAGCTAGCATCTCGGCGCGGCGCACCACAGGAATACGTTGCTCAAACGCGGCGGTAATCTCAGGATTGGTTTTATCAATGGCGGTAGAAACGACAATCACGCTTGCACCGCTAATATTCTCAGCTTGATGACCAATATGCACTTGTGCACCCAAAGCGACTAAGCGCTTCACCACCGCATTTTCAGCGATATCTGAACCGCTGATTTGATAACCTTGGTTTAATAGCACTTCAGCAATACCGCCCATGCCTGCGCCGCCAATCCCGACAAAGTGGATTTGCTTGACGCGGCGCATTTCAGGCACCTTGATCAGTGTATTGGCTTTCGCTTTATTCTTTTCACTCACAGTGCTACTTATTTCTTTATTCTTATCCATGTGTTACTAACCCCTTACAAGCGTTAGCAACTTTCACCGTGGCATCAGCGTGGGCGGCATCGAGCGCCGCTTTTGACATATTGCGCACCACTGTATCTGAGCTGAACATGCTATTAAGCATTTGCGCCAGCGTTGTGCCATTAAAATCTCGTTGCGCTATCAGCTTTGCTGCGCCGCGGCCGACTAAGTACATGGCATTTTTAGTTTGATGATCATCAACCGCATGAGGTAGCGGCACAAAAATCGCGGGCTTGCCAGCCATGGCAAGCTCTGACACGGTTAACGCGCCTGCGCGGCACACGACAATATCAGCCCAGTTGTAGGCTTCTGCCATATTGTCGATAAACTCGGTCACTTTAGCGCGCTCGCCAGTAAGCTCATTTTGTTGATAAGCCTCAGTAACTTGCTCGGCATTGCCCTTACCGGTTTGGTGCCACACTTGAATGTGTTGCTGTTGAATCTGCTTCATCGCCGCTGGCACTGTGTCGTTAAACACTTTCGCGCCCAGGCTTCCGCCGACCACAAGAACTTTCTTACTGGTTGTCGGCTGCACTGAAACCACTTGTTCCAGCTCGACCATCTCCTTGCGCAGCGGGTTGCCCACCACTTCCGCATTCACTTGCTTGGCAAATGCATTTGGGAAGGCACAAAGCACCCGTTTGGCAAGCTTGGAGAGATAACGATTACTCATGCCTGCCACCGCATTTTGCTCGTGCAATACCAGCGGTTTACCGAGTAACCATGCAGCAACACCACCCGGCGCACTCGCGTAACCGCCCATGCCCAAGACTACATCTGGGTTGATGCCGCGAATCACCCGAATTGACTGCCACAAAGATTGCAACAGCTTAAAAGGCAACTTGATCAGCTCTTGCCAGCCCTTGTTACGCAGACCCGCAATATTGATGAAGGAAATCGGGTAGCCGTGTTGCGGGACAATATCTGCTTCCATACGCTTTGCCGTACCGAGCCAGTGAATATCCCAGCCCTCAGCTTCAAGTGCTTTAGCCACCGCAATTCCCGGGAAAATATGACCACCAGTACCACCCGCCATGACCAGTAATTTAGGCGCTTTGTTGGTGGTTTCAGACATTGACAATGAAGTGCTAGACATCAAGCGCTCCTTGTTCTGGTGCGGCCTTGCTAGTGGCCTTAGGTTTACTTGCAGACTTACGGTTCGAACTGGTCGCCTGCAGGGTTTGCAGCCTTAATTCATGATCGATGCGCAGTAATACCACGACCGCAATGGTCATGATAATGGTTGAGCTACCACCGTAACTGATCAGTGGCATAGTTAACCCTTTGGTAGGAACAATACCAGCACTGGCGCCAACGTTGACCGCGGCTTGGAAGCAGAACCAGATGCCAATACCATAGGCGAAAAAGCCTTCAAAATACTTTTCTTTATTGATCGCTTTGCGACCTAGCAGTAATGCCTTAATCACTAAAATACTACTCAACACTAAAATGGCACTAATACCAATAAAACCAAACTCTTCTGCCAGCACAGCCATCACGAAATCCGTGTGCGCTTCTGGCAGGTATTCTAATTTTTGTATGCTATTCCCTAACCCTTGACCAAACATTTCGCCGCGACCATAGGCCATTAACGATTGCGTTAATTGGTAGCCACTACCAAAGGGATCAGCCCAAGGGTCAAGGAAGCTGGTCACGCGTCGCCAGCGATAGGGCTCAAAAATGGCGAGCAATGATAGCGCACCGACCCCAACTGTCGCAACCGCGATAAACTGCCATAATTTAGCGCCCGCGAGAAAGAGCAGACCAAAGGTGGTGACAAACATCACGATGACCGTGCCTAAATCTGGTTGAAGCAGCAGTAACATGGCCAAAACACCGAAGACAATCAAGGGCTTAGCAAAACCTTTAATGTTTTCCATCACTTCATCACGGCGACGTACTAAATAAGCCGATAAATAACAGAAAAAGAATAACTTAGCTGGCTCTGCTGCTTGAATCGTGATTGGCCCAAGCACAATCCAGCGGGTTGAACCGTTAACGGTACGTCCCACTGCCAGTACGACCAGCAACAAAGCAATTGCCAGCAACAGCAATTTACCACTGTTTTGGTGCCACCAGCTCATTGGAATCTGCAAGGCAAAACCAGCAATAAGGACACTTAAACAGATATAAATGCCATGGCGGAAAACAAAATGGAATGGATCGTTAAACAGACGCTCAGCCACGGGCATTGATGAGCTTGCCGCCATAATCAAGCCAATCGAGTACATCGTCACCATCAAGATAATGTAAGCGCGATCAAAGGTGACATTGGCATTGGTTTCCACCTTCATCCAGTTGGGCATAGCCGACATGCCAGGCATGCTTAGTACTCTTAGCGAGAAGTTAATCGCCATTAGCTCAACTCCTCACTAGATTTGCGGGCTACGTCAGTAACGGCGGCAGCGAAAGCGTTACCGCGTTCGACAAAGTTGGTAAACATATCAATGCTGGCGCACGCCGGCGATAACATCACCACATCGCCCGCAGTTGCTCGTTGTTTGCAGTTAGCGACTGCTTGCTCGATTGAGTCTACCGCAGTGCTATTTTCTGATAAGGCCAAGATCTGCTGTTGATCTTTACCGAGCGCAAAAACATGCGCAACGTGCTCAGCAATCACAGGCGCTAACGGCGAAAAATCTGCACCCTTGCCTTCACCACCAGCGATTAAATAAAGTTTTTGATCGGCGCCCAAGCTTGGTGCTAGCCCTTTAAGCGCAGCAAGCGTTGCGCCCACATTGGTGGCTTTTGAATCATTAATCCAGCGAATACCATCATCACTTGCAACAGGCTGACAGCGGTGTGCTAAGCCCTGATATGACTTGATTGCGTCGAGCATTTTCGCCAACTCCCAGCCCAACTGCTCACCAATGGCAAGCGCTGCTAGGCAGTTAGCCGCATTGTGTAAACCGGCAATAGGTAGCTCTGCAACAGCCATCAGCAACTGCTCACCTTTCGCTAAATAAGTTTCGCCTTGATGAGTGATCACGCCAAAGTGCTGCTGTGCATCACTATTTTCTAACGCGCTACTTGCTGGCGTGGATTGGCTAAACGAGCAGCTATTTTTCGCTGCTATCGGGAAATCGGGTAATGGCATCGTAGCGCTATCTTGCGCATTAAACACGGCAAATTGCGCACCGCGATAAATACCTTGTTTAAGGGCAGTGTAAAGCGCCATGGTGTTATGGCGATCTAAATGATCATCACTGAGATTTAAAACACTCGCCACTAGCGGCGTTAAGCTGCTAATGGTTTCTAATTGAAAACTGGAAAGCTCAAGAATTAGCAGCTCAGGGGATTCATTGATGGTATCAAGTACGGGAACGCCAACGTTACCACCAAGTTGCGTATCAACACCTAGCTTCTGACCAATGTGATGCAGTAGATTGACCACAGTTGATTTGCCATTTGAGCCAGTAACCGCAACACAAGGCGTGTCTTTTAAGCGCGCATATAGCTCGACATCCCCCCACACTTGGGCATTTTCACTGATATGCTCGGCGATCGCAGGCAAGGTGATATCAACGCCAGGGCTGGCGAGGAGAATATCCGCTTGGGCAATGACTTCGCGATGCCATTGTCCTGTGTACAGCTGACATTCTGGGTAAGAGTCGGCAAATTCAGCAAAGGCCGGATGTTGCGCACGGCTGTCGTTAACTGCACAGCTAAGCCCATTGTTCGTTAAAAAACGAACAAATGACATACCGGTCAGACCTAGGCCTAACACGACAATGCGCTTATCTTGTAACTGTGTTAACGATATTGATGACATCTGGTAACTTTGCTCTTTGCTCTTATTAATTAATGTTTAAGTTAATGTTTTATTTAATCACTAAAAATCTGTCTGCTATCTCAATTTTAACGTGGCTAAGCCAACCAAAACCAAGACAATAGAAATAATCCAGAAACGCACAATCACACGCGGCTCCGGCCACCCTTTCAACTCATAATGGTGATGGATAGGCGCCATACGGAAAATACGCTGGCCACGCAGCTTGTATGAACCGACCTGTAAGATCACAGAAACCGTTTCCATGACAAACACACCGCCCATGATCACGAGTACGAGCTCTTGACGCACTAACACGGCAATAACACCTAAAACGGCGCCTAACGCCAATGAGCCAACATCGCCCATAAAGACTTGTGCTGGGTAAGTGTTAAACCACAAGAAACCAAGACCAGCCCCCACAATGGCAGTACACACCACCACCAATTCACTGGTTTGCGGAATGTAAGGAATATTTAAGTATTCTGAAAAGTTCACGTTACCCGTGACATAGGCAAACACCGCAAAAGCACCAGCCACCATAATCGTGGGTACAATCGCTAAACCATCTAAACCGTCTGTCAAGTTCACTGCGTTGCTAGTACCAACAATGACAAAGTACGCCATTGCGATGTAAAGCAAGCCCAACTGCGGCATCACATCTTTAATAAAAGGAACTAATAAAGCGGTTTCTTCTGGTGATTGCGCCTGCGCATAGAGAAATATTGCAGTGCCTAAGCCGATCACCGTTTGCCAGAAGTACTTCCAACGGGCAATTAAACCGTTTGAGTCTTTGCGAATGACCTTGCGGTAATCATCGACAAAGCCAATCACACCAAATGACGCCACAACAAACAAAGTGGTTAGCACGTAGGTATTAGATAGATCGCCCCATAACAATACGCTGGCGATAATAGACGCCAGAATCAAAATACCGCCCATGGTCGGTGTGCCCGACTTTGACAAATGGCTCTGTGGGCCATCATCGCGGACGGTTTGGCCAATTTGCATGCGCTGCAAGGCTCGAATTAACTTAGGGCCAAAATACAGGGAAATACCCAACGCCGTTAGGGTGCTCACAATCGCCCTAAACGTCAGATAGGAAAATACATTAAATCCAGAATAATATTGGGTGAGGTACTCGCCTAACCAATACAACATTACGAGTGCTCCTCAACAGCGCTGGTGTCGCGCCAACTTAAAATTTCATTTACCACATGCTCCATATGAGCACTGCGCGAGCCTTTCACTAAAATGGAAATAGCGCGCGCTTCATTTGCCAATTGCAGTTTTAAAGACGCCAATAATTGCTCTTTCGAGCTAAAATGCTGACCATGGTCACCAAACGCATCAGCGGTACTTTGGCTTAAAACCCCCAGTGTTAACAGGGTATCAATACCTTGTGCTTTCGCGTGTTCCCCCACTTCTTGATGATAGCTTCTGGCATCACTGCCCAGCTCCCCCATATCGCCCAAAATCAATACCCGATAACCAGGGTAGCTCGCCAATAACTCAGTGGCCGCCTTAATCGACTCGACATTGGCGTTATAGGTGTCATCAATCAACTTACAGTTGTCATTGATTTGGTGTAAATTCAAGCGCCCTTTTACCGGCGACATTTCAGCCAAGCCAAGTTTCACGTCATCTAAACTGGCACCAAACTCAATAGCAATGGCCGCTGCGGCAACCGCATTACACACATTGTGCTTACCGGGTAGCGCAAGCTGAATATATGTACTGCCGATTTGGGTGTGCAGCTTAAAGTTAGCGCAGCCATCATCGTCCAAGGTGATATTTTTGCTGTAGCTGTCAGCGGTTTGCTCGGCCTTGACGACTTCATTTGCGCTTTTGTCATCAGCACAAGAGAAACGGTGCACTTTTTTGTCCGTTAATCGCCATTGCCATTTGTGCGCCCATTTTGAGTCTTGGTTATAAAATGCAACACCGCCTTGTGGAATGCCTTCAAAGATCTCCCCTTTGGCACGGGCAACACCACATAAATCACCAAACCCTTCAAGGTGTGCCGGGGCAATATTATTGATAATGGCAACATCAGGCTTAACTAAATTTGTCGTATAGGCGATTTCACCAATATGGTTGGCACCCATTTCAATCACGGCAAAGTCGTGCTCATGAGTTAATCGCAACAAGGTCAACGGCACGCCAATGTCATTGTTAAAATTACCGTTAGTGGCAAGCACGTTCCCCAAGCGCGATAAAATTGCCGCGACCATTTCTTTCACTGTGGTTTTACCGCTACTACCTGTAATACCAACGGTTTTAGGTGCAGTTTGCGCTTTGACATAAGCGCCAATTTTACCTAATGCAATACGGGTATCAGCAACAACGACTTGCGGTAAGGATGTTGCAACAGGGTGATCAACAATCACAGCAACACCGCCCAACTCAGCCACTTGCTCGACGAACTTATGCCCATCAAAATTCGGGCCTTTTAGCGCCAGAAAGACCTGCTCTGACGCCAGCGCGCGACTATCGGTGCTAATCGCGTTAATGGTGATGTTTTCACCAATTAACTCACCGCCAGTGGCTGTTGCGATTTCAGATAAGGTTAACGGGATCATTACTGCTCTCCTGCCTGGTAGATACTTGCAACCAGCGCACGTTCATTGTATTCAATTATTTGACCTGCGATTTCAATGGTATTCTCATGCCCTTTACCTGCTAACAAGACAACATCGTTCGGTTTGGCATGCGCTAGAGTTGAGCGCACCGCTTGCGAGCGCTCTAACATAACAGTGACTTTCTCGGCGTGCTGACAACCAGATAAAATATCGTTCGCAATAAGCTCTGGGGCTTCACTGCGAGGATTGTCATTCGTGACCACCACATGATCTGCAAATCGCTCTGCCACTTGCCCCATTTGTGAGCGCTTGCCTTTATCGCGATCACCACCACAGCCAAACACCACCCACAATTCCCCATCACAGTGATGACGGCAGGCTTGCAGGGCATTGGCTAACGCATCGGGAGTATGCGCATAGTCAACCACAGCCACAGGCTTATCGGTTTGATGGAATGCTTCCATACGTCCTTGGCTAGGTTGCAGTTCGGCAATATAAGGAACGATGAGCTCTAGTGGAATATCAAGCGCAAGCAAACTAGCAATCGCCGCCAATAAGTTATCGACGTTAAATTCGCCAAGTAGCTTGCTTGCAACTTTGGCATTTGCACTCTCTGTGACAACAGTGAAGCTTACGCCGCTCGGTGACAGGCGAATGTCTTGCGCTTTAACAAAACGTTTGTGCTGGCTAACTGACTCACCTTTACCAAACGCGATACTTGATTGATTGAGCTTAGCCAGCCAAGCACGACCATATTCATCGTCGCCGTTAATAACAGCAACTTGTGAACTGTGCTGCGCTGTTGATGCGGCTTGAGGTGCTGAAATGGCACTATCGGTGAAGATGCCAAATTTCGCTTGTGCGTATTGCGCCATCGTTTGGTGATAGTCCAAATGATCACGGCTTAAATTAGTAAATACCGCAACGCTTATTTGCCCGGCAGCGATACGCCCTTGATCTAGCGCATGAGATGATACTTCCATCGCTACATGACTGACAGACTGTTCGGCAAAGCTCGCAAAAATCTGATTTAACTCAGTCGCCCCTGGGGTGGTATTGGCGATTGGCGTAAGTTCAGGTAACACGCCAGCGCCGGTCGTACCTATGACTGCAGCTTTCGCAACCAATTTTTCACCTTGGCTTTGAGGCGTGATGTTCTGCTGGCAAAGATTGAGTAAGCTAGCAATCATTTGGCTAGTACTGGTTTTACCGTTTGTACCTGTGACGCCAATTAAACGCAGTTTGTCTTGCGGGTTTTGATAATAGCTTGCCGCCAGCTCAAACAAATGCTGGTTAAGCTGATAAAACTGAACGATCGTAACTTTTTTGGTGACTTTTCCGGTGGTTTTTTCACGAACAAGTTGGTTGCCATGTTGCTGCGGCTGCTGACACTCAGCAATGACTAAACTCGCACCTGCGGCTATGGCTTGGTCAATATAATTTCTGCCGTCACTGGCGGTGCCAATCACAGCACAAAACACATCACCTTGGTTTATTTGGCGGCTGTTGTTGACCAACTGCGCCGTTACTAATGGCTCAATGTGGATATCAAACTGTGCCAAGGCATCAGCAATAGAGAATTCAGCAGTCGCGGTTGGCATCAGTGGCGTTTGAGCAGCTGGATTCTTGGCGACAAAGTTAGGCATTACCACCTCCTTTGCGCTCGCCACTTTTAACGACTCTTTGCTTATCTGGCGCGATATTAAGCACTTGCATAGTGCCTTTCATCACGCGCGAGAAAACGGGCGCCGCAACATCACCGCCGTGATATAAATCACCGCCCGGCTCGTTAATCACGACCACGACCACAACTTCTGGGTTATCAATAGGAGCCATACCCGCAAACAGGCCAACGTAGTCATTACCATAACCACCGGCGATGGCTTTAATACTCGTACCGGTTTTCCCGCCAACGCGGTAACCGTCAATCTTGGCTTTCTTGGCACCGTTTTCGACAACGCCCTCAAGCATAGCGCGTAAATCTGCGGTTAACTGCGGTGAAAAAATACGTTCACCGCGAGCCGGGGTGTCTTGTTTTAAAATGGTTAGTGGAATTTTCGTGCCGCCGTTGGCGATAGTGGCGTACAAACGAGTTAGTTGTAATGGGCTAATTGCCAAGGCATAACCAAATGATAACGTCGCTAATTCAAATTGTGACCAGCGGCTGCGCTCATGCATCATACCGCTTGTTTCACCAATCAGCCCGGTACCTGTTTGCTCACCAAAACCGACTTCAAAGAACTTATCTAACAAGAACTCTTTGGGCATGGAAAGCACTAATTTGGCAGTGCCCATATTTGATGAGTGGATTAAGATTTCTTCCATGGTGAGCTCACCACGGTTGATTGGATCGCTAACACGGCGACCGCCTAATCGCATCCAGCCGGGATGTGTATCAACAATGGTACTTGCCTCAGCGACACCAAACTCCATTGCAGTTAGCAATGACAAAGGCTTCATTGTCGAACCCGGTTCGAACATATCGGTAATTGCGCGATTGCGCATTTTGTGCACGGGTGTGTTGGCGCGGTTGTTCGGGTTAAACGACGGCGAATTAACCATCGCCAGGATTTCACCGGTGTGAACATCCGCGACAATCACAGAGCCCGAGGTTGCCTTAAACGCAGAAACCGCGCCTTTAAGTTCGCGGTATGCCAGAGTTTGAATGCGTTGGTCGATACTGAGTACCACATCTTTCGGGGGCTGCGCCTCTTCGACGGAGAGGATTTCGATTTTTCGCCCTTTGGCATCTTTGCGGAATTTCTTCTCGCCACCAATACCGGTGAGCATAGTGTCGTAAACCCGCTCTATACCTTCGATACCTTTGTCATCAACATTGGTAAAGCCGACCACGTGGGCACTAATTTCGCCTGATGGGTAAAAGCGTTTGGATTCTTTGCGCAGGTGAATACCCGGAATACGCAACTCTTTGATGTAGTTCGCCATCACTGGCGAGACTTGACGCTCAACATAGACAAAACGTTTGTTCGGGTTGCGCACAATGCGGCTAGTCAGTTTGTTAACGTCTTGATCCAGCACATCCGCTAACGCTTGCCAGTGCTCATTCATGGCTAATGCGTTGTTATCCATGACCACTTTGGGATCAGCCCACACCGTTTCCACTGGCACGCTAACCGCCAACTCACGGCCATTGCGATCCAGCACTGAACCGCGCTGCACTTCACTGGCTGCAGTTCTTAGCGAGCGCATATCACCCTGCTTTTTCAACATGTCAGGTTCGAACACTTGAATGTAGGCCGCGCGCGCCATCAAGGCTAAGTAAATCGCCGCGACTACCGCCAAGACAACGTAAAAGCGCCAAGCCACTGTGCTCGGTTTTTGATTAGCTTTATTTCGTTTTACCTTGGCTGTCATGGTATGGTTAACACTACTTCCGAATTTGCGTTTGGTCGTTGCATATCCAACATATGTGAGGCTTTGCGTTCAATCACGCTATGCTCTGCCAAACTATTCTGTTCTATTAATAAATTGCGCCATTCAATGTCTAATTCATCACGCTCGGTTAACAACACTTCCAGCTCACTGGTGGTTTGTCGATTAACGTGAGTGAAATAAATCACCGCAAAAGCTGACAAGATCACCGCGACCAACAGGGCATAGGTCACTAAGTGCTGTTGAATATCATGAAAAATATCAACAACGAGTGCGGATTTCTTAGTCGCCATGAGTACCTACTTGTCCCTAATCGGTAGCTGCTTAGCTTTCTGCTAGGCGCTCTGCCACCCGCAATACTGAGCTTCGCGCTCGAACATTACGCTCAACTTCCGCTTTACTTGGCTTGGTTTTACGACCCACCAAGCTCAGTTTCTTTCCTTTCTGCAATTCCGCTTCACTCACGGGCAAACCTCTAGGCACTTGCTTACCTTGCGAGTGTTTGCGCATAAATTGCTTCACTAATCGGTCTTCTAGCGAGTGGAAACTGATCACCACCAAACGGCCGCCGGGTTTTAACACGTTCAGCGATGCTGCCAATGCTTGTTCAATTTGATCAAGCTCAGAATTTATGTACATGCGGATCGCTTGGAAACTTCGTGTCGCGGGGTGCTTCTTGATCTCGCGCTGCGGCGCAACCGTTTGAATAAGCTTTGCCAACTGCCCTGTGCGCGTCAGTGGGTTTTCTTCTCGGCTATCGACGATGGCATTAGCGATACGCCACGCGTGTTTTTCCTCGCCAAATGTTTTTAGCACCCAGCTTAAATCTTCAACATCAACACGTGCTAACCACTCGGCTGCGGTTTCCCCGCGGGTGGTATCCATACGCATGTCTAGCGGGCCGTCATTCATAAAGCTGAAACCGCGCTCCGCCTCGTCTAATTGAGGAGAGGAAACCCCTAAGTCAAATAAAATACCATCCACTTGACCCAGTACTTCGCGGCGCTCGGCAATGTTTTGCAGCTCGGCAAAGCCAAAATGTTCGATAGAAAAGCGATCGTCGTCGCGGTATTGCTTTGCCGCCTCAATCGCAGTTGGATCGCGATCAATAGCAATAAGTTCGCCGTTTTCGGCTAACTGGGAAAGGATTTGGCCCGAGTGACCGCCTCGACCAAAAGTACAGTCGATGTATCGGCCATTAGGATCAATGGCGAGGGCTTCGATTGCTTCATCAAGCAATACAGATATGTGTGAACTTTGCTCAGGCATTTTCGTTATAGTGTTAAATCAAGTAATCGTTCGGTTAATTCGATTTCGCCGGCTTGGATCTGGCTGATGCCTTGTTGCATGCGCTGTTGCCAAGCGGATTCACTCCAAATCTCAAATTTCTTTAATTGGCCGACCAACATCACATTCTTTTCTAATGCAGCGTGTTGGCATAACGGCCCATTGATTAATAGGCGACCACTTTTGTCCATTTCACAATCGGCGGCATTGCCAAGTAATACTTGTTGAAATAGTCGCTCGCTGCGATCCATGGAGGACAAAGCGCAGAGTTTTAATTCAATTTCTTCCCATTCGGGCAAGGGATAAAGCAGTAAACAGGCTTGTTGCACATCAACGGTACACACCATCTTGCCCTGGCAATCGGCAATAAGCTCTTCGCGATACCTCGTTGGTATCGTGATGCGTTTTTTGCTGTCGAGCGTAATAGCGCTGGTGCCTCTAAACATTGTTCTGTGCTTTTCGAGCCTGTTCGTTGAGGTGGATCGTTTTGGCTAGCAGTTGCCAGCTTACTTCCCTGATGATCCACGATTCCCCACTTTTTCCCACATTTATACAGTTTAGAGACTTGAGTAAACCTATGTCAAGCAAAGAATAGGTTATTTGATCTTGCTATAAGCCAGAAAAATCAGGCGATAGAGCGAAGTTGATGATTCTGTGGAATTTTGTGGATCGTCATCCCAAAAAATGGCGCTTTTTAGAAAAAACTGGAGAGAATTTGCACTACTGAGGATATTGACAGTGAGACTCAATCAATCTTTTGGATCTAGATTTTGCTGCTCTAGCTGAACGCTAGCCCTTTCCTAACATTGCGCCCTTGTTAAAACTATAAACGAGTTAAAGGCAGATACAGAGCACTCTAGTGAGCTAATGTTTAGCAATCTGATTGCTATTTGGCTTGTGTGATTTGCAAGCTAATGATCTGATCGTTTAATTGAATTATCTTTCCTTCTTTAGGATGCGGTTCTAATCCCAGTAGCGATAAATTAAAGCCGAATGCCTTTACGATAGTTGGCTTTCTCTTGTGTACTAAGGTTAGTTCTCTTTTCTCCATAAGCTCGTTTACGACTTCCAGTGTTACCACCATTTGGCCAGCCCAAATACAAGTCGTGCCTATTGGACACCGAGAGTCTTCTATATTAATTGCTCTTAACTGCAAGTTTTTATAACTAATGGTTTGAGTTGCTTGAAAGGAAACAACGGAAGATACTTCTTGGGTGGTTTGCTTCTCAGCGTGCAGTGCTTTTACTGAGGGGTTAGCACTAACACCTGCTTCATTTACCATTGAGTTAGTCGCAAAACAACCAGTTAGTGTGATGGCTGCAATATAAATAAACCTGAACATTATCAAGATCTCCTATGCCAAACCTTATATCGAACACTATACCGTCCCCTGCTCTAAACAAGGCGCTTCCTAAAAATAAGCTCGGCTTTTGCCGAGCTTATGCTGTGATTATCAAGTATAGCTGTGTGATTATGGTTGTGGTGCACACCTCGGCAAGGTGCAAACCTGAACACATTGACGTGCATCCGCTAGGCTAATAATACCATCTTCATCATAGTCACGAAGATCGCCTGGTTCAGCAACTTGGTTACGTGCTGCACTAATCAACCTGATATCACTTCTATCAACAAAGTTGTCTTGATTCACATCGCACTTGAGCACCTTAGGCTCATTGTCACAAGTTAATGATACATCATCAATTTGCGCATACCAGTCCCAGTCTCCAGTATTGGGGTCAAAGTAGTGCCAGCGCAATTTAACATCTTCTTCGCCAGCATAATGTGTCAAATCAACAGATACTGATTCACCATTGTCATTGAATAGACCTCCCGCTGGGTGGTCCTCGTTCCAACTGAGCATATTCGTCCAGCTATTTCCGCCGTCAGTACTTATATCTAAATTAAGAAAATCTAAAAATGACAGGTTTTGGTAATCGACAAGGAACTGCAATGCAGCACCATTCCAATCGGCCAAGCTAAACGAGTTAGAATGAAGTTCAGTGTTGAATTCACCTGGCGTAGCATCACTGTTGGCTGTTGCTGCATCACCTGAGCCACCAGTAAAGTTACCTCCAACTCCTGAGCCCGTAATATTGGACCACATAATGCCTGTTCCCTCGTTGTCGACAACAGTCCAACTCGGTGCGATACCTTCGTCGAAGCCAACTGGCTCAGCATTACAAGCAAGGTCTGTAACGATAGGCTTACATACACTAGGCGTAGCAGGTTTTGGCGTATTGTCTTCAATAGTTACATCATCAACGAAGAAATTAGAGTGTGTACCGTTAGTGCCACCGACGGTTCCACTGATGGCAAGGGTGTGAACCTCTCCGTCATTATATGGTGCAATTGGGAAAGTTTGTTCAATATAGGTAGTCTCAGTATCATCACAAACAACAGTACCAATCGCGTTACCATCAATGGTTATCTCAATGAAATCGTCAGCAGCATCACACAAACCACGCAAGGTGTTGACGGTTAACTCAGTCGCAGCGACAGGAATAGTCACTTCTTGAGTCACACTACTCGAAACCCCTTCGGATAAACCACCGATCCAGACAACCCAACTTCCCGAGTTCGTTGGGACGGTAGGGCAACTATTTCCAGGACCGCAAATAGGGAAGCCTTGGATACCAGAAAACGTTGAACTAGGTTGCCAGCTAGGGTTAGGTACGCCAGCTTCAAAACTCCAATCGCCAACGATATTAGTGCTATTGATTGGCCCTGTCGGTAGCGAGCAAGAGAAGCCACTTTCTACCTGACAACTCGCAGAACAACCGTCGCCAGATACCTGGTTGCCATCATCACACATTTCCGCAGGATTGAGTTCACCATCACCACAAATAGGCAGCTCCTCAGCAGAGCATGAATAAGCCTGTACGTTGTCGACATACCAGCCCGTAACCCCGTTACAGCCATCGGTACCAAAATCAAAACGCAACTGAACATTATCACCAGGGAAGGCTAGACCATATAAGTTAACTTGCGATTGCCCCCAGCTACCGTTGACACTACCGCCATCAGTACCAGTAAAGGCTTGCTCGCCCGATAGAGGGTTATCACCCGTACTGATTACACCATTGTAGGTGTTAAATGTATAAGCTGACGCAGGCACTAAAGTAAACGGCCCACCATTTACACTGACTTTAAGGTTGCCACCATCCCAGCCAGTTTCAGTAGCGACCCAATGTTCGAATGCGACATGCGGTACTTCTCCTTCTGGAAGTTCGAACACTGGACTATCTAAATTAACAACTCCGGCTTCGGTATCATCTGCGCAGTTACCCGTAATCAGATCAGGAGCAAACGCAGCGAAATTACTATTGGCACCAAATGGCAAGTTATCGATGACTGACCATCCCGGGCTGTCAAAAGTTGCTGGGTTAGCAACATCATGAGAGCTGGCTGTCCAACCCGCAGGGATAGCGTTAGACTCAAAGTCTTCACTAAAGAATGTTTGCACTTCACCCAAGCCTTCACAAAGCGCAGGAGCATCTGCTGCGAGTAGAGGTTCAAAACCACACTGAGTAGGTGGCGTGCGCAACTCTACAGCATCAATAATGGCAGCGACTTGTCCGCAGTCACTTTGCGTTATAACTTCGCCGGTCGGCAGACCATCTTGTAAACCAACCAGATCTACTCCGGTCAAAGCACCACACGAAGCTTCTAAGGCGTCAGCATGATCAATAAAGTTACTGGAAGGGGTTAGCATATTTTGTGCTGCCCAATGGATGTGTGCCGATTTGATTAACCCGATGCCATTGTCTGAAAAGCCATTGTAGCTACCACCATCAACCATCAGCGCAAAAGCGTGATTGGGAATGCCAGAATTAACATGAACGCCACCTTGATCCCCTGTGCCACAAAAGTATTCTGCATCCGTAACCTTGCCAGGATCGCCATAACAGGTTGGATTCCACATATCGCGAATAGCACCACCAAAACCTGATGTGTCTTCTCCCATTAACCAGCGAACACTGTTATCAACACTAGGACTGCCAGCACCATGTATTGAGCAACTACCATCTGTGCGAGTCACATCGGGAGCTTCGAGCTCATCGCGGCCATTGATAAGGTCGACCACTTCCCCCCAAATATCAGAATAGGCCTCGTTCAGCGCGCCTGACTGCCACTGATATATTAAATTATTGGTGTATTGTGTATACGCATGAGCCCACTCATGGGCAGTAACATCGTCACTGGTTACTCCTGGGCAAAACGAAATGTAAACGCCATTCCACGAGGCGTTCGGACAGGAATCACCACGATTGAAAATAGCGTCCATTGTCGCGCCTGCATCATCAAATGAGTCGCGCCCAAAAGCGCTGTCAAAAAATGCATATGTTTCACCCGATGCATAAATCATGTTATCGGCTTCGACGCTGCTTGTCGGCAGTGCATTTCCCTCAACCCAAAAAGGGTTAGTATCATAGTTTGGACCTGGGTGTGGAGCACCTTCCGCATCAAAAGCTCTGCGGTCGAGCGCATCGTGTATGCCAGTTATTTGGTCAACAATCTCACCATTTATCGCATCAACGTAAACAAATTCACGCACATTACCAATACTATTCACAACTTCGACTTCATAAGTTAAGTGATCTCGACCAGGAGTCCCCTTAATCAAACCAGCTCGAAATACCATCAAGGTTACTGAATTTGAAAAGAGTGCTGCGGGTGTGCCTATTTTCTCTTCTTTATTTTTGTTATCGGCCATAACGTCTTTCGTAGGGTCTTGCGCAACCCGGCGAAACGCAATGTTTGCCGCCTGCTCAGCTGTGATAACAGGCTTGATAACCACTTTGATGTCCGCAAGAAAATTACCGTTTACTGCGATCATTTCTCCATTTGCATTGAAGTGTGTTCTCAGCTCACCAGCAAATACTGGGATGCCTTTATAATTTTGCTTGTAGATATTGTGTGATGAACCCAGCTTATCTTGATTGGTTGCGACAAGTGTGAGCTCAGTATCGGCATTAGCTATGCCAAAAGCGCTGCCATACTCCCTTAGAAATGTCATTGACTGACGCCCCGAGCTATCTAAGACGCTGCTTTTAGTACTTCCTTGAGTTCTCGACTGAGGTTTAAGTGGGCCAAGTTGTGAGTTCGGCGTGAGGCGAATAAAACGGGCTAAACCAGAGGCTTGGTCGACACTGATTTTCGCTCTTCCATTCGTGTCCGCTATTAGCTTCTGGGCTCCTTTGGATTTTTCGGCAAGAGCCATTGATGTGCTTAACGTGAAACACAGCATTACTGCAAGTTTTACAACGTGTTGCATATGAATTTCCTTATACAGAATTTGACATGTATAAATCCCAAAGTTCTCTAAACAACGACTGCAACCTTTACAGGGTTTTACTCTTTTTTATTAATAAAATTGGTGTAAATAATTTTGTGATCGCTAACGAATACTATGTTTTCTAGTAAATAAGACGAATAGACCTAGCCCCATCAATATTGAGATAGCCGGAGCAGGTACCGCAGTAATTGACGTATTGTTCACGCCAACAACATTGATAAGATCGCCATTAGTATCGAAAAGAACTGCACCATTTACGGATATATCACTGCTAGACGGCACTGCATCGACTGTAAATAAGAGTTCGGCTAACGTAAAACTGGCTGGCTGAAAGGCCCAAAGATCAACGTTGGTAAGAAAGCTAAGTTCTGAAATATTAGCGATACCGCCACCCAGATCGCCCAGACTAAAGTCTTCAGCTTCAAAAAGACTGAGATCGCCCAAACCATCGAACAAATTGTAGCCAGCAAACGATAGCGCACTCGTATCAAAGGCTATGTTAATGTCAAATGATGATAGCGACAAAGGTACGCCATCTCCCAAACCATCGATCGATAGATTAACAGAGACCGTGTCACCCAAAGCTGCGTCTTGCGGTGCAGTATCGAGCGATAAAATAACATTGGCCTGTGCCATACTGGCGAACATAAAGTTGAGGATTAAGACAAGGGGTGTAACTACTTTTTTCATAAATAATTCCTTTATTTGTTAGTATTTTTAGTAATTTTAAAAAGTTTTGTTACAGAGCATTTCCACCATACCTGTTGCCATTAAAAGATTTGCTTTCTTAACATTGAGTTATGATTTTTTGCTCTATGGAGGAGCCTTTTTGTAAATAAAATTAAAAAAACTTTCAATTTCACACAATTAAGCTGGTTAAATTATAGACAGTAGTTTACGCGCCTGCAATTTACTCGCGACAACATCGCGAAATTAGGCAAA
This sequence comes from Thalassotalea euphylliae, assembly GCF_003390335.1. NCBI lineage: Bacteria > Pseudomonadati > Pseudomonadota > Gammaproteobacteria > Alteromonadales > Colwelliaceae > Thalassotalea > Thalassotalea euphylliae. The sequence continues at coordinate 3,875,038 of NZ_QUOU01000001.1, forward strand.
TGGTCTATTGGCTTTTACTGGCGAACTTACTGCTTTTGCGGTAGATATTGTGAAGTTTTTGGATGGCGTTTTGACCTGAGAAACAGCTCTGAAAAACAGCGCAGACGCAAGTGCTAAGTGAGGGTTATCAGTTTATCTCGGCAGCGCTTAAATGATCGCAACTCAATCAATGTTGCGGTACATTGACAACCTTAAAGGAAAATACAAGCAATTTGATCCATGCAAATTGCTTGATAAATGCTAATCAGTGGTAAACACCAAATACGGGTGTGGTTTAATGCTGACTTGTAGCTTGTCTTGCAGCACAAGAGCCTGCTCTGAGTAGATACTTAATTGGCTAATCGCCAGCGGGTTTGATTGCGCTATGCTTTGCAAGTGATAGTGAAATCCTTGCTCAGCGACACCAATGTGCACCACTTCCATATTGGCATGTTGAACTCGATCAGCTTTTACAAACTCGATGTGGTTAGGTTTCACTAACAGTTGGTAACTGCTGCCAGCCTGCTTGAGTTGCTTGAATTGCATAACTTGCTCGTCCGAGTACTGATGCTCGCCAAGTGCACTCACTAAATTTTCACCGTTCACCTCACACGGCAACCAACTCCCCAATTGCAAAAAATCAGCCACGTGATAGCTGTTAGGTGCTTGGCAGATATCTGCAGGACTACCAAACTGCAAAATTTCACCTTGTGCCATCACGGCCATTTTATCGGCGAAGGTAAACACTTCATCCTTGTTGTGGGTAACAAAGATCGCGGTGATCTGCAACTGCTTGAATAATTGGCGAAGCTCCAACATCAATGACTGGCGTAAACGGGCGTCAATATTCGAGAAGGGTTCGTCTAACAGCAGTAACTTAGGTTGCGGCGCAATTGCTCTGGCAATCGCCACGCGCTGCTGCTGCCCACCGGAAAGCTCGTGTGGGTAGCGCTGATTAAAGCCAGACAGCGCCAATAATGCCAACATATGATTAACACGCTCAGCCTGCTCGGCCTTTGGTAGTGTGCTCAACCCAAACGCAATGTTCTGTTCAACGGTTAAGTGAGGAAAGAGCGCATAGTCTTGAAAAATCATCCCGACTTGGCGCTTTTCTGGCGCTAGCATGTTATCAGGATGAATTGCCGCCTTACCCGCAATCGAGATACTACCGCGTTGCTGTGCAATAAAGCCCGCAATGGTATTTAGCAAGGTAGTTTTACCACAACCACTTGGTCCTACCAAACCAAGGATCTCGCCCGCATTAAGCTCAAAAGCAATATCTCGCAATATGGCTTGCCCTGCTAAGGTCACGTTTAACTGGCTAACACTTAACACCTTAGCGCCAGTAATATCGGCATTGGACGGATTCGTTTCTAACATCTCTTTTCTTTTCGTTTTGACACTATTTGTGGCTCGCTCAATATGGCTTGCTGTTTAAGCAAGTTTACTCGCCGTCAGCTTAACTATTGCTTATTTTTATTTAGCCAGATTATGGGGATCAAACCAAATAGCACAATAAATATCGCCCCGATTGCCCCTTGCTCTAATTGTTCATCAGAGATTAGCTGATAAATAAAGGTACTTAGGGTTTCAAAATTAAACGGTCTTAGCAATAGCACTGCGGGTAACTCTTTCATTGCCTCAACAAACACTAACAGCCAAGCAACCAATATCGAACTTTTTAGCATAGGTAAGTGCACTCGCTTAATCGTTGCGAGTAAACCCACCCCTAAGCTGGCGGGTGCTTTATCAATGGAATGCGGTATTTTGCCAATGCCCGCACTAATGGTGCCATTGGCAATGGCGGCGAAGCGCACCACAAAAGCGAAAATAATCGCGAACGTGGTACCAGATAACATCAAGCCGGGCTTTGACCAATTTAGCCATGTGGCAGTATCGTTAAGCCAGTGATCTATCGGCCCAAATGTAGCCATCAATGCCATGGCAAGTACGGTGCCTGGTACGGCATAGCCAAAGCCGGAAATTTGTAGCGGTAAATGATTCAACTTTTTGGGATAAAAACGATGTAGCAGTGCCAACGAGAGTGAAATCAATACCGCAGCAGTGGCTGCATAAGCAGAAATTTTCAGTGTTTCCCAACCAATCTCGGCTAACTTACCCAGTTGTTCAAGCTGCGCATATTCAATCGCCATGCTCACTAGTAGAGCAAATGGCAATGCAAAGCCTAGCAGCACCAATGACCAGCAAAACACTAGCCCCATCACCTGCTGACTAAACGACAGCGAAATTTTATCACTAGACATATTCGGGCGATTAGACTGATGTCGTTGCCCCGCTCTACTTTTTTGCTCAGCAACCACGGTAAAGAGCACAAATAGCAATAACACACTCGCCAGCGCATTTGCCGCAGCCATATCGCCATAGCCGAGCCAAGTATCATAAATGGCAGTGGTTAAGGTGTTAACGGCAAAATATTGCACCGTCGCGAAATCCGCAATGGTTTCCATCATCACTAACGTCACCGCGACCATAATCGCAGGCCGAGCCAGTGGCAGCGCAATTTTCGTCAAGGTTTGACGTGCAGACAAGCCCAGCGTTCGACCGGCTCTGAGCAAACTCGTATCTTGCTGCTCCAGTGCGGTGCGAGTCAACATGTAAACATAGGGGTAAAGCACCAGTGCTAAAACAACGGCAGCGCCCTCTAGCGTGCGTAAGTCAAAGAACCAATAGTCGGTTGGAGACTGCCAGCCAAACCATGCTCTTAGCAAGCGCTGTACAGGCCCCGCATAGTCAAACAAGTCAGTGTAAAGATAGGCAACAAGGTAGGCAGGCATTGCCAGTGGTAGCAGTAAAGCCCAACGCAGCCAGTTAGTGCCAATGAGCTGTGTTTGACTGATAAAAAAAGCACTAGGTACGCCAAACACTAACACGAGCAACGAGACATAAAGCGTCAACAACAAGGTATTGCTGATATAGGTCGGCAGTACGGTTTGCCAAAGGTGGGCGAATAGCTCGCCGAAATTGCCTATGCTGGTAAACAGCATAACGAGCACTGGCGCTAATAGCGCCAGTGCAATAAGCCAACTAGAGGTTAGCCAAGGAGTATTACGTTGACCAAAGATCACAAATCAAATTTTGCCTGATCAAGTAGTTTCAGTGCAGCCTTGCGGTGTTTTGCAATCGTTTCCAGCGGTAAATCGTCTGATTTGAACTCGCCCCATGAAGCAACAAGCTCAGATTTCTTTACACCGGCACGTACCGGATATTCCATGTTAGTTTCGGCATACATTTGCTGCGCTTTATCAGACGCTAAGAACTCAAGGAGTGCCTTCGCTGCCACTTTGTTTGGTGCGTACTTAGCAACACCAACACCAGAAATATTGACGTGAGCGCCACGATTAGCCTGATTCGGGAAGTTAATATTCACGGCATCAGCCCACACTTTTTGCTTGTCATCGTTAAGCATTTTACCAAAGTAGTAGCTGTTACCTAATGAAACGTCACATAGGCCTTGGTGAATAGCCTGTACTTGACCGCGATCATTACCTTGCGGCTTACGCGCCAAGTTTTTCTTTACACCTTCTAACCAAGCCAGTGTTTTCGCTTCACCGTGCTGAGCAATCATAGATGATACTAATGCCACATTGTATGGGTGCTTACCACTGCGCGTACAAATCTTGCCACGGTATTTTTCATCGGCCAAGTCTTCGTAGTTGATCGCCATATCACCTAAACGCTTTGCCGTGTAGATATTGCGAACACGCGTCGTTAAGCCAAACCATGTATTGTCATCCGCTTGGAATTGGCTGGGAATTGCTGTTTCCAATACATCAGAGTTAACCGCTTGCAATAAACCTTTTTCTTGCAATTCAATTAAACGGCTAATATCGGTAGTAAGCAGCACATCGGCTGGGCTGTGCTCGCCTTCACGCGCTAAGCGCTCAGCCATCCCTTTTTTGGCAAAGACCACATTCACCTTAATACCCGACTCTTTGGTAAATTCGTTAAACAAAGGCTCGACAAGGAAAGGTTGACGGTAGGAATATACGTTAACTTCATCTGCTGATGCGCTAAATACTGGCGCAACTAAGGTTGCAGCAAAGGCCGTTAAGCCAATAATTTTTTTGATCATATTAAGCCTTTATCTGGTTGAGAATATGATGAATATTTAATTGCGCAAGAGTAATTAACTGCATACAAGCTGTCAAGCCGATTTGAGAACTATTCTCATTTATTCTAAAAAACTTCAGTCAGCCCGATCGCGATCAACCAAGAGGCAAATAATAATTTCAGCTTACGTGCCGATAAATAAGTGACGAGTGACTTTGCTAAGATGCCGCCAATAATCGCGCCAGGGCCTGCGAACAGTACCACTTGCCAATACACGTTAAAACTTATCAAGGTATGTTGCCAAATGGCTGACCACACGGTAAACGCTGATACGACAACTGCGGCAGCAACCGCCATAGTAACATCGAAGCGTCTCAAAATAAGGTAAATTGCCAGTACTTCACCAACGCCAACCGACAACCAGGCGGTAATGGCACCGCCCAAATATCCAATAGCGACAATTGCCACATAATCAAAGTGTTGTATCTTACTAGATTCACGCTTTGGCTTGACTAAATAAACCGTTGTGACGATAAACAAGCCGAGTATCAGGGAAAACCAACCAAAGCTTTGATGCAAACTGGCCGGCGAGCCAATACCAGTACCATAAATTGACCAAAGACCAGCAATTGAAGCTAGTGTCGCGATCAGAATGATGCGCTTAAAGCCCTGCCATAGCACTAAATCGCGCTTCTCTTTGTGGTAGTGGTGATACCAAGTCAGTGCACCTGCTGTCATGCCAAAGCACTGTATAGCAAAACTGGTAGCAACTGATTGAATTTCAGAGAAAGCTAGGTGATTAAACATCGGGATAAAAATGACCCCGCCGCCTGCGCCAGTAGAGTTAGCAAAAATAGCCCCTAGTATGCCAAGTAAACTAAAACTAATGTATTCACTGAGCTGACTCACTGGAAAGCCAGACAAACCAACAAGCACCAGCCAAGACACCGTAAACGGCGCCAAGAACTTTAGCGTCAAAAGTGGGGAGCGATCTTGCGTGGTCATTAACTGGCTACATCTTTTCGTTATTATTTTGTGCTTACTTAACTACATGTAACTTCACTATATCGAGCTTCGCTAAATTGAAGAATATCACATTGTATTTTTTGTGTTGCTTTCAATAAACGCAATGGCCTCGGCTGACAACACTTGTTTAGAGAGGTATTGCCGCTGCTGCTCTAGATGAACAATCAACCCCAGCTTAGTATGCTCTAATTGTTTAATACTCTGCCAAGTAAAATTTTGTTCAATAAAGGGCGATGTTAATACAAGCCCTTGCTGATCCACCACCAAATTGATCTGGTTGTTACCACTTTTGCCAAGCAGTTGGCGCGTCACCCACCAAGCTTTACCAAACCTGACACTCAAGGCTTCAATGACTGCCAGTGCAATTAAAAAACTCGGCCAGTAAGCACTGACATTGGGGACCGAAAATAAGCCTAAGCCGAGCAAGCAAAAGGCGATGGATTTTTTATAAGCTTGGAGCAGCGTTTTTTGAACCATAGTCTGCTCATAACACTCTGTTAGGTACGCTTTATCTAGCGTAAATGTGGTGTGGTATTGAAAAGGATCTGCCATAACATCTCAGTATTTATAAGGCATGCAAGTTAATATTGATTGAATATTAACGAATATTCACAACCAAGCCTATTGTCTTGTCACAAAAATGCACTAAGGTGTTAACTAAAGGATGCCATTACCGGATATTTATATGCCTAAAACGCCAGTAGAATTTGCCCAAACAGCCCAAGAGCTTTGTGTATTACCCGATATCTATTTGAAGTTAACTGAAATGCTGGCCAACGACCAATGTAGCATCGACGACATCGCCAAAGTTGTTGAACTAGAGCCTGCGATTGCGGCCAGCTTATTGAAAATTGCCAATAGCGCCATGTTTAACTTCCCCAAACAAATCGACTCTATCAATAAAGCATTGATTCTGTTGGGGCTTAGCCAAGTTAAACAATTGGTTGATGCCTATGGCGTGACTGCCGCATTTTCTGGCCTGAACCCAGATATCGCTGACATGGATAAGTTTTGGGAGATCAGTGTTGAATGCGCGCTTATTTGCCAGTTTTTGGCTCGCCGAAAAAAAATAGCCAATACAGAAACTATTTTTCTCTCTGGTTTGTTTCACAATTTAGGGCTATTGGCGATTGTTCACGATGCCCCAGAGGTAGTGAAGTTTTGTGAACAATACACGGCAAGTGAAACACCTTGGTATCGCCAACAAGAAAAACTTGGCTTTACCTTTGCCGACTGTAGTGCTGCCTTGTTGAAACTTTGGCAATTACCATCAAGCATAGTGATGCCAATCAAAAACTTTAATCAAGCCTTTCAAGCAGAGCTCGATGCGCCAAGTAATTTGCTTTATGTTGCCTCAAGACTTGCTGTTTTTAACTCACACCCTGGGCTGTACTCAAAGAAAACCATCGTTGGGCAACATATCCTCGACAGCTTAGGACTAACGGAAGAAGATGTTGACGCAGCGATTGAGCATTGCAATGAACAGGCGATGGAACTACTTGCGGCATTCCCCATTTATTAACGTATCTAGTTCTGCGTTATGCTCGCCAAGTTGCGGAGGCGCTAACTTATAGTCAATTGGCGTAGCCGAAAATTTCACTGGGTTCGCCACCATAGGAACTGAACCTGCGCTGGGGTGAGGCAAGTTAAACTGCATTTGGCGGTGTTTTACTTGTGGGTCGTCAAAGACTCTATCTAGTGTATTAATTGGGCTGCATGGCACTTGTACTTGATTGAACTTGGCTAGCCAGTCATCAAGCTTTTGAGTAAGTAAATATTTACTTACTGTCGCAACTAACACTTCTCTGTTGGCAACGCGCTGGGAGTTGGTAGCAAATTTTTCACTCAATGCTAATTCAGGGCAGCCCATCACATCACAGCACTTTTTAAACTGCTGATCGTTGCCAACGGCCAATAAAATGTGGCCGTCTTGTACCGCAAAGACCTGATAAGGCACTATATTCGGGTGTGCCGTTCCCATGGGTTTTGGGGTATTGCCAGAGACAAGGTAATTACTCCCTTGGTTCGCCAGCATAGCCACCATAGAATCGAGTAAGGCAATATCCAGCTGCTGCCCTGCCCCGGTTTGTTCCCGATGATAAAGCGCCGCTAATATGCCACTGACGGCATACATGCCGGTCATCAAATCGGCCACCGCAACACCTACTCGTTGCGGGCCTTCGCCGGGTAAACCTTCTTGCTCACCGGTAATACTCATTAATCCGCCCATTGCTTGGATCATGGCATCATAGCCCGCTTGCTGAGCATATGGACCATCTTGACCAAAGCCGGTAATAGAGCAGTAAATTACCTTGGGATTAATATTTTTTATTGATGCGTAATCAAGTTGATACTTAGCAAGGCCACCAACTTTATAGTTTTCTACGAGAATATCGGCTTGTTGAACAAGCTGATGGATCAACTGTTGCCCTTTGGCAGTCGTAAAATCTATGGTAAATGATTTTTTACCGCGATTAGCAGTAAGGTAATACGCTGAATCTTTTGGATTTTGGCCATTTTCGCCTGAAATAAATGGAGGCCCCCAACTGCGTGTATCATCGCCCGTATTTGGGCGCTCGATTTTCCAAACCTCAGCGCCATAATCGGCGAGTACTTGCGTTGACCATGGGCCTGCAAGAATGCGGCTTAAATCTAGTACCTTGATACCCGTTAATGGCCCTGCCATGTTTTACTCCCTGCGTAATTGGATGCTGGCAAGATACAAAGGAGTTTAGTGATTTGCAAACTTAGCTATAAAAAATGTATGGTTTGCCTCGTTATTGCAAGTGATATTTCGATAACGGGGTGATTTGCGCTAATGTCTTCGGAGTCATAGGCATATCACCCGCTCCACGATGAGATCCGCGCTAGATTGTCCTCAAAAAGCCCAAAGCATTATTAACATGCTGTTTTTTGTGTCAGGTCTTCAACCTAGCCAATTAATCGTTTTGTCATCTTCATTATCCATTGCAAATTCGGGTTAAACAGTTATTTTAAATGGTTGTTTCGTCACCATGACTGACCATGAGATGCGAGCTAGCTTATTGGCTAACGCGACCACTGCAACGTTATAAGGTTTCCTTGCCCTGAGGTTGACGAGCCACTCTCCAAAGCATTTACTCGCTAACTCTGGTCGTGACATCAATGCCCTAGCTCCGTGGATAAATAACGTACGTAAGGATTTGTTACCACGCTTGCTAATCCCTAGTAACGTCGATTTACCGCCGGTCGAGTGCTGATGAGGAACTAATCCAAGCCATGACGCCATATGACGACCATTTTTAAAATCTTGAGCATTACTAATGTCAGATAAACAGCGGCTTGCTGTTAAGTCTCCCACGCCAGGAATGGTTTTTAGCAATTGAGCGCGTTCGTCTTTTGAAACTAATTCGGTTAGCTTTTTATCTTGTTTTTGTATGAGGGTATTAAGGTGTGTGTAATATTCATGATGTTCAACAAGCTCAAGCATCAACATGGGACTGATTGACGCTTTATGCTCTGCTAGCCACTGAAATAATTGCTTCATTTGGCTATGTCCTCTAGGAAAGCTCATACCAAATTCAAGTAAGATAGCGCCAATGCGTGACATGCAAGCTGTGCGCTCTTTGATATAGCTAGCCCGAATACGCTGAATAACGGCAATCACCTGAGCTTCTTCCGTTTTTATACTGACAAAGCGCATAGAAGGTCGTGTCGCAGCTTCTGCTATGGCATCCGCGTCAATAAAATCATTTTTATTGGTTTTAACGTAAGGTTTTACATATTGAGGAGGGATTAGCTTAACTTGATGGCCAAATGACACTAGTTTACGAGCTAACCAGTGACTTCCTCCACAAGACTCCATCGCTATGGTGACTGGCTCGTGTTTGACTAAAAACTGAAGGAGTTGTTTGCGGTTGAATTTGCGTCTTAGCTGCTCTCGACCTGAGTGGTCATGACCAACTAAATGAAATGTGGATTTGCCTAAATCGATACCAAGCACTTTAATTAATGACATGATGGTTTGCCTCTTTTATTTGCCTAACTCTAAGATTAGCTGAGCTAGCTTAGAGGTGAGGCGAACCATCTAATTAAGCCGCAATAGCGGCTTCTCACAATTACAGAAAACGTTTTTAAGCGTTACTTAACGACCGTTAAGCTAGGACGCCCTTTCGCTGGCTTCTCAGGCTTGTCTTCGATGTCGCCAGTCGTTGCACCTTGTGCTTGCTCACTCTCTGTTGAACTCGATTCAACACCAGTAAGAGCTGGTTTTGCTGGTGCGTCATCTTCGTCAACGATTTCTGGGTGCTCTATTGGCAAAGATGTGCCCGCACCATTTTCTTTCGCGTAGATAGCACCAATAGCGCCATAAGGCACCATTAAATGCTCTAATTTACCGCCAAAACGCGCAGAGAACTCAATAGCTGTTTCACCCATCACGATGCTACCAACAGCAGAAGAAGAGATGTTTAAAACGATTTGTCCGTCGTTAACGAACGACATCGGTACCATTACACCATAAACACTGACATCAACCACAATATATGGCGTTAAGTCATTGTCTGAGATCCAATCGTAGAAAGCCCCAACGATGTAGGGCTTGTTCGATGTCATTTCAATCGATGTAGACATAAGTAGTCGAGCTTAGGCCGGGTTACCAAAGCGCAACTCGCGCTCGGCTTCTGTTAATGAAGCTTGGAAAGACTCACGCTCAAATAATTTTAACATGTAGTTTTTCAGCTCTTGTGAACCTTGGCCAGCAAGCTCAATGCCTAGCACAGGTAAACGCCACAATAGTGGTGCTAAGTAACAGTCAACTAAGCTGAACTCTTCACTCATAAAGTAAGGTGCTTCATTTAAAATTGGCGCAACACTTAGTAAGCTTTCTTTCAGCTCTTGACGTGCTTTTTCAGCGGCTGTTGCATCACCTTTCATAATCGTTTCAGCAAGGCTGTACCAGTCTTGCTCGATGCGGTGCATCATTAAACGACTGCGACCACGCGATACTGGGTAAACTGGCATTAATGGTGGGTGCGGGAAACGCTCATCTAAATACTCAATGATGATTTTAGCTTCGTATAGTGCTAATTCGCGGTCAACTAAGGTTGGTACTGTGCCGTATGGGTTTAAGTCAATTAAGTCTTCTGGCAAGTTAGCCAGATCCACTAAGTGAATGTCTACACCGACACCTTTTTCCGCTAATACGATGCGGGTTTGGTGACTATACATGTCATCCGCGTGTGAGTATAAGGTCATAACCGAGCGTTTGTTTGCAGCAACAGCCATAATATCTCCAAAGATATGCGTGATAAGTGTATGACTTACATACACTAAATAAAATAAGGGTTACGGAACTCGTAACAAAGTGCTCTATGATACTAAAATTTGATGAAAATTTAAAACTGGTTTGACCAGTAGGCATATATCATTGGGATCAAAAAAGGCAGCTAACGCTGCCTTTCTAACTTAGTTTCTGTTCACTAATAGATTAGTGAACGTCACGCCAGTATTCTTTCTTCAAGAAGTAAGAAAGAATGAACAGGATAAATAGGAAACCGATCACCCACTTACCTAATTCTTTACGCTCTAATTTGTTCGGCTCACCAACGTACTCAAGGAAGTTAGTTAAGTCACGTGCAAATGCGTCGTACTCAGCTTCTGTCATGGTGCCGCCAACAGGTGCAGATAACACGCCGTTTTCGTCCATCGTACGAATACCTTGCAAGTTTTGCAGTACGTGCGGCATACCAACGTCTTTAAATACTTTGTTGTTTACGCCAAATGGACGAGCTTCATCAACGTAGAAAGAACGCAAGTACGTGTAGATCCAGTCAGGGCTACGGAAACGCGCTTCAAGCGTTAAGTCCGGTGGCGCAGCACCAAACCATGCCGCCGCTTCTTTCGCGGGCATAGTATTAGTGATGTGATCACCGACTTTTTCACCAGTGAACATCCACTCTGCTTTACCTTCTTCGTCACTGATACCTAAATCGGCAAAGGTACGGTTGTAACGTTGGTACTGAAGCTGGTGACAGCCTAAACAGTAGTTAATGTAAGATTTAAAGCCACGCTTTAACGACTCTTTATCAGCTAAATCGTTATTCGCTGCATCTAGCGGAATGCTTGGGCCAGCAGCGAAGGCAAACAAAGGCAAGGCCGCTAATAAAGTAATGACAAGCTTTTTCATTATTTGGTCACCCTTTCTGGTACAGGTTTAGTATTTTCATTCTTAGAGTAGAACCAGATCGCTACGAAGAAACCGAAGTAACCAAAGCTGGCGATAACACCAATCAAGTTAGCCGTATCCGACGCTGGTAATGTACCTAGAATACCTAAAATAATGAAACAGATAGCAAATTGAGTAAGGTTCAATAAGTGCCATTTACTGCGGTAACGTATTGACTTCACTGTACCACGGTCGAACCAAGGTAGCGCGAACAATACCGCAATCGCACCAAACATAGCGATAGTACCTAATAGTTTGTCAGGAACAACACGTAAGATAGTGTAGAACGGACCGAAGTACCATACTGGCGCAATATGCTCAGGCGTTTTCAAACCATTTGCTGGTGTGAAGTTTGGCGCTTCAAGGAAGTAACCACCACCTTCTGGCGCGAAGAACATCACGTAGCAGAACAGGATAAGGAAACCAGCCACACCCATAATATCTTTTACTGTGTAGTAAGGATGGAACGGGATCGCATCAACAATGTCGTACTTGTCTGCGTATTGCTTGTGGAATTTGAACTTAGAAAGCTCTTCTGGCTTCATACTGCCTTTAGGCTTTTTAATGTTCGTACCGTCTGGGTTGTTAGAGCCCACTTCGTGTAACGCTAAAATGTGTAAGAACACAAGGACAACAAGTACTAATGGTAGTGCAATAACGTGTAGTGCGAAGAAACGGTTTAGCGTCGCACCAGAGATAACATAGTCACCTTTGATCCACGTTGCTATGTCTTCACCCACCACAGGTACAGCACCGAATAAGGAGATAATTACCTGTGCCCCCCAGTAACTCATGTTACCCCAAGGCAATAAGTAACCCATGAAGGCTTCAGCCATTAATACTAAGAAGATCAGCATACCGAAGATCCACAGCAACTCGCGTGGTTTTTGGTATGAACCGTACATTAAGCCACGGAACATGTGTAAGTAGACCACTACGAAGAAGGCAGATGCACCTGTAGAGTGCATATAACGCAATAACCAACCGTAGTCTACGTCACGCATGATGTATTCGATTGACGCGAATGCGCCGTCACCAGATGGTTCGTAGTTCATGGTTAACCAAATACCGGTAAGGATTTGGTTAACGAGTACTAACATGGCTAGTGAGCCAAAGAAGTACCAAAAGTTAAAGTTTTTCGGTGCTGGGTATTGCACTACGTGTTTGTTCATCGCTTCCATCATAGGAAGACGCTGCTCTATCCAAGCCAGAAAGTTATTCATTATGCTTCTCCTGGAGCAACACCGATTAATAAGGTGTTTTCATTGGGGAAAGAATGGTCTGGTACTGATAAGTTAAGCGGTGCAGGAACGCCTTGGAATACACGGCCGGCCATGTCGAATTTAGAACCGTGACAAGGGCAAAAGAAACCGTCTTTAACACCAGCAACGTGCTGTTCGAAATCACCTTTGTGATGAGTTGGTGCACAACCTAAGTGAGTACAAACACCAAGCGCAACCATAATTTCAGGCTTAATTGAGCGATGTGCGTTTTTCACATACTCTGGCTGTTGTGGCTCTTCGGAGTTAGGATCACGAAGTTGATCATCGTGCTTGGGTAGTGCCGAAATGATGTCGTCGGTACGACGAATTACATACACAGGTTTACCACGCCATTCAGCACGAACTAGTTGACCAGGCTCGATTTTACTCACATTGACTTCAACCGGAGCACCAGCAGCTTTCGCTCTGGCGCTAGGGTTCCAAGAACCAATGAAAGGCACAGCCACACCGACAACACCGACACCACCAACAACCGAAGTTGCAGCAGTTAAAAAGCGTCGACGGCCGTTATTCACGGGCGCATTGCTCATTCAAATTCTCCAATTTATTTACAAACTCAATCACATAGATGATAATGGTTCTTATTCAAGCATTATCAGTTAGTTACTTGAGCAAACTAGCGACAAAAAAATTTTTTCGATCATAAAGAAAAGCCCCTATTTTTACAAGGTAATTAACCCTTGTTTGTGTGAGTTTATGTAACTTGGTGACAAAATATTACGTTGACAAAACACCAACTGATTAAAGCTTGAACAATTTAAATTTCAGACATAAAAAATCAGCATAAGCCGTTTTTTTTGATTTTGAAAACGCAAGTATTAACGTGTTGAGCATTGAGGACGCTAACTTGAATTAGCTGCTTTGTTCACACCCGACTTTTAACCATGCCACTGAGGTGAGCTCACGCTGCCCTGTTCGATTGTAATCCGTTTGCTCGAGTGTAACCGCGCAGCCGCTTTTATCGCACTGAATAGCAGGCATAAAAAAACCGGCATAAGCCGTTTTTTTGATTTTGAAAACGCAAATATTAACGTATTGAGCATTGAGGACGTTAACTTGAATTGGCTGCTTTATTTACACCCGCCTTTTACCACACCACTCAGGTTAGCTCGTGCTGCCCAGTTTGATTGTGAGCCATATGCTAAAGTGTAACCGCTCAGCCACTTATAGCACTGAATAACAGCATAAAAAAACCGGCATAAGCCGTTTTTTTGATTTTGAAAACGCAAATATTAACGTTTTGAGCATTGAGGACGTAACTTGAATTAGCTGCTTTGTTTACACCAACCGTTTAACCATGCTACTGAGGTAAGCTAACGCTGCCCAGTATGATTGTTCTTCGTCTGCTAAAATATAACCGCGCACTGACTTATTGCACTGACTTATCGCGCTAACTTATCGCACTGAATAACAGGCATAAAAAAACCGGCATAAGCCGGTTTTTTGATTTTGAAAACGCAAATATTAACGTTTTGAGAATTGAGGACGTTTACGTGCTTTGTGTAAACCAACCTTCTTACGCTCAACTTTACGCGCGTCACGAGTAACGAAACCAGCTTTACGTAGGTCACCACGTAATGCTTCGTCGTACTGCATAAGTGCACGAGTGATACCGTGACGGATAGCACCAGCTTGGCCTGTGCTACCACCACCAGTAACAGTGATGTTTAAGTCGAACTTCTCTAATAATTCAACTAACTCAAGTGGTTGACGAACAACCATACGAGCAGTTTCACGAGCGAAGTATTCAGAAATATCGCGCTTGTTAATGGTAATGGTACCGTTACCTGCTTTCATGAACACACGAGCAGTAGAGCTCTTGCGACGACCAGTACCGTAATATTGATTATCAGCCATGGGTTACAGCTCCAAAACTTGTGGTTGTTGTGCAGCATGCTTGTGCTCAGGACCAGCATACACTTTTAACTTACGGTACATTTGACGACCTAAAGGACCTTTAGGAAGCATACCTTTAACTGCGAATTCGATAGCACGCTCTGGCGCTTTGTCGATAAGTTTTTCGAAGCTAATTTGCTTCAAACCACCAGGGAACTCAGTGTGCGAGTAGTAGATTTTACCTTTCGCTTTGTTACCTGTTACGCGTACTTTCTCAGCGTTAACAACAACGATGTAATCGCCTGTGTCTGCGTGAGGAGTGTACTCTGGCTTGTGCTTACCGCGTAAACGACGCGCAATTTCAGTAGCGATACGACCAAGAGTTTTGTTCTCAGCGTCCACTACAAACCAGTCGCGTTCGATGCTTTCTGGTTTTGCTACAAAAGTTTTCATTTATAAAAACCCAAATAAAAATGTTACTAAACTTGATAACGCCCTAGCGTTATCGGTTCAAAAGGCTACGCAATTACCCCTTCGAGTATCGAGCCATGTGCTTACTCTCGGGAAAGAATAAGCTTTGTAACGTAGGGAGCGCAGGATTATACAGAACTCTTTTTAAAAGATCACGTACAATTTTTAGACTTTTGATAGTGTTAGTCGGCTTTTTCTGCCGGAACCGCTCGCTGATGTTCGGCTGGTGTATCCGCTTCTATTTGATTCTTAACAAGTCGATAGCTGATACGCATTTTAAATGGTTCTTCTGGCGTCGTAAGATAAAATGGAAAATTATCAATATTCGGGCTATTGGGGTAAAACTGTGGCTCTAAGCAAATCCCCCCAAAACTTTCGAATTTTCCGCCAAGAAATTCACCGGTATAAACTTGTAAACCTGGGTAACCACTGCACACATGTAGCTGCAATTGTTTGTCTGGGCTAATTAATATGCCATGAGATTCGTCTGCAGGCCGACTAACAACAAAGTTGTGATCTAAACTGTCTTTCGGCTGTTGTGGGTCAAGTACGCGTGGCTTGCGAAAATCAAGGGGCGTGTCATCTACAGGACTAATTTCTCCCGTTGGCACGTTAGCGTCATCCACTTGGGTAAAATTGTCCGCAAATATTTGCAGAATATGGCCTGCGGCGCTTTCCCCAACCCCCGCTAAATTAAAATAAGGATGAGTGGTTGGGCCAATCACAGTAGCTTGCTCGGTCGTTACTTTAATATCGATATCTAACGAACTATCGTTATTTAAGTGGTAGGTAACCCAATAATGCATCGCCCCGGGATAGCCATTGTGGCCGTCTGGTAATTCACACTTTAACGTCAGCACTTGCGCTTCTTGGGCAACTAATTCCCAACAAAGGTGACTAATACTCTGTTCACCACCATGCAGGTGGTTTTTCCCTTCATTGGCTTGCAGTTGATATTCTTGCTCATCAATGGAAAATGCCGCGCCGCCAATGCGGTTAGCGTATGGACCAACTATCGCACCGTGGTAAAAAGGGTCTTCCAAATAATCGCTAAGTGTTGAATAACCTAGAATGATATTTCGGTCTTGGCCAAAAACATCTGTATGCCATTGCAATAGCCGTGCGCCATAATTAGAAATACACACTTCATCACCAGCGTCATTACAAAGTACGAATGAACGTAACTCCATACATCTACCCTTTCATTGTTGGTGGTGATAACCACACTTTATTTTCTTCTATATTAGCTGGCTTTTGAATTTGCGTTCAATGATTTAATTGATACATGCGGATAAAACAAAATGGGGGACGTGCGGATCGAATACTCGATTTTACGGACAGCTAAAACACTTTATCGATGACGATTTACTGCATCATCTTTTGGTTAAAGATAACCACCAAAAAAATAAATAAAAACAATTCTCATTTGGGTTTACTTTTGATTTTCAGCTGTTATGATAGACCACGATTAGAAAATGCCAAGAGCAATCTTGGAACTGAAGCCCAACTGATACCGACAGGCAGTTGTATGATTTGCGGAGCATTAGCCCAGCTCCAGTTAGCTACCCCCCTAGTTAACACAAATTAATTGCCTCTAGGTATCTTTTTCAGGGATTCATATTACCAAGGTGAATCGAGATGACATTTTTTAATCGTGAACTAAAGCTGGCGCCACCAGCTAAGGTTTATAGCGACAAGTTTCCAAGCAAGCTCAGCAGCTGACAGTGACATGTGTGCCCTCAGATAGCACTGTCGGTTAGCTGGGCACCCTAAGTTTATTCCTTGGGTCAGACAGCCTGAGGTTGAAACAGTTCACTCCCAGTGAAATGTGTAAGTGATACGTTTGTATCAATGTTACTTTGACAGCTTCCTTGACGGGAAAGCCCACTACTCTTAGCCCACTTTATGTGGGCTTTTTTTTGGTTCATCGCGGCTTTCCGGGGAAAGCTGCTTTTATCTTTAAAAAGAAATATTCTATATCTCGGTATCCATACGCCATTCGCTTAATCAGTTTGATTTTATTGTTCATGCCTTCCAAGGTACATGTGTTCATCCGATAGATTGCTGAAGAAGTGATGCCATGCAGGTATGGTTTGAGCCTTTGAGCAAAGGCAATCAATGGTTTAATGCCACTTTCAATGACTTGTTGCCACCAGCATTGCCAGAGATTTTTGGCTTGCTCTTCATCCTCGCAATACCAAAGTTCTTTGAGTTGCTCACCTAATAGATACACCACCATTAAGTCTCGGTTCATGCTGAGCAGTTCATCTAGGTATCCTTGCTGATGAGTATTTAAGTTATCTCGGTTCTTAAGTAAAACCCAACGAGAGCGTTTAACCCAACGCCTGGCCTGCTTGTCATGCTTGAGCTGGTTGGCTTGGTCAACGCGAACGCGATCAACAACCTCGCGACCGTATTTAGCCACGACATGAAAAAGGTCGTAAACGATGCGAGCCTGTGGGCAGTGTTGCTTAACTTCCAAGTCGAAGGCCGTGTTCATGTCCATTGCAACAGCTTCAATTTGCTGGCAATGCTCACCAAGTGACTCAAAGAACGGGCGAATATGCTGCCTTGCTCTACCAACGCCAATCCAGAGCACTTGGTAAGTGTCCGCGTCTGCGATGACTGTGGCGTATCGATGACCTTTAAACAGGGCAAATTCGTCCATGACTAAGCGTTTTACGCGCGACCAATTCGGCGCTTTAACTTGTTGTGCAAGCCGCGCTTTATCAATTTGTTTGATGGTATGCCAATGAAGTCCTGTCACCTCTGAGATATGCTTGATAGGTAGGATTGGCAATAACCCTTCGACGTAACTTTGAAGTCGTTTGGTTATCCGGGCGAATGGCTCTAGCCAACGAATTGATTCCGTAACAACACCGCAGTTTGGGCAGACAATTCGCCGTGTCTTAACAGCTAAGCTCACCTTACGACCCAGCATCGTAGCATCTTGGATATTACGCCAAGACGAATCGTGAATACTGTTAGTTAATTGACCACAACGGCATCGACCTGAGCTGTTAGGCTCTAACGTGAAGTGAATGGATGTAGGATTGGTTTCAATATTTGTGACATGAAACCCTTCCCAAAACTGGGCAAGAAAAGTAAGCTCTGACATAGAAACGGTAGTTTGGGTGTTGTTTTTGTTTTGGCGAACTAAACATTACCTTTACTACCGTTTTCATTTCTAGTCCCGCTAATATGCGAAGAACCTTTTTTTTGCGTGCAAAGTCGTTGTGCCAATTGACATAAATATACTTTGGGGATCGTTATATTGTCCCCAAACTGATACAAGTTAAGCGGCTTGACCTGTCGCGATAGCGCATTCAATCACACCACTAAACTCTCAGTTTACTTAAATAGCCAGTTTTTGCATTTTCGCAGCAAAGGCTTGAGCGAAGCGAGTGGCGGATTGTTCGTCCATATTAAAATACAGTGAAGGTTCAATTAGTTCAGCTTCCATTAACGCGAACGTGTCGCCACTGCGGACAAAGTCAACTCTGGCATACAACGGCATTTCACGAATTACTGCTAATGCAACACTCGCTTGGCGCACTAGCTCTTCCTCAGGCGCTACCGCGGTTAATCGACCACCATGCTCTTCTTGCACTCTAAAATCATCTTGTTTGGGAGTTTTTAAAATAGCATGGCTGTAATTGCCATCGAAATAGAACAGTGAAAACTCTCCCTCTTCGATCACACTTTCCATAAAGGGTTGTACCATAAAGTTGCGCGTAGCAAAGGCATCTCTTAGCTCGGCTAATTTGGCTTGGTAATTCTCTTTAGTAAGCCAAAAAGTGTTATCAGCGTTGGCTGAAATACGCGGTTTTAATACGATTTGCTCCGCGTCAAAGTGTTCAAAAAACGCAGGCAGTTCACTGGCCTCAAAATGCTCTCGCCAAAGCGTTGGCACTATGTTCACTTGCTTAGCCTCTAGCTCTTTTAAATAAAGCTTATCAATATTCCATTGCATTACCGCTAAACTGTTTTCCAAATGCGCACTCGATTGTTCGATTTTCGCTAACACTTGCATAAACTTATCGGCATCGTCTTGATAATCCCAAGGCGAGCGAACAATTACCGCATGGAAGTCGTCCCAATTAACTTTAGTGTCACGCCATGAAATCATTTCCATCTGCCAACCAAGCTCAGCCAGAGGTTGCGCTAATAAATCATCGTAAGCTTCAAAGTTTTCCAAACTGTCCATAGTTAAAATTGCGCAACGTTTCATTATTTACCTCTTTAATTGTTAATAAGTTGTTCATCTTGCAACTAAAGTATATTGAATACAAATATTGGGCATGATTTTTTTTGCCGCACGTTTTACTATAGGCAGATAAGCGTTTTTCAGATAAATAACAGCCCCACATGCTACAAGTAGATGAGTCGGTTTTAAAAGATATTGGCCGTGGCTTTTCGGTGCCAGCTCAGCCCAGTTTACTATTAGAATTGCAAGACAAAGTAAAACAAGGTGAACCGAACCTAGACGAAATTGCCGAGCTGATTGCTCAAGATATCTCCGTCAGTGCGAAAGTACTGAAAACAATTAATAGCCCACTGTATGGTTTAGCCAGAAAAATTGCCGACATTCCCAAGTCGGTTAAATATATTGGCCTTGATGGCATAGTGTCATTGGTCACCAGTGACTTAATTCAAAAGAGCTTTCGCCAGCAAGACTGTAGCATTTCGCTAGAAAGCTTTTGGGATAACGCCAGCAATATTGCTAATACCGCAGTATTTATTGGTCAAAAGCTACACCGTCGCATCGCCAAAGAAAAGTTATTTACGCTGGGCTTGTTTCACGATTGTGGCATTCCCATTATGGCGATCAAGTACCATAACTATCAAGACGTGCTTGATCATGCCGAGAAAAACCCAAGCGAGGTGATCACGGCGGTTGAAGAGCGAGCATTTCAGGTTCACCACGCAACTATTGGCTATTACGTGGCAACGTCTTGGCGATTGCCACCTGATATTTGTCAGTTGATCTTGCGTCACCACGAACGAGACTTTTTAACTAAGCTCGATGGCAGCGAAGCGCAGCTAGCCTTTGCCATTCTAAAAATGGCGGAAAACATCGTCCACCAACACAAATTTTTTAGACCCTCATCTGACTGGCAATATCTTCAAGACAGTGTATTTACCGTGTTAGACTGCGATGAGTACGATTACCAAGACCTGCTCGAAGACTTAGACGAAGCACTTACTTCAGTTCGTTAATATGCATCAATTGTTGGCTTATTTTGCGCCTTAACTGCAAATAGGCCAACAGCACAATAATCAGTAACACGACGGCAACTGACAGCATGATCCGATAGTTTTTCGTGGTTTGTTGCTGCGCTGCCAACCGCTTGTGAACTTCTTCAGAATTTAAACGAATCACTTCATTGTTAAGTTTCGCCACACCGAGCACTTTCGTTGCTTGTTGTTGGCGGATTAGCTTTTCATTTGCCAGATTAAAATAGCCTTGATGCACTTTAGCCAACACTGGGTAGTCTTGCTGATGTGCATGCCAGTGAATTAATAATTCAAACAAGCCTAAGCGCGATATATTTTCCAGCGATTGACTCGTCAGGAATTCGGCGAAGTGCTGCTCAATCACCTGTTTTACACAATCAAATTGCGCCAACTGCGCACACGCCAAGCCAGTTAATACGGCAAGCTTTTCCTCAAACGAAGGGGCGCGATAATCTGTTTTCAAAATATACGCATCTCTAACCGCCAATACTTGCTCAAAATCCCCCTGTAAATAGGCTAAATAGCTTTGGGCATAATGATATAAATACTGCTCAAAATCGCTTGGTGATTGGGGCAGCTTATCGCCATATAGCATCAAGCGTTGCGCTGCCAAGCTCAACTCGCCAGCATCAAGGTATGCATCAACCAAATTAAACAAGGTGACTAAGTAGTCATCAGCGCCAATCTGCTCGCTTAATATAAGTGCTTTTTCCGCTTCTTCCGCTGACAGTTGGTTTTGATCTAGCATGTAGTACACAAAAGACAATTGATTATGTGTCACTAGCTGCAAGCCTGGATTTTTCATGTCTGCAGCCATCTGATTCAACTCATACAAGCGCTTTAACGCGTGTTGGGTATTGTCGTCGTAGACATTGCAAAATGAAAAGTAATTCAGCTCGGCGCGAATCGCCAATGCCGGGCTGTCGCTATTCACCGCATGCGCCATCGACAATTTTGCCGTAGGGCAACTGTTGTCATCACCAATATTGTTGAAATTTATACTTTGCAAAATATAGGCGTAGGTAAGCTGTTTACTGTCGATGCCAATAGGCGATGAAAGCACTGGCGCCAGCATCTCAATAGAAGCTTGGTGCTGATCCTGACAATGTAATCGCACGGCGTTAATCAAGCCGTCAAGAGGTGAGGTGTGCGGTGTAATAGGCTGCGTAAATTCAGCTAACGTATCTTTGCAAATATGCGGATTTTCCACATTTAGCGATGCCGCCAGCACTTGGCCCATCGCAACAGAAAACAGCACTGACAAAATCACTAACACTCGAATAATCAAAACGACACTCAAAATTTACCATTATTTTTATGGAAGTTGCAGACCGATAAATCACCAGCTCTGCTAAGAAACAAGGACAGACACTATAAACACTGCGCATGCCCTATTTATTCGGCTTTACATTAGACCTTAAATTAGGCCTAGAATTGAGCCTAACATTAAGCCCAGCGTTAAGTCCTAGCACTAAGGCCCGTTAAGTCTATTAGCACTAAGCCTTTGGCTCTATGCGCTTAATACCATCGCCATCGGTGCCAACGTAAAGGTAACCATCACTGCCTTGCATAAGACTGCGTACGCGCCCGATTCCTTCAAAAAGCTTAGCTTGAGCCTTAATCCCCGTTTCAGTAACGTCGACCAGCACTAAATGATGAAACTTGAGTGAGCCAACTAACATTTTCCCTTGCCAATGTGGATATTTGTCGCTGGTAATAAAGACCATACCGGAAGGGGCAATGGATGGAGTCCAGTACAGTAACGGCTGCTCCATACCCGCTTTTTCAGTTATTTCGGTAAACTTAGTGCCACTGTAATTCACACCATAGCTGATCACTGGCCAACCGTAGTTTTTACCAGCAGCGACCAAATTAATCTCGTCACCACCTTTAGGCCCGTGCTCGTGCAACCAAATATCGCCAGTTATCGGGTGTTTGGCCATGCCTTGTGGATTTCGATGACCATAAGAAAACGTAGCCTTTTTAGCATTGCTTTGCGTGACAAATGGATTGTCTTTGGGGATGCGACCATCGTCGTGGAGGCGATACACTTTCCCCCCATCAAGTGATAAATCTTGTGGCTTGCGATCACGCTCACCGCGATCACCAATGGAAAAATACACATAGCCATCGTTATCAAACGCTATTCGGCTGCCAAAATGATGGCGTTTGGTGGTGTTATCACTGCCTTTATACAAAATTTTCTGATGGGTCAGCGTAATTGTTTTTGGATCATATTTGGCACGCATCAAAGCAGTATTGCTGCCCTCACCTTCACCTTGTGGGCTTGACAAGGTAATGTAAATCCAGCCATTGCGTTGATATTTAGGGTGCAACGCAATATCCAGTAAGCCACCTTGGCCCTGGGCAACAATTTCCGGTAGTCCACCAACTTTATCACCCAGCATTTTGCCGTTGCGAATAACCCTAAGCTCACCTTTGCGGTCAGTAACCAAGATCTCACCTGACGGCAATTGCGCCATGCCCCAAGGGACATCGACAGCTTCTGCAAACTGCTTAACTTGATAAAATTGCTGATCAGCATTGATTGTCATTTCAGGGGGCTGAAAAGCACCACAAGCCGCCGATAGCGTTAAAGCGCCGATGGCAAGTGTCGTTTTAGCAAACTTAATCAACATAATTTTCTCTTTTTGTTTGTTTTAGCTGTTTTAGTTGTAGTACTTGTCTTACCCAGCGTTAATTAACTTGGTCAATTATAGTTGAGCTTGTGACGCTTCGTTGATTTCCCTATGTTTTCTGGTGAACAATCCGTGTATGTCTTCTTTAATCATATAAAGCGACGGGATCAGGAACAAGGTGATAACGGTCGCAAACATAATGCCAAAGCCCAGTGATATCGCCATAGGGATAATAAACTGTGCCTGTAAACTGCCCTCGAAATAGAGAGGGAAAATACCAAAGAAAGTGGTTAGCGAAGTAAGTAGTATCGCGCGAAAACGCTCAGTGCCAGCATTAATCACAATATCTATCATGCGCTGGCCAGTGCCTTTAGCCCGATTAATAAAATCGACTAAAATCAAACTGTCGTTTACGACCACACCGGTCAGCGCGATAAAGCCATAAATCGACATCATGTTAATGGTTTTACCCAGTAGAAAGTGACCGACTATCGCACCAATAATGCCAAACGGAATAACTGACATAATAACCAGAGGCTGTACATAAGACTTGGTTGGAATGGCAATCAGGCCGTAAATTAGGAATAAAGCGCCCAAGGCAGCAATACCAAGCTGGCGAAGAAAATCCGCTTGCTCCTTACTCGCTCCCTCAACGCCGTATGTCACCGATGGATAATCGGCCAAAATATCCGGGATGGTTTCGTCGTTCATTTCAGACAGGACTTTGCGAGATTCAATTTTCTCGCTATCGATATCGGCAGAAACGGTGATCGAGCGTTTTTGATTCACCCGAGTAATGGTTGAAAACCCTTGGCCTAGGCTAATATCGGCCACTTGATAAAACGGCACTTGCTCACCACTGCCCGTGCGAATCCACATGTCTTCAAGATCAGTAATGGAAAGGCGATCTTCTCTAGGGTAACGCACCATCACCTTTAATTCGTCACGGCCACGCTGAATGCGCTGCGCTTCTTCCCCATAGAAAGCTTGGCGCACTTGCTTTGCCAAGTCAGACAGGGTCAAACCAAGCACTTCTGCTTCCGGCTTAATACTGAGCTTAATTTCTTGAGAGCCACGGCTAAACGAATTGCGAATATCGTAAACCCCGTCATAAGCCCCTAACTTATCCATAATGCGTTCAGCAGCAGCTTCTAGCTCGACATCGTTGCGCCCGGTAAGTTGGAACTCAAGCGCGGCCCCACCGCCAACATTCGTGCCAGCGAAAAAGCGAATTTCCTTGGCTCCGGGAATCTCACCAATTTTCTCACGCCACAGCTTCTCGATCTCGTAAGCGTTAAGCTCGCGCTGCTCCGGTTTGACCAACTCCAACAAAAAGCTCGCGCTGGTATTACCGTTAGTGAAAATCATCGAGTGTTTGATAAACGAAACGCCGTTAATTTTATTTTCTTCTGCCACCTCAAAGGCCGCGTCTTTGATACGCTCTATCGCCTTGTTACGCTCACTCACTGCGCTGCCGTCAACAAGCGTTAAGTTGCCTTGGATAAAGTCACTCGGCACATTGGGGAAAACTTCCACTTTCACGAACGCACCAACAATTAAACCAACCGTGAGCAGCAAGCCAGCAATAAAAATGGCAATGGTGTTGTACCTAGCGACTAACGCCTTTTTCAAAAGAGGCTTGTAGGTGTTGTGGATAAAATTATCTAATCCCGCCTTAAAACGCATTTGAAAACGCTCAAACGCGTTGGGGTTCTCCTTCAACGGCACGTATTTCATATGCGCTAAGTGGGCAGGCAAAATCCACTTTGATTCAATTAACGAGAAAATCAAACAGAAGGTGACAACTAACGCGATGGCGCGGAAAAAGGCGGCAAAAGTAGCGTCGATAAACAACAAAGGTGCAAAGGCGGCAATGGTCGTCAGCACTCCGAAGGTTGCAGGCATCGCAACCCTTAATGTGCCTTTAATCACGTTGTCGGTTGAGTGCCCAGAGCGCTGAATTTCTGTGTAGGCACTTTCACCTATCACAATAGCGTCATCAACCACGATACCGAGCACCATGATAAAGGCGAACAGGCTTAGTAAGTTAATTGACACTGACCAGTCGCCCATAATCGGCATCAAAATAAACGCGCCGAAAAAGCTAATCGGAATTCCGAGCATGACCCAAAATGCAACGCGCAGGCGTAAAAACAAGGTCAGTACCAGGAAAACCAAAAACGCACCGAGGATCATGTTGGAAATCATCATGTCGAGGCGATCTTTCAAGTAAAACGAAGAGTCACCCCAGGCGGTCAGCTTGGCACCTTGCGGTAATTGCTTGTTTTTCTTGGCAACATAGGCATGAACTTGCTCAGAAATATCCAAGTCGTTCTGGTCACCCGTTGATTGCACCATAATGCTGGAGGTATTTTCACCATTAAATCTGGCAAAATCTTCACGTTCGACAAAACCATCAACGATATTGGCAACGTCTGACAAGACTAAACGCGTGCCATCTGCGGCAGTGCGCAAGACAAGGTCACTGTATTCTTGACCTGTGTAGGCTTGGCCCTCAACGCGCAGCGAAATGTCGCCACCTACTGTTTTGATTGTGCCACCTGGCAAGTCAATGGAAGAGCGGCGCACTGCTGCGGTGACTTCATCAAAGGTTAAATCAAACTGCTGAAGTTTCTCCTCAGACACTTCAATGCTGATTTCATAGTCTCGACTCCCCACCACTTCAGCACTATTAATACTCGGTAGCGCCATCAACTCATCACGAACATCTTGTGCCATGTTTTGACGCGCTCGGCGATCCATATTACCGCTTACCGATAACCAAATTACTTGCCCTTTAAACTCTTGGCGCGTGACTATGGGTTTTTCTGCCTGCTCGGGAAAGGTGGTAATCGCATCAACCTGTTGCTGCACTTCATCGAGCTTTTCTGCCAGCGAGTAGCCGGATTGCAGTTCAATCTCGACACGGCCAACGCCTTCGCTCGCCGTTGACACCATACGCTTAATGCCTTCGATATTTTCGACGGCTTCTTCAACTTTGAGGATAACGGATTGCTCCACTTCCTCAGGCGCAGCGCCTAAGTGCGGGACAACCACTTGAATGCTGTTTGGGTTGAACTCAGGAAACATTTTTTTGTTCAGCCCCTGAAAGGAAATAAACCCAGCAATCAGAATAAAGACCATTAATAAGTTGGCGGCAACACTATTGCGAGTAAACCACGCAATAATGCCAGTTAACTCTTCCTTAGCTTGTGTCATACCCCTGACTCCTGCGCAGCTTCGTCTTGGCTCTCAGTGCTATCTTCACTGGTCGTTGCCGTTTGCTCGTCAGCACTTTCTTGCGTTTGCTGATCTGGCGTCCACTCACCATTAACCCGCAACGTCATGCCCTCAACCGGAGTTTCCAAATTGGTTAGCACTAAACGGCTACCTTGGGCAAAGTTGTGTTGTGAATAAACATACTCAACATCAGAGCGAAGTACCGGCACTTGCTGAATATGCAGTTGATTTTCTTCGTTGATTAAATACACAGTATTCGCCCCGTGCACTGCACCACGAGGAATGGCAACCACGTCACTCACCGACTTCCCTGAGATCTTGGCGTTAACAAAAGTTCCAATGCGAATCTCTTCAGCGGTGTTTGAGTCCAATACGCCATAAGGGTCGACAACTTGCGCAACCACGTAATGAACACGAGAAGAAGTGTCGACAACACCTTCGTAGCGCGTCAGTTGAGAATTCCAGCTTTGACGTGTGTTATCAACGTCATAAAAAAGCTCTACCGTCGAACTTTCACTTTGCGACTGATTGATTTTCGGTAGGTTTAAAAAAGGGACATCGCGCTGTTTGACGGGCAGGCGAACTTCCGCGTAATCAATGGCAAAGGTGTCCGCCAGCGCAGCACCAACCGTGATGTATTGCCCAACATCAACACGCTTAGCTTTGAGCATGGCATCGTATGGCGCCAAAATTTGAGTACGGGCAAGTTTGCGCTCGGCTTCTCGCAAGTCCGCTTTAGCAGCAATTAAATCGGCCTTGGCTTTTTGCAGCTGGGGTTTACGCAACGCCAAGATCGGCGCTTGCGCCAGTGTTTTACCAGTGAGTAACCATTCGTCTTTCGCCTGCTCTGAGCGGGCTTGCTCAGACACCAACTCAGCTTCTGCCGATTCCAATCGCGACTGGGCTTGCAGCACTTCAACTTGATAGGTGTCGTCATCAATTTTCAGCAGTTGCTCGCCTTTTTTGAAAAAGCCACCAACAACGAATTTGTCAGACACTTCACTGACCATGCCCGACACTTCTGAAATCAACACCGTTTCCGTACGTGGCATGACCGAGCCGTGACTGGCAATGGTAAATTGCACCTGCGTTGGGTGTAACGCCGCAACATCCACCAAAGGTGCACGAGTTTCAACGGTTTTTTTAGCCGGTTTTGGCGCCATCATGCCTAAAACCATGACCGCGATAATGGCGAGAAAAATAATCGCGATGGGGGTTAATACGTAACGTAGGGGCACCATGCGCTTAGCGCGTTTCGGCTTAACTTGATGAGCGGCAGAGTTGGACATTAAACGACACCATGATTTATTAAAATTATAACTTTCAGTATGTTACTAACTCACTTTTGCCTTTTCAATGAGTTAATTTTTGGTAAATTTTGCCCATGACAACAATATTTGACGAAAATCATCAAGCCCACAGGCGCTGACGGTTTCACTGTCTAGGTGTAAGTCTTGAACAGCAAGCTCTTCTGGTACGCTGTCACTGCCATTTAAGTTCGAATTAGGCTGAATAAAGGCATCTTGCTCCGTCAACGTCACGGAATATTCACGGCCAGTCACGGTTATCTCGTGCTGATGTTGACGTTCAATCTTTTCAATCGCAATTAACATTGCCGATAGCATTTCAACGTTACCGCCCACTTCAGTTTCCAACCAAGGGCCGATCATTTGCTGTTCCAGAGAAAATAACGCTTTTGCTTGCCCAGATATTGGGTCATGTCTGAATTCGTATTCCATAAAAAACCTAACACGTTTGACGTTGAGGCAGCGCTTGGTGTGAATTAAGAGCTATTCGCGCTACCGAAATTATTGACTAAAGCAAACCTTCAAACTCACAAGGTCTACTCATTTGTGAAACGCTTGCTTTGAGTGTAGCAAAGCCGCGCTAAATAACTAACCTCTGACGCTGTGATGTGACGGCACCTGTACACAGGTTTTTGTGCCTCAGTAACTGTGCTTAGGTTGTTGTACCTGAGCTATTGTGCCTGAGCTATTGTGCTGAGGTTGTTGTACCTGAGCTATTTTACTTGGGCGATTGTGTTTGAGTCATTGGAGTCATTGCACACTGATACTAGCCGCTACACTTCGCCGAGATAAACTCACAAAAGCTCAGCACTTTGCGCGCAGGTCGAATTAATTGCGGCCTGAGTAAATAGATCGCTGAGCTAGCAGCAGTTTGCTCTGTCTCTTTGTTAAACAAAGCGACCAAATCACCCGCTTGCACTAACGAGTCAACAAAATAGCTAGGCAGATAGGCAATGCCTGCGCCCCTAATCACCTGCTCACGGATAATCGCTTTGTCATTTATCACCAGCGCCTTGTTCGGTGTGATGCGCTGCGACGAGAATTGCCATATTTCATTGGCCGCGCCCATCAAGCACTGGTGGTCATTTAATTCGCAGGGCGTTTCAAGGTGACCATGCTGGGCTAAATAACTGGGCGAAGCACAACATATGTAGCCGTAATTTAACAATTTTTTGGCGATTAGATTATCCGGCGGCATTTTAGTCGCTCGAAACGCAATGTCAAAGTCATTGGCCATTAAATCGTACTGGGTATAGCTGGAATCTAGCCGGATTTGAATAGCTGGATATTGTTGTTGAAACTCAATACACCAAGTGGCGAGTTTACCCAGGGTAAATTGTTGTGGTGCAGTAATGTTGAGTACACCAGATATTTCATCACTTTCCGCACGGGTAAAACGGTCAATCGCCAGCATATTTTGGCGCATTTCAGCCACTTGTTTCGCCACTGCCATACCTGATTCGGTGAGCCTGACACTGCGTGTGGTTCGCACCAATAACGGGGTTGCTAATTCCTGCTCAAGTTGCTTAATTTGCGCCGATAAATAGCCTTTTGAAACAGCTAGCACTTGTGCCGCTTTGGTAAAGTTTAACTGGCTAGCAACCTCCGCAAACAATAACAAACGCTCAACTTTTTTATGCTCTCTCATTACGTTTCGCCCCGTGTTTAGATCTGTGTCTAGCCCTGTGCTGTCTTGTCCTACTTTTTCATTGCTTCTTACATTGTTTCACATTGTTTTATATAAAGCACAGTGAATTCTTATTGTTTTTATTTTGCTTGGCAGCACCAAACACTAAACTTAGCGATACAGTTATCCACCATAGTGTTGAATGTTAAATGAATGTTCAGGGTCGAAAATCATGAAAAAATTATCAATTCACCAGCACCTGCCAGCGGCAAGTCAAATTATCAGTGGCTGCATGGGCCTGGGCGGTCACTGGGATCAGCAACCATACAGCAAAGCGCACGTTTACCAAGCTCAGCAATTAATCGAAACATCGCTCGCTCACAACATTAACTATTTTGACCATGCCGACATCTACACGTTTGGCAAAGCTGAACAAGCTTTTGGGCAAGTACTTGCCAAGCAACCAGATCTGCGAGCACAGATGATCATCCAGTCGAAATGCGCCATACGATTTGAAGATAGTAGCGGCCCCAAGCGATATGACTTTTCAAATGCATGGGTAACGCAATCGGTTGATGGCATCTTATCGCGGCTAGGCATTGAGTACCTCGATGTACTGCAACTGCATCGACCAGATCCATTGATGGAATTAGCGGAATTAGCAGCTTGCCTTACATCGCTAAAAGCCAGCGGTAAGGTGAAGCATTTTGGCGTTTCCAATATGAATCATCATCAAATTGCTTATCTGCAATCAGCGCTCGATATGCCAATCGTTGCCAATCAAATTGAAATGAGCTTGAAGCAACTGGGCTGGCTAGAGCACGGCGTTTTAGCGGGTAACCCTAACGGTAGCCATCATAATTTCTGCGCTGGCACGTTAGAGCATTGCCAGTTAAACGGTGTGCAAATTCAGTCTTGGGGCAGCCTTGCGCAGGGGATATTTTCTGGTCGAGCCATCGATAGTCAATCAGATGCGGCTAACGGACATGCAACTAACGCCGAAAAAATCAGGGCAACAGCAGCGCTGGTCGCAACATTGGCGGCGCAATATCAAACGCCCCCCGATGCACTGGTGTTGGCTTGGTTGATGAGACACCCAGCCAACATTCAACCGATTATAGGTACCACTAACCCAGAGCGAATTAGCCGCTGCGCCGAGGCGGTACAGATTGAGCTATCGCGCGCGCATTGGTATCAGTTATACGTTACCGCACGTGGCGCAGAATTGCCGTAAACCGACACTAGCATCGAACAGCAAAACAAAATAGATAATAAAAACAAAGCAAAGTAGAGCGTACAAAAACTACGTGCCTTCGCTAGCTAAATCACTATAAGATGTAGACTGATTCAAATACTTAACCTTAGCTCGGGATAAGAAATAGTCAGTAACCAATAGGTTTATCAAGTTAAATGAATAATAGTCTTCTAGCGAGAAATTTTTGCTGATATCAAAGCGAATATACGCGTCAATAGCGAGTCTCGGCTTAGGTTCCAACGTCGCTCTATCTCCCCCATCCGTGGGGTCGTCTTGCAAGTGAATTCAATACAGATAGCAGTAAAAAAGCCGTTAGCAGCACATTAGTTATCCAAAACTAAGGTTACTTAGTGTTTTAACAAGGAATTGAAAAACGATGCAGCGACTACATCAAATAGCGAAACGATTATATCCATTGCGCTCCGCGGCCTATCTTATGGCGTTTGTTGCGCTGGCGGTTTTCCTTGGCTTTTCGTTTGCTGATCACAGTCGTACTGATCAGGTTTGGCAGTTCGCCAGTGCATTGTTGTTAATGTGGAGCTTAATGCTCGCGCTTTTTATCTACAGTTTTAGCAGCCAAATTGGTGCTTCAACAAGCAATGCTGGGCTATTGACGCGCCTGCGATTATGGCTGCTACGCATGATTCAAAAATTGATTATGTGGCTGTTTTTTATCGCCCTACTCGCCAGTATTTTTATGACCTTTCGCTTGTTGAGCTATGGTTTCTACCAATAGCGAGGTGCACTGCTCTGGCCTGTATTCGCCTATTTTCGATACCCTGAAAACTTAGGTAGCGCATCGTCCATGGTCAGCCACTGCGCCTTGCTCTGACAATAAATATGCGCATCGGGCATAACCGCTTCCAGCACATCAAAAGCTGCTAAAGCAATCTCGACTGTCCCTTGCGCGCGATTAAAGCGTGACTCAAACAGCAGGCTTGAGCCACAGCGCTGGCAAAAACTGCGTTCACTCTCGTTTTCCGCGCGATAATGACCGAGCAAGTGCAAGCCCGATTGCCAATGCAGGTGCTCACGCTTGACTTCACCAAAGGTCGAAAATGCCGCGCCGTGGAATTTCTGACACATTTTACAGTGGCAATGGCCGACCAGCGGCTCAAACTGCGCAACTTCAAACTGAATGGCGCCGCATAAGCAACTACCGACACTGCGCATACACTTTCTCCACGTTTTGAGATACCTATTCTTGAAAAATGCCTGCCAGTGCTAGAAAAACGCCTGTAAGCCTGTTTGTGCGCGCCCTAAAATCAAGCCGTGGACATCAAACGTGCCTTCATAGGTATTGACGGTTTCTAAATTGATCATATGGCGAATCACGTGGAATTCATCGGCGATACCATTGCCACCGTGCATATCACGCGCCATGCGCGCAATATCAAGCGCCTTGCCACAATTATTGCGTTTCACCAGTGAAATCATGGTTGGCTCCCACTCACCGCCATCAATAATGCGGCCAACCCGCAGTGAGCCTTGCAAGCCCAGTGATATCTCGGTTTGCATATTGGCGAGCTTAGTTTGAAACAACTGTGTTTGTGCCAACGGTTTGCCAAATTGCTGGCGATCTAAGCCGTATTGACGGGCGCCGTGCCAACAAAATTCAGCGGCGCCCAATGCGCCCCATGAAATACCGTAGCGCGCCATGTTTAAACAGCTAAATGGGCCTTTTAAGCCACGCACTTCTGGGAACATGTTTTCTTGAGGCACGAATACTTTATCCATGACAATCTCACCAGTAATGGAAGCACGCAATGACAACTTGCCTTCAATTTTAGGTGCGCTAAGGCCAGCCATGCCTTTTTCGAGCACGAAGCCACAAATGGCATCACCCTCGGCTTCATTTTTAGCCCAAACGACGAACACGTCCGCAATGGGTGAGTTTGTGATCCACATTTTCGAGCCTGTTAACTCGTAGCCACCAGCCACCTTTTTGGCGCGCGTGATCATACTTGCCGGATCTGAGCCTGAGCCCGGCTCAGTTAAGCCAAAGCAGCCAATAAATTCACCACTGGCAAGTTTAGGTAGGTATTTCTCTTTTTGAAGTTCACTGCCAAAAACGTTGATGGGGTGCATTACCAAAGAAGATTGCACGCTCATTGCACTGCGATAACCAGAGTCAACACGTTCTACTTCGCGAGCGACCAAGCCATAGCTCACATAGTTAACACCTGAGCAACCATATCCCTTAATAGTTGCCCCCAACAAACCCACCTCGCCAAACTGGCGCATAATATTGGCATCGAATGTTTCATTGCGATTAGCCATTAAAATGCCCGGCATTAATTGCTCTTGGCAGAAGTTGTGTGCCATGTCGCGAATCATGCGCTCATCTTCGGTGAGCTGCTCATTGAGTAACAAAATGTCATCCCAATTGCTTAATACTGCATTTGCCACGCTTGTTTCCTTCATTAACTATGTTGAATTGGTATTAGTTTGACGCAACTGCTAACGTTTACAAAATAAACCTAAGGTTTTGTGATAGATAATTTACGTCAGTCAGTAGCGAAAAGTTGCCGCTTATTATTACAGGCGCTTGTGTCTAGCGCTTTACATCTAGTGCCTAACACCTAGCGCCTAACATAGCTTAGCTATAAATTAGTTGGCCGAGCTTGATCTGGATAACGATAATCGCATACCCCAGTGGGAAAAATCGCATTGAGCTTAGTTAGGTGCGGCTGCATATCAATATCGCCATAAACCCCTTGTGCGATTGCCTGCTCAACTGGCATCAATTTACAACGAAATATATTACCCGCCCATGGACCAC
This sequence comes from Thalassotalea euphylliae, assembly GCF_003390335.1. NCBI lineage: Bacteria > Pseudomonadati > Pseudomonadota > Gammaproteobacteria > Alteromonadales > Colwelliaceae > Thalassotalea > Thalassotalea euphylliae. Next base: position 3,907,997 of record NZ_QUOU01000001.1, read on the forward strand.
CAGCAGCAATACGGCTATTACTAAAGCTTTCAAAATGCTGCGCACACGCCCCCGCCGTTTGCTGATTCCAATTGCCATGCCATACCTTATCACCACTGGCAATCACCTGGCCTTGATGATCAAAGCACGCATCGACAATATCGGCAGGTTTTGTTTGCCATGCGGAAAGTTCAGGGTTAGCCCGCCGCTGTTGCAGCCAGCGATCCATGGCTGCAAAGGCACGCACCTCAGGTTGATAGTTCTTATCTGCCACCCAAATAATCTGATGCCGAGCATGCCCTAACGCTTGAGTTATTCGCAGCCGAGTGACAAAACTGGCAGACATATGATGCATATCCAGCTCATCTTCCAAATAATGGCGAACATCAATAATGGGCAAATCAATATCCCCAATAAATATTTGGCCACTGCGGTAGGCCATTGCTGCCGCCTGATCACTGCCTGCTAGACGTTTTGCAGGTTTGTCAGTCGTTGCCTGAGTGATATTGTGGCGACTCCATAAAGTTAGCCATAAGATGCCTTTTTTACCGCGCCAGCCACCAATAAATCGCTCAGGTGCCATCTCTGCCAGCGGCTTCCAACTGCCAATATGCCAATTAATGTCGATAAACTGCTGAGCAGACAACTGCCGTTGTCTTAACGCCAATAAGCCATATTGCACCCCTTGATTGCCCCATGTATGGTTAGCAAACCCTAGCTCGTCATGACCAAACAGCTCGACCATATCTTGCCAATAGCTCCACTGCACCTGCTCGGCGACAGTGTCAGCAAAATACTCATTCAAAAAACCTTGTGCCGGGTTGTGGATAAAAGTCGATAAACCAAACCAGCCATTAATACATTCGCTATTCCCCTGTGGGGGACGAGGCCAACGCCCTGCTAGCACTTGATTTATCGGCTCTAATACCGCACTGACATGAGTGTCACCGTTACGGGCATTCATGCCTTCCAGTAAAATACGGTTCGGCCAGTGTCGCCAAAACTCAGGTGTTTGCGATCGAAACGCATAGTAGTTATTGAGTAAGTCACAATCGAGGGCATACAGGGTTTGGCTGATCATATCTGGGTAAGAGTAAAGCGGAATGGCCGCATCTAATAGGCCGTTACTATTCTGGCCAATTAAGTACTGCGCTAAGGCACCACCAGAGCCACCAATCCCGACTGTGTATTCGGGTTTTCCGTATAAACTGACAAACTGATGTTTAACGCGGCGCGCGGTGTCCTCAGCGAGTAACATATTATAGGTATGACTAGTTTTATTCGCGGTTGAGGTGATCACCGCATACCCCAAGCTAAGCTGTTCAATGCGCCGCTCTATGGTGCGCTTTATTCTGAGCTTACCTTGGCGAAAGCCAATCCCTGAGCCCCCTTCAAACTGATAGATTAGCTTGTTATTCCACGTATGGTGCGGATTAACTTGCTCGCGTGACCATTGGCTTACAGGCATGATCAGCAAATAAAGAAAACGATTAATCGTACCGGTTTCCAACTGAAAAAGTTGTTTTGCCGACTGGCTAATATCCGTTGCTGGCAAGTGCTTAAAGAGCTTAATTTCACCATTTCCAAAGACTGCGGCATAACTGATTGTGGTTGGTATCGCACAATCTTTACTGTAGCCAATGACCTGCTGTTTTTTGTCTGGATTTGCTTGCTGCTCATAGACCGCGACTCCCCAACCGGCTTGATTATCGACGTGCGGCTGTCCAAGGCCACTATCAAGTGTCATGCAATAAAATGGATATTGCGGCGCGCCTGCGTATAAGGTATTTATCGGGCCAAACTCACCAAGTTTAATGGGAAAGGGAAAGGTTTCTTTTGGCCGTGCGCTAAAGCGAATATGGGTGGAAAAATCCAAGATCTTCGCACTGGTATGTTCACTGGCCAGATGCATGGACGGCAGTCCCTGAACCTGTCGCAGCCTATACTTAGACGAGTCAGAATATGACAAATAGGCCAGCGAACTGGCGCTAACGACTACAAGTACCACTAAGATCCTAAGCCACATAAGGCTCCCCTGACTTATTCAATGATGACTACGGCCACAAATTACACACGAGCGTGCGCTCTCATTTAAGTTTAGAAATTTAAAACAGATCTTTCCTGTTGATCTGCTAACCTAAAGCGCAATCAAATAAGCTAATTTATTGAATCCAAGTTAGAAGAGGATATTCATGGAAGTAAAATCAATCGACAGTAAAACCATTTATGGCATCTGCACACGCACCAATAATGCCACTGAAATGAGCCCCAATGGTAAAATTCCCGCACTTTGGCAAACCTTTGATAGGCAAGTCGCGGTTGATTACCCGGGTGGGGAGCGAGTGTATGGCGCTTACTTTGACTATGCCTCAGATCAGCACGGCGACTTTACGGTTTTAGCTGGCTATGATGCGAAAAATTCGACGCCAAAGGCGCAGGCGGATGAGTCGCTAACGACAATAACGATACCGTCTGGTCGTTACTTAGTATTTCGCCAGCAAGGTGAGATGCCGCAAATTGCGATTGATGTCTGGACTGAGGTTTGGCACTTTTTTGAAGGTAGAAAGTTTGAAGGTGAAAAGCTTGGAGGTAAAGACGTTAACACGGATACACCAAGATACCAACGGCTGTTTACAACTGACTTTGAATACTATCCAAATGCCAATGAAATTGAGGTTTATATTGCCATTGCTGACGAGGACATATAGCCGTTATGCCTGACCAAAAAGGGAGCTTAGGCTCCCTTATGAGCAACAGCTTACAGTGCAGCGATTAAAATCTTACGGACGATATCTAACATTAAGCCACCAGTCTCAGACAAGTGCGTTAAGCCCATCTTTTCCATGTTAGCAACCTTTGACAGCCCAACCCGGCTTAGTCGCGAATTTACGCGTTACTTAGGGCAATCTCCGAGCAAATGCCACTAAAACAGTTGCACCGTTAGTAAATAAAAAAAGCCAACTAACGTGACTACACGCTAGTTGGCTTGCTGCGTTTTAGCTTATTGGCTAGTTTGCTGAGTAAACTTCTAGCTCGTCAATTTCAATAAATTTGTCGCCGTAGTTACTATCCACTCTGACACGGAAGTATTTCGCTTCAACGCTTTCGGTTAATACGCCGCGTTGGTCGATAGCCTTCGATAGAGTAAAGGATTCATGCTCATTAAAATCTTTACCATCAGTTGAGGTTTGGATAGTGATCCCTCTTGGACTTCTGCCTAAGCTTGCTGACTGTGAGTTAACCATAATTCTAAAACCTGTGATATTGACGACTTTATCAAATCTTACTTGTAGCCAATATTCTTGATCTTTGTTATCCGGGTCTTTCTTCACCATCCAAAAGCCCCGCTCGATCTTATCACCTGCCTTGTCATCGATTTGCTTAGCATAAGTGTGGCCGTCAAACGCAGCACTAGCGCGGTCGACGTTATAATGATCAGAGGCCGTGTAGTTACTTTCGGTTAAATTATTGGTGTATATCATCGCAATGTTACCGTAAGTACCACTGCGAATAAGGCCATCAGTTTGGCCGCTAGTACCATCGGTATCTGCGCCATTGCCTTTGCTAAATGCCAAGTATTCGATTGCACAGCTTGAATCGTCGCTGGAGAGATAACCGATGCGAATTGGCTCTTGTGTGCGTCTGGCTAAGTTGATCAGCTCAAACCACTGCGCCGAGTAAGGCTTATCAAACTCAAAGTAAAACGGCCACTGCTTATCATCATAGTAATCACACACCAGCGGGTCGTCTTCATCAACTGTCACACCAACTTTGATACGGTTACTTTTGCCAATATAAATATCCGACACTTTACCTTTATATTCATAAACATCACTTTGCGCGGCGCCAGTACTGAGCGAAATACCGAGCATTAGCGTTAACAACAGACCTTTGTTTAACATCATTCGTTAGATTTCCATGATAACTATGGGGAATTTTAACCGTTACAGCAATTAGCGAACCAAGTTTGGGCTTTTTGAAGAAATGATTTATCACAGTGTGTTGTGTTTTTACAAAGACCAAGCCAGCCGTGAGTTTGCGCGCAAGGGCTGGTTAAGAAAATTCGCTAAGCGCTTAAAAAACAGGCGTTTAGTGCAGCCAATTATTTGACAAGCAAGGGCAATACTTCCCAATGCTACCGCTCGTTTTCTACTTTGATGTGCATTTCTTAGATACAAAATACTAAGACTGGCAATTAGTTTTCGTTTCCTGCCAATAAACAGCAGGTTATTTGACACTATCGGGTTGTTCGATCACTGTTATTGGTAATCCATAAGACAACGAGGAGGTGTGCGTGAAGATTAAGCTAAGCGCCATTAACAATCGATTTGCCCAACGTTTAGTCGCAATCGCCACTGGCATGGCGTTGACTATGGCTCCCTGCACCAGTGCTCACGCAACAGTATCAAAAGTTAACTTCGAACCGATCCAAACCGCGCTTTTTACGAACAGTGGTGGCCAAGCCGTTGCATGGGCAGATGTCGATAACGATGGCGATCTTGATCTTACCGTGGGGTTTCGCCGTGGCACAGTGCACCTTTACCAGCAGCATCAAGGAGAGTTCAAACATACCCCCATAAAGCTCTCCAAGCCACTTGTAAAAAGTGATTATCGATCATTATCTTGGGGGGATTTTAATCGGGATGGGTTTGCCGACCTCTACATTGGTTTTGGCCGCGACAGCGGACACCGGAATCGACTGCTAGTCGGCAGCCAGTATGGCTTTACCGAGCAAGCACAGCAAGTTGGCGTGGACGCACTGGGTACGTCAAGACAAAGCACTTGGCTTGACTATGACAACGACGGTGATACCGATTTATTTGTCGCCATGCGCGATAGAACCAGCAAGCTCTTTCAAAATAACGGTAATAGCTTTGTTGATGTCAGCAAAGCAACAGGGCTTAATGATCCTAGGCGTTCTGTTGGCGCCGTGTGGTTTGATTTTGATCGTGACGGAGACTTAGACCTCTACCTCCCCAACCAGTCAGGCGATAGAGACGGCTTTTATCGCAACAATCAAGGCAAGTTTGAAGACATAGCAAAAGCGCTTGGCGTTTCTCGCCCAGAGCGCCCACTGCGCGAAGGTAGTGTTGGTGCCACACTGTGCGATGTGAATAATGATGGGCACTTTGATATTTTTGTGCCAGTTTACGGAAAAGACATGCTTTATATTGCCAACGGCAAAGGCGGCTTTAGTGAGCAAGCGGCAACATGGGGCGTTAATAATGACGCACAGGCGGTCAGTGCTGATTGCGGAGACTTTGACAACGATGGATTAATGGATTTATACCTGGCCGCCTACCAAGCGGGTAAAGCGCACGGGAGTGATCGCCTTTACCACAACCGCGGTGGTTCCTTTGTTGATGTTTTTCCAGCGTCGCTACACAAGTTTGATGGTGACCACGGCGTTCGTTTTGCTGATTACGACAATGATGGCGATCTCGACCTTGCCCTCACGAATCGTCATCAAAACGCTCGTCTCAGTGTTTGGCGAAACAACCTAAGCCAGACTAGCCAGCACAACTACCTGAAAGTGTTATTGCTCGACAATCAAGGGTTATACACACGCCAAGGTGACGAGGTAAGAATTTACCAAGCAGGTACCGACAAACTTATCGGCACGAGTATTGTTGACACTGGTGGAGGTTACGTGTCGCAAAATATGCAGGCGTTGCACTTTGGCCTTGGCAAGCACTCACGCGTTGATATTGAAGTGACATCCATGAGTCAATCTGGCCGACAAGTAAAGCGAATTAATAACCAAACAGTAAATCAGCAAATTACCATTAAAGCGGATCACATCAAGTAATCGTCACATTCCGTTTATCAAGCGTTCGCTTAAACATAAAAAATCGAGCATAAAACTCGTTTTTGTGACTTTTTCACTATCAGTGATCCGTCCTAGATAAGGTTGAAAAATACGCTAGGCTTTAACTCGTTAACCGTCTAGCCTGTTACCGCTAAGCCCTTAGCCCCGCGATAAATTTTGCAAACATTACCGAACCAATACCCGCAATTTTCAAGATACACTATGATAAAAGTAACTCATCAGTAGCATTCGCATCATGCAAGCGGTCGTGACGCAACATCAAAAGGCGCGCGACTACGCTAGCCTAAGTTGGCCTAAGTTAGCCTAAGTTGGCAAAGTTAAGTCGTTAAATAGCTACTGATTAACAATAACAACCACCTGTGCCGTGCACTTTGCTCGATAGGAATGACTATGCTCAGCATTCAACTTCGCTCCAGAACTGCGCTTGTAACTCGCATAAGCGCCTTAATTCTTGCCTTGTTACCTCTAGCTGTTTGGGCAGCGACAAGCGATAGTCAGTCTCTGCATTGGTTTCAAATGACCATGGAGCTGTTTGGCGGCTTAGCACTGTTTTTATTTGGTATGGAGCAAATGTCTGATGCCCTTAAAGCGTCGGCTGGCGATCAAATGAAAAACCTGCTGTCAAAACTCACCACCAATCGCTTTTCCGCTGCCATTAGCGGCGCTGCGGTCACCTCCATTATTCAAAGCTCTTCGGTGACTACTGTGCTGGTGGTTGGTTTTGTCTCTGCCGGACTGATGACCTTATCGCAATCGATTGGTGTCATTATGGGCTCTAACATTGGCACCACCATTACTGCCCAAATTGTTGCCTTTAAAGTAGAAAAGGCCGCTTTGCTGATGATAGCACTTGGCTTTGCCATGTTATTTTTATCGAACAAAGAAAAAATGCAGCACTACGGCAATATGTTGATGGGTTTAGGGTTAGTATTTTTTGGCATGGGTATTATGAGTGAAGGCATGTCGCCGCTGCGCAGCTATGAGCCTTTTATCAACCTCATGGCCAGCATGGAAAAGCCCTTACTGGGTATTTTGGTCGCCGCGGCATTTACTGCGTTAGTGCAATCTTCATCTGCCACCACAGGTATTGTCATTGTCATGGCGAGTCAGGGGTTTATTAGCTTACCCGCCGGTATTGCGCTTGCCTTTGGCGCCAACATCGGTACTTGCGTCACCGCCCTACTTGCCGCCATAGGTAAACCGACAGAAGCGAGACGCGCCGCCGCTATTCATATTATTTTTAATATCGCCGGCGTATTCTTATGGTTGTGGTTTATACCGCAGCTAGCGTGGCTGGTGAGCTATATTTCCCCTAGCGCCAATAACTTAACGGGTATCGACAAACTAGCTGCCGAAGTGCCACGACAAATTGCCAACGCACATACCATTTTCAATATTGCTAACACCTTAATTTTTATCGGTTTTACTACGCATTTTGGCCGCTTAGTTGAATACTTGCTACCAGAAAAAGTCACGTCGAAAAAAGCCATTATTAAACCGCTTTATCTCGATAATGAGTTACTGGAAACCCCCGCATTAGCCCTTGATATGGTGCGCCGCGAGCTTGCCCATCTAGCGTCTATTGTCGATACCATGCTGGCAAAAACGGGTGATGCATTTCGTGAGCGTGATGCCACTAAGTTTGATGAGATTGCTAAGATGGATGATCAAGCCGATATCTTGCACGCGGAAATTACTGACTATATTCGCAAACTCACGGTACAAAACCTGACCGAGCAAGAGAATGACAGCCTAATGCGCTATCTCAGTATCAACGAAGATTTAGAGCGCATTGGTGATGTTATAGAAACCAATTTAGTGGAGGTAGGTAAAGAAGCGGTGCGCCTTAAACTGCGCGCCACCGAAACCGAGCGTACCGTCCTCAGCCAGCTTTACTATCAGCTACGCGAAGCATTGACCGATACCCATCATATCGCCTTAAACGATGATGAATTAGCGGCACAAGATATTCTGCATATGAAAGACAATATCAATCAATTGGTACGAGAAGCGATTGAGATGCAAGCGGTTCGCTTAAAGCAGGAGGGAGCGGAAAATATTGATGTCACTCATATGGAAAACGAGCTGATCGACAGCATGAAACGCATCTATTCACTGGCCAAACGTATCGCGAAACTATCACTACCGAAAAACCTATTTCAAGAGCCAGACTAGGGCGTGTTGATCAATTATGGCGCAGGAAAAACGCTCAAAAACAAGGCGCTATTTTTAAGTAACTAGTTGTTCTAATCTCAAAAATAGCAACGCAGTAAATGAGTGTTTTGACCAGCCAGAATGAGCAAGTATTTATTGAAATTGGTATAATACCAATTGAATTAATTAATTGATCAATTCAGAGCGTTGTCAGCGGTGGGAGAACAAGCCAAATTTTTGTTGATATAGTTGTTCTACATCTCATCAATTTGGCGCAGTTATCGCGACGCTGACACGCTCCCAAAGGGCGAGTTTAAAAGGTTCATATGCTGCGTTATTGATTTTGACAAGGGAGCGACCATTCTCTGCAATCAATGCCTTGCCTCTGAACCTTTTAATTCTCGCTGAATGATTAAGTATTTATTTCAATTGGTATAAGCCATAAGAGCTTTTTAGCCAATAAAAAACCGCACTTTAGCTAGCTGCTAAAGTGCGGTTTTTCAATGTTTACAGACGTTAGCAACTGATGGCTATGGCATCATTTCTTCGTGCTCGGCACCTTCTTTTTCCACCACTTCTGGAATCAGGTCTTCTTTGGAAACACCTAACGTCAGGGCAATCGAACTGGCAACATAAATAGAAGAGTAAGTACCCACGAACACACCAAATAGCAAAGCGGTTGCAAAGCCGTGAATCAGCGCGCCACCTTTAAAGAATAACGCCGCCAATACCAATAGCGTCGTAATTGAGGTGATAAAGGTACGGCTTAACGTTTGTGTAAGTGAGATATTAATAATCTCTTCTGGGCCAGCCTCGCGGACTTTACGGAAGTTCTCACGAATACGGTCAGACACTACGATGGTATCGTTAAGCGAGTAACCAATAACCGCCAAGATTGCCGCTAATACAGTTAAGTCAAACTCAATACCTAACACTGAGAATAAACCTAAAGTCAGCAACACATCGTGGAATAACGCGAATACTGAACCTAATGCAAAGCGCCATTCAAAGCGAAACGCAACGTAAACCAAGATACAGATCAGCGCAGTTAGCATGGCTAAGCCACCTTGCTCGGTTAGCTCGTCACCGACACTGGCACCAACAAACTCAATACGGCGCATTTCAACATTTACGCCCATACCATCTTTTAGTACAGAAAGTATTTGATCGCCTAAGGTTTCTGCTTTCACGCCCGGACGCTCGCCCATGCGAATCACCACATCACGGCTCGTACCGAATAACTGTACAATCGCATCATCGAAGCCGTTGGCATCGAGTACTTGGCGCATCTTAGTGAGATCGGCCGCTTGTTCAAAACCCACTTCAACTTTGACACCGCCGGTAAAATCGAGGCCGAAGTTCAACTTGTTAACCGCTAGCGAGGCAATCGCCGCGATCATCATCACCATACTGAACACCATGGCTACCTTGCGGTAGCGCATAAAGGCAACAGTTTCTTTTAACTTTAAAATTTGCATCACTATCACCTAAATACTGATTTTATCAAGGCGTTTACCGCCCCACACTGCATTAACCACAGTACGCGTACCTACAATCGCGGTAAACATCGAGGTGATAATACCGATTGATAGTGTTACGGCGAAACCTTTGATCGGGCCAGTACCGACAGCAAATAGAATGAAGGCGGCAATTAAGGTCGTGATATTAGCATCTAAGATGGTCGAAAACGCTGCATCGTAACCTTGGTGAATCGATTGCTGAACCGATTTACCACTGCGTAATTCTTCACGGATACGCTCAAAAATCAGAACGTTGGCATCAACCGCCATACCAACGGTGAGTACAATACCCGCCATGCCCGGTAAGGTTAACGTCGCGCCCGGAATCATCGACATCACGCCAACAATCATGATCAGGTTGGCACCTAGTGCCAAGTTAGCCACAACACCAAATGCGCGGTAGTAAATCATCATAAACACGAACACGAGTGCAAAACCGCCAACAATCGCCTGGAAGCCAAGTTTGATGTTTTCAGCACCCAGTGATGGGCCAACCGTGCGCTCTTCAACAATTTGAATTGGGGCAATCAAGGCACCGGCGCGCAAGAGTAACGCTAAGTTGTGGGCTTCTTGTTGGCTACCAGCACCGGTAATGCGGAAGCTCTTACCAAGACGCGCTTGAATTGTCGCAACAGAAATCACTTCTTCAACTTTTTCGAAGATCATATTGCCTTCGGCGTCTTTGCGGTCGGTTCCTTTGTACTCAATAAATACCGTTGCCATTGGCTTACCGATATTATCTTTGGTGGCGTTCGAGAACTTGCTACCACCTGGCGAATCAAGCGTGATATTTACTTGCGGACGGCTGTACTCGTCAAAGCCAGAGTTGGCATCAACAATATGGTCACCCGTTAGCATAATGCGTTTTTTCAACAACACAGGCGTGCCATCGCGCTCGTATAGTAGCTGTGAGCTGGCCGGAACGCGGCCGTCAAGGGCATTACCGATATCGTTATCGGTATCGACCATTCTAAATTCAATGGTCGCAGTTGCGTTTAAGATCTCTTTTGCTTTCGCCGTGTCTTGAACACCCGGTAATTCAATGACAATGTGCTTTTGACCTTGACGTTGTACTAACGGCTCAGCAACACCTAATTCGTTCACACGGTTACGAATAATGGTGATGTTTTGCTGCAAAGCATACTCGCGAATTTCTTTCTGTTTTTGCTCGGACATCACGGCCGTTAAGCTCAATGAATCGTCATCCGAGGTAAACAGTAAATCGCGGTTTTGCTTACTCAGGTAATCTTCAGCTTTTTCTAAGTCTTGTGGGTTGCGGAAAATAACTTTAATCGCGTCACCATCAAGCTTGACGCTGCGGTAGCGAATTTTTTCACCGCGTAGTTCAGAGCGAAAGTCACCGACTAGGCCCGTTTGCGCTTTGTTGATGGCTTCTTTCATGTTCACTTCCATTAAGAAGCTCACACCACCACTTAAATCCAAACCCAACTTCATTGGCGAACCGCCAATAGTCGCCAGCCAACCTGGTGTTGCTGGAGTTAGGTTTAACGCCACCGAGTAGTCACGACCATAAGTGTCGTGTAACAAGTCTCGTGCTTTGATTTGGTTTTCTGTATCGCGAAAACGTGCCAATACTTGGCCTTTTTCCAGTGCAATACTCATGGCTTCAATGTTGTTTTCACTTAATTGAGCCTTAATTTGATCAAGCGTTGAAGCATCAACTTCAACACCGCGCAGGCCAGATACCTGCACCGCAGGGTCTTCACCGTAGAGGTTAGGCGAAGCGTATAACGCACCAATGGCGATAACGAACATCACCATTAGCGTTTTCCATAGAGGGGTTTTATTTAACACAATAATTCCACTAGTTTTAACATGCTATTTTTTAGACGTAACTAAAAACGCAAAAAGCCTCGATTAGAGGCTTTTCATAGTTCCTTTTGGCAATACTGCACTGATTGATGCTTTTTGCACTGTCACTTCAGTGTTGTCAGCGATAGCGACCACAACAAAGTCTTTCTCGTCTGACACTTTAGCGATTTTGCCAACTAAGCCGCCTTGCGTCAGTACTTCGTCACCTTTAGATAACGCCGACATCAAGGTTTTGTGCTCTTTCACACGCTTGGCTTGTGGGCGGTAAATCATAAAATAGAACACTAAACCAAATACCGCGAGCATGATTAACATTTCCATGCCACCACCTTGTGGTTGTGCTTGGGCGAAAATAGTACCTAAAGATAGACTCATAATTTCCTCTACTTCTTTTAATATTTATAAATTGAATTCTTGACCATAGCGCCAGCTCAGTCTGCTCCCGAGCTGGCAAACACTGGCGCGTAAAACAGTTGCTTAAACTTGCTCACTGCCCTCGGCTAATGGCGGTACAGGCAAACCTCGACGGGCGTAAAAATCAGCAACAAAGTCGTCCAATGTACCTGCCTCAATCGCATCGCGCAAACCTTTCATCACACGCTGATAAAAGCGCAAGTTGTGAATGGTGTTTAGCTGTGAACCTAAAATCTCATTACACTTATCCAAATGATGTAAATAAGCTTTTGAGTAATTTTTACAGGTGTAGCAATCACACTCAGGATCTAACGGGCCGGTATCGGTTTTATTTTTCGCATTGCGAATTTTGACAATACCGTCACTGACAAACAGGTGGCCATTGCGCGCATTACGCGTTGGCATAACACAGTCAAACATATCAATGCCGCGGCGCACACCTTCCACTAAATCTTCCGGCTTGCCTACTCCCATCAAATATCGGGGCTTATCTTGGGGAATCAAGGGGGTGGTGTGATCTAAAATGCGGATCATGTCTGCTTTTGGCTCACCCACTGACAACCCACCAATGGCATAACCGTCAAACTCGATTGCTTTTAAACCTTCAACCGACACTTCACGCAAGTCTTCATACATACCACCTTGGACAATGCCAAATAGGGCATTCGGGTTGCCTTGGTGTGCGTCTTTACTACGCTGCGCCCAACGAAGCGACATTTCCATCGAATCTTGCGCTTCTTGGTGCGTGGCAGGGTAAGGTGTACATTCATCAAAAATCATCACAATGTCTGAGCCTAACTTGCGCTGTACTTCCATTGAGCGCTCAGGTGTTAACATGATTTTTTCACCGTTGACCGGCGATGAAAACTTTACCCCTTCCTCGGTAATTTTGCGCATTTTACCTAAGCTAAATACTTGGAAGCCGCCTGAATCAGTCAAAATCGGCTTGTCCCAGTTGATAAAATCATGCAGGTCACCGTGCTGTTCAATAATGTCCGTGCCTGGACGCAACATTAAGTGAAAGGTGTTACCGAGAATAATTTCAGCGCCAATTTCTTTGACTTCTTCGGTTTTCATCCCCTTTACGGTGCCATAAGTGCCAACCGGCATAAAAGCTGGGGTTTCTACGGTGCCGCGTGCAAAGGTTAAACGGCCGCGACGGGCTTTGCCGTCTTTTTTGATAAGTTCGTATTTCATTGTGTTCTCCGCCCACCGGTAAAACAGACCAGCGGCTAAGTTTAAGATTAGCTTGCAAAACAAGCCTAAGAATTTAAAAAATGCTTAACGTGTTTGTCGCGTTAAAAACATGGCGTCGCCGTACGAAAAAAAGCGATATTTTTCTGCGACCGCGTGCTGATATGCCTGCATCATATGATCGTAGCCAGCAAACGCACTCACTAGCATCAACAAAGTTGACTCCGATAAATGGAAATTCGTCACCAAAGCATCAACCACTTTAAAGTTAAAGCCCGGGGTAATAAAAATATCGGTGTCTTGGTAAAACGGCGCGATTAATTTGCCCTGCTCGTCAGCGGCTTTGGCAGCGCTTTCAAGTGAGCGCATCGACGTTGTGCCAACTGCAACCACACGGCCCCCATTGGCTTTGGTTGCATCAATTTTAGCCACCACTTCTGGGGAGACTTCCACGTATTCAGCGTGCATCACGTGATCGGCAATTTCATCAACTTTAACGGGCTGAAACGTCCCCGCACCAACGTGTAACGTCACAAAGGCAAGCTCTACACCTTTGGCTTGCAGCTTCGCCAGTAGTTCATCGTCAAAATGCAAACCTGCGGTTGGCGCTGCCACTGCACCGGGTTTTTCGTTGTAAACCGTTTGGTAACGCTCGCGATCTGAGTCCTCGTCTGGGCGATCGATATAAGGGGGCAATGGCATATGGCCGATGCGCTCAAGAATATCTAACACCTTTTCTTCACCTTCGAACGCTAATTCAAATAGTGCATCGTGACGCGCCACCATAGTCGCAGATACGGTTTCTTCAAGGATGATTTCAGTGCCCGGTTTTGGCGACTTACTGCAACGAATATGGGCCAATACGCGATGCTCATCTAATACGCGCTCAACCAACACTTCTAACTTACCACCAGAGGCCTTCTTGCCGAACATACGGGCAGGAATAACACGCGTGTTGTTGAAGATCAGTAAATCACCCGCGTTAAGGTGATTTACTACGTCAACAAACGTGCCATCGGTGATCGCGCCATCGTTGCCATGAACCGTCATCAAACGGCTTGCAGTGCGATCTTCTTTTGGATAACGAGCAATTAACTCTTCAGGTAAATCAAAAGCAAAATCAGAAACACGCATATACACCGCCGGCTAGCATCAAAAAAACCGCGTAAGTCTAGTGCCGAGGCGGCGTAAATTCAAGCAATATTGATGATCTTAATAGTGGATATCGCGAAAAAATAACAAGCGCCAAGGATTGCCATCAGTTATGCTCAGCAGAGCAGTTTCCTCGGCTAAGCCGTTAAGTAAATTAGGATGTTTTTATGAGTAACTTAGCTATTGCCGTCGCAAAAACCATCATCAATGGTTTTGAGCGCCATATGTATTTGTTTGGTGAGATCACGCGCTCCGCTAAAGAGCGTTTCGAGCAGGCACAGTGGCACGAAGTGCAAGAGGCGTCGCGCCAGCGCACCGACTTTTATGACCTGCGTATTAAAGAAACCTTAGCCACCATTCGCCAAGACTTCGCCATCGATGAATTAGATGAAGGATTGTGGCAAAAGGTTAAGCAAGAGTATGTTGACCAACTGCTCTATCACGACAAGTCAGATTTAGCGGAAAGCTTTTATAATTCAGTTTTTTGCCATTTATTTGAGCGAAAATACTATCACAATGGCTTTATATTCGTTGAATCTTCACAAGAGTGTTTAAACAACCTGCGCCAAAAGCAAATTTACACCCGCTACGAGCCCAATGAGCAAGGCTTGGAAGAAACCATTGCCACCATTTTAAACAAGCCTAACTTCTGCTTGCCATATCGCGATTTGCAAGAGGATATTGCAACTGTCATTAAACGCTTTTTTGACCAAGCAGATAAAACCCGTTATCCGATTGAGCAAATGAAGTTCGATATTTTGGATCAGGTTTTCTATCGCAATAAAGGCGCCTACATCATTGGCCGCGTAGTATCACCCGGCGGCGAAACGCCCTTTATTGTCGCGCTCTTAAACGACGAGCAAGGTCATATTTTCATTGATACCCTACTCACCAACAACGAAGAGATGGCGGTTGTATTTGGCTTTGCGCGTGCCTATTTCTTTGTTGATTGCCCTTACTTACTGCCTATGGTCAATTTCTTGAAAGAGTTAATGCCAAGTAAAACCAAAGCGGAGCTTTATTCTGCTGTTGGCTATCACAAACAAGGAAAGACGCAGTTCTATCGAGATTTCTTGCATCATTTAGCACAAAGTGACGACAAGCTAGAGCTTGCCCCAGGTATTAAGGGTATGGTGATGTCGGTGTTTACCCTGCCCTCTTACCCTTATGTATTTAAAATTATTAAGGATAAGTTTGCACCCAGTAAGCAAATGACCAAGCAAGACGTTAAAGCTAAGTATCGATTGGTTAAACTGCACGATCGCGTTGGTCGAATGGCAGACACCATGGAGTACTCAGAAGTCGCCTTCCCGAAAGATCGTTTTTCAGCTGAGTTACTAGCAGAGCTGGAAAGCGTGGCTTCATCCATCATTCGCTATGAAGACAATTTAGTGGTTATTAAGCACATGTATATTGAGCGCCGTATGACGCCGCTTAATTTGTACCTTGCCAAAGCGAGCGACGAAGAAATCAGTGATGCTATGCTCGGCTATGGTACAGCGATTAAACAGCTTATTGCCGCCGATATTTTCCCGGGCGACATGTTGTTAAAGAACTTTGGCGTCACTCGCCATGGGCGCGTGATTTTCTATGACTATGACGAAATCACCTACATGGATGAAGTGAACTTCCGCGTTAAACCTGAGCCCAAAACCGAAGAGCAAATTTATGCCTCAGAGCCTTGGTACACGGTTGACCCAGGTGATATGTTCCCAGAGGAATTAGCCACCTTCGCACTGGCTAACCCCAAGTATCGCAAAGCGTTTTTACAGCATCACCCAGAGCTACTGGAAGCCAGTTACTGGCAACAAGCCCAACAAAATGTCGCTGCCGGAATCGTCGAAGATGTATTCCCCTACCCAGATGACGTTCGCTTTTATCACACCAAACCAGCCAGCAATCACAGTTAACTGTAAAATTTGCTTGCAACTGATTAGGCTGTGATGTGATAAATCGCAAAGTGCGAATGATGTAATTGACAAAGCGGTTGCTAGTGCACTCTCCTTGATTGGCGGCTGCATTTTGTCAATTGCGCTCTCAGTTTACATAGAGAGCAGGTCGGCATAGGAAGTAGGTTTACAGAGAAACAAGTTTGTATAGCCAATTGGTTAGCTAAGAGGTGAATTAAGAAGATACTCGCGGCGATCGCGATTTCTTAACACTACTCAGCACTCAACCAAGATTCAATGTCTAACCAACAGACTATTGTCACTTTGCTAAGGCACACAAGCGATAAAAGCTAGGTAAATTAGTTGAAGTTATATGAAATTAATGCGCAGCATAGCGTGCGCTATGCTGGCACTTGTTGTGCTAAGTAGCCACGCTAAAGTTACCGTCGAACCATGCGACACAAAACGTTGCAAAGATTACTTCAATCATTTCAAAGCGGCTGCCAAACGCGGACACGCTGATTCTATCGCGACACTGGCGGAATTTTATTATCACGGTTTTGGCACAGCGCAAAGCCTGCCGAAAGCACAAAAGTACTACCGAAAAGCGGCAAAACTGGGTGTGGTGCGCGCTCAATACAAGCTCGGTCTCCTCTATCTAAATCAAGCGGCGTACAAAGATTTAGAGCAAGGTATTAAACACCTAAAGCGCGCCGCCTATAACAACCATGTTAACGCAGCCTATTTACTCGGGGTTATTTATTACAGTGATCAATTTGGCGATCAAGATAAGCTCGAGGCAGATACTTGGCTTGCCAAAGCTTATCGGCGCAGACACAAAGATATACCAGAATTTGTTGCCCATATCTTGGCACATGAAGCATTAACTAAGCACCAATTCCCTAACTTATATTCAGCAATAAAGAAGCGCCCTTTATTAACGACAAAAGAAAACAGCTTGGCTTGGCCAACGAATGCTGACGATGGCACCGAAGTTATCACCGTCAAATCACCTGATATCGACGCATTATTGAGAGAGCAAATGATTGCCGCGCGCAAGCAGCCAAAACATTTAGGCAGCAGAATGCCGGGCGTAGACTGTCAAAATACCACGGCATGTAAGTCGTTAACGGCACAAGAAACAATCGACACGTTAGAAGTTATTTCAAGAGGTGGTAACAGCAACCAATAAACGGGAATTGTGACAAATGATAAAGGGGGATAATAAACAAAACTGAATAAGTAAATTTTCAGCTAAAGTAAAAGTTGTACACTTTGCAATATTTATGGATTGATAACGCAGCTTAGCTGGGATGAACAAAGCCAAGATCAAGCTTAAAAACAATCAGAGGGACGTTAAGATGATAAAAACACAAGTAAGCCAGCCACTTATAAAGCCAATAGTGTCACTAGCGTTGGCCGCGCTAATGGCATTGCCGCCAATTTCAGCCTACGCCTCGACAACGATGGAGTCTTGCTTGAGTGCCAAGTGTCGCAGTTACTTTAATGACTTCGATGTATATGCTAGTAGCGGGCACAAAGAAGCTATCGCCACGATAGCTGAGATGTATTATCACGGTTATGGTACAAAAAAGAATTTACGCCGCGCAGTTAAATACTACAAAAAAGCGGCATTTAAAGGTGTGCCAAGTGCTCAATACAAAATGGGGCTAATCTATTTATACAACGATCACTACCAAGACACTGAAAAAGGCCTTACCAATATACAGCAAGCCGCACAACGCCAACACCCCGGCGCGATGCATACCCTAGGGCTGATTTATTTACACAATCAAAACTTAGCGCAAGCAGATTACTGGTTGGCACAAGCCTACCGACACGGTGATACGAGTATGCCCAATCTGGTTGAGCAACTAAAACGCGATAAACCGGCAACGCTAGCGCAACTACCTCAACTCAATGAAGAAGCAGCTGAAAATTGGCTAGTTTGGCAACAAGCTGATAAAAACAAGCAAGCATCTTTACCGGAATATTTAGACACGCAACTAAACATATTCAAAGAGCGCAGACGAAGAACGGTGCAATGGCCTAGGTACTGGGCTGCAACCCCCTGATGAACTAACCAACATGGGTAACTTGTTAACTGGCCTAAACTGTGGGTCTCGAAACTGCTACACCCAAACACAGTTTACCTAGAAGGTGTGGCCTAAAATCGGGGTCTCGATACTTTACTTGCCCCCTGTCAGCAGAAGGAGTTTACTTATCAAACTCCTTCTGTTGAAAATACCAACAAACAATTCAATATTTCTATTTTTTTGCAATTTTCCCTTTTTAAGGGGTTTACCTTTAGCTTTGGTTGGGTATAATGCAACGCCTCTGCAGGGGTATAGTTCCAATTGGTAGAACAGCGGTCTCCAAAACCGACGGTTGGGAGTTCGAATCTCTCTACCCCTGCCACTTTTTTCTCTTTATCTTAAAAACTCCTAATTTTACTTCTCTTAGAAAAATTCATTCAAAAACTTTTTTATAAAGAAATAACGTTTAACTATCAGTAACTTTAGAAATCCGCTCAATAGTTATCTGTGTTTGCGATAAGCACTCGGCGGCACACCTGTCCATTCTTTAAAGGTGCGCGTAAAAGGACTCGTTTCAGAGAATCCCAGTTGCTCACTAATGGCCTCGATTGTCATTTTGCTATTCACCAACAGTTCAATGGCACTATCGCGTTTAACCTGATTTTTGATCGCAAGATAAGTACTGCCTTCGGCGGCAAGTCGCCGCTGTAAAGTATGTGGCGTTAGCTGCATTTGTGCCGCCAATTCGGGCAGTGTAGGTAAGTCGCTAAGTTGCTCTTGTACCTTGCTAACCACTTTAGCCGTCCAGTTATCTCGACTAAAATTTAACATCAGTAATTGAGTAAAAGGATCGGTTAACAGCTGTTCAAGCGCCTCGCGATTTTGTACAACCTCTTGTTGCATCAGCACCTTGGAAAAACTCATTACAGCCGCATTTGCCTCAAACTCAACAGGCGCACCGTAAAACATTAAACGATAATCCCGCGCATACGAAGGACGCGTAAATGGAAAATGAAGTTGGCTGATGGGTATGATTTGTTTGGTTAACCAAGACAAGATCCGATGCACGAAAAAAAAGCCATATTCGCTGATATATATTCGCGCATCGTAGCTGTGATAGGCGTAACCGAAGCGAATTTCAACCTCATCCGGTTTTTCGATGACTTCAATTTCAATCCCCTTACCAAGAATTCGATAAAATTCAGGTAACCGCTGTACTACCTGCTCAAGATTATCTAGCGGCAGTAGCCAATGCAGTAACAAAGACAAACTGCCCAACGGTAATGGTTGCTTGCTGTGTCCTAAAAGTTCATCGCCACTTCGTTTAGTGAGTGCCGTGATAATTTGTCCGAATTGACGTAAAGATAAACGAGACTGGCTATTGCTCAGCAAAGAAGGGGCGATTTGGCACTCAACCAATAGGGGTTCAATCTCTTGTGCTGGCAAATGTAAACGGGCTAGCGCAGAGCGCACAAATTCAGTGCTGATGGAAATATTGTTTGGAGTTAACTGAGCCATCACTAAGTCGTTAAGGAATAGTCTGATATCTTTTATGTATTACTAGATTACCCTAACACTGTTATAAAACATCAAATTAAATGTAACCTATTGTCATTCAGCTATTGAACCTGTGCCGCCATAATGACGTTATATTCATTATTTTTACGACTAAAAGCTAGGTTTAACGAGGTAAATTTATGGCACTTCAAGATGTTCTAAAAGGTCGCTTATCAGTACCTGCTATTGCGGCTCCACTGTTTATCATTTCTGGCCCTGAGCTGGTCATTGCCCAGTGTAAGGCGGGCATTGTCGGTTCGTTTCCATCATTGAATGCGCGTGGTGAAGGCATGTTTGAGCAATGGTTGATTCAGATAACCCAAGAATTAGACGCATATAACCAAGCCAACCCTGACAAACCTGCCGCGCCATTTGCCGTCAACCAAATTGTCCATCGCTCTAATAATCGCTTGGAAGAAGACTTGGCATTGTGTGTGAAATACAAAGTCCCCATTGTGATCACATCACTTGGCGCGCGTGAAGAGCTTAACCAAGCTATTCATTCATACGGTGGCATTGTGCTACATGACATTATCAATAATACGTTTGCGAAAAAAGCGATTGAAAAAGGGGCTGACGGCCTAATTGCAGTAGCCGCAGGCGCTGGCGGTCATGCCGGTACACAATCACCGATGGCGCTAATTCAAGAAATTCGCGAATGGTTTGATGGCCCATTGTTACTTTCTGGCGCTATTACCACCGGCGATTCAATTTTAGCTGCCCAAGCGATGGGAGCGGACTTAGGTTATATCGGTTCTGCCTTTATCGCGACAAAAGAAGCACGCGCAGAAGAAGACTATAAACAATGCCTTGTCGACTCGAGTGCCGAAGATATTGTTTACAGCAACTTGTTTACTGGTGTGCACGGCAATTACTTGAAGCCGTCAATCGTCAATGCCGGATTAGACCCTGACAACTTGCCAGACAGCGATCCGTCAAAAATGAACTTTGGCTCTGGTGGTAACACCGAGAAAAAGGCTTGGAAAGATATTTGGGGTAGCGGTCAAGGGATTGCGGCGATCAAAGACGTCCCTTCTGCCGCAGAGTACATCGAGCGCTTAGGGCAAGAATATAACAGTGCCTTTGACCGTTTATCTAGCGTCTTTAGCCAAGGCTAATATCGACGGCAAGCGAGTTACCGACAAGCGATTATTGGTTCGGGGGACTCGTCTACAGCATTGGCTTGTGCTGAACTGATACACTGATTAGTCAAGCCAATGCGCTTCTCACTTTACTTTTTCTCTCCATCAACGCATGATCTCATCTTAGATCGAGTTTTATGTGTGTTTTATGATTCAGCAAGCAGCATTTGATAAATTAACCGCCATGGGCATTGAGCTGTATCAATTGCGAGAACAGCAAAGTAATGAGGCGGCAAACAGCTACCTAACACTTGATGAAAGTACCATCACGGGTAACCGCTTGTATTTAGATGTTCTGGCAGCACTTTCCTTGAATCAAACGGAAGTGACCATCTCACCAAACACCATAGACTTAGGGCTATTTTGTTGGCATTTTCACGATGAAAATAGCGTAAAGCTAGAGCAACAAAATCTGCAAACCCCCACTCTTGAGGCGTTGGCAGAGCAACCTCACCTTAAACAGCAACTTTGGCAATTACTGACAAACTAACATGAATGCGGAAAACAATATTAAGCTAAGTTATCAACCGATAACCCAAGATGACGTTATCCAGCTGATGCCAATTGAAAATGCTTGCCATACTCACCCGTGGACAGAAAAGCTGTTTCGCTCTTGTGTTGGCGGCCGTTACTTTGGCGAATACGCGCAGCTAACAGATAGCAAGGGCAATCAAAAGCTTGTCGGCTTTTATATTGGCGAATATATTTTGGGTGAAGCTACGCTGATGAACATTTGCGTGAACCCCATTGAACAAGGTCAAGGCTTTGGCAATGCCCTACTAACACAATTTATTACACAAGCGAAAAACCTTGGTGGCGAGCAACTTTGGCTTGATGTTAGAACCAGCAATACGGCCGCTATTATGCTTTACATCAACCACGGCTTTACCGAAATTAGCCGCCGCACTGGTTACTACCCAACGGCAACAGGCTATGAAGACTCTATTGTCATGGGGAAAAAAATTAGTTAATGGTCGCATTGACAATCATTATCACTGTGCGAAAATCCTCATCGTGACTTAAATAGAATTTTTGATAAAGGATTATCAATGGCATTGGATGCTAACCCTGCGTATAAGGAAAACACGCTCATTAATGATGTACTCTCTGAAAAACTAACCCCACAACAGCTTATTACCGCCAAAGCAATCCCCGCGTCGGTGCTTAACCAGTTACCGGATGAAATACGACGCAAGCTGCGTAACCAAGCATGGAGTCTTATCCCACCAAGACAAAGTGACTTATTTCGCTACCAGCATAGCGCCATGTTTTGGGTTAAAACCAACAAACATTGGCAGCAAGTCAATTATGCGCAATATCGTCATCACAGCGGTGAACGCTATGCCTTTGCCCCTTACCAACCGCTTGAAGTAGATAACAACACGCCGAAATTTGCGGGTGGTGGCAGTGCAAACAATGCGATTAACCCCATTACGAGCCAAGTCGGCCAAATCACCAGTGCGGTGCAAAGTGCCTTAGCCACTAACAATGCATCGACCTCTTCGAATGGCTCAACTAGCGCGAATACGCTCGCCAATAGCCAAAATAACAAGCGCGGCCTCACTCAAGCCGAAATCAATCAACGGTTTTTAGGGGCAAGTGTTGACCCTGAGCAAGCATTAGAGCCTCATGTATTTATCAGCAAACCCTATCAGGGCGAGCAAATCGAACTCAAAAAGTCAGCGCAGGTGTATATGCGCTTTAGTCAGCACACCATGACACCTGCTGATACGGTTGAATCGGTTGCCAAGCAATATACGGGTCAAGCAGACGCAGGGTTAGTTTATCCCTATAACTTTAACGAAGGGTTTACCCGTCGTAACCCGCCACAAGCTGGTGATACCATCAAAGTTCCCAGTGGTTGGGATACTCATGTTGAAGGCTCGGTCACCAACGCCAGTTCAGTGGAAGTGAGCTGGCAAGGGGCAAGTAGTGGCAGTGAGTTTATTTCACTGCCAAAACCACCACCAGACCAGATGCGCTTTTCGGAGACTCGCCTGACCCTTGACCCTGGCACTTACCAACTAACCGCGGTAGCGAATGGCGCAGAGCACAGTATCGAGATTGAAGTGCTTGAGGCAAAGAAAAATCAAATAACCAGAGTACTTGAGCCCCATGAGAATATTAGCGACTTCACATTCACTCAAACACCCAATATCACACCGCAAGAACTGCCACAAGAACAAGGGTTAAACAGCGTTCCTGTCCTACCGATTGAATGGGCAATAGATGGTTTAGCGTCTATCTATGGCGGTATTAAAGAAGGTATCAGCGAATTTGGCTTTTTTAGTTTGCAAACAGGTAAAATTGCTGCGGGTGTTGCCGCAGAGGTTGCGATTGATAGAACAATCGGAAAAGTTTGGGATGGGGCTGCAAACCGATTGAAAACCCCCTTTAAAAGTAACAAGCCAACTTTGACAGAATTAAGAAAAGCTAGCAAAGTCAAAGAAGAAAATTTACAAGTAGAGGCGGTATTCGAACATAACGGACAAACCTTTTATGATGTAAATCAGACAGCGAGGAACCCTCAAAATGCCACTGGAGAGCCTCTCCCAATATACAGCGAAAAAAGAGTTGAGAGAGGCAAGCCGAATAACACAACAGCTGATGCACACGCTGAAATAGCTGCCCTAGGCCAGTCGTACTTAGCAGGAAATCGAGGGGGTAGTGCAGTTCTTACTATCCATGGCCAAGACGCTTGTAATTTCTGCCGAACTGACTTGAAGAAAATGGCTAATGAGCTTGAGCTAGAGAGTTTGAAAGTTATACAGCCTTCAAATACTGTTACCTTTGAAAACCCAGAGGACTTTAAGCCAACCAAGAAAGGAGGTAAAAAATGGCCAATATAGAAAATTTTGTCAAGACTATGTCTTTTTCGACCTCAGAGCTGAGTGAGAAACAGCAAATTGCAGAACCAAACTGGGAGGATGTATTAAATTGTATTAGAGAGATTGATACGGGAAAGGTTAAAATTATTTCTCTATGGAGTGAACAAGAGTTATATACCAACATGACTATTACGGCAAAGCCAGGCAATTATCACATCGGCATATTTATTGACGAGTATGAAGAATATTTGTTTGAGGCCTTCGAAAAGCCAAACGCAAAAGTTGATGTTGGTGGTAACTATTGGCCGAATAATCAAATATGTACCGAGATTCAAGACTTGATTAGCATTGCAAAGTTTTTTTTTGAAACAGGTAAACCTTCTACTTTATTCAATTGGATATATTACATTGATGAGGATGAATAATTACTATGTCAGTTTTTACTGTGGGTAGAGATTATGTCCATCAAATTAAAAGAAAAATTTGTTCTTCAAAATGGAGTAACCATTCTGGCATGTTTGCTAGATGATCCAAAATGCAGTGTAGTTGGAAGAAAGTTTCAACTAGTTTCAGAAGAAGGGGTAAAACAAACCTTAACGATTATAGGTGAAAGATCTTTGCTTCAAAGAACAGCGAAAAGCGAACATAGAGCATTTGAAACTCGTGACAGTGTGATGCTCTCAAGTGAAGAAATCAGAACTGGTGATTGGATGTTGATAGAATAGCTCTGCGCTTCAACTAGAGCTCGGAAAAGATTAAAGCCAGCCCGGATTTTCATTTGGTGTTAGCCCTAATTGAAGACCATGATAGCGCATTAACCTATATCGCTTACCTCAGCTTATTTATGGAGGCTGTACCGCCTAACTTTTATGCTTTTGTGGCGGGCAAAGGCAGCGCCTACCTGACCATCGAAGTCTGTTTATTGATACTCACCACGTTTTTCACCCTCGGCGCAGGTACTGCCGCGCGCGTTACTACGCTGGCTGCCAAGCTTGCCGCCAGCAGTGCAAAAGCCGCAGGTGCCAACCAGAAAATCAATAAAGCACAAGCAGCAATCACCGCCTTTAGCAAAACGGTAGAAGACTTTACCAACAGTGCAGCAACACTTAAAGACCTTGGTAAGAAACTGACCCAAGCCAGAGCCGCAGGCTTAACTGCTAAGGGCAAAACCGATTCCACCTTAACCGCGAAAAAAGAAACGACAAAGCGTGAAACCAAGTGCCGAATATGTAACAAAACAGATCATACGACGCCACGAAGCCTAAGAGGCATCGTACACTATGAATAAGGAATAATCATGAGTGACACAGAGAACGAAATTGAAGGAACTATTGATAAAGACAAGAAGTATCGTAAGAGGCTAGAAAAGCAAGCAAAAAAAATTAAAAATCACCCGTATAACAATGGCATTTATATGGCTGCCCATCACCTCGTATCGAAGGATGCAGTTCAAAACACTGAAATGGGAGCTTTACTTATTCAGAAAGGCTACAACATCAATTTACTGGGAAATCTAGTCTTTTTACCAAGTACATTGATGGGAGCTTGTCAATTAAAAGTGCAACTTCATAGGGGAGATCACACTTACGCGTTACCAAATCAAGAAGCCTATCATGACCAAGTAGCTTCTTCATTGGAAAAAATAGAGATGAAACTACGTAAATGCTCATCTCGCACCCAAAAAGATAGTAGTGAAATTCAGCAAAAAATTGATAAAGAAAGCATAAAAATTTTAAAGCGTATAGCTGAATTTAGAGTGCCTTTAACCTCTATTTTCAGGAACTTTAAACCATCCAGTAAGGTTGGTTGCTCAAACCATACCGAAGTCACGGATTGTGAAGGCAGTATTGCTAGATGCCATCATGAACGTTCGCATGTAGGCCATATAAACTATCTAAACCCAAATGCTGAGGTACGTAAAGTTAAACAAGTTATTAGCTACACCAGATCTCATTACCAATTAAAAGTAGGAAACTAGGTCATGTCGCACGACTACAACAATGAATATTATGTTTTATTGAAAAAATTTACCAATCAAACGCTATATGCTAAACCATTAAAAAAATCTGCCAATAGAGAGTACCGTTATAAGCGGCTAGTTTGGGGGCAAGAGCCGTTGTTTTTTGAAAATAGCTATAAAGAAAAAGATGTTAAAGATGGTATAACGCGTCCTATTACCGATGTGTTACTGCAAGGCGTTACGCCACTTGTTAATTCTCGCCTAAGAGATAGGCTGAAAGCTTTTAACTTTGTCGGTATGCAACTGTACCCAGCTGTTTATGTTGATGATAATGGTAAATACCATGAAGATTATTGGTGTATGAACTTCTGGGAAGAACTGGACTGTTGGGATAGAGAGAAATCAAAAATTGAGAAATTCACCGCTGAAGAGATGTTAGATCCTGACTATATGGATGGCTGCGATATATATAAGTACCACTTAGACAGTAAGGTGTTAGATGAAATACCGGAAGAAGAGCGACTAATATTCAAGCAAGAAGGTGGTATTAAATATATCTTTGTGCATCAAAAAATTGCCGATATTTTTAATGAAGAAGAAGCATCCGGCGTAAATTTAGTGAAAGTTGCAGATTTTGAAGAAGGCATGCAGTTCTAGTCTCATTGATGTCTTAATATGGTGTTTTAAGCCTTAGCAGCAAAGGCCAAGGCAAAGCAGTGTCCCCTAAGAGGGCGTTCAGAATTCTGTGTCAGCCTAAATTGCTAAATATCTAGCACGCCATCTAATCGCCCCTCGAAGTGGATGGCTAATTGCGACAATGTCAGGTTCCAACTGTGGATTGGCATTGTCCATTTCTTCGAAGCGTTCAATATGCCCGCATACAATAATTTCATCAAGCTATTTTCGTTCGGGAAAGCGCCTTTCGTTTTGGTCAATTTCCTAAACTGGCGGTGCACTGCCTCGATAGCATTGGTGGTGTAAATAGCTTTGCGCACGTAGTCTGGATACTTGAAGTAAACCGACAAGTTAGCCCATTTTCTGCGCCAAGACTCAATCACGATGGGATATAGCTTGCCCCATTTAGCATCTAATTCGTCTAAGGCTGCTTCTGCGGCATCTTTGGTCGTTGCACGGTAAACAGGCTTTAAGTCCGCCATAAATGCTTTCTGGTGCTTTGAAGCAACATACTTCATCGAGTTACGAATTTGATGAATAACGCACTGTTGAACCTCTGTTTCAGGATAGATAGTACCAATGGCCTCAGGAAAGCCTTTAAGTCCATCAACACAAGCAATTAAAATATCGGATACGCCGCGATTGTGTAAATCGGTGAGCACTGATAGCCAGTAGTTAGCGCCTTCGCTTTCTGAGACGTATAAGCCAAGTAACTCTTTGCGACCTTCGATATTTATGCCGAGTACGGTGTAAACAGCTTTGCTAACATAACGGCCACTTTCCTTGATTTTATAGTGAATAGCATCAAGCCAGATAAACGGGTACAGCGTATCAAGGCTACGTGATTGCCACGCTTTTAGCTCTGGTATGAGCTGGTCTGTAACGCCTGTTATCGTGGCTTCTGAGATTTCAATGCCGTACATTTCCTGAACATGGCTGCGAATATCACGATAGCTCATGCCTAACGCAAACATGGATAGGATTTTATGGTCAATCTCAGCGGTTAGCTTAGTTTGATTTTTCTTAACGAGTTGAGGTTCAAATGAGCCAGTACGGTCTCTTGGGGTTTCAAGCTCAAACTGGCCTACGGAGGATTTAACCGTTTTCTTGCTTGTACCGTTCTTACGGTTAGGTTGTTGCTCTGAGTCTAGGTGTTGCTCTAGCTCGGCTTTGAGTGCAGCTTCTGTTAATTGTTTAATGAGTGGCGTTAAAACACCATCTTCACCCGTTAACCCTTTACCTGATTGAAGTTCTGCTAATGCTTTGTTGAAGTCGAAAGATTGAGTCATGTGTCATTCCTATTTTCTTAATATTACTGAAATGACACAGATTTCTAAACACTACCTCCCCTAACTTTTATGCCTTTGTCGCGGGCAAAGGCAGCGCCTACCTGACCATCTAAGTCTGTTTAATGATACTTACCACATATGGAACCATCGGCTTTTAAGTACGTCAAAAATATCTTTGATATTTAGATGAGCCTCTCAATCGCGAACTATTGCAGAGCTCAGATCAATAGAGGCTTACAATATCTGCCATTGTGTGAATATAATTAGAGCAACTACTCATATTCATCATTTCTTATGGCGCTAAAAGCAACAATATTTAAAGTTCAGTTATCTATCTCTGATATGGATAGAAACTACTACGCCGAGCACGACCTCACCATTGCTCGTCACCCTTCTGAAAACAACGAAAGAATGATGCTGCGCATCTTGGCCTTTATTTTTAATGCCAACGAGTCATTAGCCTTTACCAAAGGGTTAAGCGATGTTGATGTGCCTGATTTATGGCAAAAAAACTTACACGATGAAATTGAGCATTGGATAGAGCTCGGCCAACCGTCAGCAACACGCATTAAGAAAGGTTGCAATCAAGCCAAGCAAATGACGATTTATAGCTATGCCGATGGCCCGTTTAACCAGTGGTGGCAAAAAGAACAGAGCCAACTTCGCTTAAAAAGCAACTTAATCGTTACCACCATAGCGCCTGAGTTAGCCGAACAATTGGCTAATTTAGTTGATCGCCAAATGCATCTGCAATGTACTCTTTCTGAGGGCCAACTTTGGTTGACCATTACTAGCCAAGCAGATGGTGAGGAAACCATTGAAGTGACACCGCAAATCCTATCAAGGAATTAGCATTTTATGCATATAGATACCCTACTCGCGCAAGCAACAAACTCATCGACACTCACCATTCCCGCTAGCTGGGGACAAGGGCGTACCGTATTTGGTGGTATTTCAGCAGCCGTGCTCTATCAGGCAATCAAATCGAAAGTCACCAGCGACAGGCCAATGCGTTCATTTAACTGTAACTTTGTCGGGCCATTGGCGGTAGATGAGCCATTTGAGCTACAAGTGGAAATTCTGCGCGAAGGTAAAAATGCCACGCAAGCATTCGGCAAAATCATTCAGCAAGATAAAGTCGCGGTCATTTGCCAAGTGTGTTTTGCGGTTGATCGCCAATCAAAAATCGCGGTGGAAAATACCGAGCGACACGATTTACCGCCGGCGAAAAAAGCACAGTTTATTCCACCGATCCCGAAAGTTGTGCCTAAGTTTTTAAAACACTTAGACCTCAACCTAGTGGAAGGTAAATTTCCCTTTATGGGCAGCAAAAAGAATCATATCAAAGGCTGGATCCGTTTTAGCAAAGCGCCAGAAGCGATTACCGACGCTCATTTAATCGCGTTAATCGATGGCTACCCTTGCCCAGTACTGCAAACCTTAAAATGGCCAGCACCAGCGAGCAGCATGAACTGGAATATTGAGTTTTTGCACCCGCATGATGAAATTAAGCCAACTGATTGGCTCGCCTATTCATCCTTCCCACGCCAAGCAGCCGATGGCTATTGTCATATGGAGTCTGATATTTGGGATGCCAATGGCAAGCTGATTGCTATCAGTCGCCAAGTGGTGGGGGTTTTCGACTAAGTCAGCTTAATTAATACAAGCCTAAACCGGATCGCCAAGGGTAAATAATAGCGAATAAGCGTGAATAATTTTTGCTGCTCTTATCGGCACTTCTCGCTATAATACGTCGCTTCAAAAAACAGGGCTTTCAAAAAGCACTGGGCTTTTTAATTTTCACCCTTATCGTTACAGGAATCAGGCATGTCTGTACAACAGCAAGAAGTCGGCAAGCGCCGCACGTTTGCTATCATTTCTCACCCGGATGCGGGTAAAACCACGATCACCGAAAAAGTATTATTATTCGGTCAAGCTTTGCAAACAGCCGGTACGGTAAAGGGTAAAAAATCAGGTCAGCACGCTAAGTCTGACTGGATGGAAATGGAAAAAGACCGTGGTATCTCGATCACCACCTCGGTAATGCAATTTCCATACGCTGACTGCCTGGTTAACCTGCTCGACACCCCAGGTCACGAAGACTTCTCGGAAGATACTTACCGTACACTAACGGCGGTAGACTCTTGTTTAATGGTTATCGACACCGCCAAAGGTGTTGAGGACAGAACCATTAAATTAATGGAAGTGACCCGTCTGCGTGATACGCCAATCATTACCTTTATGAACAAAATGGACCGCGATACCCGTGATCCCATGGAAGTCATGGACGAAGTGGAAGACGTACTGAAAATTAAATGTGCACCGATCACTTGGCCAATTGGCATGGGTAAAGAGTTTAAAGGTGTTTACAACATCTTGAGCGATGAAACCATCCTTTACGCCACAGGCCAAGGTCACACAATTCAAGAAAAACGCGTCATTAAAGGCTTAGACAACCCAGAGCTAGACGCTGAAATTGGTGCCTTCGCAGAAGACTTGCGTGAAGAACTAGAACTAGTTGTTGGTGCATCGCACGAATTCAACCTAGACGAATTCCTAAGAGGCGAACTAACACCGGTATACTTTGGTACCGCATTGGGTAACTTTGGTGTCGACCATATGCTTGATGGCTTAACCACATGGGCACCTACACCACAGCCGCGCGCAACAGACAAACGCGATGTAGAAGCCATCGAGGAAAAATTCTCAGGTTTCGTCTTTAAAATTCAAGCAAATATGGATCCTAAACACCGTGACCGTATCGCCTTTATGCGTATCGTTTCGGGTAAATACAGCAAAGGCATGAAGATGCGCCAAGTGCGTATTGGTAAAGACGTGAAAATTGCTGATGCGGTCACCTTTATGGCGGGCGATCGTGCAAACGTTGAAGAAGCCTTTGCTGGCGATATTATCGGTTTACATAACCACGGCAGTATCCAAATTGGTGATACCTTCACTAATGGCGAAGAAATGAAGTTCAGCGGTATTCCGAACTTCGCACCAGAAATGTTCCGTCGTATTCGCCTGCGCGATCCACTTAAAGCCAAGCAACTGCAAAAAGGTTTGATCCAGTTATCAGAAGAAGGTGCAGTACAGGTATTTAGACCACTAGATAACAACGATATGATCGTTGGCGCGGTCGGTGTACTGCAATTTGAAGTGGTTGTTCAACGCTTAAAAACTGAATACAACGTAGACGCGATTTACGAGCCAATAAGTGTTGCTACCGCGCGCTGGTGTACTTGTGATGATGAGCGCACGCTTGATCAGTTCCGCAAGAAAGCATCAGATAACTTGGCGCTAGATGGCGGCGATAACTTAACTTATATCGCACCAACTATGGTTAACCTGAACTTGGCACAAGAACGTCATCCAGACATAGTGTTCCATAAGACGCGCGAACACTAATTCTTCTGCTTAAAAGGCTATTTATACTTTATTGTCATCAAAATTATCACAGTCACATAGAACGGCTATGCTCCTGCGATAATTTTTCGACGGCTTCGTCTAAATAGCTTTTACTTTGAAGAATAAAGAAACAATATAGAATTTTGCTAAATGCCGATTAAACCAAACGGTGCTTAGTTTGCTTAACAGCATACAGATAGAGATCTTTTAACATGAATATTAAGTCTTTGCTTTCAGAAAAAGTCCTCTCGGCTATGGTCGCTGCTGGTTTACCGGCCGATACCAACCCAGCCGTTAGTCAATCAACCAAACCTCAGTTTGGTGATTACCAAGCCAATGGTGTGATGGGCGCAGCGAAAAAGCTTAAAACCAACCCACGTGAATTAGCAACGAAAGTGGTTGAACATTTAACGCCAGCACTGGCGGATATTGCCGACAATATCGAACTTGCGGGCCCAGGCTTTATTAATATTCATTTAAACAATACTTGGTTAGCTAGCCAGTTAGCGGCAAGTGCTGCTGATGCTAATTTAGGTGTTAGTCAACGCGAAGAGCCACAAACTGTTGTGGTTGACTACTCAGCGCCAAACCTAGCGAAAGAAATGCACGTTGGTCACTTGCGCTCAACCATTATTGGTGACGCTGTGGTACGCGCCCTAGAGTTCCGTGGTGACAAAGTGATTCGTCAAAACCATATGGGTGACTGGGGAACTCAGTTCGGAATGTTACTGGCGCACCTGAGCGATAAGCTAGCCGCCGATGAAGTCGCTGAAACTGCCCTATCTGACTTAGAAGCTTTCTACCGCGAAGCTAAAGTGCGCTTTGACGACGAAGCAGGCTTTGCCGATCGCGCCCGCGAATACGTAGTAAAACTGCAAGGTGGTGACGCGGAATGCGACAAGCTATGGCAACAGTTTATTGATATTTCTATCGCCCACAGTGAAGAAATTTACGAAAAACTCAACGTGACCTTAAAACGCAGCGACATCATGGGTGAAAGCGCCTACAACCCAGACTTACCAAAAGTTATCGATGAATTAATGGCACAAGAAATTGCCGTTGAAGACCAAGGCGCAAAAGTCGTCTTTATCGACGAAATGGCGAACAAAGACGGTGAGCCTTCGGTATTTATCGTACAAAAATCTGGCGGTGGCTACTTATATGCCACTACCGACTTATCAGCCTGTCGCTACCGTAGCGGTGAGCTAAACGCAGATCGCATCATTATCTTTACCGATGCGCGCCAAGCCTTGCACTTTAAACAAGTGGAAATTGTTGCCCGCAAAGCCGGTTTCTTGCCTGAGCAAGTGGCTTACGATCACTGCCCATTCGGCATGATGATGGGTGACGATGGCAAACCATTTAAAACCCGTACTGGCGGTACGATTAAGCTAGCAGAACTTCTGGATGAAGCCGTTAGCCGTGCCACAGACTTGATCAAAGAGAAAAACCCAGAGATCAGCCCAGAGCAACTTGAAGAAGTGGCGCGTAAAGTCGGTATTGGCGCAGTAAAATTCGCTGATTTATCGAAAAACCGTACTAGCGATTACATCTTTAACTGGAAAACCATGCTGAGCTTTGAAGGGGCGACAGCGCCATACTTGCAATACGCTTACTCGCGTATCCAAAGTATTTTCCGCAAAGCGGGTGTTGATGCAGCAAGCTTAACAGAGCCAGCAACAATTGAAGCGCCACAAGAAAAAGCGCTGGCGTTGAAATTATTACAATTAGAAGAAGTATTAGACTCAGTCATTGCTGACTGTACGCCTAATTTATTGTGTAACTACCTTTACGAGTTAGCCAGCTTATACATGACCTTCTACGAAGCTTGCCCAATCCTAAAAGACGGCATTAGCGAAGCCACCAAAACCTCGCGCTTAGCGCTTTGCGCAAGTGTTGCGAATACGCTGGCGAAAGGTCTAGACATTTTGGGTATCGATGTTATGGAGCGCATGTAAGCTCGATAGTGTGAAACCTAAACACCTAATTCAATCCCCAAAAGGTTAGCTATCATGCTAACCTTTTGTTTATCTAGCCTTCATTAATTCTGATCAGCTCTTGTCTACTTTTACCGATAGCCAGTTTACTGACAGCCATTGCCATTTAGATTTTACCGAGCTAGCCGAGCAGCTTGATAACGTGTTAGCGACCTGCCAGCAGCGCAATATCAAGCGGATTATTGTTCCCAGCATTGGCCCGCAAAACTGGCAAAGCGTATTGTCGTTAACAACTAATACGACTGATGATGTAGCCGTTTATCCATGCCTTGGTATTCACCCTTGGTTTTTAGACGATTTACCAGCAGATGCAATATCACAGCTCGACCTTCTAGTGAATCAACACAAGCAATCATTAATTGCATTGGGGGAGATGGGCGTCGACGGCACGATTGCGAAAAACGCCGATGCCCCGGAAAAAAACCTAGCCCAGCAAATCGATATTTTTGAGCAACAATTATTGCTTGCTGATAAACACCAGCTGCCAGTGATTGTCCACCATCGGCGCTCTCACCAAGAGGTCGTGCGTAGCTTAAAAAAAGCCAAGCTGACCAAAGGCGGCATAGTTCACGCGTTCTCTGGTAGCTACCAGCAAGCAAAGCAGTATCTGGATCTGGGCTTTTTATTGGGTATTGGCGGCACCATTACCTACCCAAGAGCGGCGAAAACCATCAACACAGTAAAAAAACTCCCCATCGAAGCCATGGTACTAGAAACCGATGCGCCGTCGATGCCGTTAGCGGGCTTTCAAGGGCAAGCTAATCACCCGAAACATGTCACCGACGTGTTTGATACCCTCGCCAGTTTGCGAAGTGAAGAGAGGAACGCACTTGCTGAGCAACTAGAAAAGAATATTGATCAATTATTTGGCTTTAATCGGTAACTTTTGTGGTTAGCTTGGTTAACACTGCTAACGCGGCTAGAGCGACTAAAGCGACTAAGTCCACGCGCTAACAAAAAGCCAACCAAGCCCGCGATTAATAACATATAGCGGGTAAATACTTGGTTTTCTTCATTGGCTTGCAACAAGTTTTGCTGCCATGTTTGCTTTCTGATCGTTAAGCGTAAATAGCCATAGAGCTTTTCATCTCTTAGCTCAACCACTAAGGGGCTTACAGTGGGCGTTAAAGGCGGGAGTTCACTGCTAAGCCCGTAAAGCTCATTAATACTCTGCTTGCTACCGCCAAAACCAATGGTTTGCCCGGTTTGATCATACAAAGTTGCGCCTAACACAAACTCAGGCGTTGCTAGCTTGGTTAAATACTCATTAATTGCTGACTTCTTGTCTTGCTTTATCAGCACCAACATTGCCTGCCCCGCTTGCTCGATATAATCGTCAGCAAAAACCTGCTGCTGCGCCGTGATGCGTTTGGCCTGATCATCAAAGCGCACGATCAGCATATTCAGCAACACCACAATCAACACTATCGCTATCGCTAATTGCAGAATTTTGTTATAAATCGACGATATTTTGGGGTATAAAGGCAATTCTGTTTGCATCGTAGCCATTAACCAAGTGAACAATATTTATACCATATAGTATGCGCGCGCTTGTTTAAATACTGAATTTAGGACTCTTTCGTGAAAACTAACCATTTCCAAACTGACATTACTTGTGGTGAGCACTCGCTTGCGCAATCCTTCCAAGCAGCCTCTATTTCCGCCGAGATATTAACCGCGCCATTAACCGTGTCAGCGTCTGCCAAAGGGTTTACGTTTAGCGACTATCAAGCCTTTGCCAGCGAGCTTGAACTGGTTGTCTTTACTTCGCTTACGACTGCGCTGTTACACCGCATTGTGACTGAATGCCAAATAACAACAATGGCACTTACCGCTATCAACCAGCGCAATCAAGTGGAAAGTGCGCGCTTTAGCGTGCAATGCGCCGATGTCAATACAGCGCGAGCGCAATTAGTGTCGTTAACCACAGCGCACGGATTTGAAGCAGCGATTGTAGCTAACGCTCCCAGCTTATTAACGCCAGGCTTACTAGTGATGGACATGGACTCAACGACCATCGAAATTGAATGTATTGATGAAATTGCCAAGCTCGCTGGTGTCGGTGGGAAAGTGGCTGAGGTAACAGAGCTGGCGATGCAAGGCAAACTCGACTTTTCACAAAGCTTACATCAACGCGTTGCCACATTAGCCGACGCACCTGAATCAATTCTCGCCAGTGTTGCTGAAAACCTGCCGCTAATGCCGGGGTTAACAACCTTAGTGGCGCAGCTAAAAGCCCATCACTGGCAAGTCGCTATCGCTTCGGGTGGCTTTACCTATTTTGCTGATTATTTAAAAAACACGCTTGGTTTGGATGCAGCTTATGCCAATACGCTTGAGATTGTAGATGGCAAGTTAACGGGGAAAGTGCTCGGTGAAGTTGTCGATGCGCAGAAAAAAGCAGACGTGCTGGTTGAACTGGCTACACAACAAAATATTGCCCCAGCGCAAACGGTCGCCATGGGTGATGGTGCCAACGATTTGGTGATGATGGCCGCTGCACAGCTGGGCATTGCCTACAAAGCAAAGCCACTGGTGCTTGCCAAAGCCGACTCCAGTATTAGCCACTCAGGGCTAGATTGCATGCTGCACTGGCTTAAATAAGCGCTCACGCTTCTTGCGCTTTCTAGGCATTAAAAAAGCTATTGCAACACCCTGCTTGCAATAGCTTATTTATTTTAATTTATCAATACTTTAGCGATTTGACGTTTTAGTGATTTCACACTGACGACTACTAGCTAACCTAATAACTTGTGTCGATATATCACTTCCTGTGTAATATCAACGCATTGCATCACACCTGCAACACTCCATATTTCTTGCTCAATTTGCTTGCCACGGTGAATCGCATAAGAGCTGATATAACTTAGCTCTGGGTTTAAATGCTCCATATCTGGCTCTGCCGTCCGTGATAGCTTGATTCTCACGCAATAAAACTCACCACTTTTCTGTGCGTTAGCAATAAATAACTTTTTCAACTTAGGGCTGTCCAGTTCACTCGCCAGTTTAGCGGTGACGGCTTTGTCGACAAACTCCACATCATGCTTGATCGCAATAAAGAGTGTTTCACTGGCAGGCGCGTCACTGGCCTGCAGCTTTTTCAAGGTGACATTAATTAAGTTGGCCGCTTCTGGGTGATGTAAGAGCGGATACAAGTTATGGTGCCTAGGTCGATCGCTAAGGTGCTTCAAGCGATTGAGAAATGGCGTTTGTTCACTGCTTGCCGCTAGCGTTTCGACTTTGTAACGACTACCACTGGTTTGCACATACAAGCTAGGCACACTGGTACTTTTCGCGTAAATAGCCCTGAGTGCTTTTGCCAGCCCAGGGATCATATCCGCGTATTCGTCTTTCTTGAGCTTTTCTCTATTTTTTTCAATCAGTACTTTAAAGAATGCTCGACCAATATGCTGATGTCGCTCAACATGAACGCGCAGGTTCAAAATGTTCTTCTTTTGGTTGATCCGCATCACTTCATAAGGCAGTGATGTAAGATTGAAACTCGAGGTAATTTTTTGCAAATTTGGGAAGCTGATATTAACGATCTCACCTTTAGTAAGCACCGCCGATTTATCCAGATGCACCTTTAAGCCTGAGACAGAAAAGTCTTGTGCTTCACCCGTCCAAGTAACCCCTTCAGCTTCCACTTCAACTGGTGTTTTATAAACAAAGCGCGGCTCTTGTCGTTGGTTGCGATAGTTTACGCCAACTTCATCCATCAGCGGTGGACTCACCAAGCGCTTGTGCCCAAACGCCTTTAATTTACTGGTCGCAATGTTTTCAAAACTAAATTGTGCGTAATCTGCATGCACCTGCTTATTGGTTACATCCGTTGCGACAACAATGTAAGGCAAGCCTGATAATAGCCCCTGCACTTCCTCAGAAATGGGCATATCCAAATAAGCATCTTTTTTTGCCAAAGTATTGGCAAGCGTCAACGGCGCCGTAGCTTTGTGTTTGTCGACCGCAATAATCGATAACATAGTCACAGCAAAAGTTGGTTTGGATGCTGCAAAGCCTAAAAACGGCTTGATAAAGGCGTCGTCTTGAGCAAGCTGATTTTCATCTGCCGTGTAGAAGTATGAACGCCCTTGGCTTTGATGAACAAAGCTATACACCAAGAGTGAGTGACCGGATTTGTCTGCGCGTAACATGCGTTCAATGCGATCAGAATCAATCAGATTAAACAAGGTGCTTTGCTTGGCTTCATTTTGCCAATATTGATAAACCGCTTGGTTGTTGTTACAGGTTAGCGCAAAGCGCGGCACAAACTTTCCGTCTTTGGCTTCAACAAAAACCGGCAACTCATTAATTTTAGGTAACGCGAATTGCTCTAAACTGCGCGATTTCAGCGCGGCGATGGTGTTGTCTAAATTAATCTTGTAACGGCGTTTATTTCCTTGAATAAAGCCTTTTAAAAACTGTTTAAAGCCATCTTTTTCTTTGTCTAAAATTCGCTGTGCGCCAATTAATTGGATTTTATCTTCCAGCGCGATGTTTTTCACTTGGTATTCGAACACCGACTGACTTCCAAACTGAAATTCCTGGCTTAACCCGGTAAATTCCAACTTAATGACATCACCAACGGCCACTTTTTGCATTTCATTAAAGCGAAACTTGACGCCAGAAATACTGATGTCTGAGCTGGTCGCTTCTGATCTTTGCTCGTTGGCGAGTGTCGCAATAACAGGAATAGCGAAGTTCATGCGCTCTTCTTGGCGATTATGAAAATCGCCAAGGGCAACAAACTTCGCGGGGTAGTGCAGCTTTTCTTGTACTTTTAGTGAATCCGCTGAGTTGACAGCGGGTGTTAACTTACCCGCCTTTTCACGTTGGTAAATAACGCGAAAGTTATTGTCGGTGTTGTTGACCGCCTCATAAACACCAAAGGTATACGCGCCATAGGCGTTAACACTTTCCTGGTAAACCTTAATGGCTAAATCATCGAGGTAATGGGTGCGGTTATCATCGTCAAACGCCTTGCAGTCGCCATCAACATGGCCGCGTAAATCAATTAAGCGCGTACACGGCTGTGCCAAACGTTTGATTTCCATTTTCAATAGGAAACGTTCTGTTTTGGCTAGACTTTTAGTGGCAGAGAGAAAGCTAGCCTCAAAATCAGCTTGCTTAACCTCGCCTCTAAAGCGCTCAATTATTTTTGCATGTTGAGAAAAATCTTTAGTCATCTAAGCTCTATTTTCTTTACAATGGCGCTAACAGCGATTCGACAACACCAGCCAGATATCATAGTACATAGCCGATAAACTACATAGCCGATAAAATCACTAGTTAGAACAACACTTAGCGCCAATTTTTAAACACAATGGAACTAAAATCAATATCTAACAAAACGAGCTAGCAATATCTGTACCTGACAAGGAAAAACATGGCAAAAAACAAAACATCTTATGTCTGCACTGAATGTGGCGCCGACTTCTCTCGTTGGTTAGGCCAGTGCCCCGAGTGCAAAGCGTGGAACACTATTTCCGAATTTCGCCAACCGAAAGCGACAGGCCGCGGCGGCAATTTTTCTGGTTTTGCTGGCACTGTCGCCGCACAAGTACAAACGCTAGACAGCATTGATTTAACAGATTTACCACGTTTTTCATCCGGTTTCCTTGAGTTTGATCGCGTTTTAGGTGGTGGCATTGTACCGGGCAGCGCGATTTTGATCGGCGGTGAGCCGGGCGCGGGTAAAAGTACCCTACTGCTACAAACCATGTGTCACCTTGCCAGCCA
This sequence comes from Thalassotalea euphylliae, assembly GCF_003390335.1. NCBI lineage: Bacteria > Pseudomonadati > Pseudomonadota > Gammaproteobacteria > Alteromonadales > Colwelliaceae > Thalassotalea > Thalassotalea euphylliae. The sequence goes on from NZ_QUOU01000001.1 coordinate 3,946,593, forward strand.
AATGCCGACACTCTACATCACGGGTGAGGAATCGCTACAACAAGTCGCCATGCGTGCCAAACGCCTAGGTTTAGCGACAGACAAACTCAAGTTGCTATCAGAAACCAGCGTTGAAAATATTTGCCATATTGCCGAACGCGAGCAACCGAAAATTATGGTCATAGATTCCATTCAAGTTATGCACATGGCAGATATTCAATCAGCGCCCGGCAGTGTTTCGCAAGTCAGAGAAAGCGCCGCCTTTCTGACGCGGTTTGCCAAGCAACATCACGTTGCCATGATTTTAGTGGGTCACGTCACCAAAGACGGCTCGCTGGCTGGCCCGAAAGTACTAGAGCACTGTATTGATTGCTCAATCATGCTTGAAGGCTCGACCGATTCTCGTTACCGCACCCTGCGCGGCCACAAAAACCGTTTTGGCGCAGTCAACGAACTGGGCGTATTTGGCATGACAGGCACAGGGCTAAAAGAAGTTAAAAACCCATCGGCCATTTTTCTTAATCGCGGCGAAGAGCAAACGCCCGGCAGTATTGTTATGGTGTTATGGGAAGGCACGCGCCCACTACTGGTTGAAATTCAGGCATTAGTGGATCACTCAGCACTGGGCAACCCAAGACGCGTTGCAGTGGGTGCTGAACAAAACCGATTAGCCATGCTGTTGGCGATTTTGCATCGTCATGGTGGCTTGCAAATGAATGACCAAGACGTTTTCGTGAACGTGGTTGGCGGTGTCAAAGTCACTGAAACCAGTATCGATTTAGCCTTGCTATTAGCTTTGGTTTCGAGCTTTCGCGATCGCGCTTTGCCACAAGATTTAGTGGTCTTTGGTGAAGTTGGCCTGTCGGGTGAAATTCGCCCAGTACCCAGTGGTCAAGAGCGCATAAACGAAGCGGCTAAACACGGTTTTAAACGCGCTATCGTGCCATATAACAATGTGCCAAAAACCAAAATTGAAGGAATGAAGGTGATTGGCGTCAAAAAGCTGAGCGAAGCATTAGAAGCGATTTAGCCTTAGCTAGTGAATTTTGCTAGTATGCGACAACACAAAATCCTTGGTTAATGCAGCTATCGCTTCAACGCATTGGATTAACCATTTTTATTAATAATAAAATTCAGGTTTATTATGACGTTATTCACTCGTGTCGCACTCACTCTGGGCTGTGCACTGGCATTGCAACCTGTGTATGCCGAACAGCTTTCATTAGCGCGTATTCACAGCTCACCATCCCTGAGCGGACAAACCCCTAAGTCGCTAAAATTTTCACCCGATGGCCATCGCGTCACTTACTTGCAAGGGAAGAAAGAAGACTTAAACCGCTACGATTTGTGGGAATACAATTTAGCTGACAAGCAACACCGTTTATTGGTTGATTCCAACGATATTTTTTCTGGCCCTGAAACCCTCTCAGATGAAGAAAAAGCACGCCGCGAACGCCAGCGTGTTTATGGCTCAGGCATTATGGAATACACCTTCTCTAGCGATGGCACAGCGTTGTTGTTTCCACTTAACGGCGATGTCTATTACTACAGTTTGACCGACCAAGCCGCACGCCGTATTACAGAAACGCCAGCGTTTGAAACTGACGTAAAATTCTCGCCCCAAGGCAACTATATTTCATTTATTCGTGAGCAAAACATTTTTGTTTACGAGTTAGCGTCAGGCAAAGAGCGCCGCTTGACCAAAGACGGTGGCGGACTCATTAAAAACGGCATGTCTGAATTTGTCGCCCAAGAAGAAATGGGGCGTATGACAGGCTACTGGTGGGCACCTAACGAGCAAAACTTAGCGTTTTTACGGGTCGACGAATCCCCTGTACAGGTGGAAATTCGCAATGAAATTTACGCGGAAGAAATTAAGCTGATTGAGCAGCGCTACCCAGCAACTGGCACTAACAATGTTAATATTCAGCTGGCAACTGTTGATGTCAAAGGTAAGCGTATTCGATTTGTCGATACAGGCGAAGAAAGCGATATTTACCTGCCACGTGTTAACTGGATGCCAGACAGCCAACAGCTAACCTATCAGTGGCAAAGTCGCAACCAACAAACACTTGAGCTGCGCAGCTACAACATCAAATCGCGTCGCCAGAAAACTTTGCTTACGGAAACCTCAGATCACTGGCTAAACCTCAATGACGATCTAACCTTCCTCAGCGATGGCAGTTTTATTTGGGCGTCTGAGCGCGATGGCTTTAAGCACCTTTATCGCTACAATAAAAAAGGCGAGTTACAAGCACAACTGACCAAGGGTCAATGGGTGGTTGACAGTGTAAAAGCCGTTGACGAAGCAAATGGTTGGGTGTATTTCACCGGTCGTGCCGATACGCCACTTGAACGCCATCTATACAAAGCGCCATTGTCGGGTAAATCACCCGAGCATGTCGCTCGTGTCACTAAGCGCAACGGCTATCACGATGTCACCATCGCTGGCGACTTTAAAACCTACCTAGACGATTACTCAAGCATTGCCCAACCCAAGCAAGTGAGCTTGCATCAAATTGGTGGTGAGCATTTAACTTGGCTTTCTGAAAACAAGCTTGATGAACAGCATCCACTCAACCCGTATTTGAGTGACTGGGTGGCACCCGAATTTGGTTCACTCGCCTCAGATGACGGTCAGGCGAACCTGTATTACAAACTCTACAAGCCAACCACTATGGCACCGGGTAAACAATACCCAGTTATCGTGCGCGTTTATGGCGGTCCACACGCACAGCGCGTTACCAACCAGTGGGGCAGCAAAGAGTACTTAACCCAGTATTTAGTGCAACAAGGCTATGTGGTATTCCAGCTCGACAACCGTGGCTCCAACTATCGCGGTACTGCATTTGAGTTTCCAATTTACGAGAAGCTAGGCGATGTTGAGGTGACCGACCAAATTACAGGTGTGAAGTACCTGCATACCTTGCCTTTCGTCGACAAAGAGCGTATTGGTATTTATGGCCACTCTTATGGCGGCTACATGGCATTAATGGCGATGTTCAAAGCCGGCGATTACTTTCAAGCAGGGGTTTCTGGCGCGCCGGTTACCGACTGGATGTTGTATGACACACACTACACCGAGCGTTACTTAAATCACCCACAAGCTAACCAAGCAGGTTACGATGCGAGCAGCGTTTTTCCTTATATTGATGGCTTATCTGGCGATCTCTTGGTATATCACGGCATGGCCGACGATAACGTGCTATTTACCAATACCACTAAGCTGATCAAAGCGATGCAAGATAAAAACAAAACGTTTGAACTAATGACCTACCCAGGCAGCAAGCACAGTATGCGTGGCAAAGCAGTGAAAGTGCATTTGAATAGCACGATTGTGAATTTCTTTAATCGTCACTTTCAGCCATAAAATGACGATTTAGCAAACTATATTTAACAAACTATATTTAATAAACTATTTTAAAAAGCAAAAAGGAGTCATATGACTCCTTTTTTATTTTCTCAAGCTGCGCTTTATTAATTGATGAGATAAAGCTGCGCCGTTGGCTGCCTAAAAGTACGTTAGCTGAAATTCAGCCTGCTCAGCGGTTTGAGATAAGTACTCTATTTTTACCTTGCCCCACACTAATGGTGTCACCAACGTTTAAGGTGTAATCAACATCATTTAACGGTGGAGATGCATCCAGTAGCACAACGTTAGGGGTTGTCTCTGTTGAGACATCAACTTTGACCAAACGCAACAAGTAACCTTGCTTGTTCGCCTGCAGGCTATGGCTAGCATCCGCCAGTTCAATATCCCCGTTAAGGCTTTGGCCGTAGTTGCTGTTGTCAGGCGTTGCCAAGGTAATATAAGTCAAAATTTGCTCGTACCCAGTAATACCAGTCGACTGCTCTAACAAGGCTTTGAGCACTTGGCCATTAGCCAGCTGCACTTTTTGTGTTTGATAAACCGAAACCGCATCAAGATTAACCCCCAATAGCTCTTTAGCAGAAGGTGACAGCATCAACGAACAATCCGCATTGCCCATAACCGAAAAACAGTCGCCATAGGAGAGGGTATCGCCAACTGTTGGCGAGTAGGCTAAATCATCGCGCACTCTGGTTGAGAATGCTTCTGTTTGATGAACATCAACCCCTTCATCATGAGCTTGGTAACCCAACGCATGGATAAATTCATGTGCAAAAATGCGATCAAAGCGCGAAATTTTTAGGCTATCAGCCAAGTAAGGATTGTGGGGGTAAGGAAACCCTTGAGTTTCAGGATCTGTTGGCGCATTGAAAAAGACGAGCTCTTGTTTCAGCCCTTCAATTGCCGCTAATTTCGGCCAAATGGGTGTTTCACCAGTGCCCGCTCCCCAGAAAGAGCCCGATGTATTTTCGCTGTTAAAACTCGTTCTCAACACCACAATATCGGCGCGATTCAACATTTCGATATTGGCACTGTCTTTTATCCACGCTGACTGAACAAGGGCATTTGACTCAGGATAGTTACCGCTATTTGCGTTGTAGGCCAGCATCTCTTGGCTCGATTGGGCAGACTCATACTGAGCGTAACTGACTTGATAGCTGTTAGTGACCTGATTATATGCCAACACCTCTTTGACCAAATCAAAAGATGCGTCAATTTCATCTTGGCGCAATGCTCGCTGATCTGTGGTATGCGAGTGCAACATTAACACATTTATTGTTCGACCAATGCTGATGCTGGAGTTCGGTTTTAAAGTCGGTTGTGATGACTGTCCATTGCCAGAGTCTGAGCCATTACCAGCACCTGAATTATCACCAGCACCAGAATTATCGCCAGCACCTGAATTATCACCAGCACCTGAATTATCACCAGCACCTGAGCTATCACCGTTGCCCGAATTCCCGCTACTGCTAGAGCTACCGCCTGAACTAGCGCCGCTATTATCCGAGCCAGCAGAAGGGTCTGGCGCACTCGTATTTGTCGAGGCACTGCCAGAATCACCGCTACCACCGCCACAACTAACGACGCTAAGCGCCATTAGCGATACTAAAAACAACTATTTATACATCAAACACCTCGTTGCTACTGCCATTTTAAAACACTGCTTATCTCGCAAGTGTCACTGAGTAAATTTTGCTTTTGGATAACTTCACTCTAATTTAGTCAAGCATTGTTACAAGCCATACAGACAAAACATAAATATTAAACAAACTAACGCTTGGATGTTGTGTTAACTCATTCACAATTGATAACCATCAAACAAAGGCTAAATTCAACCCGCTTAAACCGCACGCAAAATACACAGCTAAGCCCTATCAAATGATATAAACATAAGTAACAAATACGGGATTATTTAAACCACACCTTGCCGCCAATCATTTTATACGCAGGTGTGCCACGAATCAGCGTTTCACGGGCAAACACTTGCTGACAATTAGGGCACTGACAAGGCGCATGAGTGAAGTCTTTGGTAATACGCTCTTTAAAGCATTTTACCAACGCCCCTTTACCGCCTTTTTTATACTGAAATAAGGCGCTATTACACTTACTGCAATAAATATCGACAGACTTTTCCGGTAGCTTTTTACGAGGTTTAGCCATTGACAAGCAAAGATAACGAAGAACAAAACAAGGATTTTACGCGAGCTAATTTACGAGCGCTATCATTCACAGCAAAAGCGAGCGAGCTGGCAATCAATAACTGGCAAAAACAGCCTGTCGTTATTCAAAAATTGTATTACCGTTAATAGATTACCTGATAACCCGTTACTGGCATGATGGTTATAATGGAACAACAAATTATTATTAGCAGCTAAGCATAAAAGGTAGAGTGTGATGCAAAATCGCCAAATCGTATTATCAACACGCCCTGATGGTATCCCGGGCCCAGAGCACTTTTCAGCAAAAACCGCCGAGCTAGAGTTAACACTGGCTGAGGGGCAAATTGCCGTTAAAAATATTTACCTATCGATTGACCCAGCAATGCGCGGTTGGGTATCACTAGAGCCAAACTATTTACCACCGGTGCAAATTGATGAAGTCATGCGTTCAATTTGTGTCGGTGAAATTGTCGATTCGAAACACCCTGATTATGCCAAAGGCGACACGGTTTACGGCATTTTCGGTTGGCAAGAATACTGTGTGTGCGAACCTAACCCTATGGTACGCAAAATAAACCCAGATCTCGCACCAATTTCAAGTGCACTGGGCGCACTAGGACCAAATGGTTTAACTGCCTACTTGGTGCTTAATGAGCTGGGTAAAATTGAAGCGGATGAAACCGTATTAATTTCAACTGCCGCTGGTGGCGTAGGTAGTATCGCTGGTCAAATTGCCAAAATTAAAGGCTGTAAAGTCATTGGTTTAACGGGTAGCGACGACAAAGTTGAGATGTGCGTTGATGAATTTGGCTACGATCACGCGCTTAACTACAAGACTACCGAAAACTTAGAAAAAGCCATTGCTGAGCTTGCGCCAGAAGGCATCAACGTATTTTTTGATAACACCTCTGGCGCTATCGCCGATGCCGTATACCCTAACCTAGCGATGAACGCTCGTGCGCTACAAGTCGGCACCGCTGCCGTTGAAAGCTGGGAGCCAGAAACACCATTAGGCCCACGCCGCGATCGCCATATCTTAACTAAGCGCTTAACCGTAATGGGCTTTGTCTTGATTGATCACACCGCTAAAGCGCCAGCCGCATTGCAGCAACTTGCCCAGTGGTACACGCAAGGCGAATTAAAATATCGCGAAAATATCACGGAAGGGTTGGAAAATGCGCCGCAAGCACTCGCCGACTTATACAAAGGCGTAAATACAGGTAAGCAATTGATTAAAATCTAGCACCTTGACCAAATTAAGTCAGTGAGCGCTAGAGTGAGCCAACGCTGGCTAGATAAAATATCTAGCTAGCAACTCAAGGCTGCCGGATCGCTATGCGTGTTAGGCTTTTTTATCGTGAGCAAATATGAGCTAACGTGAGCTGAGAAGTTTTGAGTAACAAAAAGGGCGCTTAAAGTTTTCTTTAAGCGCCCTTTTATTAATCTACAGCTTATCTAAGTATTCGCTATTTTTTTACAGGTAATAGCAATTCTTCTTTTAAGCTCAATTCAATACGACGATTGAGCTGATGAGCTTGCTCATTATTCGACGTATCAAGTAAATCACTCTCACCTTTGCCCTGCGTGTTAATAATTTCAGGTTTGATCTGATATTGCTCGACCAGTATTTTAGCAAGTGATTGTGCTCGTTGCTCTGATAAGGTTTGATTGTAAGCCTTACTGCCGGGTGCTGACGTATGACCCGTAACGGTTAAGCTATTGACCCGATACTTATTCACAAATTCTGCTAATTCAGCAATTTTTTCAAAATAGCTGGGGGCGATTTCAGCACTGTCATTGGCATAGCGTACTACTAAGTTAAAGCTGGCTTGTTGCGGCTGCATTAAGGTGCAACCGTCACTATCAACCTGATAGCGGCTATCACTTTGCGCGCACTTATCTATATGATCGAACACGCCATCATTGTCAGTATCTTGCTCTAGCACTTTTACTGGCTGTGGTTGTTTTAATAGTGTCGATTGCGAATTTACTGAGTTAGTCGAGTTTTTGTCCTCGTTAACCACTGGCTCAGATTTTTGCTTCACAGTATGAGTCTTGCCACCACCAAAGTAGTAACGTATACCCAAGTTGAATACCTCATTGTCGTCACGACTTAGGTTGACCTGAGAAAAGCCTAAATAGGCTTGCCAATTGTTTGCTACGCGATAGTTAAGCTCAACGCCATACCAGATATCTTGATCTGACACACTGTCTTGCCCCACACCCTGTCCTGATTCACGCGTTTGATAGTCACCACGCCAATCAAAATACCCCAGCTTACCCGATACTTTAAAGCGCTCTGACAATGGATACGACGCCACGACATTAATGGTGCCACCTTCCGCAGATTGTGGGTAGATATGCTCGACATTATCGTAAAATGCATCAAGGTCAGCCGTTTGCCCGGTAAAATCAACGCTGCGATCACCCAAATCTAGATAACCAAGCTCAATGGCGAAGTAAGTATTAAATTGATAGCCGATAAATGCTGACCAAGCATTGCCTTGATCATCAACATCGACCACATCAGCATCAAGCTGAGATTGTTCGAAAAATCGCTCAACGTCGCTGCGACCCACATCCGTTTTGGCAATACCAACATCTGCGCCAAGGTACCAACCAAGTTGATTGTCACATTGTTGATAATGAGCGTCTTGCGAATCACATTGGCTGCTATCAGCCATCACATGACTACTGGCCATTACGCCCGCTGATAAAATGCTGGCGGTTATCAGGTTATACTTCTTCATTACTTATCCTTTTGCTTGCCACTTTAAGCGCGCGGTTAATAGTACAAGCAGCAATAACATCCATAGGTTAACACTACCGCCACCTTTGGTTTGTGCCTGAATTTGTGTTAATGGCACAACCTTGATTTGCCATTGCCCTTGGCTTTGATTACCCACTGTGTCCTCAACGATATAATTAATCAGCACTGCCCCAGAGAAATTGGCCGCAGGGGTGAAACTTGCCTGACCATTGCTGTTGAAGTTCACTTGGCCTTGCTCAGCATTTACTTCAACACGCACTAGCGTTAGCGTATCGCCTTCTGGGTCGGTGTCATTTTCAAGCAAGTTAATGGTAAGTTCTTCACCTTGGTTCATCTCACTTTGCTCACCACTTACTTGTGGCGCATTGTTTGGAATAATGCTGAGTGTCACTTCGGCTTGTGCCGTACCGCCTTGGCTATCAGTAATACCATAGATAATGACCACATCACCGTTATAGTTTGGCGGTGGAGTAAAGTGCAGCTGCTCATCAACAATGGACACTTCACCTATGTTCGCCGTTGCTGAGCTGATTGTTAGCACATCACCATCGGCATCGCTGTCATTGGCCAGCACATCAAGTGTGATTTCTGAATTAACCAGTAAGGTTTCGCTATCGTCCTCAGCAACCGGGAGCTGGTTAGCTGTTTTCAATACGCCGACGTAGCCTGGATCAACAACAGTGCCATTAGCTTCACCGTCATCATCGTTAACCCCACCATCTTCAATCACCATTTGCACACACCAGTGACCCGGCGTTAAACCCGGTGTCCAAACACTGTTGTTGTCAACCGCAGGCGGCGGACAGTAGCCCGGCTCACCAGCTGTAGACCACAAGCTGTTGTTGGCATCTTCAATAAAGTTATGCCAACCTTGCGCCAAATTAAATTTACGATAGACAGGATTTTCCGGCACAGGGTTACGCTGCGGCATAACGATTGCGTAACTGCTGCCCTGAACAGGCAAACCATAGGCAATATAATCAAAGATACCGCCAATATTAGTGGCTTCGGTATCTTGAGTCAGCTGGTCACCTTCGTTAGCCACATCGTTATCTGTGATTTGAGCACCACCGGTTTCCCCCATTAAAGTGAACTCACCACGGCGCAAACAAACGCCGGCTTGCCCTTCGACTAAGTAAGCATTGGTAACAATTGCTTGCTCAGGTAAGACATTACACTCTGGTGTTGCATCCAGATAATCTGCAATACCGTCGGCATCACTATCACCAAAGCCCTCCTGATTATCAGGGATCAAATCGCCATCAGTATCCGCGTCAGTTAGCTCTGGTAGTTGACCGACTAACTCAATATAAACAAAAGAGCTAGCAGACTTAGCTGGTACGCCATTATCGGTAACTTCGACATCAATACGATACAGTCCAGCGGCAAGCTGTGTGGGATCAAAGCTAAAAATGTCGGGGTTAGTACTAGTGTTGGTAACACTTGCATCGTTTATCTGCCATTGGTAGCTGTGTTCATCAGCGACATTTGCGTCGGTAACACTGGTGCGAATAACGACTTCACCACCATCGGCGGTAATCAACAAACGTTCTTGTGCTTGCTGACTAACATTAAGTGTAACTTGCGGAGCGATGTTACCGTCACTGATCGTGATGGTATGAGTAGATTTATCACCTAAATTGACACTCGAATCTAAGCTTACCACCAGTGTTTCGTCGCCTTCGCTGTTGCCGTCTTCGGTAATTTTTACCGCTATAGAGGCATCCGTACCTTGCTCGATAACCAGCTCACCTGACACGAGATTATGATCGTCACTATTGGCAGTACCACTGACGGTGTATGGCACAACCATAGGATACACAGGAGCATTGCCGTTTAAGTGAACACCAATAGTTAAACTCTGCCCCTCACTGGTAATTTGATCTTTAGCAAGTGAAACAAGCGGTAAAACACAGACTTTCTGCACGGCAATACGTGTATTGCCCTCGCTATCGGTTGCCTGCCAAGCGGCTTCATTTAAACCCGGCGGGAAAAGTGAAATACCGTCAACAAGCGATACGGGAACTGTATTACCAAAGCGGTCAACCGCTGATGCTTGCCCTAGTTCAACACGCGTATACAGAGCGTTAGCATTAACCGTAAACTCGCCACACAAGTCTTGCGGTAAAGTGATTTCAGGTGCGAGGGTGTTGTCAAAATCAACCAATACTTGAGCTGATGCTGTATTGCCTGCACTATCTTCAATGCTGTAGTTAACTACAAGCAAACCGCTCACCCCTTGGTAAGGTGTAAACTGCACTTGCTGATTGACGACTTGAGTGTTACCAAAATCAGACGAAGCGCTGACAACTGATAATTCATCATTCTCAGGATCTGAATCATTTGCTAAAACATCAATTGTTGTCGTGTTAATAGTGCTGATCGTAACACTATCATCAACGGCAATCGGCGCTTTGTTAACCGGCTTTTCACTCACGGTCACCTTAACGCTGGCCGAGGCTGAGCCTCCTTTGCCATCACTAATGCTATAGGCGATAGTGTCTTCACCATGGAATGATTGTTCTGGTGTATAGTTCAATGCGCCATTGGCCAGAATAACGACATGACCATGGTTGGCAGCAGCACTGCTGACGACTAATTCATCGCCATCAATATCACTATCATTAGCAAGTACATTGACTGGGTTATCAATACTGTTTTGCTCAACCGTCACACTGTCATCTAATGCCTGCGGTGCATTATTAGCAGCATTTACAGTAATTGAAACCCTCGCTTGATCAGAAGCGAGCTGGCCATCATTCACGGTAAAGGTAAAGCTGTCTTCGCCAATATAATCTTGGTTTGGTTGATAAGTTAACGTGGCACCACTGCCCGTTAAAGTACCATTGGTTGGTGGGGTTGCCACTAGGTAAGTTAGACTGTCACCATCGACGTCACTGCCTGTAAGCGTAATCGACTCACGGGTATTTTCAGTAAGCTCAACGCTTTGTCCTTGAGCCGTTGGGGCATCATTAACATTGCTTACTTCAATAGTAACAGTCGCTGGCGCAGAGTCATTGTTGCCATCATTGGCGACAAAGGTGAAATTATCGGTACCGAAAAAGTCTTTTACTGGCGTATAGGTAATATTCGCGCCACTGCCAGAGACAGTGCCATTGGCTGGCCCTGTTTGCACACTAAAGGTTAAGCTATCGCCGTCGACATCATTACCCGTTAGCGTAATAGGTACAGCCGTTTCTTCAACCGTGCTTAACCGCTGACGATTAGCCGTTGGCGCATCACTTACACCAGCAACCGTCACAGTAATGGTGCCAGAATTTGTCGCGCCACGACCATCACTAATGGTGTAGCTAATGCTCGCTCGCCCAGAAAAGTCACCGTTAGGTGTATAGCTGATTTTGTTATTCACAATCGCAGCGCGGCCATTACTGGCTGATGCTAAGGTAATGGTTAGGGTGTCACCATTGGCATCCGTATCGTTGTTTAGCGCATCAATTTCGTTATTTGCACTGTCTTCAACCACTGTCGCCACGTCATTATTGGCAACCGGTGCAATGTTTTCTTGTAACGCAAAGTTGTAAACCGCTTTGTCGGTAAGCGTCAGCTTATGCGGGTTTTCGTTGATGTTAAAGTAATCGCTATTATAGCTAGCGGATAAGGTTTCACTGCCCCCGGTTAAATTGGTGAAAGTGTAATTACCTGCGCCATCGGTTTTGGTAGAGCCAGTATCAGCACCAGAGATAGAGACTGTCGCGCCAGACAAACCTGCCTCGCCGCTATCTTGCACACCATTGCCGTTCGCATCGCTAAACACCACGCCAGAGATAGAGCCGAGCTGAACAAAGCCAAAATTGACACTCGCACTTGGCGTTTTACCCTGAGACAGTTTCGTCGTCGCAGCAAAACCAGTTGGCACCGCCGCTGAAACCGTTTTTTCAGTCGCCGTTAGGAACGCATACTTAAAACTACCGTCAATAGTGGTGTCTACAGGATTACCATCATCGAGTTTAACCTCAACATCACCTAGGCCCTGTTCATTGCTATTAAGGCTGCCATCACCATTCAGATCATTAAACGCGATCCCTGAGATGACGCCATCAGGGCGCAAACCAAACCCTTGAGTTGCCGCATTAGAACCTGTCAGGGTGATCTCTTTTTTAACCCCTGTGGTTGCACTAAAACCGTCGGGCGCAGTAATTGCAAGGTCATATTTGCCAACCACAACATTGGCAAACTCATAACGACCATCATCGCCAGTGTGTGTAAACAGTCCATTTGATAACTCGACTAAGACACCAGAGACACCGGCTTCATTAGCCCCTTGTTCTCCATTGGCATCGTAATCAATGAAGACTGTGCCTGAAACTGAGTTAGTGGCGACAAAGGCAAAATTAGCGGTGTTCGATTGACCTTGTAAGATAGTAACTTTTTGAATGTCAGCACTGGCATGAACAAAGTTATTTGGCTTGGCACTAGCAACGTCATAAGTGCCAGCCGTAACATTGTTAAATTGATATCGCCCACCTGGGCCTGTTGTTATTGGTGCGCCATTGTTGAGCGTGATCTTGATGCCAGACAGGCCAAGCTCTTCAAGGTCTTGAACTTTATTGCCATTCAAATCTTCGAAGGCAACACCTGAAATCACCGATTGTTTGATATCGGCAAAGTTGGCAACAGCGGCGCCGCCAACGCCAACACTGGTGGTACGCTCGTTACTGGTAATACTGTTAAAACCAACAGGATCAGATTCTTTAACAATATACGACTTGTTCGCCGCAACACTAAAGCTGTAGGCACCTAACTCATCAGTAGTTTTGCTTTCAAGCGGATTTTTAGCGCCTCGCTCCGTGATACTAACAGATACGCCCACCAGCGGGTCTTCGCCAGTATCTTGAATACCATTGCCGTTTGCATCATCAAAAACACGACCGGAAATTGTCCCTTTAAGCATATCGGCAAAGTCTTTCTTTACTTGGCGACCACTTAACAAGTTAACTTCCACTAAATTGTCAGAGACACTGCTGTAGGCACTATCATCAATTTGCTCTACATAGTACAAGCCGCCATTTAACTGCTCAAAGCTATAGAAACCGCCATCAATAGTCGTTGTCGTGGCGATTATCCGCTTTTGGTTATTAACGAAGTTAATTAGGTTAACCGTAACGTCTTTAATGCCCGGTTCATCATCGGCATCACGGCGTTTGTTACCGTCGATGTCGTTATAAACGGTGCCGATAATCGACGCTTTCGAAAATATCGCAAAGTCGTTATTGGCTGCAGTGTTACCACCCGCTAGCGCGACTTTGTTTAATGGATTCGGGCCAACCAGAGTAAAGCCGCTTGGCAATTCAATACGGGCAATATAGTTATTATCTGTCAGCGCACTAAACTGGTAATTACCATCACCATCTGTATTGATTTCATTGGCGCTATCAAGCTTAACTTTAACACCAGCAACACCTGGCTCACCGCGGTCACGGCTACCATTTCGATTGAGATCGTTATACACAGCGCCGGTAAAGGTATTGTTAGCGCTGCCGCTGACGACAACTAATGGCGTTGCGTCTGGGCGTGTTCCGCCAGGGTTGTCTGACAAAATTTCCGGCCCACCTAAGTAACGTGCAACACCAGTTAATTTGGCTTGGTTATAATAAGTGCCACCTAAATTAGCAGGGATTTTGACTTTTACCGTGACCACAAGCTGACTGACCGGAGCCAATTCAATATTATCGATAGTCAGTGATGCGCCACCAGCGTAACTATTTATCGTTGGGCTATTCGCTGCACCAGTAATGGTTAAAGAGTCAGCAACAAAAGTACGACCATCAGATAAACTGTCAGCAAAATTAAACGATAAGTTATTACCTAGCGGCTCGGTAGAAGGTAAACCGTTGTCTATGGTGTAAGTGTGCGTAACTTCTTGCAATGGCGAAGTACTAGCAGGCGAAATAGTGTGCTCGAGAATTGGCGAGCCTGCACACGATGCACCATCGTTAATCGACGTTGGCATGCCTTTAGATACATGATTGGCAACCGGATTGTTAAAATCATCTACACGGAAAATATTACCGGTTTGGTTTGATGAGAAGAAGAAACGACCAGCGGCGTCAAACCATGCAGAGCCATAGCCAGAAGATGGCAAGTTTTTAATCACTTGCGAAGTCACTTCGTAAGTTGTTGTGTCCAACTTATATAAACGATTGTTTTGCGCACCATATAAATGGCCATCGCGCACATTAAAGGCAAAATCAGGCGGCGCAAAGTAACCATGCAACCAGTGTGTGGTTGCCGTCATGGTTTCTAGGTTAATACGATGTAACCGTCGATTAGTCGCAATGTAGTATGTGCCTTTGAGGTCAAAATCACCGCGAATATAGTGGCTACGAGGTAAACCAGTCACTGCCCCCATATTACGGACATTACCAGACGCCTCAATTCGTAGAATTTCATTACTACGTGAGTTTCGCGTCGCGTAGTAGTAACCATCTTGATAGTTAAAACCAATCGAGTTAATCAGTTGCTTGCCGCGAAACCCTGCGGGGGCAACATCGTTAAACGCAAACGGCGTTTTGGTGGTGTCTAGGTGGAATAAAGTGTCACGCTGAGAAATAAAGTAATCACCGTCACACTGGAATGATTGGGGGTATTCGATAAAGTAGTTCGCTAGACCATTACCTGAGTCATCGTCAATATTGCCGTTATCATCAAGCGCGTCTGGCACACCGTCGTTATCAGTGTCTTGATAATCTTGCTGATCAAACGGATCTGTCCCTTGGCTTGTTTCCACGCTGTTGGCAACACCGTCTTTGTCACTGTCTTGCTGAACAGTAACCGTAACGGCAATAGAATCGCTCGCTGCTGGGCTACCGTCGTCGGTCACCACTACATTAACTTGGTATTGATTGTTACTGTCGCTATCACTGGGAGACGAAAACGAGGGCACAGATTTAAAGGTTAACAAGCCAGCCTTATTGATAGTAAAAACGCTAGCATCGGTACCTGTCACGGAAAAAGTTAGGCTGTCATTCTCAGCATCTGTGGCGTTGTAGTCGGCCACTTGCGTTTGACTTTCCAACAAGCTTTTCGCATTAACACCGGAAATTACAGGGTCATCATTTACCGCGCTAATCACGATATTCGCTGGACTTGAGATCTGTGCAGCGTTTTTATCAGTTGCAGTAATGGCCAGCGTTCGCGTGGTGGTATTAATGTTGTCATTGTTATTTTCATAACGCAGCTTTTGTGCGAGCGTTTGAATGTTAGCAGCGGTTAATACTGGCGCTGGATTTTTGCGAGCAATACGGTACGAGTCCATAAACAACTGTGCACCAGCCGAGGTCCCACCACTATAGTCATAGGTACCGGCAACAAAAACAAAGCGATATGTTCCTGCTTGAGCAATAGTAGCGGATGCAGTTTGCCAATTTGTTGCATTGGTGTTTTGACCAGTTTGGTTAAGTAATATTTGGAATTTATTAGCATCATTAACATCGATAATATAGCCGTAGACATCATAAGCATCCTGGCCACCTTTGGCACGCCAATCAAATGCTATGGTATCGCCCGCCTCAACGGTGACTAGGCTATTACTATAAATTGCTGGGCCACGCACAATATCGCAGCCCACTTGTGTGGATACATTGGTGCTGCTCAATTGCGCGGCGGCGCCTTCTGAGCCAGCGCGGATTTCCGCAGTCGTCAACTGGACACTTAAAGTGCCTAAACTATTGGGGGTATTTTTATCTTGGTTTCTCGGCCCAATATTAGAACAACTGTCGTCCCCCGTCGTTGGGTATACTGTATCGAGTGGTACCACTTGCCCCGCAATCACCGTTTGACCAGTAATCACTTGCGATAACACATTCGTCCAGCCTTGAATACTGGTATCACCATTACTGCCAACCTCGTAGTTGGCATTTTCAAAGCCAGCAGAAAAATTCACTTGCAGCGATTTGCCACTGTCACCATTATTTGTGCTATCAACACTACCCACAGGAATCGCGGTGCTGCCATCACCAAGAAAAACTTGATTGCCAACCACCGACAGCTCACCACTAGTGGTCGATGTGTTGGCATCTGCGGCTAAGGTTAATTTATCATGAGCGGTGCTATTGGAAATTGTTGTTGCCAATGAGCCACCTGAATAATCACTGCCCGTAAAGGCAGCAAAATTGTGATCAATCGCGATTTTGCCTTGATTTTCGGTGTAACTATTATCAACGGTTGCGGCAAACGCAGCACTGCTCGACAGAGCAGAAATCAATACCCCTAAACCTAGCTTGCGAGCGCGATCTGGCAGGGCATAGTTTAAAAGAAAAGTATGCAAAAACGGGGGGCTGCTTTTTGGCATGTTACTACTTATCCAATTGAAAACATTAAAGAAGCAAAGTCTAAATGTAATACTTTGTAAAAAATATGTGAAAAAACGCACCCATTCTACAGGGTTTGGATATTAAATAAACGGATTTATACGACTGAAATTAATAAAAAACAGCTACTTGCTAGTTTTTTGATCAATATCAATAAAACACTTTAAAGTTGTTATTCGTGATCTATGGTTAAAGCATCTAAAAAGTAAATAACAAAGCGAGGTTTGCATCTAGCAGCAAGATTATGGCTTGCTAAGTAACTTAGTCTAAAAAATGCAAGAAAATCGTCTCAACACCTAATAGCAAGTGAAGACAAAATAGCTTGGTTTCTACTCGTTAACTAGCCCCACTTTTTTCACGCCAAATGCCTATGGTATTGCCTTTAAACAATTAGCGAAGAAGTCCCTTTTTAAGCACCTTTACCGATTGTTAAAAATTAAATAATACTTTACCAGGCAAATATTTACAGGTAGTTTTGGGCTGAATTTCTGTCCCAACAGCCACTTTTTTCAAAGGAATGAATTATGTTTCACACATTTCTCAATAGTCGATGGCAAGTTATCCTAATGATTGCCCTTAATTTAACGCTCCCTTTTAGCGCAAATGCTGCGATAACCCAAAGTAAAGACTGCTTTCGCGGCCCATTCGCCAGTTATCAACAATGGATTGATATGCTGTCTGCAAAGAAGAATTTTGACTTAACCAAGTTTCAGCTGGATTTCCCGCAAGAGAGATACGATAGAAACAAAGCAACGCTGGATTGTAAAAGCTTTCTATATCAAGTGGATGACTTAAATATAGAAGGCTACTACCTCGCCCCTAAGAATTCCAGTAAGCCACTCCCTGTCGTTGTTTTTAACCGCGGTGGTAACGGTCCATACGGCTATGTGACGTTCGGTAAAAAGATGAAGCTAATTGCCGACATCGCCGCCCAAGGCTATTTAGTGATTGGTAGCCAATACCGTGGCAGCAGTAGCGGGCGAATTAAAAACAATGGCTGGGATGAATTTGGTGGTGCCGATGTGCAAGATGTTATTGAACTCATCGACATCGCTAGCACTTTACCTAACGCGAATGCCGAGAAAATTGCCTTAGTTGGCTGGAGCCGAGGGGTAATGCAAAGCTATCTTGTCGCCAAAGCCATAGCGGCAAACCGCTCAAACACTCACGATTTACCTAACATTAGCGCCATTGTTGCTATTTCAGGGGTAACAGATGAAAACAAAGCACTTGCTTGGCGGCCTCAGATGGAAAAAATGTACCATAAGCGCGTGCCTAACTTTGAGGAAAATAGAGCGCAAGTGCTCACTTCCCGTTCAGCAAGTAAATGGGTAGAGAAATTGCCAAAGGAGACGGCTTACTTGCTGCTGCACGGTGAAAACGATAAACGAGTCAATGTTGAGCAGTCGATAGACTTTCAGCAACAATTGGATAAGCATGGTCTAACGAATAAACTAGTCGTTTACCCTCAAGGTAATCATGCCCTGGCAAAGCATCGAAAAGAAATGACTGGTGAGGTGAGTAGCTGGTTAGCGACTTATTTAAAATAAGTCGCTCGTTTAACGGTGAACTATCTCGCTAAGAGCCAGTTGTTTTTCTCTAGCTAATCACTAACTGGCTCAATCAAAACAAACTAATCCGGATCATAGTCCAAATTAGCCGCCAACCAGCGCTCAGCTTGCTCTAAGGTAAACCCTTTGCGCGCAGCGTAGTCGAGCACTTGGTCTTTATTCACTTTCGCGACCGCAAAGTATTTTGAGTCAGGGTGCGCAAAGTACCAGCCACTTACCGCAGCGCCCGGCCACATGGCATAGCTAGACGTTAGCTCCATGCCGATGTTGTTTTCCACATCCAATAATTCCCACAGTAAGCCTTTCTCAGTGTGTTCAGGGCAAGCTGGGTAACCGGGTGCAGGGCGAATACCTTGGTATTGCTCGCGAATTAGCGCTTCGTTATCAAAGGCTTCATCAGGTGCGTAACCCCAATATTCCTTGCGCACTTTTTCATGTAGGTACTCGGCAGACGCTTCCGCTAAACGATCGGCAACCGCTTTAAGCAAAATGCTGTTATAAGTGTCGTGCTCAGCGTCATACGCTTTGACCAATTCATCCGCACCAAAACCAGCTGATACCGCAAAGGCGCCTACATAATCTTCCACCTCTTTTCCGTTGGCTGTTGCGCCTTTTGGTGCAACAAAGTCTGATAAACAGCGGTTATATTGCCCGTCAGGCTTTTTACCTTGTTGGCGCAGCTGGTGAATTCGCATCAAACGCTGACCTGATTGCTGACTTTGTGAATCAGTAAATAACTCAATATCATCACCCACGCTATGCGCAGGAAATAAACCAATGACAGCGCTGGCTTTGAGTTTATTGTTATTAATAACATCGTCAATCATGGCATTGGCATCGTTAAACAGCTTAGTCGCCTCTTCGCCAATCAGCTCATGTTCCAGGATTTTTGGATACTTGCCAGAAAGTTGCCACGTCATAAAAAATGGCGTCCAATCGATATAATTGCGCACCTCATTAAGGTCTAGCTCATCAATGACCGTGACACCAAGCTGCTTAGGTTTGACTGGCGTATAGTTGTCAAAGCTAATCGGTGTTGGATTCGCACGCGCGTCTTCTAGCGAAATCAGTGACGACCGTGGGCCTTTTTTATTGTGGCGCTCACGCACTTTTACGTATTCGGCTTTTTGCTTAGCGACAAAATCATCTCGTTGCTCGTCAGATAACAAGGTACTCACCACAGACACCGAACGTGACGCATTAGGCACATAGACCACAGGGTGCTCGTATTGTGGCTCAATTTTTACCGCCGTATGCGCTTTAGAAGTCGTAGCACCACCAATTAGTAATGGCAGTTCAAAGCCTTGACGCTGCATTTCTTTGGCAACATGGACCATTTCATCAAGCGATGGCGTGATAAGCCCTGATAAGCCAATCACATCAACGTTTTCTTCACGAGCAACCCGTAAAATTTCTTCACATGGCACCATTACGCCAAGGTCAATAATTTCGTAGTTGTTACATTGCAGTACCACGCCAACAATGTTTTTGCCGATATCGTGCACATCACCTTTTACCGTTGCCAGTAGCACTTTACCGTTAGAGCTGGCTTCGGTTTTTTCCGCTTCGATAAACGGCTGTAAATGGGCTACTGCTTGCTTCATTACGCGTGCAGATTTAACCACTTGCGGTAAGAACATTTCGCCCGCGCCAAATAAGTCACCGACCACATTCATACCATCCATTAACGGCCCTTCGATAACTTCTAACGGCCGACTGGCAGCAAGGCGCGCTTCTTCGGTGTCTTCAACAATAAACTCGTTAATACCTTTAACGAGTGCATGTTCAAGGCGCTTGTTCACAGGCAATTCGCGCCACGCTAAATCAACTTTACTGGCCGTGCCGCCCGCTTGACCACGATATTCTTCGGCAACTTCCAGCAAGCGTTCGGTGGCGCCATCGTCGCTGTTAAGCACAACATCTTCAACCGCGACTTTGAGCTTTTCCGGTAAGTCAGAATAAATGGCCAGTTGCCCAGCGTTAACAATACCCATATCCATGCCATTCTTAATGGCGTAATACAGGAATACCGCGTGAATGGCTTCACGCACTGGGTTGTTACCACGGAATGAGAAAGACACATTGGATACACCACCAGAGACCATGGCATACGGCAGGTTTTCTTTGATGTCTTTCACTGCTTCGATAAAGTCGACACCATAGTTGTTGTGCTCATCGATACCTGTGGCAACGGCGAAAATGTTCGGGTCAAAAATAATGTCTTCCGCAGGGAAACCAATTTCGTCTACGAGAATATGATAAGCGCGTTGACAGATTTCAAACTTGCGCTCGCGCGTATCTGCCTGCCCCACTTCGTCAAACGCCATAACAATCACTGCCGCGCCATAGCGTCTAAGCAGCTCAGCTTGCTTGCGGAAGATTTCTTCGCCTTCTTTTAAGCTGATGGAGTTAACAATCCCCTTACCTTGGATACACTGCAAGCCGGCTTCAAGAATGTCCCATTTACTGGAGTCCAGCATAATCGGCACTTTCGCGATATCTGGCTCACCAGCAATCAAATTCAAAAAGCGCACCATCGCCGCTTTTGAATCCAACATGCCTTCATCCATATTGATATCGATAATTTGAGCGCCATTTTCCACTTGTTGTAGCGCAACCGCGATTGCTTGGTCGTAATTTTCTTCGGTGATCAAGCGGCGGAAAATCGCTGAGCCCGTCACGTTAGTGCGCTCACCCACATTAACGAACAGGGTTTCTTTTTCGATGGTCAGCGGCTCTAAGCCGGATAAGCGACACGCTTTTGCACGTGCTTCGATTTTGCGCGGGGCGATATTGGCAACGGTTTCTGCCATACCGCGAATATGCTCAGGTGTGGTACCACAGCAACCACCAATAATGTTTAAAAAGCCCGACTGTGCCCACTCTTGTACATGCTCGTCCATGTCTTCAACCGAGAAATCGTACTCACCAAAAGCATTTGGCAAGCCCGCATTGGGGTGAGCAGAGACGGCGACATCAGAAATACGACTCATTTCTTCCACGTATTGGCGCAGTTCAACAGGCCCAAGCGCACAGTTAAGGCCAAAAGAAATCGGTTTAGCGTGGCGAAGTGAATTGTAAAATGCTTCAGTTGTTTGACCAGAAAGTGTGCGACCGGAAGCATCGGTAATGGTGCCGGAAATCATAATCGGCAGCTTAATACCGCGTTCTGCAAATACGGTTTCGACCGCAAAAATCGCCGCTTTGGCGTTTAGGGTATCGAAAATGGTTTCAATGAGAATAATATCTGAACCACCGTCAATAAGCGCTTGGGTGGATTCTTTGTAAGCGGTGACGAGTTCGTTAAAGGTGATATTGCGAAACGCTGGGTCATTAACATCAGGGGAGATTGAACAGGTGCGGTTGGTTGGCCCTAACACACCGGCAACAAAACGCGGTTTATGCGGTGTTTTTTTGGTGTATTCATCCGCCGCAGCGCGCGCCAGTTTAGCGGCTTCAAGGTTAATTTCAGCACTTAACGCTTCCATGTCATAATCGGCCATGGCAATCGTCGTAGCGTTGAAGGTATTGGTTTCCAAAATATCAGCGCCCGCTTCAAGGTACTCGCAGTGGATCGCCTTAATCGTCTCTGGCTGAGTCAGCACCAATAAATCGTTATTGCCTTGAATATCACAGTGCCACTCCTTGAAACGCTCACCGCGAAAATCACTTTCGCTAAATTTGCGGTTTTGGATCATGGTCCCCATACCGCCGTCGAGAATTAAAATACGCTCGTTAAGGGCCTGCTGAAGTTGTTGAAACGATGCTAACTGCTGCACGTTACTCTCCTGTGATTGATGTCTGAATATGCTCAGCATCTAATTGGTAAGGGGTGATTTGGTAAACATAGTAGTTGATCCAGTTGTTAAACAACAGGCTACCATGGCTGCGCCATTTGCTGGCAGGCGGTTTTTCTAAGGCAGAGTCTGGATTGTTATCGCGATAGTAATTTACCGGTATATCAGGTATATCCCCACCTGATAAGTCGCGACGATACTCATCATCCAGTGTCGTAGGATCGTACTCAGGGTGACCGGTGACAAACACTTGTCGCTTATCTTCACTGGCAGTTAGATAAACCCCTGCCTCTGGCGACTGCGCCAAAATATTTAAGCTTTCAACCGACTGATAATCTTGTGGCAATACTTCACCGTAGCGCGAATGCGGCACCCAAAACTCATCATCAAAACCACGGGTGAGTTTTTCATGGGGGCGTAATCTGTCGTGGCGATAAACGCCGGAAAGCTTGGCATTTCTTAGCTGACGCTCTAAGCCATAATGATGATACAAAGCGGCATGGGCAGCCCAGCACAAGAACATGGTCGACACTACGTTATTTTGCGCCCAATCGAAGACTTCTTGAATTTTGTTCCAGTAGCTGACTTCTTTGTAATTCATTAAGCCAAGCGGCGCGCCCGTAATGATCATGCCATCGTATTGCTTGTCTTTGACATCATCAAACAAACGATAAAACGACTCTAAATGCGACGTTGGTGTGTTCTTCGACGGATTTTTGTGAATGCGCAATAGATCAATGTTAATTTGCAGCGGCGTGTTCGACAACATGCGCAGAATTTGCACTTCCGTTTCAATTTTGTTCGGCATTAGGTTGAGGATCGCCATTTCCATTGGGCGAATATCTTGATTGGCGGCGCGATGCTCCGACATCACAAAGATATCTTCGTTACCGAGAATTTTTAAGGCAGGTAACTGATCGGGAATTTTAATTGGCATAACTGACCCACAAGACACAAGCGAACATTGAGCTAGTCAATGTGCCTTGGATCTTTGGCTATGTCAACATCTAAACGTTTAGACGTCTAAACTTGAAGTTATAAGCTTATACCGTACGTTACTTACTCACAGAAAATGGCAGCCTGTTTTGCTAACTCGTTATCTAGCTTAACTGCCTATATTACGAAACTCTGCAATTTTAACAGGAAGCTGAATAGCTTTATTGTCGCGATAAAGGCTAACCATGATGGTTTGTCCTGGGCGAGTTTCAGCAACAATGTCTAAGGCTTGTTCAACACCGGTAATTTCAACATCGTCGAATTGGTAAACCAAGTCACCAACCTTTAATCCTGCGCGCTGCGCTGGGCTGTTAGGGTTAACCGCAGTAATAGTAAAGCCTTTGGTGTGTGACGGCAGTTGCTCGGTGTTTACGCCAAGCCAACCGCGGGTTACGCGACCATGCTCAATAATTTTCTGCATCACGCGATGTGCTAGTTTATAAGGCACAGCAAAGAAAATACCTTGCACATTCAGCTGCGAGTTACGTTGTGTAAACTTACGTGAATTAATCCCCACTAGCTCACCGTTAGTGTTGACTAAAGCACCGCCTGAGTTACCTTCATTAATCGCCGCATCCATCTGTAAAAACTGTAAGTAGCTGGTACTGCTCAGGCCATTGCGCCCCGTGGCACTGATAATGCCTTGCGTCACGGTTTGCCCTAAATTTAACGGGTTTCCTATCGCCAATACTACATCACCAGAGAGCGATTCTAAGTCGCTACGTTGCGGGATCACAGGCAAATTAACAGCATCGACTTTAAGCACCGCTAAATCAGTAAAAATATCAAAACCAATTAACACGGCATCATAACGTTGCCCGGTTTGTAGCCACACAGAGACCAAATCGGCATTTTGTACGACATGATAGTTTGTCAAAATATAGCCGTTTGGGTCCATGATCACGCCTGAACCTAAACGTGTGGTATTGGCGACATTTCGGGAATAGCGTCTTGATTGTGCGTGATCAGTCGAATAGATGTTTACTACCGCTGGCGCTGCTCTGCTGACAGCTTTAGCGTAAGACAAAGGTGCAGTTTCTTCTTTCTCGCCATTTAAAAAGGCCGAGTCAGCCAATTGCATGCGCAAATCTGGTACCAACAAGATCAAGATAACGGCAGCAAGTACGCCGTAGCTGGCCGATTGGACGATATATTTAAGTAAGGCGATGAATTTTGACAAAATTTGAGATCTGAAAGAGCTAAACCAATTATTATTATGGCTTAACTCTATCACATTAATATCAGGAGTTTATAGACTGTTGATAACTTGATTGTTAGAGCTGACAGCTATCCACGGTTAAAATTTTACTGAATAATCACGGCTTGTCCGTCTTGTAATCGTTCAGCACCGCGAATCGCCACTCTATCGCCATTGAGCAAATCGCCAGTGACCGAGACGCGCTCAAATGTGCCCTTACCCACTTTCACCGGTAAGCGTACCGCTTTATTATCAGCGTCCACTTTTACCACATAAGTGCCATCTTTACGCAGAATAAGCGCATCGCGATGCACGGTTAGCGTTGGCTGTGCTTTTTGTGTCGGGACTGTAACTTTCACCAATTGCCCTGCCGCCCACTGGCTGTTTAAGTGACTGGGAATTTCGATGCGCACTTCAAATGTTTGCGACCTAGGGTCGGCACTGGGAATGACTGCGGTAATGGCGGCGCTCATTGTTTGCTGATCATTGGCTAGTGTAAGCTCGTTACCTAAGCGCAAAAATGCTAAATACTTGACCGGAATAAACACTCTTGCCTCTAAGTGTTCAGTGTCGAGAAACTTGCTTAACACATCGCTGCGATTAACATCTGTACCCGCTAATACCATGCGTTCAGTGACCACGCCATCGTATGGCGCTATCACAGTAGCTCGTGAGATTTGATCGTCAATTTGCTCTAGCTGTAATTGCGCAATTTCGATATCTGCCTCAGCCAGTTCAAACTGAGAGCGCGTTTGATCGAGTTGAAATTGCGAAGTGGCATTGGTTTTACGCAAGGTTTCAAGGCGCTTAACTTCGTTGGCATAGTAGTCGCGATTAACTTTGGCGCGTTTTAATTGCGCAACATGCTCTGCCCGACTCAGTTTTAATGGCAACATATCCATTTTCACTAATTCGCCACCAGCACGCACAAAACTGCCCGGTGCCGCTACCCAGTCTACGCGTCCACTCACCCCCGCAGTGATAGGTACGTGCATTTTACTGTGAATGGTGCCCATTAGCTCGGCGGTTGCCGCCAGTGACATACTCGTTACCGTATCCACTTTGACGGCACTGGCAGGCGCTTCATTTGCCGCCGCGCTATGAATACTTGCACTGCCCAACACTAAGCCAGCTGCGAAAAGTGATAGCTGGCAAAGCTTGCTCAATTGGCGAAGACTAAAGTGGCGATTGATTAGCTGGCGAGTGTTTAATTTGCGAAGGCTTTGCTGCATAAATTTTGTGCTACTTGTTGTTATCAACATCATAAACTCCTAACGATTGCTGATTTTAAGTGATGGCTCAGGGTAAAGTTGCTCGACATTGTCGTGGCTGTGGTCTACGGCGTTGTCATCGTCTTCATGGAAACGCAGCAACGCCGGGAACAGCACAAGCGTAAACAAGGCACTAACCAACATACCACCGACAATCACTGTCGCTAAACCGCGATAGATTTCACTGCCAACACCTGGCATTAACATCAAAGGCAACATGCCAAATAAACTGGTTAAGGTACTCATGTACACCGGTCTTGCTCTCACCCTCACCGCCTGTGCCACAGCATGTTGGCGCGCAAGCCCTTGGCGCTCCGCTTGGCGGGTTTGATCCACCAGCAATATCGCATTGTTCACCACTAAACCAAGCAAAATAATAAACCCTATCATGGTCAGTAAATCCAACGACTGATACGTGACGAGATTAAGGCCATTGAGCGCCAACACCCCGCCAGCAACCGCTAATGGCATCACCAATAACACCAATAAACTGTCTTTGGCTGATTTAAATAAAGCAGTCATCAATAAGAATAAAATCACTAAGGCCAGCACAAAATTTTGCACCATATCGACTATCGCTGCGGCCATTTTATTGGCATTGCCGCTCAGTAAAATGCTCGAATCACTGGGTAAATCGGCCTGCATGGCGGGCACCACTTTACTGTTGAGAATAATAAGTGCCTCTTCAAGTGACATATCCGCGGGTGGGGACACTTGAATACTGATTGTGCGCTTGCCATCGACTCGGCGTAATTGCGTTGGCCCAGCGGTACGTTCAATATCGGTTAGCTCCCCCAGTGTTTGAATACCGGCAAAGGGTGAAAATACTGGTAGCGCCGCGAGTTCATCCGGTGTTTGCCATTGATCCGCACGTAAAATCACATTAACGCGATCATTGCCATCAAAATACTCATTGATAAACAAACCACTGGTAAAGGCTCGCACGGCATTAGCCACATCGTGACGGGTTAATCCTGCTTGCGTGATCCGTTGGTCATTCGGCGTGAGTTTTAACTCAGGCTCAGCCAAGCTCAGGCTCGGCATAGGAAACGCTGTGGTATTGGCCATTTCTTGGTTAATGGTAGCAATACCCACTTGTGCAACGGCCATCAGTGCTTCGATATCTGGCCCAGAAATATCAATATCGACCGTTCGACCATTACCGCCGCCAGAGACGTTGATCATTGATCCTCTGAATAAAAATGCCTGAGTATCAGGTAAGCCTTTGAATATTTCATTGCGGACAATGTCCATCAACTCTTCAACGCGCGTTGGGTCGTCAGCATAAATAAAGCCCCCCGTATTGGCAGAGCCATTGGAATAAAAGTTATAGCTTTTGATTTTAGGCTGCTGTTCACCCGCCAAATAAGGTGCTAAGCGATCTTTAATAAGTGCCGCCATTTCGTTTTCAACAAAATCCACATTGCCACCGGGCGGCATGTTTAACGAGTAGAAGAAGCCGTCAATCGGCGCGCGCGGCATAAAGTCGGTTTTTGGCAGCATAGTTGCGCTAATAAACAGTGAGCCACCTAATAAAACACTCACCCAAGTGTAGCGTTTCAGGCGCGAATCGGTCAGGCTCATCACCAAGTTCGTTAGTTTTTGCCAATAGCGGTCATAAGGATCTGTTTCTTTAATATTTTTAAGCCAATATTTGCTGGCAATGGGCAGTACAGTGATCGCCGAGACCAGTGAAGCAATAACCGCAATCGACAAGGTTAGCGCTAAGTCTGAAAACAGCTGTCCTTCAATGCCCTTCATAAATAAAATAGGTAAGAAAATCGCGACGCTCGTCGCGGTTGAGGCAAACAAAGCCCCCGTGACTTGCATTGCGCCGCGCATTACCGCTTTATGATTATCTAACCCGTTGGCGCGCATGCGCACGATATTTTCTTGCACGATAATCGCGGCATCGAGCACTAGCCCCACCGAAAACGCTAAGCCTGCCAATGAGATCACGTTTAAGCTGCGATCAAATAAGTTAAGTGCGACAAACGACACTAATAATGAAATTGGAATGGTAGTGGCGATAATTAGGGTATTGCGCATACCACGTAGGAACAACCACAAAATAATAAGCGCCAACAATACCCCTAACCCAAGGTTACTTTTCACTAAGGTTAATGCATTGCGAATATGCACCGAGGAATCAAAACTCAGATCTATAGTTAGGCCAGCAGCGCGCATTGGCCCTTCGTTTAGCTCTTTTATCGCGACATTAATTTCATCTAGCAATGCCACGGTATTCGCGTCATTTTGACGGGTTAACGTAAAGTAGTAAGCCGGTTGACCGCTGCGCAGGCTGAAGCCATTGCGATCAACCAAAGTGTTTTCTACGGTGGCAATATCTTTGAGATAAATGGGGCGATCACCGCTGTAGCCAACAATCATTTCGGTGAGGTTATCAACACTGTATTTGCCCGCAAAACGCACCGTATATTGACGACGGCCAACATCGGCGGTTCCTGCCGAGATGTCGTTGGCACGGGCAATGGTTGCGCTAATATCGCCGATAGGTAACCCCAGTGATGCGGCGCGCAGTGGGTCAAACGTAATGCGTAATTCCCGTGGCCGATGGCTGGCTAAATTGACTTGTGCTAGCCCTGGAATACGGGCAAAACGTGGCTTCACAACATCTTCAATCAGCTTTTGGTATTGCCCTAAATCGCGATTGGGGTTATCCGGTAAGGTTTTAATTAATAATGATGCGGTTTGCGGCCCGCCACGCCCTCCCCCAGCTGATACCACAGGTTCAATCGCATCAAGCGGCAGTGGTGGCGCTTGGTTAAGATTGTTGATCACCTCCAGCATCGCCTTTTGCATATCGGCGCCGACATCGAAGGTTAGGGTAATATTACCTGAGCCGCGTTGAATAAAGGTGGTGACTTTGGTCACCCCTTGCGTGTTTTTAACCGCATTTTCCAGCGGCTCGATGATCACCGACTCCATCTCTTCCGGCGCGGCACTGCGCCAGCCAGTAAAAATAGAAATCTGCGGTTGTTCG
Organism: Thalassotalea euphylliae; assembly: GCF_003390335.1. NCBI lineage: Bacteria > Pseudomonadati > Pseudomonadota > Gammaproteobacteria > Alteromonadales > Colwelliaceae > Thalassotalea > Thalassotalea euphylliae. The sequence goes on from NZ_QUOU01000001.1 coordinate 3,975,038, forward strand.
ATATCAGGGGTGAGTTGAATCGGCAGCTTGGTCACACTCAGCAGACCAAATACCATAATTAACGCAGCAACAACGATAATTGCAGCGGGATTTTTTAAGGCAGCACGGGTTAAATTCATGGCAGGCTCTAGTTTTCGTTATCGCCGCACAGGGTAACCAATCTCTGCTTGCGACGGGAGCCCGATAAGTTTAACGCGATAATTTATGCGATAAAATGACAAAGCGTAACAAGTCGTTACAACTCATCCCATACTCTGTGTTTACAGCGCATAAAAAAAGGCAGCCTAGGCTGCCTCAGTGCTTATCGAAACCAAAACCGAAATCAACATCGACATCGACATAAAAGCGATTATTGCGTGCCGCCAACCGTCATTTCATCAACTTTTAAGGTTGGTTGCCCCACGCCAACCGGTACGCTTTGGCCGTCTTTACCGCACACACCAACACCGGCATCAAGCGCTAAATCACTGCCCACCATGCTCACTTTCTGCATTGATTCAGGACCACTGCCAATCAAGGTCGCGCCTTTAACTGGCGAGGTAATTTCGCCGTTTTCAATAAGATAAGCCTCAGCACTGGTAAACACGAATTTACCGGAAGTGATATCCACTTGCCCACCCGCAAAGTTAGGCGCGTAAATACCTTTTTTCACTGATTTGATAATATCTTCTGGTGATGACTCACCCGCTAACATGTAAGTGTTAGTCATACGCGGCATTGGCAAATGTGCATAAGACTCACGACGACCATTACCCGTTGGCGCAACGCCCATTAGGCCAGCATTGTGCTTGTCTTGCATATAGCCCTTCAAAATACCGTCTTCAATCAAGACATTGTATTGCCCTGGTGTACCTTCATCGTCGATATTCAACGAGCCACGGCGATTCGACAGCGTGCCATCATCGACAATCGTACAAAGGCTTGATGCCACTTGCTGACCAACTTTACCTGAAAACGCTGATGAACCTTTGCGGTTAAAGTCACCTTCAAGGCCATGACCAACCGCCTCGTGCAATAATACCCCCGGCCAGCCTGCCCCTAACACCACAGGGAAACTACCTGCTGGCGCGTCAATCGCATCCAGATTCACGACCGCTTGGCGAACCGCTTCTTCGGCGTAGAATTTGTATCTCGGCTTGTCACCTTGTGCTTCAAAGAAGTAGCTGTAATCGGTGCGCGCACCACCGCCAGAGCTACCGCGTTCACGCTTGCCATTCGACTCCACCAACACAGAGCAATTTAGGCGCACAAGTGGGCGAATATCTGTGGCGAAGGTGCCGTCAGTTGCCGCCACCAAAATGTGCTCGTAAACGCCAGATAAGCTGACGATAACTTGGCTCACGCGGCTATCAACACTGCGGGCATGGGCTTCCACTTCGTGCATCAAGGCAATTTTCTTCTCTTGGCTTAAACTCGCTAACGGGTCAATCGCGTGATAAATCGTTTCACTGCTAACATCGCTAAACACTTGTACTTTGCCATGCTGACCACTTGCCGCAATACCGCGCGCCGCGTTCGCCGCTTTGTTTAATGCTTGTGCAGAAATATCGTCAGAATAGGCAAAGCCGGTTTTTTCACCCGAGATAGCGCGAATACCCACGCCACGCTCAATACTGTATGAGCCTTCTTTAACAATGCCATCTTCGAGCATCCAAGATTCATGGCGCGACGATTGAAAATACAAATCGGCAAAATCCACTTGGTGTTGGTGGATTTGGGTTAAGGTGTCAGTTAATGCGGTGCGATCTAACTGACTATCTGCAAGTAACACTTGCTCAACTTTATTCATCATGGATTAACTCTGTTTTAAAGCGGTTATGTTGATTAACCGGAATACTACTTCGTACTTGCGCGAGTATATTAAGATCAAATTCAGCACTGACAACACCAAGCCCTGTTGCTTGCTGACTTAAAATTTCTCCCCACGGGCTAACAATCATTGAATGCCCCCAAGTTTCTCTGCCGTTAGCATGCACGCCTTCTTGCCCCGCTGCAACAATATAGACTTGGTTTTCAATCGCCCTTGCTTGTAACAAGGTTTGCCAATGGGCTTTACCAGTTACACGAGTAAAGGCGGCAGGCACAGTAATAATATCAGCACCTTGTTGTGCCAACTGGCGAAACAGCTCAGGAAAGCGAACATCATAGCAGATCGACAATCCTATTTGCGCAAAAGGTAGCGATAAACAGCTGATCTTCTGACCGGCTTGGGTATAGCGGGATTCTCGGTAGGTTTTTTCGTTATCAGCAACCACCACATCAAACAGGTGCAGTTTTTGATAATCGCCAACTAGCTCACCTTGCGGTGAAAACAAGCAACTCGTGTTGTAAAACTTGTGATGGTCGCCCCCAAGTGCAGGGGTGGGCAAACTACCCGCGAGCAAATTTACCGAATGAGTGTGAGCAAGCGATGCGAGTCCTTCAATCATAGTCACTTGCGCTTGTTCATTGTGGGCAATGCTCAGTTGATCTTGCTCTTTGCCACCAAAGTAAAGGCAGCACTCTGGCAATAGCACGAGGTGCTCACGATTGGATGCTTGCGCGGTAATTTTCGTCAGCTGCTTGGCGATAAACGTGAGATTCTCGTCAATATCGGGAACCGAACACATTTGTACGGCCGACAGCAAGGGGCTGGCACTAGCCATTATTATACATGTCCAAATGAAGCGGTGTCGGCGGTATAAAATTATCTAGCTCGCGCTCAGGCGTGATTTCTTCTGGCTCACTAGGTGCAGGGGTGTTTTCAACAAACGTTGGCGGTGTTGAGCGACCAACGCTGACATCGCGACTTTTGCGATTCACTTCCTTAAAGCTAGGGTCATTGACACTGCCCGTAAGCTCAAAGTTAAACTCAGACACCACCTGTGAAGTAAACACTTCATCTATTGCCACACCAGCAAGAAACACCGCTGGATTCAAGGTCGCAATCCACGCCAGCACTGGCAAGCTAGAGGTCAAATTAGGCTTGTAGCTCATGCGATAATCAAGTATCCCTTGTGCTAAAGCGGTGTTACCTTTTACCGAAAGATCACCTGCCGCGCCTTTCATCCGCATATTGTCTGTGTAGAGGATACCGTCTTTAACTTGCGCATCGGCACGCATGTAGGTGTAGAACATGCCGTCAGAGAAAATATCGCGAAAATCTAAGGTGAGTTTGCGCACTAGGGATTGTAAGCTCAGCACCGAGAAAATACGCGCGCCTTTGTCACTGACTTCACTTAAATAGCCATCGTCGATATCAATCGATGCCTGCCCATTGAGCTTATTCAAACTAAATTCGCTGGGTGCCCCTTGCCAGTAAAAGTTATAGTCAGCGGTCATGCCGCTGTCTTTAATCACACTGGTGTAATCAAATTTATCGAACTCACGCTCAAGCTCGTTAATATCGAGCTTACCGGTAAGATGCGTACTCGAGTTTTCCGGCGTTAGCTGCCAAGTGCCAGTTAACGCTAGCGTAGATTTTTCTCGGCTCGCTTTAAAATTTTCTAAGTTCAGTTGTTGCCCACTTGCTTTATCGCCAGAGCGCTTGAGTTGAAAGCTCACTTGACCAAAATCAAGCTTGCCAAGCTTACAGCTATCACAAACCACTTCTAATCTAGGGACACTGTTAAACAGTGCGAGACGCTTTTGATACGACAACTCAACTGGCTCGTCGTTAGTCTTGGCCTTCTTATCGCCCTCATCTTCGCTTTGGTTCTCGCCTTCATTTTCCCCTAGCCCATCCGTATTGGTTTCGCCAAAATCTGCCGCTAAGTGTATAAAGTCAGCATCAACTTCCAAACCTTGCGCATGCCAATCGGGGAAGAACTTAATTTCGCTACGCGCTTCTTTGGCATTGAGCCGCAGTAGCCACCAGTTACTTTGATCGAGCAAATTAAACGAGACATTGGTAAGTGACTGACCCAAAATATCAAGCTTATCTACATTGCCGCGAATGCGCTCTGGGGCGGGGAACAAGCTAACCTGTGTAGTGCTTTTATCGGCTTTGGGCAGGCTGGTGACAATATCTTGAATAAACGGCTGCCACGCTAACACATCCGCTTGCGCCAGCTTAGTGGTGATGTGAAAGCCGTTCATCGGCAGCAACATGGTATCGTTACCCAAGACTAAATGTGCGCGATGAAACTGAGTGTCACTGTGATCGAGCACCCCATAAAAGCTTAACTCATCGCCAGCGCTCACCGATATTGTCGATTTGTCTAACTGACCTGTTACTTTGGCCGTCAATGGCAATAATTGCTCGGTGTTTTTTCCGTAAGGGGCAGGCAAATTAAATTGTGCTGCCGATAAGTCACTCTGGATATCGGCTTCATAACTAAAACCGCCACCGCGATGCATATTGAGCGCGAGTTGGCCTTGCCAGTTAAGCTCACCTGCGACGTATGGCGTTAACGATTCTGGTAGCTGTGCAAGCCATGCTACTTCGCGCCAATCACCACGCAGGTCAATCACGGTTTGGTAGTAGTCTTGATGATCGCGCCCTGCCACCTTGACCGTCAGCGGCATACCGCGCCAAACAAGCGCTAGGTCTTGCGTATCAATGATCTCATTTTGATAGGTTAGTCGCCCATTGACCTTGGCAAAGGACATCGCTGGTGAGGAAAGCGCTAATTGATTATCGGTAAAATCAACATAGCCAGAAGCGACAACGTCTTTAGTGCGTTTCAGTGGTAGCGATAAATCAAACTTACCGGAAATTGGTTGGCTAATTTGCAATGTCGTGAGCGTTTCGCCAACCGATTTTTTCAGCGGACTTTGTTGCATTAAACGGGTCACGTTTTCAGGCGCCTGCTGATGAATATCAGCCGACACTCGCAATAACTGCTCCTTGCTAAGATTGGCAATACCAGCCGTCACTCCTTCAACATTAAGCCCAGTTAAACTGCCTGCGCGCGCCGAGATCAGCATGCTATTGTTAGTGAAATTTAAATTCGCCGCCATGTTTTCGATGGCTGGCCACTTCTCATCAAACGCAAAGGTGGCATCGGTTAGCTCAGCATCAACCACAAAAATACCTTGCTGATCGTTAAACGGGAAGTCGCGAAACGCGCCATTGAACAGCACTTGTCCAGCGGATATCTGACCATCAATCAAGCTGCGATTGAGGTAATTCACTAAATCCTTACCCATCAATTTGTGTGGGTAATACAAGTTGGCTTGCTGTGCGTTGGCATGCTCAATGTTCGCCAACAATGCCATGCTGGCATCGCCTTCTTTTGGCACAGTCACATTAACTTGCCCCGTTAATGCCATATTTGGCGCGGCAAAGTTAAGTTGCTGAGCATTAACATTTACACCATTCGCGTTGAATTGGGCAGTCAGTCTTGTTGCTAATTGGTCAAAGGCGATGGGCTGTTTAAAGTGTTCATCAAAATTAAGTGCGCTGTCCGTTGCCTTAATGTCTGCCACCAACTGGTCATTTACTAGCGTAAATTCAGCGTTAAGGTGGCTAATGCCCGGAATACCTTGCGCGTAATTTTGACGGTAGTCATTAAGCTCAGCGCTCAGCGCTAACTCGCCTGCTAATTGTCGAAAATAAATATCCGTCAATTGACCACTTGGATTAAGCTGAGCCACTGTTTGTCGAAGTGCTGGTGAATCTATGATTAAAGGTAAGACTTCACTAACGCCTGCAACATTTATTGCTGACACATAACCCTCAATATCTCTACCTGTAACCACCGCATTGATATGCACAGGCTGCCAAGATTGCCCGTTAACAAGAATATCGATAGGAGATGACTTTATCGCGATACGATCTTCGATAAAGTCAGCGTTAAACATCGCCGCTTGCAGCATGATTTCATGCTCTTGGTCATTATCAATCCAACGCAGTTTTGAATCATCGACGGCCAATAAAAACTGGCTCGCTTTACCTCGCTCGATAGTCAACCAAGATTGCCAATTTAGCTCTGAATAGGTTTTATCGTTGTCTATCGTAAGCGTGCGATCGAGCCAAGGGGTTAAATTGACGCGCTGACCTTTTAAATACACTTGCCCCGACATTTCACTGACTTCACTGCCAGTAAAATCGAGTAATACACTGGCTGTATTCGTTGCTAAGCCCTGTGCCAGTACCTCACCACTGGCGCGATGGCGATCCCCTTGGTTAAGCCAGTTCAGATGCTTGAGTGCCAGTTTTTTATCACCACTTTCGGTGCGCACCACAATCTGGCTATTGGTTAACGAGAATTTATTCACGTGCAATAAGAAAACATCTGATAAACGCTCGTAAACGGTGCTGTCTTGATCGCTAACGGCATTGTTTGCCAACTTAGTGGTGTCGACAATCACTTTAGCACCATCAAGGGTCAAGCCACGTGTAATTAGCGTGCGGTGCTGAAGACTGCGCCAGAAGTTTACTTTGATGTCTAAGTGTTCAATAAAGACCACTGTGGCATCGGTATTCACTAAGCGAACGTTGTTGGCAACCAACACAGGGCCAACTTTTTGCCAATCCATGGTGAGCGCACCAATGTGAATATTGGTGTTGTACGTTGAGTTGATATGATTTTGTAGTTCGGCTCGGTAGTTGTGCATGTAAGGCAACAGCAGACGCATGGCGCTGATCAACACCGCCACTAAGACCAAGAGTATCGCAATACACTTGTATAGTCGGTTTAACCACCTGTTCGAAAATGCCGTAATGTTCAAGCTTGTTACTACCTATTTTTCTCGCGATTTCTCTGGCTAGCGCTCTTGCAACTAGTGCTAGCGGTTAGCTGACGTTCTGAATTAGACCATCACCACATCAAACTGTTCTTGATTATACATAGGCTCGGTTTGCACCTTGATCAGTTTGCCAATGAAAACTTCAAGCTCAGCCAGGTTGTGATACTCATCATTGAGTAAAGACTCACTTACTGCTGTTGACGCATAAACAATAAATTGATCAGCATCGTACGCGCGATTTACGCGAACAATTTCTCGCAGTATTTCAAAACAGACCGTCTCAACCGTTTTTAACGTTCCTTTACCTTGGCACGATGGGCATTCGCCACACAAAATATGCTCTAGGCTTTCACGTGTGCGCTTGCGCGTCATTTCCACTAGCCCCAGCGACGAGAAACCGTGAATACTAAATTTCACTTTGTCTTTGGCCATCGCCATTTCAAGGCTGTGTAGCACACGGCGCTTGTGATCTTCACTGGTCATGTCAATAAAATCGATAATGATAATGCCCCCTAAATTGCGCAGCCTCAGTTGGCGAGCAATGGCTTGGGTGGCTTCGACATTGGTGCTAAAAATGGTTTCTTCTAAATTGCGATGACCAACGTAGGCACCAGTATTGATATCAATCGTGGTCATTGCCTCGGTTTGATCAATAATCAAATAGCCACCAGATTTGAGCATAATTTTGCGCTCTAGCGCCCGTTGAATTTCCGCTTCAACATCGAACAAATCAAAGATTGGACGCTCGCCTGGGTAGTACTCCAGTACATGCGCTAAATTGGGGACAAATTCTTGGGTAAACTCCATCAGCTGATCGTAAGTCAGCTTAGAGTCAATGCGAATGCGCTCTAATTCCGTGCCAAAAAAGTCGCGCAAGACGCGAAATGCCAGTGATAAGTCTTGATAAATTGGCGCATTAATCTGTTTACGTTGCTTGCGCTCACTCACTTTCGCCCAGACGCGGCGCAAAAATTCCGCATCGTGTTTGAGTTCAAGCTCACCAGCTCCTTCGGCAGCGGTGCGCACGATAAAGCCGTGTTTATCATCACAATATGGCACTACAATATCTTTGAGACGATTGCGCTCATTTACATCTTCAATGCGCTGTGAAATACCCGCATGGCTGGCATTAGGCATCAAGACCAAATAACGAGACGCTATGGTGATGTCGGTAGTGAGGCGAGCGCCTTTGGTGCCGAGCGGGTCTTTCACCACTTGCACCATTAAATACTGCCCTTCATGCACTAATGAGCGAATATCAGGGACTGGCTCAGCTTCTTTGCCTTCTTCGTTGAGAATAAGTTTGGAGTGGATATCGGAGGCATGTAAAAAAGCGGCTTTGTCTAAATTAATATCAACAAATGCCGCTTGCATTCCGGGTAAAACACGAATGATTTTACCGAGATAAATATTGCCCACTAGGCCGCGCTTAGCTTCCCGCTCAACGTGTAATTCCTGTAAAACACCGTTTTCAATTAAGGCAACACGCGTTTCACTGGGGGTAATATTTACCAGTAATTCACCACTCATGTATCACTCCTCTTGATGGGCGCATATGCAAATACCATAAGCGCCAGAATTTTTTATCTTGCAATCCCGCTTGGGCAGCCACTTGGCTTGTCATATTGGCAGTCATTTCGACAATAATTTCGACAATCATACCGACAGCCGCAGCAACATCGCGAGTACAGCTGTTAGCGACTTTTTTAGCTAAGGTGAAACGTACCCCGTTACCCCGAATTGATTTAACAGCAATGAGGTTTCGTACAAGGGTAATCCCATCACCGCAAAAAAGCTGCCATCAAGTTTACTGACGAACTGTCCACCAATACCTTGTATACCATAACCACCCGCTTTATCTTGCGGCTCACCCGTTTGCCAATAGTCGCTGATCTCTTTAGAGGATAGCTGTTTAAACCAAACATCGGTAGCAATGACTTGTGCCTGTGCCTTAGATTCACTAACCGCCGCAATTGACGTTAACACTTGGTGACATTGCCCCGATAACATGGTCATCATGCGATTAAAGTCTTCAAAATGTTCCGGTTTACCCAAAATATGATCATTAAAAACCACCGTTGTATCGCTACCTAACACAACCAGTTCACCGTTAGTGTGTTGCTCGCTTGCTTGCTCAAGCGCGGTTTGTGCTTTGGCAATAGCAAGTCGGTGGACATAATCGCGAGCGCTTTCACCGCTTTGCACTGATTCGTCAATATCGGTTGGCAAGCAAGTAAACTCATAACCCAGCTGGGCTAACAAGGCTTTTCGTCGCGGTGACTGTGAGGCAAGTATTAACTTAGTTTGATTCATTGTGCATTACTGTCGATTGATTGTGTTTCCTGTTGTTCGTGTTTCCTGTTCATTGTGCCTCGCTAGGAAATCTTAAAGTGGCGACGTATTTTACGCAGTAACAAGAATACCCAAGGCCACAACACAACGGCACTGAGCACAGGGTATAAATAGCCGGGTAAAAACACCACATCAGTTAATACCCGCTGCAACCAAAATACCAGCAAGTGATATAGCGCGGCTAACACACCCACAATCAAGGCTTGTTGCCACAAGGAAAAATTGCGGATTTTCTGAAAGTTCACCGCCGCGATATACACAGATAACGCCATGGCACCGGCGTGCACCCCGAGCGTTGAGCCAAGCAATACATCCAGCAAAAAACCCATCACCCAAGCGGTAAAGACGCTGACGCGATTCGGCAGTGCTAAACTCCAGTAAATCAGTACCACTAGCACCCAATCAGGGCGAAAAGCATCAACGCTGTGTGGCATAGGCACTATGCTGGCAATCAAGGCGAGCAACAGGCTAAGCACCACAATAATGCCATTATTGGCTAGCACTTGGCGTCTCCTGTGATTGACGATTTAAGGTCTCACCCTGAGCCTCAGACTGTTGATTAGTTTGTTTCGGTGCGAAAATACTGGCAGGCTGCTCAGGCCAAAGTAATAACAGGTAACGCAGTTTGTCAATTTGCGCAACGGGCAGACTGTACACCTGCGCAAACGGGCGTGACTCATCTTTGCGTACAATGCTAACTGTAGAAACTGGATACCCTTCTGGGTATTTACCACCCAGCCCAGAGGTAACCAGCAAATCGCCAGTTTGCACGTCAGCGCTGTGCGGCACATGGGCATGAGATAAGCGATCGATACGCCCTGCACCATTGGCAATAATACGCGTGCCATTACGACTTACGCGCACAGGTACCGCATGAGTTAAATCAGTGATTAAAATAATCCGGCTAGTGGTTGTGCCGACGTGTAATATTTGCCCAACAACCCCCTGCTCATCGATAACCGGTTGTCCTTCGTAAACACCATCATTGGCGCCGCGGTTAATAACGACTTGATGAGAATAAGGATCGCTATCAACCGAAAGTATTTCGGCGACCATTTTCTTGGTTTCAGTGCGTAAAGGCGATGCGAGTAATGAGCGCAACCGCTCGTTTTCTTGCTTAACAATGGCCAGTTCCATCAACTGTTGCTGGAAGTTAAGCTCATTAACTTTTAGCGCTTCATTTTCTTCAATCAGCTGTTGTCTGGTCACCAAGTTTTCTGCTGTCCATGTCATTAGCTGTTTTGGAGTGTTCGCCATGTATTGCAATGGGCTAACCACTGATTGCAAATAACCGCGAGCGGATTCAAAGCTTTGCATTTTGTGATCGAAGAAAATTAACAAGGCAGACACTATCATGACAAGCGCCAGACGGTGTTGAAGGGAAGGGCCGTGTTTAAATATTGGATTCATGATTAACCCGATTTCAGGTTAAGAAGTAAAGTGCCAGTTGTACTGGCACTCAATCAATTAGTCGTACAATAGCTAGTCATACGACAGCTATTCATATGAAAATAGGTCACCGCCGTGCATATCGATCATTTCAATCGCTTTACCACCACCGCGGGCAACACAAGTAAGTGGGTCTTCAGCAACCACGACTGGAATACCCGTTTCTTCCATTAACAAACGATCCAGGTCTTTCAGCAGCGCACCACCACCAGTAAGCACCATACCGCGCTCAGAAATATCTGACGCCAATTCCGGTGGCGACTGCTCAAGGGCAACCATGATCGCACTGACAATACCGGTTAATGGCTCTTGTAATGCTTCAAGAATTTCATTGCTGTTTAGCGTAAAGCTGCGCGGTACACCTTCGGCTAAGTTGCGACCACGTACTTCAATTTCAATTAACTCTTCGCCAGGGTAAGCCGAACCAATTTCGTGTTTAATGCGCTCAGCCGTTGCTTCACCAATTAAGCTGCCGAAGTTGCGACGTACATAGTTGATAATCGCTTCATCAAACTTGTCACCGCCAATGCGTACAGATGAAGAGTAAACCACGCCATTAAGTGAGATAATCCCCACTTCCGTTGTCCCGCCACCGATATCTACCACCATAGAGCCGGTCGCTTCCGAGACGGGTAAGCCCGCACCGATTGCCGCTGCCATTGGCTCGTCAATTAAATACACTTCACGTGAACCAGCACCTAGCGCTGATTCGCGAATAGCACGGCGTTCCACTTGCGTAGAGCCACAAGGAACACAAATTAGCACACGTGGGCTTGGACGTAAGAAGTTATTGCTGTGCACTTGTTTAATAAAGTGCTGAAGCATTTTTTCAGTGACGAAGAAGTTGGCAATCACACCATCTTTCATCGGGCGAATGGCTTCAATATTGCCCGGCGTACGACCTAACATTTGCTTCGCTGCTAAACCTACGGCAGCAACACTTTTAGAACCACCTGCACGGTCTTGTCGAATCGCCACCACTGACGGTTCGTTCAGTACAATCCCTTGATCTTTGACATAAATTAATGTGTTCGCCGTTCCTAAATCGATTGATAAATCGTTAGAAAACATTCCGCGCAATTTCTTAAACATATGAACGCAATACCCTATAACTGTTACTGATTGGCCGCAGCAACGTGAATGTGCTTATCATTTCTGATTTTTTGATCGAGCTATCATAACTCAGTATTTATCGGATGTGTGTACTGATTCGCAAAAAAATTGCCTTGATTGGCAAGTTTTTTTCATATTGGAGATCAAGCGGTTAAAAAAACAGCACAGAAAAAAGCGATTCGTAAAAACCTACCCGCTCAATCAGCTGCTACTAACGAAAAAAGGCAGCTAATTATTCCCATTAACGCATAGTTAGTGCTTGCTAATTGACTTCGCGCCAGTAGATTATGCGATCGTTGCCGCGATAGCGGCCAAAGGTGGCTACGGCAGAGGCGTTATTATCGTGATTGAGCGTGTCGTCCCAATCATATTTCAACCATGTAGGGCTTTCATAAAACACATTCGTTTGTCCCAGATTATTAGCACCGGGGGCAAGTAATGAAAAGTCCGTAAATTCACCGCCACTTAACATAAGCGTAGATAGCGATTTAACACCAGTCGCAGGGCTGGGTAAGCTTGGTAGATTAATATTGGAAAGTGTTAACTTCGCAAGTTCCAATGTCGTTAAATTATCATCCGTGTTTAACTGATAAACATTACTATCGTTCAGATATTCAACATAAAGTTTTTGCTGTAAATCACTCGTTTCGGGGCCAAAGCTATTATCAATGGCCAAACGGCCAAACCTTACTTTAAAACTTTCGTTCGAGCTGTTTACATGCGGTTTAGGCCTAATATCCTCTGTGTGGCTTGGGGTATTAGTGTCGACCTTCACGCCATCTTTATCTTCGATGCTATTGACCACTAAAGTGAAATCAGGCTCAAACGGAGGGATTTCAGCATTTTCTTCATGCGCGTAGGCGAAGTTATCCATGGTACTTAGCCTGTAATCAACCTCCCCCTTTTCTGTTCGCGCAAAGAGCGTGTTGTTGATAATAATCTCAGCTTTTGAAATCGCCAACTTACTATTGAGTTTGCCAACTTTGCTATCTTCGGCCTGTGCTGTAATCTTGATTCCCGTTGGCAATAAACGCCTAAAATCGCCGATATAATTTTGCGTCACTTGGTTATCGTTATTGTAAGCGGTAATGGTAATAGTCGGCGGCTGCTGGTATCTAATACTGCCCTTTCCACTGGCATCTTCTTGCCCAGAGTATACCCAGTTGACTTCATCTCCGGATAAGGAGCCGTGGTTGTCGACTTTCACCGTTTGAATAAAATAAGCAGGAATAAAACGGCCAATACCTATCTCCGTTGTTTCGCTGCGATTGTTCGCATTCCACAGGCCACCATCAACAACAAATTTAGGAGTTTGATCGCCAAAGTTGGTATCAGAAACATCAAGCGTTACTAAACCAACTTCGCTGTATTTTGCTGATGATGTTTCGTATTTTCCTGCGGAAAACGATGGGGGGTCAATGTTACCCGGCGTGCCAGAAATGATTTCGGCAACTGGTAAAATTGCCCCTTGTAAAGTTGACCCTTGTAAAGTTAACCCAGGTAAGCTTAACTTGCCTTCTACTGCGACATCATCAGTTGGGCCTGTCCTCTGTAAGTTTATTTGTAAATTACTCGGTTGATAATTACTGGTCGTCGAACCGCCGTAATTGACAGCCTCAAAAGTGACTTTAAATGGCGCGCTCGCAGTATGCGTGATTAGTGAATCGGCAGTAGTACCATCTAGGGCACTACCATCGTTTTTCTCGACCAAGATATTGATGTAATGCGGTTTAACCCAAAAGGCTCCAGAGTTGCCCATTAAAGTAAAGCCCGGTTGCGTAGGTAAATTGGCAGGCTGTATATACCTGGCAATTAGTTGCACTTGGCCGGCATCGTTATGAATATTATTAGGTAAGGTTGCTTTGCCAGTAGCGTCAAACCTAAGGTTTACATCTTGGTAGTTTCCACTACTGATATCAGGTATAACCTTGCCGTCAATAGTGTATGGGTTGCTACCTTGATTATTCGGCGTAAGGTAACCCAATGCTAAGTCAACAGTTCGGTTTTGGTTAACGAATAAGGTTTGGCATTGGCCACTGCCATTGTCTTGCTTGGCTTCTATCGTAACATTATTGATGGGTAATCCAGCGGTGCCATTTTTAACGCCGTTAAAAACAAAACCCGCAGTGTCAAACGCAATATTACAATCGCGTGTATTGCCGCCGAAATCTCCACACTCAAAACCATTATCTCCACCTAAGGTAAGGCTTAATTCGGCATTTCCGGCTTGGTTATAGTTTATTTCAGCACGCCCTGACACATTAAGATCAGGGCTTTTACCGTTAGCTAGTGAAATTGTGCGGGTTAGGCCGCCGTTAATGGCAAGCGTTACATCAGTATTGACTGAACTATCAATATTGCGACAATTACCGTCGGTACAGGCAATCACTTGAATCGGCTCAGGTTCACAAGTTAGCCCTAAGCCGTCATGACGAATTTGGAACACTTGTTTATTGTCCGCACAGTCGGTGCCTACTTGCATATCTGCCTGTATTTCAGCGGCGGTTAATACTTTGCCATAGATTTTAATTTCGTCGTATCGACCTTGTGAGGAGTCTGTCGACGGAAAATTACTGGTGTCGCCACGGGCATAGCGTGAGGCATTGTCACCAAAGACAATTTGATTCAACTCGATGATTTGCCCATTGGTATCAAATACTCGCCGCGCACGTAAATTGCCATCAACATACAGTTCAAAACGATCGTTGGGAAAGTCCCATGTCGCCGTTACGTAATACCAGGTATCGGCTGTGCGTGACGAGGCACTGGACTCTTGAAAAGAAAAATCTCGGTCGTTTGAGTCTTCAACGCTAAACTTCAAGCGGCCATTCTGGGCAATTTCCAAGACAAAATACTTATCATTCTGGCCACCACAATTTGGGTTGCCGTTGCACGAGGCATCAAACAGCACCCGCTCCTTGCCTGCGCCCCAGTCGATGTCGCTGTTGAACCAGAAACTTATCGTGCCCGTTACGCCAACATCCTCATCTAAATCAAGCGACGAGCGAAAGGCATTGCCCGTCGCAATGTCTGTGTTATCGCCATTTGAATCAAACCCTCTACAGAACTTGCTATCAGTATCAAGCAAGCCGCCAATGCTAAACGCGTGATTATCTAAACCACTCGTATCATTGATTTGACTTGAAATATCGTTCTGTTCAAAGTCGTAATGTGCGAGCAAGCTGCTGGTTGGACAAGGGTGCCTTTCGGTAAAAATATTGCTAATTTGTGCTGAGGTCAGTGCACCTTTATAGACCCTTACCTCGTCAATATCGCCAGTAAAGCGGTTTGCCGTTTCGCCACGGTCAGTTTCACCACCAATTGTGGCTGGGCCTGAAGCAGTTCCCCAGTTCCCCGTGTAGGTACTAATGGTATTGCTACCATCCACCGGTTGCGCAACACCATTGATGTATATCTGCCGGGTTTTATTAACACTGTCGTGCACCGCAGCGACGAAGCTCCAAGTGTTGGGTGAAATTGAGCTAGCGGTATCAACGCTCACTGGGCTGACACCTCGCGAGTAAAAGCGCAAGCGGCCATTGCCCGGGTCACCTAAACTAAAACCATAGCCTTGGTCAGAATTGTTTTCGTCATCAATAAAAATACGAGAGCCGCTATCAAGATTACTTGGGTTGATCCAAGCCGTAATCGTGAAACTACCTTGCAGGTTGTCAAAATTACTGGGCAGTTCAACGTAATCATTGGCTCCGTCAAAGCTGCCATATCGACAGGTACCGGGATCACCCGTTAACGCAGGCGAAATTTCGCTTGTAAGCGCACCGTTGATGGCTGTTGCGTTATAGTTGCCAGTTTGATCGACCACCTCACTCGTATTTCCATTCCAACTTTGCTCATCCATACGGTAGTTTGCGACCAAGCGCGCACAATCATCGCATCGCACTTCGAAATTGCTATAACGAACGATATTATGGTTGTCGTAAGAGTAAAGACCTGTGGTTTGTAGTGACGGGACCTCATTCGATGACAATACCAGCGACATATTGTTGCCCCCCGAATTGCCCAAACAGACGCCGGTACCATCGCTGGTTACGACCACTTTCATGGCGAAATTAGTTCCTGCACTTGTACCGGTACTTGGCGCGCTATCAAGCAAGGTTGCAGTACCATCAGCCACTTTCACTAAATCAAGTTGTCGATAAGTACCAGGATATAAAGTGTCGTCTCGAAGGCCTCTGCCTATTTTCGTCCAGCGTGCTAAGTAGTAGTTGCGTTCGTCTTGGTAACCAAAAACAATACCCACATCATTATTTGTATTTGTGCCCCTCGACACGTTAGAGGCAATATTCGTTGTAATGCTATATTGACGCGCCGCAGCTGGATCTAATGCGCCAAAGTTGTAAGCAACCATACCGAATTCGTTATCGTTGCCCTGAACGCTTAATCGGTTGCGACGAATAACGAAATTAAGGGACTCTAGCCCATTGCCTGTGTTGCGAATTGACTCGTTCGGCCAATTACTGACTGTGCGGTTAAAATCAACGCCACGCCATAGCCCTTGATCACTGCTAAAATTATCAAAGGCAATTTGTTCAAAACTGTCTGCGGCATCGCAAGTAATCGCTGCGCTGGCGGAAAAAGCCATCAAACTCAATAGCAAAGTGAATAACCAGAAACAATAACGCATTACAAACTTCTCGCTTCTACTTCAATGGTTCTCAAGGTTTGAACCTCGCCAGCGGTGCATTGTCCACTTGCAGTGATTCGATAATAAGTGGTGCCATCAACAACAAAGTCACTACAACTAAGCGCACTAACTTGACAGCTCTTTAAGCCATTAACATTCCCCAAAGTATTAAGTACATTGGGGACTGTGTTGTCCGAGCTTCTATTGGTTACCGGATCTGGCACACCACAACGTTGAGCACTTCCAAGTACGGGAAAAATCATCGATAAACGTTGTTGTGCACCAATATTGGCTGCTTGGTATGCGCGAGTGCCCAACACCTCATAGGCAACTGATTGAGAAGATGTCGCAAGCATACGCACAAGTGCGGTTCCCAGTAGTAGCATGACCACTAGCACAAAAATGGCCAAAACAAGTGAGCTACCCTGCTGTTTAGCTTTAGTGTTGTTGAGAGTAAACACCGAAGTTTGTGAATTCTTAGCGCCGTATCTAAGGTACATTTAACACCTGTACTTCATTGTTAAAAATGACTTGTTCACCGTCTCGGCTAAACCTGAGCTCTGCACGCGTAATTGCGTTTCGAAATTGGGACGCAGTCATTAACTCAAACGGAGCGTAGTCGGGAATGGCGTCACTAGGATTGTTATTTGGCGTTTGAAAATTTTGCGCCATTAACACGCGATTTTGCACATTATTGACTCTCTCATAGCGATAAAGCTCGGTATCTTCAACGCAATAACTTACGGGGCTACTGATAAAATACAAGCGCTGCGTTGGCGAATCTTCTGCAAAGTGAATATTTGATACAACATCAAGTTCCACGGTGCCAATATCGGCATTTGCTGGAATACTGACATTATCAACTGAATAAATATAAGAACTATTATTGGCGTATAAGTCGCTTTGGTTTATTGGATAAACAGCAACGCTGTGATTGTTATCTATATCATTTGCGCCACTAAAATTAATAATGCTCAGCGTATCACTAGCGGGCTCTGGGCGCACAGGGACATCTTGGTAAATAGTACTTGCCACAATCGGCATAAATTCAACACATTGCACATTCACGCTGGTAAAGTTTGTGCGAATACTGTTTGGCAATGCCTGACGTAATTCACGGTTTAATCGCTCAACGGCAAAGCGAGCGCTGGCAATCAACTCATCACGTGCTGAAACTTCTGCGTAGGCTTGACTGCCCAAGCGAATAAAACTGCCGATGCCAACGGACACAATCCCCAGCAGCACAATAACCATCACCATTTCAATTAAGGTAAAACCACGACTACGACTTGGCATTAGAAATTTACCTTATATGTGGTCAAGTTGATCTCTTCACCGCTTGGTGTTCTTATTGATAAGCCTATATGTTTAGCGACAGCATAGTCGTTATCGTCTACCCCATCATAATTTCCATCGTAGAATACGTTGACCGCCACTCTGTAATTACTGTAAATATCTGACGAATAAGGCGCAATATTCCAATTGGCGGGGTTAGCACAGGGAAGCTCGTAGGATTTCGATTTATCTGGACTACTTGGGTCGTAGCAATAAAAATCATCTACATCGTTGTATTGATCTCGAGACTCGCCCACATCAACCCCCAAGCTAACAATGCTACTAATGGTGCCTGTGCATTCTACTCCTTGCTCTTGGCAGCGAAACAAGCCACCTGCATGATCAGAGTTTTCATCAAAAGATCGAGCCAAAATTTCATTCATCAAGGTTTGACCCAACTCCGCTGCGCGAATTTGATGCAGCTGATTGGCACTTTGTACGGTTGTTGGAATAATTAAACTGGTGATCACTGAAAATGAAATCGCGAGCACGACAATACCGATAATTAATTCAATCAAGGTAAAGCCATGGTGCTTGGCTAGTGAGCCAGTCTTTGAATTTTGCTTATTGGGCATGAATATACCCCTGTGGCTCAATTGCAATACGAAGAGTTTCTGTACCTCGAATTTCTATGGTGCAGTTACTGCCGCAGCTTGGCACACCTTGTTTATCAAAGGTGATCCTATTATTGGGGGCGACGGTTGAGAATTGGATATTATCACTGGTGATTTTCAGCTCGGTAACGCGTGTAAAGTCGTTATCGCGATCACCAAAATTACTGGAAAAACCATTGCAACTGCCATTGTCAGGTATACCTAGATTTTTGTTATCAATCAAAATAGTGTTGCAGGTATTAGTCGCTTGATTCATTGCCCTAAGCTGAGCATTGCGCAATATTGAGATGGCTTGCGTGCGATAGCTGTATTCCTCAAATCCGTCTGTGCCAGTAAAGCGTGGTAAAGCGGTTACGGCGAGCACGCCAATGATAATAATGGTGACAATAAGTTCGAGTAAGGTAAAGCCACTTTGCTTGTTGGCGTCAATCAAGGTACGAAGTTTTTCAGCGCGAGAAGCCAGTATACAGCGGCGCTTAGCGATATGATTTATTGTCCAACGATTGTATCCCACGCCAGCAACCTCTCTTAACTCGTGTGACCTACTTCTTATGACTTACTTGAAGAACCAAGAACGCCCAATTAGCATCCGTTATGGTGTTGATTAGTATACTGTTAAGTAAAAAATAAGCCAATTAGCTGAGCAGAGGCTTACAGCTATCATATTTAGACGTAAAAAAAGAGGGCTAAGAGGCCCTCCTTTCCATATTCTTAATTGTTATTGACACTCTACTACGTCAATATTAGGTGCTTGGTTAGTAGCGGGGCCTGTAGCTTCAGTGTAAAAAGCAAAACAATTGTTTGAAGCCGAAGAACTCAACGATGTTGGTGCTGTTGCGCCCGCAGGATAAATCACGATGCTGCCACTTACAGCAGTGTCAGAAATAGTGTAGTCATCACCAAGTTGGACTAGGTTAGTTCTCCACTCAGCAGCACTACCTGTGTCTGATCTTGGGTAGCCATATGAAATATCAACATCTACACCATTGATTGCTACTTGAGGTGAAGTAGAACCGGCAGCAGATTGATTTCCTTCAATCAAGGATTTACTGCGTACAAGCGTTGAAGCCCCTTGCAATGACGCCTCGATACCATTTAGTACTGCGTTTCTAGCATCATCTTGTAAATCAATAAATCTAGGTGCGGCCGTAGCAGCTAAAATACCTAAAATAACAATTACAACGACGAGTTCAATTAAGGTAAAACCTTGTTGCTTCTGTAATGTTCTCATATGACTACTCTTATTTATTCAAGTTTATGTGTTGTGTTTATGTGTTGCTTTATATCTGCAACGTTAGCTCAATTTTAGTTGTTAATAAAAACAACCACAGAGCTATTTGCAGGGTTGTAAGTAAACAAGTTACCAGTAGTTGTCTCGGCTCCTGCGGCTGGCGCGACAAAGTTGCCGTTGGCATCTTTGTTTAATGACTCTTTTAAGTAAAACGCACAAATACTGGTGTTGGCGGGCTGCTGGTTAGCAATCGTTGTCGCCAGATAATCCGTTGCGCTGTTGTTGTTTAAATTAGCCACTATTGACGTTATGACCGGCGGTTGCTGTAAAATATTCTGCCAGATTTCAACGCAATTATTGACGTCAAAGTTGGCCGCCAGCGTTACGCCGTCTGTAAGGCCAGTCACATAACCGGCTCTGATATTGGGTTGGTTAGTTGTTGGTGTCGTCAACACCAAGTTAACACCGTCATAGTTAATTGAATTTTCATTACTGGCATTTTGTGGTCGCCCTTCCGCTTCCCACTGCGCGCGCACTAACGATACTGCGGTGGCAAAACCGCCCGCCATGCCTTCAATATTCGCTTGCTTGGCTTGGTCAGTTAAGTCTAGAAACTTTGGAATAGCCGTCACTGCTAAAAAGCCCAAAATAACGACCACAATAACCAATTCAATTAAAGTAAAACCTGATTGTTTGTTCATGGGTACACCCGTTAATTTCCCCTACTGATTGATTTTAGCAATGATTTGTTACATAAGTCACTGACTTTTGGCTTAACTTTGCCCCAAGGTTCACGCACATAACTGTTGTTCTGCACAGGCAAAAATGCGTTAACACTTATATTTTTATAGCAGTAATTTTATAGCAATACCTTGCCGCTATGCCGCTGATAATCAAAATATTGATTCTCACTAAAATAATATCGGCAAACTCGTTGCACGGCGCGCGCGTTATTTTCTGGCGATTGAGTGTTCAATGCCAACGCCGAAATCGGTTGGTTGAGTAACGACATTGGCATCTCTAAGACTTGTAACCATATGTGCTCACAACTATCACCATCTGGCCAGCCAAAGCGATTAACCGTCACTTGGTTTATCTGCCCTTGGCTATCGCGCAGTTTTACCACACTTGGCTGTCCATCCATCAACCACTGACCGTGAATGGCATGGACTTGTGTGGTAAAGCGATTGCCCAGCGCCCGAAAGCCCGCTTCACTAATACTGCCTTCTTGTTTTAAGAATGAATGCAAAAAATTAGCCATCAGCAAGGCGATCAAAACACCAATAATGATCAACTCAAAGACCGTGCGCTCTTTGTGCTCTGCAGCGATTTGCCTACGCATTATCGACCTTGGAACGCAGAGGCCATATCCCACATCGGGGTAAATATTCCCAGTGCGAGTACCAGTACCATGGCGGCGACAATAACCAGTAAAATCGGCTCGATACGTGCCGTTAAGGTACTTAAATCGTAGTCAACTTCACGCTCGTAATAGTCGCCAACTTCTTCAAGTAACTCATCAACGCGCCCTGTTTCTTCACCCACGGCAATCATTTGCAATACTAGGGGCGTAAACAAAGTACTGGTAACAGCGGTGCGCAATAGGCTTTCACCACTTTCAATACCTTGGCGCATTTTAATTATTTTGTCGCGCATATAATCATTGTCAACGGCATCGGCAACTAAGGTCAGGCCAGAGGTCATGGGCACACCAGCTTTAAGGACAATCGCAAAGCTATGAGTAAATCGCGATAAAATCGAGCGTTCGATAATCCCACCGACCACGGGAATTTTAAGCTTGCGTTTATCCCATTGATATCGGCCAGTATCGGTTTTGACATAAGCGCGTATTGCGATTATCGCGGCAATAGTCGCCGCCAACATATGCGGCCAGTACGCTAAGAAAAAGTTAGAGCTGTTGATCAGTAGTTTTGTCGCAAATGGCAAGTCGGCGCCCAAACGCGAAAACATATTGGCAAACGTTGGAATCACAAAAATGTTCAGGATCACAATCGCGATCACAACAGCCGCAACCACAAAACTCGGGTAACGCAGTGCTGACTTTATGCGCTTGCGCGTGTCTTGCTCTCGTTCAAAATAGGTCGCTAACTTCAAAAAAGACCCGTCAAGCTGACCAGTATTTTCACCTACGTGAACAATTGAAATAAAGAGCGAGGAAAATACCCGTGGATGTTGATTTAAGGCAGAAGACAAGGCGTTACCGCCTTCTAATTGGCTGGCGACGTCAGCGAGTACTTTGCGCAGTTTAGGGGAGGCGCTCGATTCAGCCAAACCGTTAATCGCCCTAAGAATAGGAACACCTGAGCGCATCAGGGCATACATCTGGCGACACAAGACAATCAAATCATCGAGTGCAACGGGGGCAAAACCCAGTAAGTCACCAATATCGATATTAATGCCACTAGCTTGTTGAGGATCTGTCCCTTGTTCAATCGATACAGGGGTTATACGCTGGCGTGCCAGTACTTCCGCCACTGCATTAGCACTGACCGCTTCAAGCGCCCCTTTAACTTGGCTACCTTGTGCGTCGCGCCCAATATAGTTAAACATTGCCATCGTTTAAGTTAACCTGCTACATCTACGGTTTCCACTAACCTTAGCACTTCCTCTACACTGGTTATACCTTCACAGGCATAATCAAATGCGGCCTTCGCCAGTGGTTTAAATGTTGGATTGCGCTTGGCGTGTTCCGTAAAGGCTTCGGTGTCTTCTCTTTTTAATGCGGCCATCATAGGGTCGTTCATTTCCAGTAATTCGAACACACCGATACGACCGCGGTACCCCGTATACTGACACGACTGACAACCTGTGCCGTGCTTAAACGATAATGTACTGCAATCTTGTCCAGTCAGGTTGTTGAGCCACATTTGCTCTTGCGCATCTGGGCGATAGTCATTCCGGCAGTTTTCGCAAATGCGGCGCACTAGACGTTGTGCAATCACCGCTCGTAATGAACTCCCGACCAAAAAGCCCGCAGCGCCCATATCAATCAAACGCAGCGCGCTGGTAATCGCGTCATTGGTATGTAGTGTCGATAATACCAAGTGACCCGTTAACGCGCCTCGCAAGCCAATTTCGACCGTTTCACTATCGCGCATCTCGCCGACCATAATGATATCAGGATCTTGCCGCAACGCAGTGCGCAACACGCTAGAGAAGGTTAAATCGATTTTACTACTGATCTGCACTTGGTTAATGCGAGGTAAGCGATACTCGACAGGGTCTTCCGCGGTAATGATTTTTTTCGAAGACTGGTTTAATTCGCTCAGCGCACCATAAAGTGTGGTGGTTTTACCACTACCCGTTGGCCCAGTTACTAACACCATACCATGTGGGCGGGTAATTTGGTGGCGAAGTCGCTGCACCAGCTCAGGCGGCATCCCTGTCTCATCGAGTGACAGCAAGCCCGCCGATTGATCAAGCAAACGCATTACTACAGATTCGCCGTATTGCACTGGCATGGTCGACATCCGCACATCCACGTTATGCCCTTTTATTTGCAAATTAAAACGACCGTCTTGCGGTAGGCGTTTTTCAGAAATATCCAGACCGGCCATGAGCTTCAAACGCAACACTAGCGCGGCAGCAATCTTGTTTTCATTTAAAATGTTTTCTTGCAATACGCCATCGATACGCTGGCGAATGCGCAGTTGTCTTTCGTCAGGTTCAATGTGAATATCTGACGCGCGCATTTGTACCGCATCTTCAAACACGGATTGCAGTAATTTGCCGACGGTGGCATCGCCGCCATCATCAAAGGTCGCCGACATGTCAAAGTCGGACGTTTGCTCGTACTCTTGCTCTAACTGGCTGGCAAATGATTCAATTTCCGCAGTGCGACGATAAAGGCTATCAAACGACTCAAACAGCTGTGATTCCATCACCACGGCAAGCTGAATTCGCTTGGGCGCCATCATTTGTTCGAGCTGGTCAAGTGCATTTAAATCAGCAGGATCACTCATGCCAATTAACACGCTGTCACCGCGATCTTCCATCACCAGCGCACGTAAGCGGCGCGCGTGAACCTCAGGCAAGAGATTGGCGACTTCCCCCGGGACACGCAATTGGCTGATATCCATAAAAGGCACATCTAATTGTTGGGCGAGGAATTCAAGGAGCTGGCGTTCGCTGATATAACCCAGTTCAATCAGCATGTCCCCTAATTTACGGCCAGACGATTTTTGACTGTTGAGCGCGTGCATTAACTGGTCATTACTGATAATCCCTTCGTGCACCAGTAAATCACCTAGGCGCATTTTTAACTTGGGTGCCGCCATCGTCTTATTCTCCTAATTCTTTAATTCGTTGCTCTGCAAACTGTCGACTTTGTGTCGACAAACCGCCAATCGCGAGTGCTTGCTGATACGCGGCCAGGGCATTGTTAAAGCGACTGGCTTGATCAAGCACAGTCGCCAAACCAAGTTGCCACTTAGCCTGATTCGGCTGTAAGGTCACTAACTGTTGATACGCGTTAGTTGCCGCTGGTAATTGATTTAATTGCTGTGCAACACTCGCTAACAGCGCCTGATACTCTACTTGCGAGACATCAGGTTGCGCGACAAGGGTATCGTATGCCTGAGTCAGCAATGGCGAGTCTTGAGCTGGATTTTGAAACTGGCTACGCTGATACCCCTGCAATAAAATCTTGCCTTTCATCAAACGGAAGTCTGACTCAAGCGGCGACAAGCTAATGCCTTGATTAAGTAAATTAACCGCTGCTTGATTATTTCCTCTGGCAAACCATATCGCCGCCAGTTGCTTTCTCGCCTGCTTATTGTTAGGTACCAGTAACAAGGCATCTTGTAATAACTGCTCTGCTTGTTCACCCTGCTGCGCAGCCATCGCTTGCTCGGCTTGGTTAATTTTTTGCGCCGCCAACTGTGCCGAGGACAGCTGCTTGCGCGCAATGGTCAACGATGGCTTAACGGCATTGGGCTGAGAGTGCTCTGGTGATGGGCTTGATTCGCTGCTAATTGAACGCAGATTAGTTGTGTCGGTTGGCGTTGTCGTCTCGTTCGGCTTCTGCATTTGGCGACTGGTCGATAACTGGGTATCACGCATAAGCTCAGTGCTGGCGACATGATGATTAGCGCTTGCTAGAGGGCGGCGCGATTCAGTGAACGTTGAAGTGCTAACTTGTGTTGTTGTTTGAACTTTTTCAGGGGTAATGTCGGCCGCTGTCGCATCGTTTTGAGTGCGCTCAGTATCACTATTAACGTCAGCGATTTCGGCTTCATTCGCGGGTTGTTGCGCTGTTTTTTGCACTGTTTTTCGCTCTAGTTTTTGCTCAAGCGAACGCTGCTCCAAATCATCAACAGTTTCATTAACGGCGGCTGATTGCTGGGCTATTTTTTCCACGGCGGCAACTAATTGCTGTGCTTGCTGGTTTTGCCATAACACCTTATCACCTGTGCTAGCCTGTTGCCTTAATAGTTGGTTTTCTTGAAATAAGAAAACCACAGCCACTAAAACTAGGGTAAGCAGCACAGAAACCACAACGGTGATTAACGCCATTGAAGTTTTATTCTTTGCCTGCGGCGTCACAGGGCCTGCGGCAGTTGATACGTCACGATTGTCGTCACTG
Organism: Thalassotalea euphylliae; assembly: GCF_003390335.1. Lineage (NCBI taxonomy): Bacteria > Pseudomonadati > Pseudomonadota > Gammaproteobacteria > Alteromonadales > Colwelliaceae > Thalassotalea > Thalassotalea euphylliae. The sequence continues at coordinate 4,000,054 of NZ_QUOU01000001.1, forward strand.
CGCTTTTCCAAGTCTTTGAGCATTTGATTGATGACGCTCACACAAATCTCTCCATCGGTATGAATAACCAAGCGGCAATAACGAGCACCACAAGTGTCGCGGTCAACACCCCTATTGTACGCCAGTGATTGTTGGGTTTTACTGTGTCTTCGGTATCGTTAACTGCCAAGCTTAGGTGTTTTGGGGTCAATTGATATTGCCCTTCCCCGTATCCTAGCATCAGCATTTTATGGCAAATAACGTTCACTAGCCTAGGAATACCTTTACTGGCTTTTGTCAGTTGACGGCAAAGCTTGGAAGAGAATAACGCCGCTCCCTTATAGCCGGCTACGTTTAAACGGTGTTGAATATAATGCTCAACCTCTTCAGCCGACATGGCGCGTAAACGATAGGAAAAAGTGATGCGTTGACGCAGCTGGCGAAAGTGTTGCTCTGCTAGTCGAGCGTCGAGTTCAGGTTGCGCAAACATTACCACCTGCAGTAATTTTCGGCTCTCAGTTTCTAAATTGGTAAACAGGCGCAGTGCTTCTAAGCTTTCCTCTGGCAATGCTTGTGCTTCATCGACAATAAGCACCACAGAGTGGCCTTTGGCATGTAACTCAAGCAAGCGTGTTTGAATGCGCTGCGTCAACAACTGCACTGACATGCGCTGTGCTTGCTTGACGCCCAACTCAACGGCAACAGCGCGTCGCAGTTCGTCTGGATTCAAATATGGATTGGGAATATAGGCGGTGACAAAATGGTCGGGAATATCATTGAGTAACTTTCGGCACAACAAGGTTTTCCCCGTGCCAACTTCACCAATAACCTTTAAAAAGCCCTCACCGGTTTTTAACGCCGTTAGCAATACAGCTAGCGCCTCATTGTGAGGCGCTAATCCCAGATAAAAGCTAGTATTTGGGGTCAGTGTAAAAGGTAACTGTGTTAGCCCAAAGTGATACAGGTACATGGTTTACCAAATGTTCTCGTGCACTTGCTGGCACAAACTTCCCAGCAGCGCGATTAATCGCTTTCTGGGAACCATTGTTTCAGTAATTCACGCGCTTCGATCAACTGCTCATTCCACGTATTATGACCAATAACCGTTGGTTTTAACATGATCACCAACTCTTTCTTCTGCGTAGTCTGCACTTTGTTTTTAAACAGCTCGCCCATGATTGGAATATCGCCCAACAATGGTGTTTTCGACTCTTGATCAACCTTGCGCGTTTCAATTAAACCGCCGATCACTACGATTTCGTCAGATTTAGCGCGAATAATGGTGTCAGACTCGCGGACACTACTTTGCGCGAGTGGCAACGCAAAGTCATCGCCCCCTAGGCGAATGGTTTTGGTTTGCTCATCAGTTACGGTTACTGACGGGTGAACGTGTAAAATCACCTCGCCTGACTCGTCAATTTGCGGCGTCACGTCTAGTGCAATACCGGAGAAGAACGGTGTTAGCTCCACTTCTGGCGTTGTTGTGGTCGCCGTGCCTGTGGTTGTGGTACTCGACACTTCGGTAACAAAGTATTCATCTTCACCCACTTTGATCACCGCTTTTTGATTATTGGTTGCGGTAATACGAGGGCTAGACAATACTTGCACGTTACCTTGCGTTTGCAATAAGGCAATCACCCCCCGAAAATCAGCATTGGTAAAACTGATACCCGTTGTACCGCCAATTGTCGCGGAAATAGTATTACCCGGCAGTGCCATGTTTGTGCCGAATGAGAGATCGGTACTACCAATATGGCCAATCACTTCATCCCAGCGCACCCCTTGCTGGTAGTCATCGTTAAGCGTCACTTCCATAATTTTCGCTTCAATGATGACCTGACGACGCAAATGTTTTTGCGTATCGTTAACAAAGGTTTTCACGGCTTTGATTTCACTCGGCAAGGCTCTGACGGTAACTAAGCCCGCTTGGGGAGAAACAATCACTGAACGGCCATCTTCATCGCCGACGAGCGAGACTAACGTCTCTTGTAGCTCAGTCCAAAAATCTGATTCATTCTCGGTATAGATGTTAATGCCACTGCTACCGTTTTGATTATTGTTGTTGCCGCTATTGTTATTGTTGTTGCTGTTATTACTTGAGCGATTGTTGCTGTTGTTATTGTTGCCGTTGTTGGGGTCGTTCTCAGAAACACCACCTGAATTGATTGTCGTATTCGAGGCACCGTAGCGCTTTAAAAACAAGTAGTTAAGGGCAATTGTTTCGGTACGCATCCCCGCCGGAAAGACTTGAATAACCTTGCCAAAGCGCTTGACGTCAAACCCGTAAATGTCTTGTAAAACGGTTAACGCTTCATCAATGGTAACGTCTTTGAGGTTAAGCGTAATATTACCGCTGACATCAGGGTGAACCGCTGCACTGTAGTCCGAGTCTTCGACGAGCGCAGCAAAAAATGCTTTCGCATCAACGTCGACAGCGGCAATGTCTAAGCGTTTTTCCGCAAGTAATGACTGTTTCGCGTCAGTCATGGTTTGCTGCATCAATTCTTGCTGCACAGCTGTTGGCAATTGAGTTAGCGGCTTGCGTTTGGCGTTAGCCGTTTGCCCAGCTATCGCTTGATCCAACTCTTGTTCAATAAAGGTTGGTTTTTCCGGCACTGAGATACAGCCTGCGAGAGCGATTAACGAGCTTGCTACAAACAGATAAATGGGAGACTTTTTCATATTCACTTCTTTTATTTATATGTCACGACAGGGTGAGTAAACAACACTAACTCTTTGCTTTTATCTTCTGATTGAAGGATAACCTGTCGCTCACTGATGTCTACAACCTGAAAACCATCAACCTGCTGCCCTTTGGCAACAAGCTGTCCACTAATAATTGCCTTGTAATTCGCACTGCGTTGTTCTGGCGTCAGTGCCGATGACTTTAACGAAGGGGCAATAATTGACTGCAAAACCAATTCACCTGGCTTTGGTACAGCACTTTGACCACTAGTTGACGACAGACCTGCCACCAGTGGTTTTGTTGGGTCAGTTGCCGCGCCAGCGTGCACACAGTAGCACAGTGCCAGCACACTGAAGGCAACAGGCGCAATATTTGAATAATTTCGTTGTCGTTTTTTTAACGCTACTCTACACACCGATAAATTCCTTTGCTGTACTCAGGCTATACAAAGTGACAGTTAACTCGTTACTCGGGTATTCCGTTACTTTTAACTCAAACTCTTGCCAAAAGAATTTCCACTTCATTTGCTCTAATTCAGCAAGGTAGGCCTGTAATGCGTTATATCGCCCTGTTAAGGTTAACTTGATACCGTGGCGATAAAGCGCCACGGTTTGCGCCTCGTTACCTGTATTCGCTGACGCTGCTATGCTTTCTGGTTCTGCTGTAGCCTCACCGCCTTCTGCCGTTTCGGCTTCACTAGCAACAAACAACGCACTGGGGGGAATCACTTCCAGTGCCGACAGAGAAACCCCCGGTTGCAGCGTTAACAACTCAATCAGCGCAATGCGCATTTGCACCGGATTAATAAGCTCTGAGGTGAGTGTCAGCAGCTCTTGGTCAATGTCGGCTAATAAGGCTTTTTGCTGTTCAATTTCGTTGCTCACCGCCTCGTTTGGATCTGAGCTTAACGCTGCTTGATATATGTCAATTGATGCCTGCGCGGTGTTAATCGAGTTATTCAAATCCCTAATACGCGCACGATCTTGTTCGGTTTGTTTGATATTAGGCTCAATAAACAGCGTAAAACCTAGGTACAAAATAAGAAACAAGCCCGCAAACAAGATGATGATCTGCTCGCGCTTGGTCAGTTGCAAAAACTTGTCTTGGTAGTGGCGCCACTGCTCCATTATTCGCTCTCCTCAACCAAGTTATCAGTTGAACTGACTTGGAACGCGATCAGCTTGTCTTCGCCTTCTATCATGCTCAGTTGCTGAAAGACCTGACCAGATAGCACTTGTGATTGCTCGAAGTTTGCTAGCCAATTCGGTACAGCATTCGCTTGACGCGCTTTCCCGGCAAAATAAAACTGATCTTCGTGAATTCGTATATGGTGCAAACTAATTTGCGCGCTGTGCAAGGCAGAAAGTTCCTTCATTGCCGCAGCAAATCCACCAATATAGGTATATTCGGTGTCAGTTAAGTGCCCGTGAAAGTATCGTTTGTTTCTGGTCAGCGCCTTTAATGTCGCCAGCTCGGTCGTCAAGACACTGTCAGCTTGCGCACTACTTTGCTGGGTTTTAAGTGTTTCAAGCTGCGCGTTGTAACTTTCATTTTGTTGATTGAGCTGCACCAGCTCGGTGGCGGTGTCAGACCGTTGAAAATGGCTATAACCGGCACCAGCCAACATCACCAACAAAGCGAGTAGCCAAATACTTATCACGGTTGACAAAGTCAACCATGGCTTCTTTGGCAGTAGTTCCGGTTGGAGTAAGTTAATTGATGACTTAATCATGGATCACTTGCTCCTCTGTTGACAATTGGTTAGCACTGAGCTGGCTAGCACCGATTGCCACAGCATACATACCTTTATCTTGGTGTTGTTCACTAAAGGTAAACGCCGCTACTGGTGTGTTAGTATTTTCGGCGAGTTTAGTAACGATATAATCTTTGGTTTTAATCGGCAGAATGACCTGAATCTCTTTGATCGGCGCCTGCTTGAGTTGCCGTTCAAAATAATCAGATGAACGTTGAATTTCTAAACTCAAGGTATCAATGACGCCAAAGGAAAGTTCTTCAACCGTTTTACTGGCCAGTTGCGCATAGCCGCGCAAACGGCGATGAAAGAAAATTCGACCGTGCTTAACAATCAAAATCACAATTTCTTCATTTGGCTGCTGGCATACAAGTAGCACGGCGTGCTCTTGAAATGGCACTAAGCTGGCAAAAGCGAATTCTTCGGTGGTGATTGTTGTCAATTCAATGGAACTGCCATCAAGTTGCTCAACTAGCGATTGTAGATGGGCTTTTGCTGCCACCACTACGTTGATCTTTTCAACACCGCCAGAAAGAGTGGGGCCAGAGAAATAATCCAATATCATTTCATCTGGTGCAACATGCACTAAATCATTAACTTGCCACTTTAACGCGCCATTGAGTTCATCTTCTGGCACATTGGGTTTGTCCACTTGCACAATCTGGTATTGAGCAGGAGCAAGCACCAAGTGACCTTGCGCGGCAGTTTTGTGCTCGGCTTGAAGTTTACTGAGCGCGAGTAATTGGTCATTGTTGACGACCGGATATTGCTGATAATCAAATGTATCGGCTTCTAATGCATAACAGACAGCAAGGGCATCTTGTCGAAATGCCAAGCCAACTTGATGTGCAGCGTTTGCGCCGCGAAACAGCCTAGATAATTTAGAGGTTAACGACATCCAATGATTCTTATTATTTATTCCAAAACGGTGCTACCAAACAACGCCATTATCCTCTATTCCCTTTGATGCGCAAGCTTTTTAGCAACAAAAACAAGCTTTAACTCGTCGCGCAATATCGCTTGAGATTGCAAATACAAACGCCAAGATACGCCTTGAATTAGTTCGAATAACGCACACGGCTCGAAACAACGGGTCGAACATTACCAGTGTACGCCACAATTCAACAACAGATATTGTGCCACACAGGGCGTTTTAACTGATTCGTGTTTTGTTCGTTTTCAGTTATTTTCTGCTTATTTTGCTGTCTCTAATCACTATGTCAGTATTTAGTGCGTAAGGTAAACTTGTTAAACTGGCAACAGCAGTACGCCAACTTTTATTCTCACTTATCGCCGTTATACGCATTGTCATCCATGTCACCCATACAACAAATTGAACACCCATTGTTTAAAGCGCACCAGCTAACCGTTTTCATTAAGCGTGACGATCTCATTCACCCGATTATTTCTGGTAATAAATGGCGCAAGTTACAAGGTAATTTAGCGTTTGCTAAGCAAGCTAAAAAACGCGGTGTTTTAAGTTTTGGTGGCGCTTACTCAAACCACCTGCACGCGCTGGCTTATGCCTGCCAACAGTACCAATTATCGGCAATAGCAATTGTGCGAGGAGAGGCAAAGTACCAGTCAAATTACACTTTGAGCTGGGCGAAGCATTGGGGAATGAATTTACAATTTGTCGATCGACAAACCTATCGCCAACGCAGCGAACTAGGCTATTTAAAATCATTGCAAGCTGCTTACCCCGATCACTTGGTTGTGCCAGAAGGTGGCAGCAATGAATATGCATTATCAGGCTTAGCTACACTGGTCAGCGAGTTAAATCAACAAGTGGACTACGACACCCTCATGCTACCCGTGGGTAGCGGTGGAACCATCGCGGGCTTAATCAAAGCAGATCAAAACCAGCATCACATACTGGGGATTGCGGTGCTCAAGCAAGCTGATTACCTGATTGGCCATATCAATCAATTGCTTGGTACAACACCATCGACCAGCCCTTACACAAATTGGCAGCTCAATACTGAACGACACAGAGGCGGTTATGGTAAGTTTAGTCACGAGGATTGCTTGCGCTTGGCACAATTTACTGCGTTTACTGATATCCCCTTCGAACCTATCTATTCAGGGAAAATGCTGCTCGCCTTACTCGACTTAATCGAACAAGGCTATTTTCCATCAGGGCACCGTATAACGCTATTGCATACAGGTGGCATTCAAGGGCTTGGTGGACAGCTGGAACGAGGCTTGTTACCCGCTGAATTTGTTAAGGCAGTACAATCGCATTTGCCACCTGCGCCACAGGCTCAGTAAAGAAGTGCCCCTGACCACCAGTAACCCCTAAATGCACTAGCGTTCGCCACTCGTCTTTACTTTCAACACCAAGCGCATAAATTTTTACGCCGTGCTGAAGGCATCGGGCTTTAAGGCTTTGAATAAAGACTTGGTTCTCAATTTTCTCGTGCACATGGTAAACAATACTGCGGTGCAGTTTGATAAACCTGATCGGGCAGTCGCGCAAATAATCGGTACTGACGACATACTGCCCGACTTTATCGGCAAGGATTTTCACTCCCAGCTCGTCAAGCAAGCGAATAACAGGAGCTAGCTTATTCAGTTGAGTTACTAAATGATATTCACTGATTTCAACAATTAAGCGATTCGCAATATCCGGCACTTGTGCCAACTTGTTATAAACGGCTTCAATAAAGTATTCGTCGAGCAAAGCATCAATCGACAAATTCAAGCTGCAAGCGTCAGGCTGCTTGCCTTCATATTGCAACAGCCGACAAACTTGCTCAAACACCAATAAATCAATTTTCGCGCTTAACCCACACTTTTGCGCCATCGGTAGGAAGACACGCGCACTGATCAGCTGCCCTTGGCTATCGCGCACTTTAGAGAGCACTTCGTGATGAAGAATTTGATCACTTTGGCTAGCGATCACTGGTTGAAAGAAGATCACAAACGCGTTTTTCTCAATCGCACGTGCCAAAAAGGTGCGCCATTTGAGCGAACCTTTCGCTGACTCTCTAGCGACCTCACCAGACTCGTACATAAACCATTGAGAAGGCCCTTGCAATTGTGCGTTGCGCAGCGCCATATCCGCTTCTGCCATAATTTTGTAGGCTTGGTTGTCTCCAGCAAAACACACCACCCCAATGTGAGTAAACTCATCTTTGGCAACCCCGACAGGTAACGGAATTTGATTGATACTTGCTAGCAGTTTGTTGGCCAGTTTTTGTGCTTCATCGGCATATAGGCCCGTCATCAGAATCGCCAATTCAGCACTATTAGGACGTGCTATAAAGTAATTATTAAAGTTAACCAAACGCTTTTTAATTAGCGCTATGGCTTGTTCGACAAATGCTAGCGCCGTCTGCCCGCCATAGGTCGCTTGCACCGCGTCGAAGTCTTTAAAACACAGTAACATCACACAGCCTCTGGCGTCTTCTTCCTTCAACAAGGCATCTAGCCGATTATTGAAGAACTCTCGATTACCGACGCCCGTTTCGGGCTCCAATAATAAACGTTCGCGAATTTTCAACTCAGCATGTCCTTGATTCGCCTTCGCTTCGTGGAGCTTGTGCAGCAATTCTGCGATTGACTCACTGATTGGCTCTTGCGCTTTGATCGGCTGGTATTTGCCGTGAATACGCGATAAAGCTGCCCAGTTTTCCAGCGAACGAATGGGGGCAAAGGAAGATGAGAGACTCTTTGACAGGCTAAAGCGAACGCCTAGTACACAGGCAGCAAAAATAAAATTAAACGCAATAAATAGCCAAGAGGTGAACAGCAGGTTAAGCGGATGCACAAAAACAAACGTCAGTTCACCACTTTCAATTTCGCGCAGCAGAGTTAAACGAGAAGCGCGCTCATGATAAAGCGGCAACCCCGTGGCGTTGTCGAAAATCTCAATCAAAGGAGCGGGATACCACTGGTTACTGGCCTGCACTATCTCGTTAGCTTGCTGATTTTGCTCACTCCATACATTGCCAAACATAAAGCCGACGCTGGCAAGGTAGAGTAATAAAGCCCCAAGTTCAAACCGTTTAATAACCGCTTTTAATGTATGCTGGAAAATATGCGGCACAGCAGCCTCTGACAAAATTAACTCCGTTTAATAAGTTATAGTATTGATATTTAACTCGGTACAGGTTTTCCCTACCAATTGGTATAACGGCCGAGGTATAAGCCAATTAATTCAACTAATTTGAATCTTTATCTTTGTATTTATCTTTAGGCATAAAAAAACACCATGGCCGAGGCACATGGTGTTTTTGTATTAACGTGTCGTTGTTATCTACAAAGCAAATTATGCTTGAGCGATTACAACAACTTTAACGTTAACGTCTACATCTGTGTGTAAGTGAAGTGCGATTTCGAATTCACCTGTTTCACGGATTGAACCGTGAGGCATGCGAACTTCTGATTTAACAACTTCAACACCAGCTTCAGTGATAGCATCAGCAATATCTTTAGTACCGATAGAGCCGAATAGCTTGCCTTCGTCACCAGCTTTAGAAGCGATAGTCACTTCTGCAAGCTCAGTTACTTTAGCAGCACGTGCTTCAGCAGCAGCTAAAGCTTCAGCTAGTTGCTTTTCTAAGTCTGCACGACGAGCTTCAAAGTGCTCAACGTTAGCTTTAGAAGCGAATACAGCTTTACCTTTTGGTAATAAGTAGTTACGTGCGTAACCAGACTTTACCGTCACCTTGTCACCAAGGCCGCCTAACTTGGCGATTTTGTCTAGAAGGATAACTTCCATCTTAATGCCCCTTTAGGTTACTTGTGTAAATCAGTGTATGGTAATAGTGCTAAGTAACGTGCACGCTTGATAGCAGTAGCTAGTTGGCGTTGGTATTTAGCGCTTGTACCAGTGATACGGCTAGGTACGATTTTACCACTTTCAGTGATGTAGTTTTTTAGTGTTGCGATATCTTTGTAATCGATTTGCGCAGCACCTTCCGCTGAGAAGCGGCAGAACTTACGACGTCTAAAAAAACGTGACATGGGATTTCTCCTAATCATTGATGTTGTTTAGTGAGCAAACACTCAATTAAACAATCATCGAATCAAATCATTTCAATCTGTTGAGCATGCAAGGCAAGTACTGGATTTCCGGTTCTTGACTCGTGACGGTTAATAAAACCTGTCACTTGAATTTGCATGCCCTCAATTAATTCACTTGCTAATCGTTGTGACCATTCGCCTGTTGCGACCACTTTCATTCTGACGAATGCTTGTCGGTTTAGGCCATCTTCAACCTGAATTGAACGATGTTCGATACTAAACTGACAGTGGTGAACCCCCGCAGGGCTAGTTGATAATTTCAGTGGACTTACCACATTACCAACCAGAACGAAACTGTTAGTCACGGATTACTAATTATTCAGCAGCAGCTTCTTCTTTCTTAGGAGCTTCAGCTGGCTTTTCAGTAACCTCTTTCTTAGCTTCGCGACGGTCATCTTTAGCAGTCGCCATAGGAGACGCTTCAGTTACCGCGCCTTTAGTGCGCATGATCATGTTACGTAGAACTACGTCGTTGTAACGGAAAGAAGTTTCTAATTCATCAATAACTGACTGAGGCGCTTCAACGTTCATTAAAACGTAGTGTGCCTTGTGTAGTTTGTTGATTGGGTAAGCTAATTGACGACGACCCCAGTCTTCAAGACGTGTGATTGAGCCTTCAGCAGCTGTGATCATGTCTGAGTAACGCTGGATCATGCCAGGTACTTGTTCACTCTGATCAGGGTGAACCATAAATACGATTTCGTAATGACGCATTACGAGCTCCTTACGGTTGTAGCCTCGTATCTGGCTCAGCCAACACCAGTGTTGAGGCAAGGAACAAAACTTGCGGCTGATTTAAGGTCGCGTATTGTAGGGAAAATAACCAAGGAAGGCAAGTACAGCGCGGCAAAAAACACTTGTTAATTACCGAATAGACAACAACCCACTAACTATTAGCGTTAGATAAGGCTAACCCTTATTAATTACCGTGCAGTTTCGACCATTAGCTTTCGCTTGATAAAGTGCCTTATCCGCGCTGCTCATCAAATTACTGGCGCTGCTTTGTTGATTAGGTACTAATGAATATATGCCAGCACTCACGGTGACTGAAAAGTCATGTTGATTAAAATAAATTGTCGAGGAACTGATCTCTTCACGTAGTGTTTCTACTAGGCTAAACACGTCAGTTTGCTCGGTATCAGTAACGATAACCGCAAATTCTTCCCCCCCTATACGCGCAACAATGTCGGTATCTCGTTGGAATGTTGACTTCATCACACTGGCAACATGCTTGATGGTTTCATCCCCCGCCGGGTGGCCATACTTATCATTCACTTTTTTAAAATAATCAATATCAACAATCACAATCGACAACATTGTTTGGCGGCGCATATTCGCATCCCATGCATGCGCTAGGTACTGATCAAAATGGCGGCGATTATATATGCCGGTTAACGAGTCTTTAATTGATAGCTCTTTTAATGTCTGCTCTTGGTTAAGCTTTTCATGGTATTCGCTATTTAACTGACGGCCTTGAAATAGCATATATATGCTGTAAAAAAACAGCATGCCAACCTCGAGCTGGGCAACAACAGAGTCTGACATTAATACCACAGTAATGATGGGGATCGCCGTATTCGATGCCAAGTAATAACTATACAAAGATCTGTCTAACGAGTAAGTCATCGTACCACTGCTCACTAACGCAAACAGCGTCATAAAGACATAGATAAACAAAGGTTCAAATTCCGGTCGCAGCATAGAAAGGGCAAACACAGAGCTGAAAATCAGACAGGGAAGCAGGACACTGGCACGCAGCAATAGCCACCAAACTTTATGACTATATTGCTTTAAGGACCGAGAGCTGTAATAAAAGATAATGCGAAAAGCACCGAGCAAAAACAATGCACACGCAATGCTATAAAACCAAGTCGTCTGCTGGCGATAAAAGTCGGTGCCAATACCTATCGCTAGCCAACCCAGTAGATAGATATAGCAGCCATTGAGGGTACGTCGCTCAATATCTTGCTCAACTTGTTCATTCACTTGGATAGACGCACTTGAATTATCTGAAGTCACTGTTCATTACCTGCCTAACCTGTCTTGCAGTACCGCAACGAACATAATGTCAGTTGCCATTGTCTTTACACAGGGAAGATATCGAATAAAGCAGCTCCCTAGTGGGAAGCGGCGATAGAGGAACACGCCATAAAACAAAGTGATCAGCATAAAATCCTTTTCAATACTCAACGGGAGTTAAATACCATAGGGGTTTTAAGGATAAAGGGAAGCACTGAGAATTAAAAGTGTTTACAAAAAATTAACGTTAATTTCAAATAAGTTAGCTAAATTCAATCATTGAAAAATAAAGCCATAGCCATCAGCATGCTAATGGCTATGTACGTAAAGTCTGAATATACCAACCGTTATTTGCCAAAACCACGCATAACATTCACCGCTAAGCCCATCCATTTCGGCACAGCGTAGCGCAGTTTAGGTTTGTCATGCTCAGCGGCTTTAACCATGGCATCAATAACAGGTTGAATATTGTCGCTCTGCATATTTAACACCGACTTTTGCTCTACTTGGGCTATATATTCTTTGTGATCTTTGTAAAGCGAGTCCGGTTTCATCCATGAGAATTTTTTCTCCATATTGGCTTCGTTAAAGCCAGTGCCGTATGGACCTGGTTCAATCATAGAGACATTAACGCCAAATGGTGACAGCTCTTCTGCCAAACCAGCGCCTGCACTTTCTAGCGCAAACTTAGTCATTGAATAAGGCGACAAGAATGGCAGCGGAATACGGCCAACTAACGACGTGACGATAATAATGGTACCACTTTTCTTTGCCATCATTTTGGGCGCAGCCGCCTGAATCATGGCAATCGTACCGATGACATTGGTTTCAAGGTTGTTGCGAATGCGCTCTAACGGCACTTCCACTAACGCACCACCTTCACCAATACCGGCATTGTTGATCAAAACATCCAGATCGAACGCTTTGACCTGCTCGACATCATCCGGGTTGGTAATATCAAGCTTCATAATGGTGAGCTCGACGTTTTGCGATGTTGAATATTCAGCAAGCGACTCAGCTTGGCTCTCATCGTAAGTTGCAGCGATAACTTGATGACCCCGTTTTGCCAATGCGATAGCGGTTTCGCGGCCAAACCCTGTTGCCGCGCCAGTAATTAGTATTTTCTTCATCAATGATTCCCAGTAACTTAATAGCCTGAATAGTTAGGCCACTTGTAATTTCAATCTCAAATATAAAACTGACATGAATAGTACGGCATCTGTCGTGAAAGTTCAGCGGCAAATCACATCATCACGCAGTTATTCCCTAGATAAATCAGCTAAATGAGCCTAGGTATCGCCGCCCTTGGATAGTCGCAAATAGGGTAGAAAAAACCTTATGCACGATTGTGTTGAAGTCACACACTATTACGGTACTAATTTCATCCCGCCTTGGTTGACAACTTACGTCAAGTTCAAACTTCGAATAAAACGCACAAACGCATGAAAGTAATACCTTTTTGTTTGCCTAACTTAGATATTTATCGTACTGTTGAGAACTGTTTGCAATCTTGGATGTTTGCATGCCAAGGAATGTTTTATCAAGGAACCCACGATGAAAAAAGCTATCGCAGTTTCAGCAGTCGCAGTGGCTAGCTGTTTAATCATACCCAACTTTGTTGGCAACTCATTTCAGTCATACCATCAAAACACCATCGCCTCAATTGAGAAAAACCCAGCAGTCTCGGTCAAAGATTATCAGTTCACCCGTAACTGGTTTAAAGGTGAAGCCGTGACCACATTGGCAATTGCAACACAAGTACCTGAAATGCCAGTAGTGGATATCGTATTAACTGAGGCATTGAGTTTTGGCCCAGTAAACGTAACATCAGATGGCCTGCAGCTGTCACTGGTTAAATCGAAAACAAGCTTTGATATTCCAGCGTTTGCATCACGACCAGAGATTGTTAAGCAGCTTAACGAGCACATTAACATTAATTCAGCCGTTTCTTGGCTAGGTAACTATTCTACCGAATTAGAAACACTCGCTTTTCAATTTGACGAAAATGGCGAAGCAATTAATCTTAAACCCTCATTTGGCGTGTTTACGCTTAGCGGTGAGACGCTAACAGGTGACTACGAGTGGCAAGGCCTTTCTGTTGAAGGAAAAGGGAAAAGCATTGAGATTGCGCCAGTAACACTAACTGTTGATCAAACGTTAATTGCTGGCGACATGTACTCAGGCGATGCCGTCTCTGTTGGCGACTTTAGTTTAGTGCTAGAGAACTTTGCATTTACCGATAGTGCAACGAACCAGCACGTCACCATCAAGAACATGAATATGTTAGGTGTCACCGATGAACATGACGAGCTGCTCGATCTAAAACTCACTTATAGCGTAGACGAAGTGCAAGCCATGGGTAAGAAAGTCACAGACAGTAACTTAGTGATTGCAATGCGCAATTTAGATATCAAAGCGATTCAAGAAATTAATCGCGCGTCTCAGTCATTCACCAATAACCCGCAATCGGCAGCGGCACAGCAAGCGTTCGAAGCATTAATCCCTACGGCAATGAAAATGCTTGATCACCGCCCTGTATTGGCGATTGAAGAATTAAGCATAGTGACGGAGCACGGCAAGTTGGCCACCAAAGCGACATTAGATATCAACAAAGACTTAGTTGATATGAATAACCCCATGTCAATTGTTGCGGCAATGAATGTTGTTGCCGACGGTGCTGCACCTGAGGCCTTCTTTCAACAATTTGGCTTATCGCCAATGATTGACGGTTATGTACAACAAGGGCTACTCACCAAAGACGAAGGTAATTTGAGCTTTACCGCTAGCTTTGCGCAAGGTCAGCTAACAGTTAACGACAAAGTCATGCCGTTGTAAGCCATTACTTCTATTGAGATAAAACAAAACGCCAGCCTGATTTGCTTATCAGGCTGGCGTTTTTTATTGTGGCTTGGATACCGCTAAATCAGACTAGGCTCGACGCTGGCGAACAATCTCAAATAAACAAATACCTGTCGCCACCGAGACATTTAAACTGGACACGCTACCCGCCATTGGCAATTTAACAAGTTGATCACAGTGCTCACGCGTTAAACGGCGCATCCCTTTGCCTTCAGCGCCCATCACCAGAGCCATCGGACCATCGAGCTTAACATCGTACAAACAGGTATCAGTTTCACCAGCAGTGCCAATAATCCACACGCCCATTTGTTGGAGTTGTTTCATCGTGCGAGCAAGGTTAGTGACTTGCACAAGCGGCACGGTTTCCGCTGCACCTACGGCGACCTTTCTTACCGTTGCCGTAATGCGTGCTGCTTTGTCTTTTGGCACAACAATAGCTTGTACGCCAGCAGCATCGGCATTACGCAAACAAGCCCCTAAGTTATGCGGGTCAGTGACACCGTCAAGGATCAGTAAAAATGGCGACTCGTTGTTGCGCTCAGCTTCGCTTAAAATATCTTCCAAGTCATTTTCGGTATAAGTTTTACCCGGCTTAACACGTGCCACTACGCCTTGGTGTTGCTCACCGTCACTTTTGTCGTCGAGCACTTTCCTGTGCACGAGTTGCACCGGAATACCATACTTTCGCGCTAAGTTGATAATAGGTAATAGACGCTCATCATCACGCCCTTTGAGTAACCACATTTCAACAAAACGCTCAGGTGACCGTTTAATTAGCGCGTTGACCGCATGGATACCTAAAACAATTTCTTCTTTTGCCATATCACTTACTTAATTTAACTTTTTAACTTTGCTTAGAAGCCTAATTGGCTAAGACAGCAACTACTGCTTAGCACGCTTGCGGGCATTCTTACCCGGGCGAGATTTTCTCGCCTTGCGCTTTGCCGCTTTTGACTTTTCCTTTTTCGGCTGCTCCTGCTTCGCCTTGGCTTTTTTCGATTTTTTACCAGCAGCCTTATCGCCCTTGTGCTCTGGCTGGTAACTGACCCCGCCTCGGCCTTTCGATTTCGCCTTGCCCTTGTCCTTCGTTGCACCACCGCTTTTGTTTGCATCACGTAGAGGTTTAGCACGTTTGATCACGGCGTCTTCACCGCACAGCACCAGATCAATTTTCTTTTCATCGAGATTTACTGCCGCGACTTGCACTTTTAGGACATCGCCAACATGGTAACGGGTATTGGTTTTCTCGCCTGTCAGACACATACGTACATCATCAAAGTGATAGTAATCACGGCCAAGCGAAGTAATATGCACTAAGCCTTCAATATGCAAGTCAGAAAGGCGAACAAACATGCCAAAGTTAGTAACGGTTGAAATCACACCGGTAAACTCATCACCGACATGATCTTGCATATACTCACATTTTAGCCAATCAGCAACATCACGGGTCGCGTCATCTGCGCGGCGCTCAGTCATTGAGCAATGCTCACCTAAGTTGACGACTTGCTCTTCTGAATAGCTAAAACAGCCAACATTCACTGGGTTGTTTGCTTGTGCTTCTAAAATTGCTTTAATCACACGGTGAATCACCAAATCAGGATAACGGCGAATCGGCGAGGTAAAGTGACTGTAGGATTGTAACGCTAAGCCAAAATGACCAATGTTGTCACTTTGATACACCGCTTGCTTCATTGAGCGCAGCAGCATGGTTTGGATCAGCTCTTGATCAGGGCGTCCGGCCACTTTTGCCAACACATCACTGTAATCACGTGGCTCGACTTCTTCTGAAATCGGCATGGCAATGCCAAGTTCAGCCAAATAACTGACGAAGTTTTTATATTTTTCTTCGCTTGGCTTGTCGTGCACACGAAACAAGCCCGGCATCGCGTGTTTCTCCACGAATTTAGCCGTGGCGACATTCGCTAAAATCATGCACTCTTCAATCATTTTGTGCGCATCGTTGCGCACTAATGGCAGAATGGCTTCGATTTTTTTGTCGGCATTAAAGATAAATCGCGACTCTTCTGTTTCAAACGCAATCGCACCGCGATTTAGACGCGCATCGTTAAGAGCGGTGTAAAGCTTGTGCAGCTCTTCTAATTCCTCAACGCGCGGCGCATATTGCTTACGCAATGCCTCATCACCATCTAAAATGGCCGCTACTTTAGTGTAAGTAAAGCGCGCGTGAGAGCGCATCACCGCAGGATAAAACTTACTGCCTGATAGCTTGCCGCGCTCACTGATGGTCATTTCACAGACCATACAAAGGCGGTCAACATCTGGGTTTAGCGAGCATAAGCCGTTAGACAGTTTTTCCGGCAACATTGGAATCACTTGGCTTGGAAAATAGACCGAATTGCCACGCGCAATTGCTTCATCGTCTAGGCCACTACCTGGCCGCACGTAATAACTGACATCAGCAATTGCCACCCACAAGCGCCAACCACCTGACTTTTTGCGCTCACAATACACCGCATCATCAAAATCTCGCGCGTCTTCGCCGTCAATGGTCACAAGTGGCAAGTCACGTAAATCAACGCGACCTTGCTTGGCAGACGCTTCAACCTCTTCGCTAAGCTCGGCAATTTCATCTGTCACCGCTTGCGGCCACTGATGCGGCAAGTCATGCTCGCGCAATGCGATGTCAATTTCCATACCGGGTGCCATATGGTCGCCTAGTACTTCAATCACTTTGCCGACAGCATTACTGCGCTTACTCGGTCGTTGCACCACTTCAACCACCACCACTTGGCCGTGGCGAGCACCGAGTTTGCCATCGGGTACAATCAAAATATCTTGGTTAATTCGGGCGTCATCAGGGACGACAAACGCCAGATGATTCTCGACAAAAAATCGCCCAACAACGCCTGATTTTCTTGGCTCGATAACATCGAGTATTTTAATTTCTTTGCGGCCTTGGCGATCGGTGCGGTCAAGCAGAATGGCTTCAACGATATCGCCGTGAATCACCCGCTGCATTTCATGAGAGGAGATAAAGAAGTCTTTACCGCCCTTGTCAGGGGCAAAAAAACCATAGCCATCGCGATGGCCTATCACCCTGCCCGTTAGCTTGGCACTTTGGTCGGCAATCACATACTGTTTAAACTTATTAAACGTTAGCTGGCCAGCGTTTTCCATTGCACGTAAGCGGCGCTTAACCCCAATTTTGCGATCTTCGTCTTTGCCATAGCCCAACTTTTTAACAATAGCGCTAAAGGTCATCGGGACAGCGGATAATTTGATAAGTTCTAGCAGGTGCTCGCGGCTGGCAACAGGCTTTTCGTACTTGTTAGCTTCGCGTTCAATGAAAGGATCTTTTGGGCTCACATGAAATGCTCTGGATTTTTTTTGTAGTATAACCTCAGTTGCGCATTTCTAGTGAGCGATTTAGCGTATTTTGTGTAAAAGCTTGTGCTAAAGTTTGTACGAAAAGTCAGTACTTTATGCGTTTAGCTTTGGCAACAATATGCGCAGGCATTTTCTCGGCAAGCTTGGCGAGCGACATGCCAATGCGCTTGTGCACCTTTTTGTCGTCAGTCACAGCGTGATGTAACTGGGAGTAGAGTTCGGGGAAATCTAAAGGACTGCCATGGCCTTGGTTGTAAATATCCGCCAAACGCATTTGTGCTTTTAAGCTATTAGACGCCGACGCCGCCTTTAAGTACATAATCGCTTTGTCTAAATCAGGCTGCATAAACTTGCCAACATGGTGATAACGGCCTAGCTGCTCCAACGCTTCTGGCAAGCCTTGGTCGGCCGATAGCTGCATGTAGTAAAGGCCCAATTCGATATCTTTTTTGATACACACGCCAAAGGCCAGCATATCGCCCCACAAAAACTGGTAAGACGGTAGTTGCGCCTTAATGGCGCGAGCTTCAATATCTTGTACGAGTTGGCATTCATCAAGCACTACTTGGCTCAGGTGCTTATTTTCCTTGATCAGATCAAGTAACTGGTTGTCGGTGTAAATTTGCACCGCTTCAAAGCTCTGCGCTTTGCTGGGCGCTACTGCCAACAGCTGTAGTACAGCAAGTGAAACAAGAAAGAAAAGTACGCGCATGCTTAAATTACCTAAGTGATAACGATTATCTACTGTGATTGAAATCGGGCCGTGTAATTGGTTATCGGCCTACGGCCACAGAACCTTAATAAGCCGTATGAACCAGCAACTCAGCGCCAAAGAGTTGTCGCCATCAAATGACCCGTTAGTTTCAACCTCTATTCTTCAGTTTTAAAGCAATTACAATACCATGGCGAGTAAAAATGGCGAATAAAGCACTTTTAGCTTGCTTAGCGGTTAATAATTCTTAACAATTAACCCGTTAGCCATGATTAGCGAGTGGATGTGAATGTCGTCATTAGCGCAGTTAATAGAAAACTCCAGAACCAATGAAGCAATAGCCAAAAAGCTATTTGAAATTGAAACGGAAATTCTTAGCTGTACTTCAAGCAAGGAGCTCTTACAAACCTTGCTGACGATGATTAAAACCAAATTTCAGCTTCACGATATTCATTTATTATTGGTTGATCCACCGCCGCTCAACTACATGTTAAGCCAAGTCGCCCAATCCGATTGGCACAAACAACACACCCGCCAAATTAGTGCTGAGCGATTAGCCTTGTTTCATCACGATGAAAAGCCAATGTTAACGAACGAGCTTGCGCAGTTTGACTGTATTTTGCCTGTTAACCTGTTTACAGGGGCAAAATCTGCCGCTTTTATTCCAGTGAAACTTGAGGGCAAACTATTTGGCAGCTTGCTGTTAACCGATAGTAGCAAAGGCCGGTTTGCACCAGACTTAGGCACTATGCATTTAGAGCAGTTAGCCGTCAAAGTGAGCTTGTGTTTATCTAACGTGTTAATTCGCGAACAGTTGGAGTATATGGCCAACTACGATCGCCTCACCGGAGCCGCCAACCGACGGTTAATGGAAGCCACCATTGCCGACGAGTTAAGCCGTCAAAAGCGCTATGGCGTGCCATTTTCATTGCTGTTTATCGACTGTAACAAGTTTAAGCAAATCAATGATACCTACGGCCACGACTGTGGTGACAAAGTGCTTGTTTATGTTGCCAATCAGCTTAAAGAGTTGATACGCGATAATGACCGATGTTTCCGTTACGCGGGCGATGAATTTGTGATCACTTTGGCGAGCCAGCGCCAGCGTGAAGCAGACCAAGCTGCGGCGCGTTTAACACGTTTTTTTGCCACGCATCAAATGCGCTATCAAGAATTACTCCTGCCCGTTACTATCAGCTGCGGCGCCATTGAAAGCAATGGCCAGCAGACCATGGATGAGTTGTTAAAATTGGCAGATAAAGCCCTATATCGACATAAAGCCGAACAGCCAGGTTAGCGCCCTTTTCTCTCCCCTTTTTTCTTCTCTCATCTCCTTTAATCATAGTGCCTCGGCGCGTTCAGTTAGGTACGCCGCGTCTTAGCCATTCAATTGCGAAGCTAATACTGACGTCTACACTTAATAATTAACCAACCTATTTATAACGAACCTCGCACGGAAACCTTGTTAATGATTATTGAAGTGGCGATAAGTGACCTAAAGCTTGGACAATATGTACTTGATATTGTTGATCAAACAGGAACCTACCAGCTGAAAGGTCCGGGGCACGTAAAAAGCCAGGCGATCATTGACCACCTCGCCAAGCACGGCGTGCTGAGCCTACTCATTGATACGCGTAAGTCACTGACGATAAAAAACGAAAAAAGCGGTGATATTCAATTCACTCGGCCGGAGCAAACCGATACCTACATTGCCCCCCTGGCCTTTGAAATTAGCCAAGCTAAAGCGCTATTTTCACACTCGAAGCACATTCAACAACAAGTATTGCGCAATATACTCAACGATGTTGACGTTGATTTAGCGCCCGTTAAAGAAGTTGCTGACGACACCGTTAACGCCGTTTTTAAAAACCCAGACGCGTTAGCGTGTGTGCTCAACATCCGCTTTAAAGACGATTATTTGCTTGAACACGCGGTCTCGGTTTCTGTGTTGATGACGATTTTCTGCCGTCATTTAGGCATTGAAAAACGCCTAACAAAAGAGCTCGCAATTGGCGCCTTCTTACATGATGTTGGTAAAATCAAAATACCCGATGAAATATTAAACAAGCCCGGTAAGCTCACCCCAGAAGAGTTTGTCATCATGCAATCGCATGTCGAGCACTCGGTAGAGATTATCAACAACATTACCGGTATTTCCGACATTAGCCTTGAAGTCGCGGCGCTTCACCATGAAAAACTCAATGGCAATGGCTACCCCTATCAGCTAGTTGCTGACGATATTTCCCTGTACGGCAGGATGATCACCATTTGTGATATTTTTGATGCCTTAACCGCCAACCGAGTCTATAAAGCGGGCTATTGCCATGTTAAAGCGTTCAATATTCTGCGCAAATTAGCGCAAGACGGCGAGCTGGATTTACCCCTTGTCGATCAATTTATTCGCTGCATGGGCGTTTATCCAATTGGCTCTTTAGTTGAGCTAAATGCCAATCGGCTCGCCATTGTTGAAGCGAGAACCGATGATCCGATACGCCCCAAAGTACGCTCGTTCTACGACATAGACCACCGCCATTACACCATGGCGGAAGATATTGATCTCTCGAGCGTTGAAGGCGTTACCATTAAAAGTGTACGCGCCGACGACTTTAATCTAGAAATGAATAAAATCGTCGAGTTTTTGATGTTGCAAGGCTGAGGTATTTAAAATAGATAGAAGGCAAGATACGTCAAACATAAACACAAGCTAAAAAGCGGCTTAGCTTGTGTTTACAGAGACTAAATTCGCTCACTCATACTTGCCAAGAGATGCAGCTAGTTCAACTTAAAGTTAGTAACTAACTTATTCAGGCTTCTCGCCATTTCGTTTAATTGCTGACTGTCATCAGCCATTTCATTGAGGTTAGATGAATTGTGCTGCGCCACTTGTGCAATTGCGGCTACGTGCGGGGTAATTTCACCAACCACATTAGACTGCTCTTCTGTCGCTGAAGCAATTTGGAAATTCATCTCATTGACTTGCGCCATATTGCCCACAATTTCTTCTAAGTGTTCACCTGACTTAGTTGCCTGCGCCAAACTCGAATTACTCAGCTCAACCGTTTGCGCGATAGACTCAACCACTACTTGAGTTTGTTGCTTAAATGACTCAATCGTCGTTTTAATTTCCTCTGCCGACTGTTGACTGCGCGATGCTAGGCTACGCACTTCATCAGCAACCACGGCAAAACCTCGACCATGTTCACCAGCGCGCGCGGCCTCAATCGCCGCATTTAGCGCTAACAAGTTGGTCTGCTCAGATACCGAGCGAATGACTTCCAAAATATCGTCGATTGATTCGGTGTTATCTGATAATTGATTTACCAAATCAGTGGTTTCTGCCAATTGTGAGGTTGTACTATTCACTGTCGCTAAGGTTTCTACTACTGACTCTGTACCTTGATTCGCCAAGTGCTCAGCAGCTTTTGAATAATCTGCTGCGGACTGGGCATTATTGGCAATTTCTCTTGCGGTCACGCCCATTTCATCAATCGCCGTGGCCACTTGCTCAGTGTTTTGTGTTTGAACAGAGAGCTCGTCGGTCATCTCAGATGTTTTAACGTCGACGTGACTCACCGAACTTTGCAATTCATCCGCCGCGCGAGACACCTGACGCAAAATATCAGCTAGGTGCTCAACAAAGTTGTTATAGCCGCGCGCCATTCGACCGACTTCATCGGTTCTAGACTCGTCTAAGCGAATGGTTAAATCACCACCACCTTGGCCTATTTGCTCTAACAATTTGGTCATGCCACTAAATGGTGAGATAAGGCGCGTGATCACGAGTGTCACAAACACTAGAAATACCACGGCAATGATAACGCCAAGTAACACCAGTGAATAAGTTAAGCTATCAAGTTGTCCAAACACGTCGTCATAAGGCACATCAGCAACAATATACCAACCAAGATCAGGTAAGTAGCTGCTAGCTAATAAACTATGATGCTCAGCATTGCTTAACTCATAACTGGCAAATGCCTGTTGTGTAAGCAGTACCGATTTGTCTACGCCCATATGTGAAAAGTAGTTTTGGCCAACCTTGTTAGTGTCGGGATGCGCAGCAATCTTTCCATCGCCATCAACCAAGAAGACGATACCGTTCTCGCCAATTTTATATTGTTTAATGAGCTCCGCCATACTATCGACCGCAAAGCCGACCCCCGCCAGTGCTTTAAATTGGCCATCAATTTCAACGCGGTAGTTCACAAATAACGTCATTTTGCCATTCGCCGCATCAACATTAATGACGGCGGCAAAAGGCTTACCACTGTTTTTAAAGCCATAGAACCAAAAGAATTCAGGATTATCCTCTGATACTTGCGTTAAAATACCATCAGCTGTGTAATAGTTACCTGTCACATCAGAAACATAGAATGAAGAAGTCGCATTAAATTCTTCTTTAATCGCTTTTAGGTAGTTAGACAACTTGGCACTGTCTTGCTCGCCACTGGCTAGAAATTGCTTGTAATCTGGATTGGTTGCTAACACACGAGAAACAGCAATCGGACGCTGTAAATCAGTATTAATACTGTTAACCACTTCCCCCATTACCGCTGGCAGCTCTTTGTCTATCGTGTTAGACAATACAATATTTCGAGTGTTAATAATGGTAAACGCGCTGATAATAGCGATTGCCATCACGATAACGATTGCCGAAGCTGCAACAACTTTCGAACGAATATCAAGTTTCATTGATCTCTTACTACCTTGCAAAGGAGCTGAGCTCCAAAGTATTTGAATGTGAGGGACGATTTTGGCGATTTAGCAAGCAAAAATCGAGCATATTTTTCATCACTAACAGGCATTTTAAACGTG
Source organism: Thalassotalea euphylliae (assembly GCF_003390335.1). Lineage (NCBI taxonomy): Bacteria > Pseudomonadati > Pseudomonadota > Gammaproteobacteria > Alteromonadales > Colwelliaceae > Thalassotalea > Thalassotalea euphylliae. The sequence continues at coordinate 4,023,253 of NZ_QUOU01000001.1, forward strand.
TTATCGTCCACTTTTCGAACTGGTCTGATGAATTTTGCGCGCATTATAAACTACTGACTACTGACTTCAATTACCCAGCCTAAAATGTTACATCCTATTAACATAAAATAAGGGAGATAAGACAATTGGTTAGATATTTCATATGACAGTCATGACTACTGACCGAATACTTTGAGCTAATAGCCTAGTATTAGCGCAGTATGGCTTGACCTGTGAAATAAATCATTTGTGCAATGAACGAGCTATTTAATTATTGAGAAGAGGTAGCTCAAAGAATAGGGTTGATGAACCCAAGTAGCTATTTAGATTAAAAGTCTAATCTGGCGACTCACAAATGTTCGTTAAATTTGTGGGCCGCACATGATTGATCAAACGTTATTATTTGATGGACTTAGTCGGCACAGCAATCGTCATCACGCTATCGCCTTTTCGAATTGCTGGCCCTTTTAAGCCGTAAATACCGTAACCACTCACTGGTGCCTTAACTTGCTCAAGCTCATTGCCAAAATAATCTTTAAGTACCCCGAGCACTTCACCTTTTTCGACAAATCGACCTTTGGCGTGTTTAGGGAGCCAAAGGCCGGAATGTTTTACTGGCACGGATTTGGTGTTTTCAAAGTAGCGAAGTGACTTACTTGATCTAATATTTGGCTTAGCTTTGTCAATGCCCATCACTTTTAATGTTGCCGACAATCCCGAAATCATTGCCTTTACTTGCTCTGGCGTGGCCGTACCATGTTCACCAATTTCTACCAAAATCGTTGGAATTTTTGCGGCTACCCCTTGGCGGTTAAGGGAGCGGCGCGTGTCCACTTGCTTCTGTGTATTCATTTTATAACGCACTAGGTTCGGGAAGTTAAACGCTTCGGCAACGGCTAACGCTTGTGGGTAGTCGCTTGATAGTGGGCCGCCATACACTCCGATAAATGGCGCTAACCATTCGCCGCCATCACCACTGTGTAAATCAATTAAGAAATCGGCTTTGGCAACGATTTGCTGTGAAATCGCCCAAGCAATACGCTCGGTTTGGCTGCCATTGGGTTTCCCCGGAAAGCTGCGGTTGAGGTTTTTGCGATCATGTGGATTCACATAGACAGAACGATTTTCAAACGCAGGTACATGGGCAACACGCACGACAATAACTGAGCCATGCATGTTTGCTGGATTGAGCGTTTTTAGCCATTGTTCAACCGCCACAATCGACGTGTACTCGTAGCCGTGAACGCCAGCTACTGCGGCGAGAACAGGTCCTGGGTGTTTGCCATGAACAACGGTAACTGGAATAAAAGTTGCGCCGTCTTTATCACCTGCTGAAATTTCAAGCTTGATATCCGCTTTGCTGCCTGCAGCCACTTGCTGCTCGCCAACGACAAGCGACTGGCTTGAACGCGAATCTGCCTTAGCTTCAGCGTTAGCGTGAAACAGTAGCGTTAATACTAAGCAGTTGATGAGTAACCATATTTTCATTAATTTATACCTAACCCTTATTCTCTATTTTTAAATCCAAGTTATCTATTTTTAAGTCTAAGCTCTCTATTTTTATATCTAAGTGCTCTAGCTCTGTATCTGAGTTCATTGTTGAGCATATCTATTAAATTGCTGCCAGCTTCGGCGTGGCTTTGTGCCAAACAATTCCATTATTCAATCGCTAACATCACGCTCACTAAGATGTATAGGATGTTTTCAACCCGAACTGATGGTTTATTACACGGAAAGCGTTATAGCGAGAATTTCTACCGCTATCTGGCTTGCAAACCGTAACGTTATAATATGACAATTCCGATCTTGCAAAACGTTATGTTATCACAAAGTAAACGCAAGGAATATCAATGCAGCCAGAAATGGTAGTTGCTTCGTCACTTAATGTTCAAATCGGTGACCACAAAATACTCGACAATGTTAATTTCACCGTCAAAAAAGGGGAAGTTTTTGCCCTGCTAGGCGGCAATGGTGCTGGAAAATCAACCACATTAAAAACTTTACTGGGTACTGTTCAACCAACCAGCGGCCACGCTGAAATCATGGGCCATAGTGTTGTAAATGAAATCAACCAAGTGCGCCGCAAAGTTGCTTATTTGCCTGAGTCAGTAATGTTATATGGTCACTTAACCGGCTATGAAAATATTGAATACTTTTTGTCGCTGGCAGGTATTGCTCGCTCAACAGAGGAAATCGCCCAAGCACTGAGCAAAGTCGCACTGCAAGAGAAGGCTTGGCACCGCGCGCTTTCAAATTATTCAAAAGGTATGCGCCAAAAAACCGCAATTGCCTTAGCACTGCTGCGCAATGCCCCAGTATTATTCCTTGATGAGCCAACCTCGGGTTTAGATCCAAGCGCCATCGATGAATTTAACCAGCTGATCAGCAACCTTGCCAGCGAAGGCACCACAGTGTTTATGGTCTCGCATGATGTTTACGGCGCTTGCCAGATCGCTCACCGCATTGGGCTGTTAGATCACGGTAAAATTGTCGGCATGTTTGAGCGCGAAGGCAACGAACATATTGACACTGAAACCGTCCATGCCGCATTTGCTGCCCGCAACGCAAATAAAAGCATACAAGCATTTGGTAATGGGCAATAGATAATGAGAGTAATTAAACAAATTATGCTCGATGAGTGGCGCTACTGGTGGCGAACCAAAGTCGCGACCACAGTGATGCTGATTGGCTTATTGCTGACCGTTGCTGCCATTGTTGTTAACTCACTGGAAATTGAGCACAAAGCCCATCAACGTGAACACTTGCAACACACCGCAGAAACGCGCTTTGTTGAACAACCGGATCGCCACCCACATCGTATGGTGCACTATGGTCATTACGTATTTCGCACGCCATCACCACTGAGCATTATCGAACCTGGGGTTGACGCGTTTACAGGCACGTCGATTTTCCTTGAAGGTCACCGCCAGAACAGTGCAATGTTTTCTGATCAACGCCAATCGAGTGGCTTAACCCGATTTAGCAGCTTATCACCAAGCTTTCTAATTCAAGTGCTTGCGCCGCTGTTTATTATTTTAATTGGTTATGCCAGCGTCAGCCGAGAAAAAGAAGCAGGCACGCTCAACATTATGATCACCCAAGGGTTGAATAAATGGCACTTGTTGCTGGGTAAATTACTGGCACTGACCACCAGTGGCTTGTTGCTATTATTACCGCTGATCCTTGCGAGCAGTTTATTAGGCAATGAAGAATCAGGGCTTATTACCACGAGCTTTATCTTAGGTTACATGCTTTACGTGTTGGTTTGGAGTGGGCTGGTCGTTGCCATCTCAGCATTGGTGAACAATAACAGTGTCAGCTTTACTAGCCTTATTGTCGTATGGGTTGCGCTAGCAATTTTAGTACCGCGTATTGGTAGCTCTACTGCCGCGTCATTGGTGCCTTCACCGGGTAAACTAGAAGCTGATTTTGCCGTACTCGAGGAAATGCGCAAATTAGGTGACGGTCACAACGCTGCCGATCCTGCCTTTGAAAAACTCAAAACCAACTTACTGGCTAAATACCAAGTCGATAGCATTGATAAACTGCCCGTTAACTTTCGCGGTGTCGTTGCGGAATACTCAGAGCAAAAGCAAGCCAAGGTATTAAATAAGTTTGCCGAACAACGCATGAGTGAAGAACTGGAACAAGCACAAATTGCCCGTCAGTTTGGTTGGTTGTCGCCAACCGTTGCCATTCGCTCTTTGTCGATGATGATGGCAGGCACAAGCTTGGAAACCCATCACAGATTCCTGCGTGAAGCGGAAGCACTGCGTATCGACTTTGTGCAATCCCTTAACCGCGTCCACCGCGATAAGCTGGATTATCAAACCGATGTCAATCGCTACAAAGGTGAAAACAAAGCGGTAGTCGATGCGAGCAATTGGCAAGTCCTGGCCGATTTTGAATTTGCGCCTGAAAGCACTGCAAACCGCCTAGCGCAAAGTATGCCTTATGGCTTACAGCTGATTTTATGGTGTGTATTAGTTTGCCTGTTATTGGCAGTAGCGATCAGAAGGATGGCGCAATAATGGCATTTACAAGCTCTAATAGCTTCCTACGCGAAGCCTCATTTATCGCGAAACAACGCTATGTTTTGGTGTTTTTCACTATCGTTTTTGCCTTATCAGTATTTGCCGTTTGGTCTGGGTTAAAAGAAACCACAGCACAAACGCAAACCATTGAGCGCTTGTTGGAAAAAGACCAAATAGACCGCGCCAATATGCTCGCCAAGCAAAAAGACTACGGCGGCGCAGCCTATTACAGTTTCCATTTAACCTACTCATCGCCGTCACCACTTGCCTTTGCCGCCATGGGGCAACGAGATATTTTCCCGTGGAAGCACCGCGTGCGCATGCTGGCGCTGGAAGGACAAATTTACGAGACCGATGCCGACAACCCTGAACTCTCGTTTTTAGGACGCTTTGACTTCGCTTTTTTAGTCAGTGTTTTACTGCCCTTATTTGTCATTCTCTTGTTGCATGACTTACGCGCCAGCGAGCGTAATGCAGGTCGTTACGACTTACTTGTCGTTACTGCAAAAAGCCAACGTCACCTTTGGGTGACACGCGCCTTAGTGTTAACCACAGGGCTGGCACTAGCCGTATTGCTACCATTTTTAGTGAGCGCATTCATTACCCAAGCTGCGCTTGCCGACACACTGTTAATGGCGCTTGTTGTAATCGCTCATTTAGCGTTTTGGCTAGTACTTACGTATGTGGTCACTGGCTTGAAATTTAATGCTAAGCAAAGTGCTGCGCGTATTGCATCTATGCTACTGGCGATTTGGTTAGTGTTTACTGTGCTGATTCCTGTTGGCAGTGATGCCGCCATTGACGAGTTAGTAGCAAGCCCAGCAGGCGGGGAAATATCACTTACCCAGCGCGAAGCGGTGAACAACGCATGGGACATTCCTTTTGAAGAAACTTGGCAGCCTTTCCTTGCCGAACACCCAGAATGGGCTGATAAAACTCAGATGGAAAGCCGCTTTGAATGGAAATGGTATTACGCCTTCCAACAAGTCGGCGACCAAAAAGCGGCAGCACTTTCACAAGCCTATCGCGCAGCGACTGAGCACAAAGATACGCTCGCAGACACAGTCTCGTTCTTTTCACCGCCGATGTTGACCCAACGATTGATGTCGAACATTGCCGAAACAGACACTGCATCCTCGCTAGCTTACGAACAGCGCGTGCGCGACTACCACGCTAAGCTGCGCCAGTTCTACTACCCACTGCTATTTAACAAGGTAGCGTTTAGTCAGGAAGTGATGACCAAGCTGCCCCAATTTACCCAAGTTAAAAGTACAGAAGCTAAAAATACTCAGGTTACAGATACAGAAGCTGCAAACACCAATAAAGTAAGCAGCACACAAGGACAATAACAATGAATAACTCTCAACACTTTGCTTTTAAACCTAATGCTAAATTGCTCGCACTTTGCATAGCCGCAGCGCTATTAACAACTACAGCATCAGCAGTAAATGCCGAGGATGACCTAGCAGGCATTGAACGCGTCATGGTGATTGGTAAATCCACCGAAGCACCAGCGGCGAACCTTGTCGGTAGTTACGAAATTATCGGTCGCGATCAGCTCGATTACTTGCGCGTTGACGACAACGTTGAGCTTTTTACCAAGCTGCCGGGCGTGTCGATTTCACGCTATAACCAAGGACCTATCAACGCCGATTTATCAATACGCGGTTTTGATGGTGACGGTACTACTCCGCACGCTAAGTTGTTAATTGACGGTATTCCGCAAAACTTACACAACGGTTTTGGTGAGTTAGATCAATTATTCTCACTTAACATTGACTCGATTCAAGCGTTCAAAGGCATCAGCGATGTGCGTTACGGTTTATACAACTTAGCCGGTAACTACAATGTCTTTAGCCGTAAAGACACAGGCGTTGCCACTATCGATGCCACAGTGGGTAGTTTTGACACGCGAGAATTACAAGGCTACACAGGTATTGAATCGGGCAAGCTAACCCACAACTATGCGTTCGGTTACCGCGAAAGTGAAGGCTATCGCGATAACACAGATCTAGAGCGCTACGCTGGCTCTGGTCGCTGGTTCTATGAACTAGACGCCAACACCACGATTGGCTACATCTTACGTTATTCACATTTTGATGCCGACGCACCGGGTTACTTAACCAAAGAAGAATCTCGCCGCAGCCCACGCTCATCAGCCAGCTATGCCAGCGAAGATGGCGGCGATAAGACCGTTTTCCACAATAGCCTACATTTAGACACCAGCATCGACAAACTCGATATTAGCGCGAAAGCTTACTTCCAAACCTTTGAGCGCGAGCGCTGGGTGCGCTTTAGCGAAGGCGGTTCGCTGGGCAATCGATACGACGACCAAGAGCAGTTAGGTTTTATTCTCGACACGGTTTACAGCTTTAATGACGATTGGAGTTTGTTAACAGGGCTTTCTTACCAGCAAGAAGATGTGATTGAACAGCGTTTTGGCACGATAGGTCAACGCCGCGTGCGCGATACCAATAATGTTGTGCGAGACTTTGACTACACGCTGGATACCACAGGCGTTTATGCCTCTGTTGAACACCAAGTTAACGAGCAGCTGTCGATTACCGCAGGCGTGCGCGCTGACAAGTTAGACGGTGATTTCACCGCAACAAGTAGCGATGGCACACAATCACCACGGGATATTTTCGATTTTGATTGGATTGTTCAACCTAAGTTGAATGTCTTCTATCAAGCTACAGACAACTTTGCCTTATTCTTTAACTACGGTGAATCTTTCCAGCACCCGTTTGGTTCTTCGCTCTATACCAGCGGTGACACCAATGCTCGCGATGTTTCCACCAACAAAGGTTACGAATTAGGCACAAAAGTCAGCCTTGGCGATACAGCTGATGTGCGCTTATCACTGTGGCAACAAGACGCCGAAGACGAATTTATTTCGGTTGACGGCATTTCACAAAACGTGGGAGAAACCGAACGTAAAGGCTGGGAGCTAGCGCTCACATGGGCAGCAACCGATATCATCGATATTTGGGCAAACTACTCATCGGTTGATACGGAAATCGTTAAAACCAGTACCGCTGCCGCGGCTACCCAAGGGAATGAACTGCGCAGTATTCCTGAATATACCGCATCAATTGGTATCGATGCCCAAATTACCGAGCAAATTACCGCCAGTGTCCACGTTGACAGCCAAGGCGACTACTACGTTAACGAAGCGAACTTAGGTGGTCAGTTTGGTGACTACACCATTACCAACGCGAGCATTGATTACGAATTTGACTGGGGTTTAGTGAGCTTAAATGCCAACAACTTATTCGATGAGTATTACGAATACGTATTCGACTTTAGCAGCGACGGCACAGCGACGATTCACTCGCCAGCTGATGGCAGAAACTACTCGCTGTCTATTCGTTACTCGTTCTAAGCTGGTGTAGCTTTAGCTGTAGCTAAGAGAGAAATTAAATAGGCAAGCCTCAGCCGCAACGTTGCGTTAAATTTCGTTATATTGAGGCAAAGCTTGCCGCGTTAGCTAGCCTCTATGTGAACCATTCATGTGAGCTATTTATGCAAACTAATAGGGTAAGCCATTTCTGGCTTGTTACCAGTAGGTTTATAAATTCAATGTACGTTGTTTGGTAACCTGGTTTAAAAACTCATCAGCGCTTTGGTCACGCGCTTTTCCAGCCATTAAGTTTTCTTTTTCTTCCATCAGCCTAGCCATTTGCTCTGCTATTTTCTGATTTAGCTGATCCGCTTGATCTTTACGTATCAGGCCGCTTTCAGCACTCTTTGTCACGTCGTCTTTTGCTAGTTGAAGAATCTCCATACGAACTTCGACACGCTTAACATCGAGAAAACTGATCCCAAGGCTGTTGTAGAGAATTGCGGTATTAACCTCATCGCGATCAATCTTAACTTCAATTGGCGCATTTTCTATTTCGTCGATTGTCGCCTCTAGATAGTCAAAAGGTTTAAGCACTTTATTGGTAAGGTTTGCCGCCTCTAGAGATTCTTTTGCCTTGTGTCGAATTTCTTCATATTTAGCCTTAACCTCTTCCGGTTTTATATTTGAGATATAACGTGAATATCGTTCGCTTGTGAGCGACTTAGTGGCTTGTTTTTCTGATGGCGGCGTTACCGATGGCGCACTTACCTCTTCCAGATTTTTAGTGGTGTTTTTGACCGTGTTTGGAGCAAATAGCGAGTGACTATTTTTCGGGGAGTGTAAAACAATTGACATTAATAGGAGACTTCCTTGGTTGTGCTACACGAATAAATAAGTATGAGGAGTACAGCGTTGGTTTTGTGTCACTTATGCTGTTACTAATTGCGAAGTAAGCAATTTCAGCGCCATTAATCAAAAAACGGAATTAGTTAAAGACAAACCATGCCAATATTGGCAAGTGTTAATGTCGGTAATTAGTTTATACCATTTTAATTAAATATCTGATCTAATAAGGGTTGTTATCATAATCTTCATTAACCGCCTTGAACTTAAAAACATCAAAACAGCTTTTAGCCCTCTCAAGAAAAGAGTCAAATGCACGAAAGCGTATACGCTTATTGGCAGTGTCATTATTTTTTGAAGGCGAAAATAGAGCCAATATCGCTCGAAGGCTAAATACAGCTAGAAGTAGCGTGAATAAATGGGTATCTAGTTATTTGGAAAAAGGGTTAACTGGCTTAGACAGCAAGCCTATTTCAGGTCGCCCAGCCAATTTAACTTTACATCAACAGCTTGAATTAAAAGCGTTCGTTTTAAAACACGCACAGTCCAGTGATGGGGGGCGACTGATTGCTGCTGATATTCAAACCTACATTAGCAACAACTTTAATGTGAACTATCAGATAGGCAATGTTTATCGGTTATTGCACAGTCTTGAGCTAAGCTGGATAACAACTCGTTCCAAACACCCCAAGCAATCAGCAGAGGCTCAAGAAGTTTTTAAAAAAGTTTCGCCTGTCAACGATCGTGAACACCCCATTTAATGTCATGCCTGAAGACATGGATATTTGGTTTCAAGATGAAGCAAGATTTGGGCAGCAGAATCAAACAACGCGAGTTTGGGCTGAATGCGGCACTCGACCTAGAGTGGTGAAACAGCAACAGTATGAATATGGGTACTTATTTGGGGCAGTTTGCCCAAGCAATGGAAAGACTGAAGCTTTAATAACACCGTGCGTTAACAAAGAAGCCATGACATTACATATGGAACAAATATCCAAGGCGACAGCGCCTGGCAGGCATGCAGTTGTTATTGTCGATGGTGCCGGGTGGCACACTGTTGATACTTCCGGCCATTTGACAACGTTACTCTTATCAAGCTCCCACCCTATTCTCCAGAGCTCAATCCAATTGAACAGGTATGGAGTTGGATACGCCAGCACTGTTTATCAAATCGAACATTTAAAGGTTATGACGATATTGTCGAGCAAGTATCAAAAGCATGGAACACATTTATATCAACTCCTAGCAGAGTGAAACAAATGTGCTCGAGAGATTGGATTAAAGTGACTTAATACTTAATGAAATTGGTATTACTCATGCGATGAATTTAATGAGTGCTCAAAAAATGGCCTGCGACGTTTTAGCTTATTTACTCAAACAAATGAGTCATATTTTTCTGCCACGCGGGCTACCTCAACGCCAGTACAGAAAAGTCAGTATGGCGAAGAAAGCACTGGTATTACAGTCGTGTTTAACGACACATTAGGGCAGCCAATCAATCCGCTCGATAAATTGCAGCAGCAACGGCCGCTGGCAAGTCACTCAGTTGATTTTTGCCAACCTGGGGGCTCTAAAATGGCGGCACAGGCTTTAGCTCGTCTTATTGCATAAAGTAGTGATTAAACTTTACGTGCCCTCAAGTTAGCGCCATTACAAACCCGTTACCTATGTAACAATTGCAACACCAAAACGTTAACCAAGAAAACCTTTTGTTATAAAAAAGGTTAAAAACCTCCTTGGATATTGCATAACCACCCAATTCACATAAAATTGAGTAAAAGCTCAACTTATCGATGGATTGGTTTAACTCATTACCTTCATGACTCCTACAAAATGAACCCTGCAAACGAAGAAAATCGCATTAAGTCGTTACAGCGGCTCAACCTGCCAACTAGTTCACCTCAAGAAAAGTACGATCGACTGACTCGATATGTCTCTAAACTATTTAGCATTCCGATTGTTGTATTTTCGCTGTTTGATAAAGACGAAAAATGGGTCACGTCTAATGTTGGACAAGGTATTACACAAATATTAAGCGACAATCACTTATTTGATGATGATTTTTCACAGGACAATGTCTGTGTCGTACCTGACACACTTGCCGATCAACGTTTTATCAATAGCCCACTGGTAAATGACTTTCCGAACATTCGATTTTATGTTGCTCAACCAATAAAATCGCCAGATGGCAAAAAAATTGGCGCCTTGTATTTACTTGGTAATAAATCACGTTCATTCGAGAGCAAATCGCAATTACAACTCAAGCAAGTTGCGGCCGTAATCGAATTGGAACTAGCGACACGTCACAGTGACGACTACTGCCAAGAAACAAAATTGCTGAGCCAAGCGGGGTTTCATCAAATTGCCAATCTCGGAAAATCAATCTGTCGCAATGCAGCGATACCTTTATCCTTCGCCTATTTGTACATAAAGGGGCTAGCAGGTGTTAAAGAAAGGGACCAAGCAAGGTATCGCCAAATATTAGCTATTGTAGTGGATGCGATCACAAAAAACTCGACACATTCTGACGCATTTGCAAGATATGAAGATTCTGGATTTGTGGGATTTTTTTCAAACACAACAATAACGTCAATCGAATCAAAGGCCAATGAAATTAACGCGCTTATTAATCAACAACTCACGGCAGCTAACATCACGGATATTCAGGTTATTGCTGGCTTAGCAGAAGATGATGGAAGCTCGCCCATCGAAGAAATTATATTCAAGGCCTTTATGGCGCACTATCGCAACGCTAATCGAAAATAGCGGCTTATATGTACCGAGAAAGTCGATAAAAAAGCGAGCACAGCACGCTATGTACTGTGCTAATCGCTAGCTCACTCCTAATATATTCTTATTGAAAAACACCAATTAAATACGTGACTAAACTCGCTATCAGGCATGGATAAGCATTTATGTTAATTGGCATTATTGACTATCTTTAATCACTTTAACCAAAATTTGGTTAAACAAAGAGTCCGTCTTATCAATGCAGGCGGTATCACCATTGCAATTGGCAAATAACGTCACCGCGACATCGGCATTAACCACATAAGCATTTGATGTTTTGTAGCCAGCTTCATCGCCACCATGATGATAAATAATCCCCGCATCCGTTTCTTCTTTGAAAAGCCCCAGCCCAAAGTCAAAACCAAAATCCGTAGCCACTATGTTGTCTTCGCCAATGAGTAAGTCGCGCATTTCCTCGGTGACCACTGTTTTGTCGGTAAGGATCGCGCGTAGCAAGGCGGTTAAATCGGATACGGTTGTGACGAGTGGCGCATCTGCCACGCCGACACTTTCATAAAAAGGTTTAGTGTTTACACGCGTGCCGTCTTCCCAAATATAGCCCGGAATAGATGAGCCTAATTCGTTCTCAAAGCCGCTGTAATACGTGTCAATCAGCCCGAGTGGCTCAAGCACCCACTCGCGTAGCGCGCGATGATGGTGTTCGCCCAAGACTTGATCCATGACCAATCCAGCCAATATGTAGCCCGAATTTGAGTACTTAACCCCCTCACCGGGCGCAAAGTACGCTGGCTTCCCGTAAACAAACTCAAGCGCGTCGATATCAGATTTCAACTCACCTATGGAAGCTATGCCCGCCGTAAACCAATCACTTGAGGTTTCCTCATCAAGGTAATCATAAACGCCTGCGGTGTGATTAAGTAACTGGCGCAAAGTAATAGTGTCGCTGTATGGAATGTTGTTGAGAATATTGTCTGGTAACCAAGTTGAGATCAGCCCATCAATATCAAGCAAGCTTGCTTCATGTAGCATAGCTACCAGCAATGCCGTTGCTTTTTTGCCTGCGCTACCTGCGGGCATTTGATGATAAACCTGCATTGGCGCTTGGCTGTCGATATCTGATAAACCAGCCGCCCCCAAGAAGTCTGTATTTTTGCCATCAACACGCAGGATCAAGCCTGGTACATCGTCACCGACGACATTATCGATCATCGTTTGATAATCTTTTTGTGCTGGCTCTGATGGTTGTGGCTGAGGTTGCGTTGGTTGAGGTTGAGGCTGCGGTGTTTGCACTTTATTGTCACTACTCGAGCCGCACGCCGATAACAGGCCAGTGCCCATTGCAATTGTTATTGCCAATACTTTTTGCATATGTTTCAAAACGATTCTCCCTGTTTACCAATAAATATAAAACGAATTTGCTAGTTGCCCCGAGTGAACCACTAGCGGCTGGGGAGTAAATTAAATGGTATGAGGTCAAATTGAGGTGAAGAGATCGCAATAATGATACATTGCAATGTAAAAGCTCAATGCGTGAATGGTTAAATAAGCTTAATTGGGTGAGGCGATCACCCGCTGACTTTTGCCAAGCAACCAGCCAGCCATCACGAAATACCAACCACCTTTTGCACACACATAAACAACGGCGTAAGGCGCAAAAGTGGGTGTTAAAAGCAGAAAGCCGAACAACGTGGTGGCCACACCCAATATGGGTAGCCAGTGGCTAAGTTGACGGTGAGCGAGCAGCCAAAGGTTAATCAACAAAAACCAAATGTCACTTGAGAATTCAATGCTGCCCCTTATTCTCGTTAACAAAATATAGAGCGCTTGATAACTGGCATTGGGATCTTCCCCTAGCCAGTAACCAGTGCTCAATAATGACTGGGCGGAGAGTATTTCAATTAAGCCAATCGAAAATAAATAACAAGCAGACACAAAACTCGCCAGTGTAATGATCCCCTCAACGACGCCATGGCGATGACGAGCAGTGCGCAGCACACCATAATTGAACACCAATAACGCGGCGCCAAATAAAATCCAAACGACAAAATACCACATTTGAATCAGCATGCTATGGGTTTGAACAACGTATACACGAACACTGATGTCAGACCAAAAATCAGGGTAGAGAAGACGAATAGACCAGTAGCCAAATAGGAAAACACTTCCACAGATGACAGCACTGATAGCGGCAAGTAACGAATGAGTGTTCATGATCGTCCCTGAAATTTGCAATTAATAGCTATGCTATGAAAATGTCGGTATAAGCTCAACTAAAGTGTATTGTTAGAGGGTATGGCGTTTTTCAGGTTAAGTGCTGTGAAAGCCCCTGTTTGGGTTTGATACCTAGCAACAGCACAGAGAACGCCAGCAAAAGCAATTCAACGCAAAAATAAAAGTGAGATTTCACCCTGAAATCACCTAATTCATGCTAAAAATAGATCACTAATGTTAATGGACGAGCAATAGCAGGCAAACGCTAGATGATAAAAAAGGCCATCAAGCTTCTTTTAATAGAAGACAATCATACCATCGCAACCCAAATCACCAGCTTTCTTGAAAACCACGGGTGGCAAGTAGATTTTGCTGCCACGGGTCGACAAGGTATTGATTTGGCACTGAGCGAGTATTTTGATGTTGTCATATTGGATCTCAATTTACCCGACATTGACGGTCTTGAGGTGTGCGAGCAAATCAAAGCAAACAGCAACCACAACCCACCCATTTTAATGTTAACGGCGCGTGATGCCTTTGAAGACAAAGCAAGAGGATTTGGCCGAGGAGCCGATGATTACCTGACAAAACCCTTTGACTTTCGCGAGCTGGCACTGCGTTGTGAAGCAATGGCTCGCCGCCCTAAACTGCATGAAAATACTATCGTAGCGCAAGGTCAACTGCACCTGAATATTCGCGCGTTTGAGGCAAAATGGGGCAAGCAACCGATAAAATTAACAAAAGTTGGCTTTACTATTTTGCATAAATTACTCAAAGAATATCCTTACCCAGTGAGTCGCTCAGAGCTAAGTATGCATATCTGGGGCGATGAACCACCACAAAGTAATGCCTTAAAATCTCACATATACGCGCTACGTAAGTCATTAGAAAGCAGTGTCGATAAACCGATTTTACATACCATTAGCAATATCGGCTATCAATTAAAGGATTTAGATGTTTAAACTGCAAACCCGATTATTTTTAGCACTTGCGGGATTATCTTTGCTCGTGTGTCTGCTGTTTATTCGCCTTTCAACCTTGTTTATTAGCACCGCAGAAACTAATGCCTATCAAGCTTTGCTGCTCAGTGTGCAAGCCGAACTCACTCACCCCCAAGTGACGAATCTACACGAAGTAAAACTCGCCAACTACATCAAGCTTTACGGCTCCAATGACGGCTTACCAGCAGAATTTAATGAAAAAATAAGTCACCAATCGCATGGCGAGTTTACCACCAATAATCAACACTTCATCTTTCACCGCTTTAATCGTGACAATGGTCGTTATACCCTAGTGATGAACACCAATAAACTATTGGCAAACCAACAACTAACGGCATTTAAAAGTGTTTTCCTATACAGCATCTCGATAGGCGTTATGTTGCTCAGTTTACTGAGTTCTTGGTATCTTGCGAAGTGGTTGTCCAAGCCTATTAATCAACTAACGGCCGATGTTGAGCGCAGCAGTGCGCTGGCACTTAGCAAAGATTATCAAGTTAAAGCGCATGACAACGCCCCAAAACAAAAATTTTCCGGTTTGTTGCGCAACGACGAAATTGGCGAGCTTGCTAACGCACTGGAGCATTCGTACAGCAAGATTCAAATGCTCCTGATACGCGAACAAAACTTTACGCGCGATGTCAGCCATGAACTAAGAACGCCAATCACGCTAATTAAAAATACACTGGCTTTGCACAATGAACAGCTATTAACAACACAAGCCACTGAAACTATTAACAATGCAGCACGAGAGCTAGAGCAAACTGTCGAAGTATTACTGGCACTAGCACGCCAAGAAAATTTGCAGTTCAGCGAACACAAATTACTTCCTATTCTGGAAAAAACTGTGCTTAATATTCTTTATTCCCACCCCAATACTCGCTTTGATGTAGCGCTTGAGGTCCCGCCAAATGTCGCAGCAATAGGCAACCCATATTTGATAACCTTATTGTTTCAAAACTTGATCAATAACGCTTTCTACCATAGCGGTGAACAGTCAATGACCATAGTATGCGAGGATCATCAACTTATATTCAAAAATCCACTGCGCCCAAACAACATCGATGTTAATTATGACGGCCTAGGCCATGGCCAATATCTGACCAAGCGAATCGTTGAGGAAATGGGCTGGACGATGGCGATAACACCTGTTCAAGCTCATTACTGTGTGAGATTAAGTTGGGCTGCAAGCTGATATTAGGCTGCAAATTTAACACTGAACGTCTTCATCGCATAACGATGACTTGAACACCTTGCACTTTTGTATTCACTAGACTTTTAGTCTGACTAGTTGATTTTTATCAGGAATAGTAAGCTAGGTTATACTATCTTTATAAAACCCAGACTTACCTTTGTTGGCTGATGTATTAAGGAGAAATTTCAGTTGCGGATTATTTGCTATTTATTAGCCTTGCTCTTGCTTGTGTGCCCGGTGAAGCTGGCGGCACAAGAAACCATTATCGCTTCAGTATCACCTGAATTTCCAAATGGCTTACATGCTAAATACCTAAGGTTTCTCGCCAAAGAACTCAATGTGGCACTCAAGATAAAGCCGATACCACTGGCAAGGCGCATCAAGGAATTGGAAAAAGGCGACATTGACATTATTGTGCTCGCCAAGCGTGACAATCCCGAACTCATTGCGTTAATGCCCTCATACAGCCAAATTGATGAGAACTTATTTGTTCGCGCAAGCGAAAAACATCGCATTTCAAACCAAGAGCAGTTGCGTTCAGCACTTATTGGCGTGAGTCACGGTTCGCACCTGCCGCAGTTTGTCGGCAATAGAGAACTCGCCAACACGGTAGAGGTCAATTCGCTAGAGCAAAAAGTATTGATGCTTAAACGCAAGAGAATTGATGGCTTCTTTCACACGTTTTCCAGTGCCAATTTGGTGATAAATGAGATGGGAGCGAGCGATGCAATCGTCTCTTCCGTTTGGCAACCGGGGCGAAAAAAGCGCTTGTCGCATTTTGTCATATCGAAAAAATCTCGACTCTTTAAATACAAAGCTCAGTTGGAGCAGATAATTCAGCAAGCAAAAAACGAAGGCAAGTTTATTCAAATTCGCCAGCAACATTACCAAAGTAAAAATTGATAAATTCCCCAGGAAACAACGCTTAATTCCGCTAGCCCTATTTCATACTAAAAAAGCCCGAACACTGCAGCAGTGCTCGGGCTTTTGCTAACTGACCAAGTGGCTATTAGCGACTAATGCTAGAAAGTGTAGCTCACTTTACCGTAGACAAATCGACCAGTGAAACCGTATGGTGCAAATGATGAATAAGCAAAAATACGAGTGAAGGTCGTCACGTCGTCAATTAAGTTACGGCTGGCATCTGGGTATTGGTCAAATACGTTATTTGCGCCAATGCTCAGTGATAAACCGTCAGTTAACTGGTAGACAACGTCAATATCAGTCACCCATTCGGTCGGAATAACTTCATTGCGCGCTGGATTCGTCGATGGATCTTGTGTTTCGCCGTAACGCGTTGTTCGCAAGGTGGCTTTCACATCTTCAAAGTTCCAAGTCGCGCTCAAGTTAAGCTTGTTCTTTGGTGAGCCGACTTCAAAACGCAAAATTTCAGTGCCCGAGAACAAGTTGTCCTGCTCTACGCCCGCGCCTTGCAGCGCAGCTGGTGGCTCAATAATGTTGGTGACTTCATTATCGTTGTAATTGTAGCCTGCATTAAATAACACGTTACCATAGTCAGCAAGATCCAACGAATAAGTGGCAACCACATCAACGCCTTCTGTGCGGCTATCAATGGCATTTAGGAAAAAGCGCGCGCGAGTAGCCCCAGTGCCCGCCAACAAGCTTTCGATACCCGGACCAGACAGGTTGTTTGATAACACAATGCGATCGTCAATATCGATGCGGTAAGCATCAACAGATAAGCTGAACGCTGGTACAGGTGTCCAAGTAATACCACCAGCAATACTCACTGATTCTTCAGCATCCAGGCCAGGTGAGCCCAAGGCTTGCGCGACATCACTGCCCGGTGCAAAAGTCCCCGTTTCCACTGGCACAGAGTCCACAAAGGTAGTTTGAATGTTAGTGAAGAACTGTTGCTGTAGTGATGGCGCTCTAAAGCCCGTTGATGCCGACAAACGCAACGCTAGTTCATCGCTTAGGCTAAAGCGATTGGCAATTTTCCCGTTTAACGTTGAGCCAAAGTCAGAGTAATCTTCATAACGACCTGCCACTGTAAAGTTCCAGAAATCAGTAATATCTGTTTCTAAATCTAGGTATACACTGACGTTATGGCGACTGTTGTCAACCGCTGATACTGGGCTAAAACCAACAAACACTTGTGAACCTGCTGCGCCAAAAGCATCGCTATCTGAGGTGCGTACCGCACCACCACGGCCAAATTCACCGCGTGCGTATGAAGCTGGCTCACCGGCTTCAATTTCATAACTTTCGTGACGATATTCAACACCAAACGCTACGTTCAAACCATTTTCAAACCATGCTGAGTCAAATACTCGGCTAAAGTCTGCGTTCAAAGTCAGTTGATCGTAAATTAATGTGCCTGCGTCAAAATCTGTTGGGCTATTGGGGCCAAACGACGTGTTTAAGCTATTTTCAACGCCAAATTGGAACTGATCACGACCATAAACGGCAGAAACATCATAGTTCCACTCCTCTAGCAAATCCCCTTTAACGCCAGCGGCTAACGAGTAGTCATTAATTTCAGAAGTAATTAATGGTGCAAAACCGTCAGGGTAGATAGCTAGTACGTTACGGCTGTCTTTGGCGCGGCGATAAAAACCACCACTTTCACCTTCACGGCCGCTGTATGAGCCAAATGCGTAAAGTTCAGTATCTTCGTTTAAGTAGTAGCCCGCATTAACAAAAAGCGCGATATCTTCTACTTCACCGTTACCAAAAGTATGGTTGTAGCGATTAATGGTCAATTCTCTTGGATCTAGGCTGCCGTCCGCTTGTCGGTCGTAGTTCTCACGTGGGTCAAAGTCTGCACGATTAGCCGTGTTACGGTCGCGGTATTCCAACGAGACATTAACGAAACCGTCTTCACCTAATGCAAAGCCTGAATTAGCACGTAATGTTAACGTTTGGCCATCTGTAACATCGCGATCGCCCCCCGTTTGAAACGCTAAGTTACCGTCTTCGCCAACGCTTACGCCCTCTAAATCAGGTACGCCTTCCATTTCAGTGACATTGCCGCCGTAAGTTACTGACACTTCACCACCGCTTGGTGCTTTCTTCAATACAATATTAATTACACCAGCAATGGCGTCAGAGCCATATTGTGCGGCCGCGCCATCACGCAAAACTTCAATGCGCTCAATCGCATTGACTGGAATTGCGTTAAGATCAACCGCAGATGAACCACGACCTGCTGAGCCACCGAGGTTTAACAGTGCACTGGTATGACGGCGCTTACCGTTGATTAATACTAACGTGTGATCTGGTGCTAAACCGCGAAGTTGCGCCGGACGCACATGATCTGTGCCGTCAGTCAACGACGGTTGTGGGAAGTTAAAGCTTGGCAATAAGCTATTTAATAATTGGTTGGTTTCAGTTAACCCGGTGCCTGCCAAGGTATCAGCATCAAGAATATCAATTGGCACTGGGCTATCTTCGATACTGCGACCTAGACGGCGCGAACCAATAATACTAATTTTTTCAATTTCTTGTTCATTTGCTGTTTCAGCTACAGCAACATTTGTCGCGATGCTGCTCACAGCACCTGCGGCTGCCAAAGCCACAGCAACCAAAGAAGGCTTAAAATAAGTCATAACACTACCTAGAAAAAGTCTGGGACATTGTGAAACGCTAACGCGCTAGTTAACGCTATTAATAAAACTGCGCTTGATCAGCAGTTGTAGAAGACACAAGAAGTAGCCGTCAAGCAATGGATATATTTTAACATTGGTTGACCACAGGTATTTAGAACCAGATGGACTAATAAATTACGAATTGTTTCGTGAACGTTAAAAGTAATTGCTGCGCAGAGGACAAGGATAGGCGGAAAAGAAGAAAAAGGTAGAAAACACCCTCCCCGTTGATGACGTTATGGATTGCATCATTAGGTCCACAAAGCAATGTCAATCGCATGTTTCTGCTAAAGCAGCTACTGTGCTTAGAATTGTAATTAAGTAGCAGAAAGCATAAAATGACGACTAAAAGTATCATACTTAAGTTATATTTTATGAATCAACATCTTACTGATAAATCTTTCCAAGGCTATTTCACTGACGCAGAAGATCTTCGAAATACAATGATTCATCTGTTGGGGGATGTTAGTGAGCAAACTATTTTAGAGCCTTGTTTTGGAGAGGGCGCCTTCATAAAAAACTTGCTCGGTACTCCTAGTCAGATAGATGCGATTGACATTGATGAATCACATTTCAAAAATCACCTGACAGTAAACAACTGTAATTACTACCACCTTGATTATATTGATTACTTTGTTCGACCTGATAATAGAAACAATTTACTGCCCGAATTAGCTTATGATTCAACAATCTGTAATCCTCCCTATGGTTTAAAGTTTACAAAGGATTATCGTAAATTAATCAAAAAATCATTTCCCAATACCTATGCAAAAGAGTCTTATGCACTGTTTTTTTATTTTGCCATTCAGCAATTAAAAAAAGATGGAAGGTATGTATTTATTATCCCTGACACTTTTATGACGAGCACGCATCTGCGCTATATGAGGGACTTTATCATAGCTGAGGCAAAGCCAACGCATGTATTTCAATTTAAGAGTAAGCGATTTGGTTCGGTGAATTTTGGGTACGGCAATATGTGTATCATTGCAGGTAATAGAGCGGCAACAACGAGAGAGTCTGAGGTAGTTTGGGTTGATGCGGTTTCATCAGACCAGCCTTTACTGGATCTTTTAGCGCATGAGAAAAAGCTTGTTACAGGTGAATACTTAATTAATAACGCTCAAGATGCTTGGATTAGTCCAACTCGTTCAGAGCAGATTAAGTTTTCGCGAGAAACCGTCTCTTTAGGAGAGATCGCCGAATGTCGAACAGGTATTTACACTGGCAATAATCAGATGTTTTGCGGATATGATGTAAATAAGCCACCTAAAAGAGTTAATGGGCACCCTGTAAATTGGGATGATGTGACAATTCATCCATCGGATAGGCAAAGAAAAACTGGGATTGATAAGAATGTAGCCTATGTTCCTTTCGTTAGAGGTGGTCACAGAAAAGTATTTGAATCGGCTAACAGCTGTATCCGCTGGGATATTGACGCGATAGCCTTTTACGACAACGACAAAAAAGCCAGATTACAAAATAGAGACTTTTATTTTAGGACGGGGCTCGCTATTCCCATGGTAACTTCGGGTCGACTGTCAGCTTCTGAAATGAAGGATAGTATCTTCGACCAAGGCGTTGTTGGCGTGTTCTCAGATGTATACCATGACTTCCTTCTGATTTACCTCAATGATCCTTTTGCAACTAAACAAAAGTCTTTAATTGCTCCTGGCGCCAATAATTCAGCAAATTATCTCAAGAAAATTAAAGTTCCTGCGCTTTCCGATAAAGAATTAGACCAAGCCTCTAAAATAGTCAATCAAGCTAGAGAAACGGGTTGGTATGAGACTAAAAAGATGAGAGAAGAGTTTATTGCATCTGTCTTGTAAAGACAGATGCGCAATGTCAATTACCAGTCTAGATAATGATGTAAATTATTCTTAACTAGATAGTTCCAGAAATTAGGCGACAAGTCACTTTTAAAATCCACGGCTTGTTGTCGCACTTCACATATTCCAGCATGTGTCAGTTCATCTATTTTCATATAGGCATCATTGCCACAATGAACCTGCCAAAGGTTACTTTCCCTGATCTTTTCTAGGTAATGATTATTTTCATTTTGCCTGACAAGGAATAGTAGCTCAACGTTTGAATCCCAATGCTTATAAGCTTTTCCTACAGCAAGTAGCCTTAAAGTATTTCCTTTCTCGTTTGAGCCAAAGCCACTTTTAAAGTCAATAATATGGTTAGTATTATTGAGGTTGAACATTTCATCCTCTTTCATATTTATTTCACCAACCAATTCGAAAATACTATCTATATCAGCAACGATTTTGTCTTGAAATTGGTTTCCATGAGTGTAGTTTATAATTCCATTTCTAAAGTTATTTCTAACTTCTGAAAAGTTAGGCGCCTCTATCCTGTATAGATTGGGTAATTGAGAATGATCCCAAGCAGCTTTACAAAAACGCTCCCACAGCTCACCATTTCGGCGTGAAAATGCCATAAATTCGTACGGCCAAACTATATTTCTATACTCAAAGCTAACGACCGAATAGCAATATTGAAGCAGCATAAATAGTTTTGAGCGATCTAAATTGGGGTATTTCTGTAACAAACCATCAGCTAAATTACTTTTAACCTGTTCAATGGCTTGATTCATCATGCTCGATTGCTTTCTTCTATCCACTAAGCTTGATGTTATTTTTCGAGTAGGTTCTTGTAAACACATCTCAAAATATTCAAATATTTCTACTTTTAACTGTAAGTAATTCAACAAAATAGCTCCTTTACTTCCACTTTCAACGCATTAGCTATTTTGTGGATATTAACTAGCCCCACATTTCGCTCCCCTCGCTCTACGCTGCCAATATATGTCCGATCTAGCTCAGCCAGATTAGCGAGTTCTTCTTGAGTCAGGTTTTTAGCATTTCTATGTTTGCGAACAGATATACCAAACTGAACTTGATAATTGTTTTTTTGCATATCGCCAATTAAATAATTATGATGATTATAAGTCTACGGACTATAAGTACCACAGAAGCAAAATTTAAACTGACGCCTCCTTACCTAAGTCATTAAAAAGCAGCAGGTATTGCTTATTTCATTGATCTTTTCGTTAGAGAAAATAATAGGGTTAAAGAGAATTTTTCAAATTTGATAGGTACAAAAAAACCAGCATTTACGCTGGTTTATTGTTTTTTTATTGTTTGCGATAAACAATAAATGGTACCGGAGGCCGGACTTGAACCGGCACGCTCGCAAAAGCAACGGATTTTGAAAAGTACACGCTTAAATTTACTAAGCAATATCAATAAATTAAAAACCAAAAAAGACACTTTGCAAATTCTTTGCAAATCGTAAGATTTTGTTTAATACTAGCGCTCATGACGACTCAAACTGAACGCCACGATATCCAAGACGGCCTATACGTCTACAAACAAAACAACAGCTTACGTTGGTACGCTCGTTTCGTACTTTACGGTAAATGGTATAGCAAAGCCACTAAAGAAAAAGAATTAAACAAAGCCATTGCCCGTGCTCGTATTCTTCTGATGGAATATCAAGTCAAAGCTGATAATAACCTATTGGTGGATAGTAAACGATTTAAAGATGTTGCTAACCGTACTATCGAGAAGATGCAACATGAACTTGATAACGGCGGTGGAAAAGTAAGCTACCGCGACTATATTCAAGCGCTCAATAAATACCATATTCCTTTCTTTGATAGAACTTATGTGACGTCTATCGACCAAGATAAAATCAGACAGTTCAATAAATGGCGTTTAGAAAAGTTTGGTCGAGTGCCAGCCAAATCAACATTGCTCACACACAATGCCGCAATGAACCAAGTGTTTAAAGAAGCTATAGAGCACAAGTGGATGATTGCTGCTCAAGTACCTGTATTAACGGCACAAGGCGAAAGTGGCAAGCGCCGCGCCTCATTTACAGAAGAAGAATACGACAAGGTTTACGATACTGTTTTAGAAATGATGGAAAGTAGTCGTAAAGAGAAAACACGGCTAATTAGGGATCTATTACTCAGCTACATGGAGTTTTGTGTGAATACTGGCATCAGGCCAGGAACCGAAATGGAAGCCATCACTTGGGGTGATATAGAAATGTCGCGTCAAGAGCATAAAGTTCGCTTCAAAATAAAAATTCGCAAAGGAAAAACCACTAAGCACACAGGTACTAGAACTGTAGTCGCCAGAGACAAGATATGGGATTGCTTACACGGGTTACGTGACCGATTTCCCAATCGTAAACCAACAGATAAAGTATTCAAGCTTGAAGATGGTGAAACAACTAACGAATTGGGTACGACGTTTAGAAAAGCATTGGAGGCATGCGGCTTAAAAGACTCATCAGATGGGCCTAGAACCCTCTACTCTCTTCGCCATACCTACATCACTTGGCAGTTACTTCGTCGTGACTTGCGCCTTGATATTTTAGCTAAACAATGCGGAACTAGCGTTGCTATGATCGAGCAGCACTACTCACATGTTGTCCCGTCAATGTTCGAAGAAGAATTATCCGGCGTAGCTTTTTCCAAAAAACCAAAGAAAGAACGTAAATTGAACGATAAGGCTTTAGCTAAACAAGCCAAAAAATATAAAAGTTGGGAAGCTGAACTCAAGCAACGTGGCTGTATTTAGTTTAATAGTTTATGGTAAAAAAACTAAAATAAATCTAACTTCAACGCTCTCGCAAAAGTTTATTTTAGCAAGCATTCGCAGTTTCCAATACGGGCATTGTCTCACTGAAGCATCAACCTTGCACGTTGGAGTATTATTTAATCTCATAAAACAGCGTCCTGATCGTAGTTTCAAAATCATCAGCAACCTCTTCTACAAAATTTAATCTGTAAGTCGTCTCGTTATATTTTAAAGGAAACCTATCATTATTAAACCCATGCCAACAGTTAACTACTTTTAACCTCGGCTTAACCACGCCTAATTTATCTTGCTGTCAATTTTCTATATTGAGAGCATCTAATGACATTAACGCGTTTGCTTTTACTATCGTTATTACTGGCGATGGTTTCAGTCATAACAAGCTGCAGTAGTTTGCCAGAAGCTGAGCAACTGATTTTAGATAATTCAAATGTTCCCCAAAATTGGCAGCCGTTAGCAGCTAGTTCTGAATCTCAGGCTAATCAGCCAATATCAACTTTTGCTACATCAACCATTGCTACCACCAAGTTAACTGACTTAGTTCAGCTTGATGGTTTGGAAAGCACGCTGGCAAAAGCACTTAAACACAATCCAGATTTACAACAAACCGCATTAGCCTTGCGAATTGCTGAGGCGCAAGTTGGAGTGAGTCGAGCAGCCCAGTTGCCAACTGCCAATCTAGGATTAGAGCACAGCGCAAGGCAAGATCAAGCCAAGCAATACAGCGCGTCAATTTCGGTGAGTTGGACGCTAGATTTATCGCAGAAACTGCGCGATAACAAGCTTGCCAGTAAAGCTGAATTAGCGGCTTCGGCTGCTAGCTTCCAAGGTGCTCGCGATTTATTGGCGGCCAATATTATTAACTCTCAGTTGTTAATAACCAGAGAACAGCAACTGATTGCGATTGAGCGCAGTAAACTCAAGGTATTAGAACAAAATGAATTAGCAGTGGTTGAGCGCTATCGTCAAGGTTTAGGCACCTTAGCTGAGCTAGATACTGCCCGTGCTAATACTGAATCAAGTCGGGCAAGCTTAGTTGCACTAATTGAAAATTTAGCGGTCGCCAAGCGCAGCTTGAGCCTCTTAGTTGGAGATAAAGCATTCGCTGCCAAAGCGTTTCAAGCTAACCAAGCCGGGCAGTTTCCTGCAGTAATGGCACCGCTAACCACTTTACCGAAGCAAGACTTAGCTCGTCGTCCTGATTTACAACAAGCTTATCAACAAATTATTAGCAATGAATACCAAGCTAAAGTTGCCTACAAAGCGCTGTTACCTGAGCTGAGCATTAAAGCGAGCTTAACCGATAGCGATGGCAACTTATCGCAAGCGCTGTTTAAAGATCCGGTTTGGGCGGTGTTATCGAGCTTAACCGCGCCGTTATTTCAAGGGGGCAAATTAAAAGCGCAAGCCAAAATTGCCGACCTAACCAAGGAGCAAAGCTATTGGCAATATCAATCAATTTTACTAACCGCGGTTAATGAAATTGAAAATGCCTTAGCGCAAGAGCGCGCGCTTGTTCAGCAACAGCAGCATATCCATTTAGCGCTCGAAAACGCCGAGCGCAGCAGTGCCATTTATCTTGAAAAATATCGTCAAGGCTTAGTAACCTTGCTCGCTCTACTGCAAATTCAACAACAAAGCTTTAGCCTGCAAAGCCAATTGACTGAGCTTACCTACCAAGGGCTGACCAATCGTATCAATTTGGGGCTTGCCCTCGGACTAGGAGTGTAAAATGAAAAAATTTCCTATTAGTGTGCTTGTCGCTTTTATTGGTGCGGCCAGTATTTTCGCGGCAGTTTCTTTTAATCAAGTACAAAGTACTGGTGGGCCTAATCGTCAGCCACCTAAAGCGCAAGTTAAAGTGCCAGAAGTCGCCGTTGTTCGCGCCCAACTACAACAAGTACAAGCCAGTATTAAAGGCTATGGTGAAGTACAAGCACATTATCGCTTAAATTTAACCGCGCAAGTCAGTGGTAAAGTTAATCACTTGGCTGACCATTTTGCCACTGGTCAACTGTTTAACGAGGGCGATGTTTTAGTCACTTTAGATCAACAGCCTTATTTACAGGCATTGGCCGACGCCAAGTTAACGCTGGCAAATGCAGAACTTGCTTTAATTCAAGAGCAGCGCAATAGCAATCAAGCCTTGGCTGAATGGCAGCGTTCAGGCTTAGCTGAATCTGAAAGCGCGTCTGATTTGGTACTGCGCAAGCCTCAGCTAAAAGCAATGCAAGCGCAAGTAGAGTCAGCCCGTCGCGCAGTAAACAAAGCTAAGTACGATTTAGCCCAAACCGAAATTCGCGCGCCGTTCAATGGTGTTATTGTCAGTCGCGATGTGCAGCCGGGTAGTTATCTGCAAATGGGCGCGCAAGTGGCCAGTATTTACAGTACTGATTTAGCCGAAGTACGAGTTTTGCTCTCTGAGCAGCAGTGGCAAAACTTGCCAACCCGTGAACAAGGTTTAGGGCTTGCTGCCGAGTTATCAAGCCCGAATAGTGCTCAGCGCTGGCCTGCGAAAGTGACTCGTGCCGAAGCGCATTTAGACAGTGACAGCCGCCAACGGGCAATTATTGTCTCGGTTTCAAAACCGCTGGCACAAGCAACCCCGTTGCACGACGGCACTTTTGTCGATGTTGAAATTCAAGGTAAAGCTCTCGATCAGGTCTGGCAGTTACCGGCATCAGCACTGACCCAGCAGGGCAATATTTGGTATGTCGATGGCAATCAAGAGCTCCAGCACTTTGTTCCGCAAATTCAATTTAGTCAGGGCAATGCCATTTATATCGCGCCATTTGCCGAGAATACTGAGCTTAATATTGTCGCTAAACCCTTGAGTAGTTATTTACCGGGGATGAAAATGAGCGCTAAAGTTAACACTCAAGTTAGTGTTCAAGCCAAGACTCAAGTTAAGACAAGTGCTGAGGTGGCCTTATGAGTACAGTGCGACAACATCAGCGCGGAATTATCGCTTGGTTTGCCGGTAACCCAGTTGCCGCTAATCTGTTAATGCTCACTATTATTACACTTGGCCTAATGTCGTTTGACGGCCTCCGCAAAGAAGCTTTTCCAACCCGAGAAGCGGATACTGTTACCGTTAGCATGAGTTATAACAGCGGCGATGCTTTTTTATCTGAGCAGGGTATTACCTTAAAAATTGAAGAAGCGCTAGCTTCGGTCAGCGGTATTAAACGGGTCACGTCGGTGTCAAATGCGAGTGGCGCTCGGGTGAGTATTGAAGGCCAAAGTGGTTACGATTTAGATACGCTACTGCGCGATGTTAAAGCGAAAGTCGATGCGATTTACGCTTTTCCTAGTGAGGCTGAAAACGCAGTAATTGCTAAACAGCAAAGGTTAAATCACGCTTATTCGGTGAAAATTTACGGCGATAGCGATCGCCAAACCCTGCAAAATCTCGCCCAGCGCCTCAAAGTTGAATTGCTCGCCAATAGCCAAATTAGCAGTGTGACCATTAGCGGTGAAGCCGAGCCGATGATTTCGATTGAAATTAATGAAGCTAAGCTTAAAGCCTATGGTTTAAGCCTAAGTGATATTTCAACGGTCATTAATAACGAGTCGGGCACGGCACTGCAATCGAGTTTGCGCAACGCCGATAAAGTGATTCGCTTAAAAGCCGCTGAGCAGGCCTATTATCAAGGTGATTTTGCCCAAATCCCACTAAAAACCACCAGTAATGGCGGCGTTGTTCGTTTAGGCGATGTTGCCGATGTTAGCGACACTTTTGCCGACGACAGCTTTGTGTTATCTCGCTACAACGGTCAACCGGGAATTGGCCTTGAAATCAAGGTTGATGAACAAGGCGATGTTATCAAAATTGTCGAGCAAGCCGAGCAAATTGTCGAAAAATTTAAAAGCAAAGCGATAGTGCCACAAGCGGTTAGCGTTGAAACTTGGTACGACGGCAGTGTTTTGATTAAAGACCGCTTGAGCCTGCTAATGAAAAATGCGCTATCGGGCATTGCTTTAGTATTTATTGTGTTAGCGCTGTTTTTAAACTTGAGAGTAGCGCTATGGGTAACGGCGGGCTTGCCGTTTATTTTCTGTGGCACCCTGTATTTTATGACCGGTACTTGGACCGATATGTCGATTAACGAAATGACCACTTTTGGTTTTATTTTGGCGCTTGGTATTGTTGTCGATGATGCGGTTGTGGTTGGTGAGAGTATTTACAGCACCCGCCGAAGCGAGGGCGATACTCTCGCAAGCACCGTTCGCGGCGCGCAGCGGGTCGCGGTGCCAACTATTTTTGGTGTTTTAACCACGGTCGCTACTTTTATTGCTTTGAGTAATGTTTCAGGCGGTATGGGTCGGGTTTATGCTCAGTTTGCCGTCATCGTCACTATTTGTTTGTTGCTCTCGGTGGTTGAATCGAAACTGGTGTTGCCAGCGCATTTGGCGCATCTCGACACCCATAAAAAGCCAACGTCGGGCTGGCGTGGATTATGGGCAAAAGTGCAAGCGGCGGCAGACAGCAGCTTGCAGTGGTTCAACAATAAAGTTTATCGACCTGTAATTGCACTGGCGCTAGAGTTTCGTTATGGCGTAGTGCTGTTATTTATCGCTATTTTTATTATTGTTACTGGCATGCCACAAACAGGGGCAGTGCGGGTCGCGTTCTTTCCAGAAATCCCCGGTAGCGTAGTGCAAGGTAGTTTAACCATGCAGAACGATGCCAGCTATGGTCAAACCCGCGAAAACCTGTTGCGTCTTGAACAAACCGCCATTGAGATTGATCAAGAGCTTAGCGGCAGCAACGAGCTTGGTATTGGCACTATTGAAGTGATTGCCAGCGACGACTTAACAGGCTCACTAGTGGTTGAGCTAAATGCTGATGCCAGCTACAGCTTGCGCGATTTTGCCAACCTGTGGCGTCAGCGCACCGAAACTATGGCAGGAGTGAAAAAACTCGATATTAAAGCCCGCTTTGGCGGTGGCGACAATTTTAAAGTTGAACTTAAAGCGTGGGATACCAGCACAATAAAGCAAGCCGGCGTTGAGTTTAAGCAAGCGTTACAGCAAATTAATGGCGTTAGCGGTATCGACGATAACTTTGACTCTGGTCAGTCGCGACTAAAGTTTGAGCTGACTGAAGCAGGACAAGCCATGGGTATGAATACCGCACTGTTGTCACGCCAGTTATTACAAGCTTTTGGTGGTGAAATTGTCCAGCGCTATCAGCGCGGTAAAGACGAAGTCAAAGTACGGGTACGCTACCCAGAAAGCGCCCGCCAAACCGTTGCTGACGTAATGCAAGCGAGAGTACGGACGCCTGATGGTGATTCAGTGCCGTTGTCGTTGGTGGCAAGTGTTAGTTCTGAATTTCAACAAAATGAAATTACGCGGATTGGCGGTTTACCTGCGGTTTACGTTGCTGCCAGCGTCGATAAAGACATTATTTCATCCAATGAGCTAGTACAGCAGTTACAAGCGGGTTTAGTACCTGAGCTGCTGGCGAAATACCCTGATTTGTCGATTCACTTTGCCGGCGAAGCCGAGCAGCAGGCTGAAACCACTAACTCAATGACTCAGCTGTTTATTTTGGCCATGCTAGCGATTTACATTTTGCTGGCAATTCCATTGCGCTCTTATGTTCAGCCGTTAATTATTATGACCGCGATTCCGTTTGGTTTAGTCGGTGCCATTTTAGGACATTGGATGAATGATATGATTTTAAGTATTTTATCGTTTAACGGTATTGTAGCCCTGAGTGGTGTTGTAGTTAACGACAGCTTGTTATTGGTCTCGCGTTTTAATGATTTGAAAAAGCAGGGCTTGGCAATTAGCGCCGCGATTACTGAAGCCTGTACTGGTCGTTTGCGGGCGGTACTACTGACTTCAATCACCACTTATGCTGGCCTAATGCCACTACTTAGTGAAACTTCGGCGCAGGCGCAATTTATTATT
This sequence comes from Thalassotalea euphylliae, assembly GCF_003390335.1. Taxonomy (NCBI): domain Bacteria; kingdom Pseudomonadati; phylum Pseudomonadota; class Gammaproteobacteria; order Alteromonadales; family Colwelliaceae; genus Thalassotalea; species Thalassotalea euphylliae. Next base: position 4,052,759 of record NZ_QUOU01000001.1, read on the forward strand.
CCAGCGGCGGCTTCATTGGGTTATGGGATTTTATTTGCTACTGTTATTACCCTAATTTTAGTGCCATCATTGTTACTTATTCACCACGATGCTGAGCAGTTTTTAACTCGACTGTTGAGTGCTAAGTCACAACCAAAAGAGCAAATTCAATGTTAAGTGTATTATTGGTAGAAGATGATATCGATTTAGCGCTCACCATTGTTGAGTACTTAGCGCTTGATAATATCACTTGTGATCATTGTACTAATGGCGTTGCCGCCATTGAGTTGGTAGCAAAAAATTCCTATCAAGTTTTATTGCTCGATATTAATTTACCGAAAATGAATGGCCTTTCGGTTTGCCAAAAGTTGCGCGAGCAAGGCCAAGATTTACCTGTGTTAATGCTGACCGCGAAAGACAGTTTGCAAGATAAACTCGCTGGCTTTGACGCTGGCACCGATGATTACTTAGTGAAGCCGTTTGAACTTGAGGAGCTTTGCGCGCGCATTCAAGTACTGGCTAAACGCCGCAGCGGTCAGGTTAAACAGCTCAGGTGTGGTGACTTAAGCCTTGATTTAAACAGCAAGCAGGGCTTTTATCAACAGCAGCTGGTTAAGCTTACGCCAACCACGTTTAAGCTTTTGGAGCAGTTGATGCGTGCCAGTCCAGATCCGGTTTCGCGGCAAGCGTTGAGTCAATCAGTTTGGGGCGAAGAACAGCCCGACAGCAACAGTCTTAAAGTTCATATGTTCCACCTGCGTAAGCAATTGAGCCAAGTTGCTAACAAAGAGTTGGTTAGCACTGTGACTGGCTTTGGCTTTGCTATTGCTCCTGAAGAATGAGTTCTTGAATAATTATCCCTGAAGTATTCGCCCTAGATGTCTGCGCAGAATGAATACAGTGAAAATAAGGTTAAGCCGATGAAAATTAATGTTAGCTTGCGCTGGTATATGCTTGCTCTGCTATTAACCCTAATGGTAGCAATATCAGCGTTTTTCTCTTGGCAAGCGGCGACTCATTTTCTCAGTGGTTTTGATGTGATTACTGAGTCGAATATGCGCAATGTTGCCCGCGAAGCACAGTTAAACGAGCGCGGTTATGACAAAATAATCGGCTATAGCGTGGTTAATAACTGGCAGCACATACCACCAGCAATTAAAGCTCACTTTCCAAACCAGCCTGAACAGTCAGGTACTTTGCTAAAAAAATTCGACGACTGGATATATTTTGCCCCGCCAGAAAAGTTCTATTTACTGATGATGGTTGAGTTAAGAAACGGTGAGCTGCGTTACGTTTATCGTTATCGAGATAAGCCACCGCAGCAACCACGCCAATTCGGCAGTATTGATCCTATGGTGAAAATTTTGTTGTGGGGCATTGGCATTGTTTTAGTATTTTGGCTGTTATTGTTAATGATGTTGCGCTCAATTGGCAAACCGATTGTTGCCTTACAGTATTGGGCGAAAAATTTAAGCGCCAAAGACTTAAGTGATAGCTCTACTCAACAAGCTTTACCTGACTTTCGTTATAGTGAACTCAATAGCCTTGCCAGTATTATTTTAGCTGCATTTTTAAAGGTGAAAAAAACCTTACAGCGCGAACAAGAATTTTTGAGTTACGCCAGCCATGAACTAAGAACGCCAATAGCCATTATCCGCAGCAACTGTGCTTTGCTAGAAAAAGTGACTCCCGAACCATCGCAGCAAGAACTGGCGATTCGTCAGCGCTTGCAACGGGCGAGCTTGACCATGAAAGATATGACTGAAACCTTGTTGTGGCTTAGTCGAGAGCAAGAAGAAAGTTTACCCGTAGAAGCGTTTGATTTAGCTGAATTGATTGAATTACTGGGCAATGAACTCGCTTATTTACTGCAAGGCAAAGAAGTTTCTGTTCAGCTAAATACTGAGTCATTTACTGTTACTGCATCGAAAGTCGCGTGTCGGATTTTACTGACTAACTTGATCCGAAATGCTTTTCAGCACAGTTTTAGTGGTGAGGTATTTATTCAACAACAAGCAGGCCGAGTTGAAATCACTAATTCTCTAGAAGCTGAACAAGTTAATGTTAACGCTGAACTCGGCTTTGGCTTGGGGTTAAAATTGACCTCGACCTTGGCAAAGAAATTTAACTGGCAATATCAACGGCAGATTGAAGAGCAAAACCATAAAGTTGTGATTGATTTTGGTTGAACGAATTGCTCTTGGAAACGTTATAAATAGCAATGGGTTAAGTGTTATTATGTTGTGGCTGTAAATAAGTTTAGAGGAAGCTTTTTTAGAATGCTAGATTATAAAAATATTATTTTTTATGCAGTTATCCCTGCGTTAATTGCAGGGCTATTTACCTTGATACCTAAAATTTATGATGAAGTGAGTGAGCCTGAAGCTAAGTTAGAGTACTCGGTACTTAGAGGTCCATCTGTTGAAGTAAGTGGTCAGAATAAATGGATTGTAATGGTTAAAGTCGAAAATACAGGTAAAAAGATTCTTTCAAATGTAGTCGCGCATATTGAGAGTTCAGATACACTGGAGGCCATCGAACTAACTAAATCATCTGGACTATCGCCTCAAATTGATCGAGAAAACGGGCTTAATCTGCGAGTAAATAGAATGCACTCGAATGACTTTTTTACCGTATCATTAATGTTAACGTCTAGCTCTAGGCTTATACACCCTAAGATAGCTTTGCGAAGCGATGAAGTTTTAGGTAACTTAATAATTCATACTCAGGATAGCTCCGAATTTTCGGTGCTAGGCTTTTTAATTCCAACGTTGTCTGTTTTTATTGTGGCATCCCTTGTTTTACGCAAAAGTGAAAATGGAAGAGCTGCTTTGGTTGGCTTTGATAAAATTAATAGCCTGTTCTATATTGCTGCTAAAATGGGGATATCAGATATAGTCCAATTTCTAAATGTATCTGACTCTAATACAACTTACTTAAGGTTTGCTGACTTACTTGTGTATAAAGCTATTAACGATGAATCACAAAAAGATAATGTTATTAAAGGCCTTAAATCCTTACTTTTAATTGGGGAAGTTGCAGATTCAACAATAGAGCACATAGAGAGACACATAGAGAACTTAGAAGAAGTAATGTATAACTCAGAGGAAATTGTAAGGTTAAAAATCCAATCGCACTCAATTGAAACCTCACTGGAACTAAGAAATGCTATAGATTAGTTGTTTGCGTCTATCGTGTACTAAATTGACTCAAGCAATTTAATCGAAAAATTAGAGCATAGGCCCCAAGTACTCAACAGCTCTAGACTAAGCTCGCTGTTTTACCCACTGCAATGGCCTCATCTATTACCATCATTAAAGTGAAGTTTATTAATAACATCTTGGCTAAGATAAGTATCACCAGCAGCCACTTTTTCAATCCCCGTTAGCAGCTCATCTGAAGCGGCACGCTTAGAGATATAACCTTTTACGCCAGCATCAAGCGCGTTGGCAACGTATGGATTGTGATCATACATACTGACGACGATAATCTTTAATGCGGGAAACTGAGCTGCACAGTATTTCGCTAACTCAATACCGTTTTTATCAGGTAAAGAAATATCAACAATAGCAATCGATAGTTCATTTTGATGCTGATGTAAAACGTCAATGGCGCTTTGATAGCTATCGGCCTGACATATCACCTGCCAGTCTTTTTCCGTTTCAATAAGCCGTTTAAAGCCATCGTGTACCAGTTTGTGATCATCAATTAACGCCAGTTTCATCCTTTAAAGTGACTCCTTGCTACAACTTTTTGTTAAACGCTGAAAGTGTCGATTATGTGAACTGGTTTAATTGAGCCGGACACTTTAATAAAGGACAATGTTCCAATATTGAGGTGTTAAATGACAAAACGAAAAAACAAAACCTATACAACCGAATTTAAACAAGAAGCTGTAGCTTTAGTGACTGAGCAAGGCTATACGGTCTCACAAGCCGCAGCCTCTTTGGGAATTACAACTAAACTCATTTATAACTGGAAAGCGAAACTTGAACAACAACAAGCTGGCAATGCGTTAAGTGAAGGTGAACGAGCAGAGCTAAAACGACTGAGAAAAGAAGTTAAAGAACTCAAAGTGGAGAAAGAGATCTTAAAAAAGGCAAGCGCCTTCTTTGCGAAAGAAATGAAGTAAAGTACGAGTTCGTCAAAGCCAATAGTCAGGCTCATGACGTCCGCAAGATGTGTGCTGTGATGCAAGTCAGTCGCTCTGCTTACTATGCATGGCTCAAACGGCCAGCCAAGTTAATTACGGCAGAAGAGCTTCATTTATATCGGCGAGCTAAAGCGCTGTTTAAACGCAGTCGTGAAAGCTTGGGCTATCGCGAGCTACATAAAAACTTACGCAAAGAAGGCTTTGAAATTGGTAAGCACAGAACTCGAAAGCTCATGGAAGCGTTGAACCTGAAAGTAAAGCAGCGAGTTGCCTACAAGGTAACAACGAAGCGTAAGCATGCTGATGCAGTTGCAGATAATTTGCTTAATCAGAACTTTAATCCGTTGGGGCCAAATCAGATTTGGGCTGGTGATGTGACTTATTTAAAAACAGGCGAAGGTTGGATGTATCTTGCTGTTGTGATGGATTTATATTCTCGACGCATTGTTGGTTGGCATATAGATAAACGTATGACGACTGACTTAGTGATGAAAGCCATGATTAGGGCTTATAACCTGAGAAAACCAGCTAAAGGCTTAGTATTCCACTCTGACCGAGGCTCTCAATACACCAGTAAGCGTTACCGTCAGCTGCTCGAACAATTTGGTATTCGAGCGAGTATGGGTGATGTGGGAGCCTGTTGGGATAACGCAGTAGTGGAGAGGTTCTTTGGCAGTTTGAAACATGATTGGTTACTTAAAGTGGCTCAACCTACGCGTGAGCATATGAAAAATGATGTTGTCGATTATATGAAGTATTACAACTTAGAAAGACTGCATTCAGCTAATGGTGATCTGTCACCAGTAGAGTATGAAAATTCTTTTAGAAAAGTGTCCGGCTGGAGTTGACCAGAACAATGGTAACAAAATTATTGCAACGCTCGTCTAAGAAATTTTCTTAACTGATTAAGAAATTGAGTAATTTTTTCTTATTCAGTGACTTTCTATCATATTGGTATGCTCTCTTATACCAATTGAAATAATTATCTGACCACCTTGATCCAATCGCGAGTACAGAGTTTTTTCACCCTATCAATATCCGAAATGAATGTATTCCAGGCCACTGAGACTTGTTCTACTATTTCATCAAACCCGCTGAATACACGATTAGATAAACAGTGCTGGCGTAACCATTGCCACACTTGCTCAATTGGGTTTAGCTCTGGTGAATAGGGTGGCAACTTGATTAGCGTAAGATTAGAAAATGGACTAGCTGTATCCATTGTATGCCACCCCGCACCATCAATGATAACCACCGCATGTCTACCCTGAGGTGTAGCTTTGGATATTTGAGACAAGTGCTCTGTCATCATCGCTTTATTGACGAGCGGCGTAATTAGCGCTTCGGTTTGGCCTGTCGAAGGGCAAACAGCACCAAATAAATAGCCGTAGTCAAACTGCTGTTGTTTAACCGCCCGTGGACGACTTCCTTTTTTCGCCCACGTTCTTGTTACTTGATTTTGCTGGCCAAAACGAGCCTCATCTTGGAACCACACATCAACGTCTTCGGGCTGGACATGCCATGGGGTGTTAAGGATCGTTTCCAGTCGGAAGGTTTTTAAAAACCGCTTGGGCTTGTTCGGATTGCTTAGGATGCTTGGAGCGGCTCGTTATCCAACTAAAGCCGAGCGCATGGAGCAGGTGATAGATATTGCGTAGTGAATAAGTCACATCAAATTCTTGAGCAATGAACTGTTGAATATCTTCCCCAATCAGTCTACCGCCACTGTTTTTTTCTGCATGGGACAACACAAATGCTGACAGCTGATTCAGTTGCGCTTGTGAGAGTTTGGAGGGTCTCCCCTTGTTTACTTTGGATTGCAGCCCTTTAAGCCCTGCCGATAGGTAGCTGTTAACCCATTTATTAACGCTGCCTCGAGCAACACCGAGTAATTGAGCTATTTGCGCTCTATTTTGACCAAGTGAAAAGTGATAAATGGCGAGCAACCTCATTCGGACTCTCGCGTTACTTTCTTGTTGGGCGAGCTTTTTTAATTCTGTTGGGTGATGCATGCTGATCTACTGGTTGAAAAGTCATGGCTATTAGATCACATGTTTATTTCAATTGGTATTAGTCAGTCACGGATATGATCGCTACAGCCGCTAAACAACCTACGATATGTCATCAACCAGCCAAGGCTGCTGAAAATAGTGATGAAGATAAAACAGCTATCATTATCGAAGCAGTAAGCAAAATTTCAGTAATGGAAGGACTTACCGAGAGGTTTGGTAACATTACCATTCACTTACATTCGTTAGGTACTTCGGCATATCGTATCGAATGGTATAGCCGCATGACAGGTGCATCTACCAGTCTCGCACGTATCGCCAATAAAAAGTATGTCGTTATCAAGCAATGGGCGAAAAATAAAACGTTGCCAACTGTATCAGCTGACTTTGATAGCCGAAAATCAGCGATTATGCACTTTATCAACAATGTCGATATCATCAACACGCCGCAAGATGTGACGTATGAAGCAAAAGAGTTCTGCCTAAACTTGTTCACTAAACAAGAAAAGATGATGCCTATTGATAATCCCAACTTTCCGAAGCTCAGGCTTCAAGGGGCTATTGGTAAAATCGTTGAAGTAAGGTGTAATTCAGAAAAAGAAGTGATTGCCGAGGGTGTATTGCTACAAATTCTCGGCAATAAAGCTGAGCTGAAAATCACTAAACGGTATGCGCTTAAAAAGAAGAAACACATTCAAACTTTTATGATGCAGCGGGTGTTTTTGAAATAGAGTTTAGGTTAACGAACTTGCATCCGTTCAATTTTAAATTCAGATTCGTCACCGTTATGGATAAATAACTTACCATAACCAACAAACGGCGTTTCAAATTCTATTTTACCTCTGCCGCTAACACGATGGTCAGCATCAGTGCCTTCCCAAGAAAATTCCATTTCAGGGATACGGTGACTGACTCTTACATCAAGCCAACCTTCAACAGCACAAAAGGCAAATCGGCCTTGGTTATCTTGATAAAAGTCAAAATGGCCTTGCTCATTCATATCAACCATATCTTGCGACCACAACTCCATTTCAGTGATCCGCCACTTACCAACAAAGTCGTGCATATCAATTACCTTTATTATTTCTCAGCAGCAACCACCGAAATTTCTACAAGTAGCGCCTCACGCGCCATATCAGCGGTAACACAAGCGCGAGCTGGTGCGTGATCTTCTGGCACCCAAGCATCCCAAACAGCATTCATTTCAGCAAAGTCTTTCATTGTTTTTAAATAAATCGTCGCTGATAAAATATGCTCACGAGAACTACCTGATTTAACTAAAAGATCATCTACTTTATCCAGCATAGTTTGAGTTTGCTCAGTGATATCTTTAGTGGCATCGGCACAAACTTGACCACATAAATAAATGACACCGTTGTGTTTAACGATACGGCTCATTCGCTGCTTAGTTTCAATTCGTTCAATTGTCATAGTAAAGTCTCGTATAAATTTTTAGGCTTAATATAACAAAAAAGCCCTGTCCGATTAAGAACAGGGCTTTCGTATCAATGGTACCGGAGGACGGACTTGAACCGTCACGCTCGCAAAAGCAACGGATTTTGAATCCGTCGTGTCTACCAATTCCACCACTCCGGCAAAGGGGTGTAGCAGCGTTTTAAGCTTGCAAAGAAATCTATTTTCGGCTTAAAAATTTATTTCTTTGTAAACTAACTTACTAAATTTTACGTCAGCAAGTTTATATTTTTTCAAAATTCTTTGCAAATCTTTGCAAGGTGAAAACAGTAATGTAATTATTTAATATCAACTAGTTAGCTGTAGACGTTTTCAATTTTTAATCCGTCGTGTCTACCAATTCCACCACTCCGGCAACACGTGACGTTTCGTTAACTAACGAAAGTGTTTGGCATTATACGAAAAGATCTTGATGAATCAATCCTTTTTATTCATTGCTTGGTTTAAGTGGTGATAAATTACCCGAATGCAATTCTATCGCTCTGTAATTCCCACATAATTTATGCGTGTGTCATCTCAAGTACCTGTTCAAGAGTCACTTCAAGGAGCACTACACACTTGTTAATTCGCAATCACTACCGTTAATGCAAATTCCATATAGCACCTACCATTTTGGCTTGCCAGTAAGGCAAGGTATACTAGCGCCTCTCTGAATATACACGATTATACTTTTATATAAGCTATGGCTAAAAACGAAGAAACCACTTTTGTCCGCTACACCGAATTTCCACGCGCCGGCTTTTTCCGCCGTTTCGGTTCATGGGTTTACGATGCGCTTATCGCGATTGCCGTATACATGGTAGCTGGCGCTATTGGTTTTGGCTTATTTGCGCTAGCGGCCAATATCGGCATTGTTGATACCGCTGGCTTTGAACACTTAATTGATGTGAAAGACAGCTCCATTGTGTATCAACTCCTTGTCGATGGTTGGAGCCTCGGTTGGGTTGCCTTTTTCTTTGTTTACTTCTGGGCGCGAAACGGTCAAACCATCGGCATGAAAGCATGGCGATTACGCGTTCAAAACTTGGATGGCAGTGTCATTAGCAAAAAAACAGGTTGGCAACGCTTAGTGCCTACCTTACTTGGCTTGGGCAACTTGTGGTTATTTATTGATTGGAAAAACAAACTCAGCCTACAAGACAAATTAACACAAACCGAAGTGGTCGTCTTATCACTGGCGGCAAACGAACCACGACGTTAAGTCTTTTATTTCCTGCCTTTGTACTTTCACGCGATTTTACTCGGGCAGCAAACCAAAAGAGCAGCGATTAGCTGCTCTTTTGGTTTTGGAAGGGCTTAATTTGAATGATAGTAGCTTGAAGGTATTGCTTAACCCATTAAAAATAACTCTCTATGGCGTAGCTATTCGAGCACTGCCTAGGCTTTTCGTTTCATCAAAAACAGGGCAATACCGACAAACACTATACTCGGCATCACGGCACCAATTACTGGCGGTAATTGATACACTAAACTCAAGCTACCAAACATCTGGTTAGTGATGTGGAACAATAAGCCCGTAAGCACCCCCATCATAATACGAGCGCCCATTGATACCGAGCGCAGCGGCCCGAAGATAAACGACAAGGCCACCAACAGCATCACGGCAACTGTCAGCGGCTGCACGAGCTTGCGCCAAAAGGCTAACAGATAGCGGCTTTGGTCTTGATCATTTTGTGATAAGTATTCCAGATAACTGACAAGCCCTTGTACGGAGAGCGATTCAGGTTTTACTGTTACGACACCAAGTTTTTCTGGGGTCAGGCTTGATTGCCAAGCCAAGGTGTCGAACTGCTGCTCAACCACGGCACGCTCTGTGACTTTCGTGTCTTTAACATTGCTCAGCTGCCACGCGCCATTGGCAAATGTTGCCGACTCGGCCGATAGCCAGCTTTCCAGCTTGAGGGCATCGTCAAAGCGATAGACCTGCACTTTGTTTAGCGTGCCTTGGTCTTCAACCTCAGTGATGTGCACAAAATAATCACCGTCTTTCGCCCAAACACCATTTTTCGCGGAGATTAAGCTGCCACCAGAGATTGCCTGAGCCCTTAATTCCCGTGCCGAGGCTTCACCAGCAGGTGCTAACCATTCCCCCACAGCCATCGACACAATAATGAGTAAAACAGCCGTTTTCATGGCTGATTTGACAATCGCCAGCTTTGACAAGCCAGCGGCCTGCATCACCACCAGTTCACTGTTGCTCGCCAGCATACCTATGCCAATCAAGCCACCTATCAGCGCCGCCATTGGGAAGAATATTTCAATATCTCGCGGCACGGCGTAAAGCACGTAAAGCGCCGCATGTGCCAACTCGTAATCGCCACGGCCAACATCGCCCATCTGTTCGACAAACTTGATAATGCCACTCACACTGACAAAAACCATCAGCGTGATAAAAGTGGTAGAAGCAATAACACGACCAATATAAGCATCTAAAATACGCATAACTATTGCTCCCCTACACCGCTGTTACTTGCTGGTTTTACGTCGGTTTCTCGCCTATTTTTTGAAGCTTTGGGTAGCCTTGCCTTCAAGCGCAGCCCACTAGTTCGACTCTTCATTAATAAGCTCGCACCAAGCGCTAGCGCAATTAAATGAACAGGCCACAAGCCAACGTAATAAGGTAGGGCATTACCTTCGACACCAGAGCGCATCGCAGTAAGCAGCAGGAAGTAGGCTAAAAACAATAAAAGTGCAGGGAGTAGTTTGGCAAACTTGCCTTGCCTTGGGTTAACCACAGACAGCGGCACCGCGACTAAGGTTAAAATAAGACAAGCGAGCGGAAAGGCTAAACGCCATTGAATCGCCGCTTGCGCATCTTGCGAGTCATCAAGCAAGAGATCTTCGGTAGCAATCGCACTGATTTTTCGGCGTTTATGCTCCACTTTTTGATCTTGAATTTGAATGTAGTATTTATCAAAAGCGACGGCGCGAAACTCGCCTGAATTAATATCACTTTGATAACGAGTGCCATCTTCCAGCACTAAGCGCTGTGAGCCAGATTCTTCTTCCACAACGCGCCCTTTATCGGCATACACTAAGCTTGAGTTAATCACACTTTCGGTACCGCCCACTTCACTGGGCAGCTGAGCCACAAAGACTTTATTAAGCGAGCTATCGGCTCTGTCTTTATCGTGAATAAAGACTACCGCTTTCTTGTTACCAGTTTTCTGGAAACGGCCGGCGACCATAGCGCTGATGCCGGAATCGGCGGCTAGCTTTTCTTTTACTTGATATTCATATTCTGCCGCCATCGGCGCCAGATATAAGGTAAAGAGGCCAGTAAAAATCGCAGTGATCAAACTCAGCACTAAGGTAACGCGCACCACATACCATTCGCTGACCCCACAAGCGTGCAATACCGTCATTTCACTGTCGGCATAGATTCGCCCATAGGCGAGTAAGACACCAAGGAATAAACTCAGCGGTAATAACATACCGGCTAAATCAGGCATTTTTAAGCCGATAAACATCATGACTAGATGCCCGGGAATGCCGCCTTCTGAGGCATCATCGAGTAATCGAACAAACTTCTGACTAATAAAAATGGTCATCAACACAAAGAAAACTGCCAGCTGAGTTTTGGCCACTTCCTTTAATAGATAACGAAATACAATCACTTAAACCTCAAACGGATAACCAAGATTAAAAACTTAGTTTTTTTCTGACAATGGGACAATTTTTAAGTAAAATTGCTATTTTTATACATAATTGAACGTACTTGCGCATAGCAAACCCGTTGAATGTGGCTATAATTATAGCCCTTAGCCCTATCTAATTCATAGTAAACTAATATGTTAATTAGATATTTTAGCTAGTTTATCTGTCGTTAAAGTAGAGTTCCAACGCTTTGTTTGGGTTATTTGTTAAGGTCAGAGGCGGGTAAACATAAGTGAAATAAGATTTCACACTAATAAAGCAAGCAATCCAGTAGGAGAATTCATGGAATTTAGTGTAAAAAGTGGTAGCCCTGAAAAACAACGTAGCGCCTGTATTGTCGTGGGCGTATTTGAGCCTCGCCGCTTATCAGCTACCGCTGAACAACTAGACGAAATTAGTGAAGGTTACATCAGTAACTTGCTGCGCCGTGGTGACCTAGAAGGTAAATCCGGCCAAATGCTTTTACTTCACCATGTACCAAATATTTTAAGCGAGCGCGTGTTGCTTGTCGGTTGTGGTAAAGAGCGTGAATTAGACGAGCGCCAATATCGCCAAATTATCAGTAAAACCATCAATACTTTAAACGAAACAGGTTCGATGGAAGCGGTGTGTTTCTTATCTGAGCTGCATGTTAAAGGGCGTGACACCTACTGGAAAGTGCGTCAAGCGGTAGAAGCAACGCAAGACTGCCTCTACAGCTTTAACAGTTTAAAAACCCGCAAAGAAGAACCTCGCCGCCCGTTGCGTAAAATTGTTTTCAACGTACCAACGCGCCGTGAATTACCTATCGGCGAGCGCGCGATCACTCATGGTTTAGGTGTTGCTGAAGGTATTACAACCTGTAAAAACGTGGCGAACATGCCACCGAACATTTGTAACCCTGCTTACCTTGCCGAACAAGCGACCATTCTTGCTAACGATTACGACAAAGTAAGCACCGAAATTATTGGCGAGAAAGAAATGGAAGCGCTTGGTATGGGGTCATACCTTGCCGTTGGTCGCGGCTCGGCTAACGAGTCGATGATGAGCATTATCAACTACCAAGGCGGCGATGCTGAACAACCACCAATCGTATTGGTTGGTAAAGGCTTAACCTTTGATTCTGGTGGTATTTCCATCAAGCCAGGTGAAGCCATGGACGAAATGAAATACGACATGGGCGGCGCAGCTGGTGTCTTAGGTGCGATGCACTCACTAGCGGAATTAGACCTGCCAATTAATGTGATTGGTGTATTAGCGGGCTGTGAAAACATGCCAGATGCTAACGCTTATCGCCCGGGTGACATTTTAACGACCATGTCTGGTCAAACCGTTGAAGTATTAAATACTGACGCCGAAGGCCGCTTAGTGCTATGTGATGCATTGACCTACGTTGAACGCTTTGAGCCAGAAGCCGTGATTGATGTCGCCACGTTAACAGGGGCTTGTGTCGTTGCCTTAGGTAAACACGCAACGGGCTTGATGAGTACGCATAACCCATTAGCACATGAGCTACTTAATGCTTCTGATCAAAGTGGTGACCGCGCATGGCGTTTACCTTTGTGGGATGACTACCACGAGCAATTAGAAAGCCCATTTGCGGATTTCACTAACTTAGGTGGTCGTGCTGCAGGTGCTATTACTGCCGGTTGCTTCTTAGCGAAATTTACTAAGAAATACCACTGGGCACATTTAGATATTGCTGGCACGGCATGGCGCAGCGGTGGTAAAGACAAAGGTTCTACGGGTCGCCCGGTTAGCATGCTAACCCAGTTTTTACTCAACAAAAGTGGTGCCGAGCAAGGCGAGTAATACGCCTACTTTAACACTCAATAAAACGTTAGGTTGACTCGCGAATGCAAACCCAAGCAGTTTTTCATTTGATGCCTGATGGCAGTAGCGAACAAGCAAGATTACATTATGCCTGTAGCTTAGCGGCAAACTACTTTCGCCAGCAACAAAAGGTGTATATTTTCACCGAAGACCAGCAGTTGGCGCATCATGTTGATGAACTTTTGTGGTCGTTTGAGCCTGACAGTTTTGTACCACACAACCTAGTGGGCGAAGGCCCTAAGCAGGGGTCGCCAGTTGAAATCGGCTGGCAACCACCACGCGGAAGACGCGCAGTGCTAATCAATTTAGCGCAAAACATGCCTGTGTTTGCCAACCAATTTTCACATGTAATGGACTTTGTACCAGCACCCGAGCAAGAAAAACAGCTTGCCCGCGAGCGCTTTAAAACTTGTCGCCAGTTCGGCTTTCAAGTCGACACGCACGCCGTATCGACTTAGCCTTAGTGAGTTAGACATAGCAAGTTAGCCTTAGCAAACTAGCACAGTACAAATGCCAAACATATTACGAACACAATTTACGCAGACAGACTTTAAAGATGGAAAAAACATTTAATCCTTCTGATATCGAACAGCAGCTTTACCAAAGCTGGGAAGAAAAAGGCTACTTTAGCCCAACAGGTGAAGGCGATGGTTACTCAATTGCCATCCCCCCACCAAACGTTACTGGCAGCCTGCACATGGGTCACGCTTTCCAACAAACCATTATGGATACCTTGATCCGTTTCCAACGTATGCAAAGCAAAAAAACCTTATGGCAGTCAGGCACTGACCACGCAGGTATTGCGACGCAAATGGTGGTTGAGCGTAAAATTGGTGCGGAAGAAGACAAAACCCGCCACGATTACGGCCGTGATGCCTTTATCGATAAAATCTGGGAATGGAAAGCAGAGTCTGGTGGCAACATCAGCCAGCAAATGCGCCGCCTAGGCAACTCCATTGACTGGCAACGTGAACGCTTCACCATGGATGACGGCTTATCACATGCCGTGCAAGAAGTGTTTGTGCAGTTATATCAAGACGATTTGATTTATCGTGGTAAGCGCCTGGTTAACTGGGACCCTAAACTTCACACAGCTATCTCAGACCTTGAAGTTGAAAACAAAGACAAAAAAGGCCACATGTGGCACTTGCGATATCCACTAGCGGATGGTGCAAAAACCAGTGAAGGCCAAGACCACTTAGTGGTCGCCACTACTCGCCCAGAAACGATGTTGGGTGACACAGGCGTTGCGGTTAACCCAGAAGATCCACGTTACAAAGACTTGATTGGCAAATTCGTTGAATTGCCATTAGTGGGCCGCCGCATTCCTATTGTTGGTGACGAGCACGCGGATATGGAAAAAGGCACAGGTTGTGTAAAAATCACCCCAGCGCACGACTTTAACGATAACGAAGTCGGTAAGCGTTGTGGCCTGGCCATGATCAACATCTTTGATAAAGATGCAGCAGTACTCGCACAAGCTGAAGTGTACGACACTAACGGTGAGGCTTCTGATGCGTTCGATACTGCCTTACCTGCTGAATTTGCTGGCCTTGACCGCTTTGCCGCCCGTAAAGCTATTGTTGCCAAGTTTGAAGAGTTAGGTTTATTAGAAAGCATTAAAGATCACGACTTAGTCGCGCCATACGGTGATCGCTCAGGCGTAGTGATTGAGCCACTGTTAACTGATCAATGGTATGTACGTGTTGCACCGCTAGCAAAACCTGCCATTGAAGCAGTTGAGAACGGTGATATCGAGTTTGTTCCTAAGCAATACGAAAACATGTATTTCGCTTGGATGCGCGACATTCAGGACTGGTGTATTTCACGTCAGTTATGGTGGGGACACCGTATCCCGGCATGGTACGACGACAACGGCAATGTATACGTAGGGCGCGATGAAGCGGAAGTACGCGCGACAAATGGCTTAGCTGATGACGTTGCCCTTCGCCAAGACGATGATGTATTAGATACATGGTTCTCATCTGCCCTATGGACTTTCTCAACACTCGGTTGGCCTGAAAAAACACCAGAGCTAGAAGACTTCCACTCTACTGATGTGTTAGTGACGGGTTTTGACATCATTTTCTTCTGGGTTGCCCGTATGATCATGATGACCATGCACTTTGTTAAAGATGACGATGGCAAGCCACAAGTACCCTTTAAGCAAGTGTATGTAACAGGTCTAATTCGCGATGATCATGGCGACAAGATGTCGAAATCGAAAGGTAATGTTATTGACCCTATCGATATGATTGACGGCATTTCATTAGATGAGTTGCTGACCAAACGTACTGGCAATATGATGCAGCCTCAACTGGCGGAAAAGATTGCCAAACGCACCAAGAAAGAATTCCCAGAAGGTATTGAAGCACACGGTACTGACGCGTTGCGCTTTACTTTATCGGCACTTGCTTCAACTGGTCGAGACATCAATTGGGATATGAAGCGTTTAGACGGTTACCGCAACTTCTGTAACAAGTTATGGAACGCTAGCCGCTACGTGTTGATGAACACCGAGGAGCACGACTGCGGTAGCTCTTCACCTCAAGGAAAGGGCGGCGACATGGAATTTTCACTTGCTGACAAATGGATCACAAGCCAATTCCAACAAACCGTAAAAGCCGTGCACGAAGCGTTTAACACGTTCCGTTTCGACTTAGCCTCGCAAGCATTATACGAATTCACTTGGAACCAATTCTGTGACTGGTATTTAGAGCTCACTAAACCAGTACTATTCAAAGGCAGTGAAGCACAACAACGTGGCACACGTTACACGCTCGTAAACACGCTAGAAGCGCTATTACGCTTAATGCACCCGATTATGCCATTTATCACTGAAACGGTGTGGCAATCAGTTCAACCGCTTTCTGCGTTTGAAGCCAAGGGTGACAGCATTATGATCCAAAGCTTCCCGCAATTTGACGAAAGCGCTGTTGATGAACAAGCACTGACTGATGTTGAGTGGGTGAAGCAGTTTATCGTTGCTATTCGTAATATTCGCGGTGAAATGGATATTGCCCCAAGCAAGCCATTGCCAGTATTACTAACCAACGTCTCAGCAGAAGATCAACGCCGTTTAGACGACAATGAGCAGTTCTTGAGCTCACTGGCTAAGCTTGAGTCAATTCAGGTACTAGGCGACGCCAGTGAAGCCCCAGCTTCTGCATCGGCGGTTATTGGTGAAATGACGGTGCTTATCCCAATGGCTGGCTTAATTGATAAAGATGCTGAGCTTGCGCGTTTAAGTAAAGGCATTGAAAAGCTAGAAAAAGACGTACAACGCGTGAAAGGTAAATTAAGCAACGACAACTTCGTTGGTAAAGCACCTCAAGCGGTTATCGAAAAAGAAAAAGCGAAGCTGGCCGACGCTGAGTCTACCTTAGCGAAAATGTTAGAGCAAAAACTTCAAATCAAAGCCCTTTAAATCGCGAATACGATTTTGAGATAGCCCATATCTGGTAAGACCTCAAGGCCATCACTCGTTGTGATGGCCTTTTCTTTTTTTGTCATCGATTTGCAACATAAATTATTTATTTTTTACATGCTTAATACTAATTCGTGTGTTAAGCTTATTTCGCGTTGAGTTTTTGCGTTCGGATGAAGGTTTTAATTAGCTATTTGTGTAGTAAGTTAAGTCACCTGACGCGTTTTGTGTTAATGGATATACCTTCCTCTGTCTGTACTTTTGGGTAGAGGGCATTTACTCCGTGAGCGACGGTAACGTCATTATTTAAAATTTATTGACTACGGGAAAATTAGGTATGTCAGACACAGTAACTGGTAAAGTAAAATTCTTTAATGAGTCGAAAGGCTTTGGTTTCATCGAGCAAGAAAATGGCCCAGATGTATTCGTACATTTCAGTGCTATTCAAGGTTCAGGTTTCCGTACATTAACTGACGGTCAATCTGTTTCTTTCAGCGTTAAGCAAGGTCAAAAAGGCCCAGAAGCTGAGAACGTAACAGCTCTTTAATCTTCACTTAGTGTGGGTTAAACACCAGATTCAAAAAAAGCAGCCAATTGGCTGCTTTTTTATTACCTAAATTTTGTGAGCTACACGATATGTGGCTTGACCAAATCTTCAAGCACATCGATATGATCATCGCGATCATTGAGCGCCGGAATATAGTGATAAGTTTCCCCACCAGCTGCCATAAACTCTTCGCGATTCTCTTCTTCTAACTCTTCCAAAGTTTCCAAACAATCAGCACTAAATGCAGGACTTACAATCGCAACATGCTTAGTGCCGCTCTCAGCTAACTCCGCCAAGGTAGCGTCAGTGTATGGCTTTAACCATTCTGCTTTACCAAAACGCGATTGAAAGGTCATCACGAACTCATCTTCGTTAAATTCAAGTGCTTCTGCCAGCAATCTTGTGGTTTTGGCACAGAAACAATAGTAAGGGTCGCCATTATCATGAAATAGCTTAGGCATACCATGGTAGGACAACACCAGTTTGTCAGGTTTACCGTGCTGCTCAAAGTGCTCACGAATGCTATTAGCAAGCGCTTTGATATACAGCGGGTGATCGTGATAGGAGCCAATAAAGTTCACACTTGGGATCCAACGCCATTGCTGAATCTCTTTAACCACCGCATCAAAGGCAGAAGCCGTTGTTGGCCCGGCGTATTGCGGATATAAAGGCAATACCACCAAGTTATTGATGCCGCGCTGCTGCATTTTTTTGAGTACTGAGCTAACGCTTGGATTGCCATAACGCATGGCGACATCCACCGTCACGTCTTCGCCATAGGTTTGATGCAGACGTTGCTTTACCTTGCCCATTTGACGCTTACTAATCGCTAATAGCGGTGAGCCATCTTTCGTCCAAATGCTCTTATACAGCTTCGCTGATTTAGCAGGTCGAATCCGTAAAATAATACCATGCAAAATAATCATCCACACCAAACGCGGTATTTCAACCACGCGCGGATCAGACAGAAATTCCCTGAGGTAACGGCGCAAGGCGCTAGGCGTTGGCGCATCAGGTGTACCCAAGTTAACGAGTAACACACCGGTTTTTAGACGCTTGTCATGGATGCTTTTATCAAGCCCGAGGAATCGAGACATACGGCTACCTTATCTCTTTTGTTATTGATTAAGAGTCAAAGCGGTGCTTACAGCACCGCTTCAACCGCTTGAATAAACTCAGCTTCGTCAGGTTTTACACGACTATTGAAGTGTTTGACCTGCTGACCGTCTTTGCTAATTAAATATTTGTAGAAATTCCACTTGGGTGCAGTGGTTTCATCGGCTAAGTGTTTGAATACAGGATTGGCATCTGAACCGCGTACAGGTGAGGTTTGCAACATGGTAAAGGTAACGCCGTAGTTAACAAAACACACTTCCGCAGTGTCTTTCTCATCATCTTCTTCTTGGAAGAAATCGTCTGACGGGAAGCCTACCACCACTAGGCCCTGCTCTTTGTATTGCTTGTGCAGCGCTTCTAATGCCTTAAATTGCGGGGTAAAACCACAATTTGATGCCGTGTTGATCACTAACACCGGCTTGCCTGCGGTAAGTTCACATAAGTCGACTTGCTCTTGGGCGTGTAGCTTGCGGAAACTATGATTTAAAAAAGGTGCACATTGCGCCGTTTGCTTGCTGGCAGTGGCGTCAACGGAACCACTGCTAGTAGCAATGGCACTCGGTGCAAACATCGCTGCACCAACAATTGTCGAAAGTAAGGTAAGCGTTAATTTTTTCACGTTCTGTCCTTCTGCTAGTATATTCTTGTCTTATTTGCTAACCAACTATAATCAAAGACCTGCTCATAAGCAGGTCTTTTTCAAAAATTATTGTGCAACGATGTCAAGCGACTTATCTATACTACTGCCATAAGCTCTATTGATCCTTACAGAGTAATCTCAGCACTTTTTCATTACTGTGATACCTAAAAATGCACCCAGCAATACTGTTAACGATGGGCATTAAGGCACTAAGGTATTGATGCTCACAGTAATCGGCTCTGTGGTACTCACTTTGACGTTAGTCACTTCCGCTTTAAAGTCACCCGATTGAATGCCCGCGCCACCAAGCTGGGAGACAACAGCATAGACGTTAACGGTATCAACCATACTGAGTTTCATTTGTGGGCTCATCGCTCTGGCATCGTTTAACACCACTTGTGTAGGTAAGTCTGATGCCATTAATTTTACCGCTGCAACAGGCATACGTCCGCCGTTAGTTGGCACAGCATAAACGAATACGACTTTGTCTTCACCTTGGTTTAACTGGCTAACAAATTTTTCATCGAGTTCAACAGCAAGGGTTAATTGAGGCCCTGACACCGCTGATTGAACACTGTCAGTAGCCGCTTTCCTTTGATCGTTCGCTTGCCCCTCAGCTTGGCCGCTCCCTTGCGTTAATGACAAACGGCTTCTCGCTTCGTTAATGGCTTCGTTAAGGGCTGTCACATTCACTGTTTGACGCCCTGAATCTACCACTTTTTGCCAGTAATCAATTGCTTGCTGGTAAGACTGATTGATAAAGTTATGCATACCAAGCAATATATTAGTGGATGGATCGTTGGCATCTAATGCTAAAGCGCGATCAATCAGTGCTTGTACTGCTGGCGTAATGGTTTGGTTTGCGCCGTAGTAAGTCGCTTGGGCTTTCGCCCCAACCAAGTCGGCTTGCTCACCTTCAATAGCAATCACTTTATCGAATGCTTCAACCGCTAATTGGAATTGACCGCCAGTAACATACAGCTGACCTAGGCCATACCAGGCATCAGCATTGCTTGGGTCTGTAGCAACGGCTTGTTGAAGTTGCTGCAACTGCGCATGCATTTGTTCCTGCTGCGCTTGTTGTGCCTGATCATTACTCGCCACAATGCGCGGCTGTGCCAGTCTCTCGTACGCACCGTGTTGGCTATACATGGCTAAGCTGAACATCAACACAAACACACTTAAACCAATTGGCCAAAGTACCGATAACTTTTGTGTACTGGCTTCGTTGGTCGCTTGTGCTTTCTTGTTTTGCTCAATATCTTGCAACAAGCTCTTATCGAGCTCGGCCAGCAAATATTGATGGCTTTCTTCATCAATTTTGCCATCATTGAAGTCTTTCTCAATTTCAGCTTTGTGCTCTTTATATAAGGCGATATTGGTGTCTTCGCGATGTGCGCCTGTCATCGCAACGGCTTGCTGCTTGCTGCTGCGAATAAAGTGCCACCAGATCACCGCCAGTAGCAGAATAATAAATCCAACAATTAAAACTAATACTTCAAACATGGGTTAATCTTTTTCTTTTAAAATGGCATCAAGTTGCTGCTGTTGTTCACTCGACAAACTTAGCTCTTTTTTGGTCGCTGCTTTACGGCGAGCTGCAATCACAACAATGACCACGCCGATAAACAAGATAATTGCCGGACCAAACCACAAAATGTAGGTTAACTGACTCACTTTGGGGCGATAAAGCACAAACTCGCCGTAGCGATCAACCATATAGCTGGTAATTTCCATATCAGCTTTGCCTTGGCTGAGCATGTCATACACTTCGTTACGCAAGTCAACGGCGATCTGAGAGTTTGAATCCGCCAAGTTTTGATTCTGGCACTTAGGGCAGCGCAGCTCTTTAATTAATGATTGATAGCGCTTTTCCATCACAGGGTCGTCAAAGCCCTGCGTTTGGCTTGGCATGGCCAATACAGTCGTTGCGCCGACAAACAGTAAAGCGACTGCGCACAATATTCGGTTTAGCATCTTATTCTCCTCGCGCCTGCTCTTGGCGAATCATCTTCACCAACGGGGCAAACTCCTCTTGCCACACTTTCGCATCAATAGGACCGGCAAAGCGTTTGCGAATAATACCATGGTGATCAATCACGAAGGTTTCTGGAGCGGCATAAACCCCTAAGTCCAACCCTAATCGACCCGCTTCATCAAACACATTAAGCAGATAAGGGTCGCCTAAGTCGTCTAGCCATTTTAACGCGGCTTGGCGATCATCTTTGTAGTTCAAACCATAAAGACTCACTTGGCCGCCCTTTGCTAAGTCGATCAAATAAGGGTGCTCGTAGCGACAGGAAGGACACCAAGTTGCCCACACGTTTAGCAATACGATTTGACCTTTTAAACTCGCTGGAGTTAACACAGCTTCGGCGTTTTTAAGGCCAGGTAAACTAAATGCGGGTACAGGTTTGCCAATCAGTGCCGACGGCAACTCTTGCGGCTTTAGAAACAGGCCGCGATAGAGCACAGCGCCCAACGCAATAAAAACAATGAGGGGTAAAAAACGAATAATCTTGCCCATAATATCTACTTCTTGGCCTACTGCTTATGCTGTTTGTTGTGTTAACGGCGCACTTTCATCTGCATGAGATGCTGCTTTTTGTTTACGGCGCTGGCGATAGCGTTTATCCATCATGGCAATCAAACCACCCAGCCCCATGAAAATGGCGCCTAACCAGATCCAGCGAACAAAGGGTTTGATGTGAACACGAATCGCCCAGGCACCATCGCCTAGCGGGTCACCTAGCGCTAAATAAACATCGCGAGTTAAACCGGGATCGATTGCCGCTTCCGTCATCCCCATGGTTTGCACCATGTAAGTACGTCGTTCAGGCTTTAACAAGGCAACAAAATCATCGCCTTCAAACACTTCCAATTGCCCTTGCTCTGCTGAGTAATTTGGCCCTTGCACTGGCTTAATGCCGTTAAAGCCAATGGTGTAACCATCAACGGTGACCTTTTCGCCTGCCACCATGCGCACGTTGGTCTCGGTTTCATAAACAGACACTAAAGTTACGCCAACAATGGTGACGGCAATACCAAAGTGCGCCAAGGTCATCCCCAGTTGGCTCATGGTGAGTTTGCCCGCTTTTTGCTTTTGGTTAATGGCTTCTTTGATCACCACGCAAGCAACCCACATAGCTAAACCAATCCCTAAGCTCACTAACCAGTCAAAACTACCGGCATAAACAAATGGGAAAGCAAAACCAACCGCTAAACTTAGTACCGTAATGGGGTTTAATTGTTTACGCAATTCCCCTTGCTTGGCTTTTTTCCAGCGAATCAATGGGCCAATGCCCATCACCACAAACAATAAGCACATCATAGGTACAAATACTGCGTTAAAGTATGGCGGTCCGACAGAGATTTTGCCTAAGCCCATGGCATCAATAAACAATGGATAAAGAGTACCTAACATGACGGTAACAGCAGACGTGACCAAGATAACATTGGCGGCAAGTAACGCCGTTTCCCGCGAGTAAAACGAGAAGCGCGAAAAGCTCTGCACATTGCTCGCTCTAAACGCGTAAAGCGTTAACGAACTGCCCACGGCAATGGCGAGTAATAGCAGGATAAAGGCACCACGGGTTGGATCAGCGGCGAATGAATGCACCGAAGTAATCACCCCAGAGCGAACAATAAACGTCCCGAGTAAACTCAAACTAAAGGCGAATATTGCTAATAAAACCGTCCAGTTTCTAAACGTGCCGCGCTTTTCGGTCACCGCAAGCGAGTGAATTAATGCAGTACCGACTAACCAAGGCATAAACGATGCATTTTCAACCGGATCCCAGAACCACCAGCCGCCCCAGCCAAGCTCGTAGTATGCCCACCAGCTGCCCAGCGCAATCCCTAGGGTCAGAAATATCCATGCCCCAACCGTCCATGGGCGTGACCAACGCGCCCACGCGGCATCCATCTTGCCTGACATTAATGCCGCGACAGCAAAGGCAAAGGCCACAGAAAAACCGACATAACCGAGATACAACATGGGTGGGTGAAGGATCAGGCCAATATCTTGTAATAGCGGGTTAAGGTCGCGGCCTTCCATCGGCACATTCGGCCACAGGCGCTCGAACGGGTTTGACGTTAATAAAGTAAACGCCATAAAGCCAACTGCGATCATGCCCATCACCGCAAGTACTCGCGCAATAAAGGCTTGTTCAATATTCTTGCTGTAAGTGGCAACCGCCATCGTCCACGCGGTTAATGAGAATACCCAAAGTAATAACGAGCCTTCGTGACCACCCCATACGGCGCTGATTTTAAAGTAATAAGGTAAATGACTGTTGGAGTGACCAGCGATATAGCGCACCGAGAAATCGTCAACGACAAAGCTGTATCCCAGAATAAAAAGGCTAATCGCGGTAAAAATAAACATGCCAAAGGTGAGTGGTTTGGCATAACCGGCCAGTTTCGGCTGGTTGGCATAGACACCAATGAGCGGCACTACGGATAAGCACATGGCAAAGGCCATGGCAATGATCAGGGAAAAATGCCCAAGTTCTGGGATCATGTATAACTCCAAGCTCTTTATTAATTTCTCAGCGCAGGTTGTTGCCCATCAATAACCACACTAAACCAACGGCTTTACAGGCCAGTTGCTAGCGGCTATGCGCCGTTGAAAAACTCGGCGATTTTACCACTAATTCTTGCTTTAAATCAGCTTTTTCACCGTAACAATTCGCAACTAATCGCATCGTTTTATGATTTAACACAACAAAAGCCATGCTCAGCATACGTCAGACTGTTTTGTCGGCGTCAATTTGTAGTATGATTAACGCTCGTTATCAAATACGGCGACTTAGCCAAAAAAGTTGTGCATCGCCCCAACCTACTGAAGTTATCTTGTCTGACACACCATCTTTGATTCAAGCCAAGCAATTAACCTGCATTCGTGAAGACCGCGTACTATTCGAGCATCTGTCGTTCGCGATTAAGCCGGGAGAAATTGTCCAAATTGCCGGTCCTAATGGCGCAGGGAAAACCAGTTTACTGCGCATTCTTGCGGGTTTATCTATGCCGTTTGAAGGGGACATTTACTATAAAAATCAGTCTATTCATCAACAATCGGAATATTATTTTCAAGACTTGCTTTACCTAGGCCACATGCCTGGGGTGAAAGGTGAACTTAGTGCGCACGAAAACTTAGCATTCAACTTAGCATTACATGGCGAAGATGCTGCGCTCGCTGAAGAAACCTTGTCAAACGTGAATTTGTTAGGTTTTGAAGACTGCTACGCATCACATTTAAGTGCCGGACAGCATCGCCGTATCGCGCTCGCTCGACTTTGGCAAAACAATGCCAAAGTGTGGATTTTAGATGAGCCGTTTACCGCTATCGACAAGCAAGGGGTTGCCGCATTAGAGGCACTTTTTGTTGAACACGCCAAGCGCGGTGGTTGCGTTATTTTGACTACTCACCAAGACCTCGCCATTGACCCTGCCTTGGTGAAAACCATCGAACTGAGCTATAGGTTGTATTGATATGACACGCGCATCACATTCAACAGCGGTCAGTTTGTCTTATCGCCAAGCGTTTATGCTGACACTAAAACGCGATTTAATCATTGCTTTTCGTCACAAAGACGAGATGATCAATCCGCTGCTATTTTTCGTGATTGTCATCACGCTATTTCCCCTTGGTATTGGCCCACAGCCAAACACATTGGCCAAAATTGCGCCCGGCATCGTTTGGGTGTCTGCACTATTGGCGACTTTGCTATCGCTGGATCGATTGTTTAAGGCGGATCACAGTGACGGCTCACTGGAACAAATGCTAATTAGCCCGCAACCACTATTTATTTTTACGCTGGCAAAAATTACCGCTCACTGGTTATTAACGGGCCTACCACTCATTTTAATCGCGCCACTATTGGCGGTAATGCTGCATTTGCCTGAGCAAAGTTATTCGGCACTGATGTTAACCCTGCTACTCGGCACGCCCGTACTAAGCTTTATTGGCGCGATTGGCGCAGCACTAACGGTTGGTATAAAAAAAGGTGGCGTGTTGTTGAGCCTGATTGTCTTACCTCTGTATATTCCAGTGCTGATCTTCGCGACGAGTGCCATCGATACTGCAAGCTTGAGTTTACCCTACAATGGACAACTTGCTATAATTGCCGCGCTGTTTTTTGGTTCACTAACGCTTGCACCCTTTGCCGTTGGAGCCGCCTTAAAAGTGAGTACTAACTAAATGTGGAAATGGTTACACCCATACGCAAATCCTGAAGTGTCATATCACTTCACCGAAAAGATTAAACCTTGGTTTGGTTTTGCCAGTTTTTTATTGCTAACGATCGGCCTTATTTGGGCACTGTTATTCGCACCTGCTGATTACCAACAGGGTGATAGCTTCCGCATCTTCTACGTACATGTACCAGCAGCCATTTTGTCGATGAGCTTATATGTGGCAATGGCGATTGCCGCCCTTTCCAGTTTAGTTTGGCAAGTGAAGCTCGCTGATGCCTCGGCTGCTGCATTGGCCCCCATTGGTGCGGTATTTACCGCTATGGCCCTGCTGACTGGTGCCGCTTGGGGCAAGCCGATGTGGGGAACATGGTGGGTATGGGACGCACGCTTAACCTCAGAGCTTATTCTGCTATTTCTCTACTTGGGCGTGATTGCCTTGCACAACGCCTTTGACGATAAGCAAATGGCAGGTAAAGCGGCTGGCATATTAGCACTGGTTGGGGTTATTAATATTCCGATTATCAAATACTCAGTCGAGTGGTGGAATACGCTTCATCAAGGGGCTACCGTGTCAAAATTGGGGATGCCAGCAATGGCCGCTGACATGTATTGGCCTTTCTTGTTTTGTTTCTTTGGTTTCGGTTGTTTAGCTGGTTATATCGCTTGTGTGCGGTTTCAAACCGAGGTTTTGTCGCGTAACAAAATGCGCCCATGGGTGCGCCAACTCGTGACCACAGATAACCCAGCGCTAAACAACTCATTAGACAAAGGAGCCAACTAATGCAGTTTGACAATTTTTCTGCTTTTATCGACATGGGTGGTTACGGTTTCTTCGTATGGCTAAGTTACGGCGCGTCAATTGCACTGTTTATCTTACTGATTTTAAGTAGCATTAACGCCAGTAAATCAATCAAAGGGCAAATCGCAAGCCAAATAAAGCGCGAACAAAAGTTAAAACTTGCCGCCGAGCAGCAACAAGCCGCACAGCAGGCAAATAAGAGGGCACAACAAGCTTCCAAAGCGGAGCATCAAGAGGTAGAGAATGAATCCTAGAAGGAAAAAGCGACTCACTATTGTCGTCGCCGTGTTATCGGGGTTAGGTGTGGTTGCAGGCTTGATCCTGTATGCACTCAGCCAAAATATTGATTTGTTTTACAAACCATCAGAAATTCATTTCGGTAAAGCAGACACAGGCTTAAAAGCACAAATTGGTCAGCGCTTACGCGTTGGCGGCTTGGTTGTGCCAGAAAGTGTTCAACGCGATCCCGACAGCCTGAAAGTGAGCTTTAGACTCGCTGACATGAAAATGCCCATTAGTTTTGACGCCAAAGACCCGATGATCACGGTCAAATACGACGGCATATTGCCGGACTTATTCCGTGAAGGACAAGGGATTGTCGCCAATGGGGTATTGAGTGACGGCTTGATTATTCAAGCCTCAGAAGTGCTGGCTAAGCACGATGAAAACTACATGCCGAAAGAGCTGGCGGATGCCGCTGGCACAAAGCATCAAAAGCCAAGCTATAGCGGTCAGCAATTAGATAGCACGAATTAAGCACAGCCACGTGCTGAGCGCGATGAGGATTTGCTAATCCCCCATCGAAAATCATCCAACAAAAAACCGGCGAGATGCCGGTTTTTTTATTTTATATTCAGCAATTAAGCCGTTGTATTTTTCAACTTTGCTAACTGGTTGAATTGCTGCATCGACAACAAATGTGCGTAAATCGGTGATAGATACCCGCGTTTTTTCATCGCCAAAAAATCTTCGTCTGAAAGCGCATTGAGCTTTTTCTCATCAATTAAATGAATGCCACTTAGCTGACGCTTCTGACCGTTAATTTCTAGATTCAGAGTTTGCTCAACAAGCAACGCCTTCTCAACTAAAAAATTAACAAACCCTTTCGTAACAAAGGTGTTTTCAAAATACTTACCGAGCGCATTTTTGCGTTGTGTTAAGTATGCCGTTTCTTCACCTGACTCGTTAAATAACGCTTCGCCTGCTGTGCCATTTAATACTTCGTCAGTTTCTGAAATAATCAATTGCATTTGCTCAGGATCGTCTTTTGCAGGCATCAAAGCAAAGGGGTGATGCATAATCACAGCCGGTATGTAACTGCCACGCCACGTTTGACCGTAAAATAAGTTCTCACCTTTTTCAAAGCCTAACACTGCAACAGGTGTGAACTCCCCTGTTTCTGAATTTTTGACAAAAACAATTGGCATTTCTGCTGCAGTACTGGCAAATTCATGCACAATTAGCGGTACAATTTGCTCGTTTTCAACATGAGCAAAGTGGCGCGAAGGGTTGATTTTTACTTTGCCGTGGTCAACAAAATTAAGCGGCCTAATAGGAGCTGGCATAAGGGATCCTTGGAATTATTGTTTGAACTTTACATTGAGGAAAAATTTACGCATAGGGTTATATCAAAATGCATAGAATTTGTAACGCTTAGCGGGTGAGATTAACCGTCGAACTTAGGTAAATTCGTTAACAAGCGTAGCCACGCATAAAAAAGTCAACGCTGTGCTCTAAATAATGCTCTATTTCTTGGGGTGATAGTTGCTTTTGCGTATTAAACTCAATACGCATCCAGGCTTCCCCTTTCATTAAGTCCAAAAATTGCACTGCAGCGATATCTGGCCTATCCACTTTAAGCAGCTTGCGTTCATGTAGTTCGGCTAATACCTTGGCAACATCAGCGGTTAATCGCTCTGGCCCTGCGCGATAAAAAAGCTCTGACAATTGTGGGTAAGTTTTCGACTCATAGGCACAAATTTTATGAACCGCCAGCGCCTCTTTCGAGGTCACCATCAAGAAAAATCGCTTAGCAATGGTAAACAAGGCACTTTTCGGTGCACTCAGGTCGAGATTTTCAAAGTCCAACAAACCTGAGGTATCACATTTCTGTTCAATGGCAGCAGAGAACAGCTCTTCTTTAGAGCCGAAGTGACTGTATACCGTTTGCTTTGACACATCTGCATATTTAGCAATAAATGCCATACTCGTGGAATGATAACCTTGCTCAGTAAACAAACTGGTTGCTGCGTCGAGTATTTGCTGACGTTTAATTTGATTTTTGATGCGAGTTTTTGTCATTGCGCTTAAATCAGCTTGCCATCGTATTGGTTGTCTTACTGACTACTGTAGCCAAAGTAGACTAGACAGTCCAGTACAGTTCATCTAGACTAAATAGACTACACAGTCCAGTAATGCATAATTAATTGACATAACGTACATTATTTGACTGACATATCAACACGGAAAAAGACAGTTATGAAGATTGCGTATTCGGCTAACAGTTTGTTTAAATTAGCGATTAAGCATGGATTTTGGCTAAAACTGGTCGCAGTAATCACCTTAGCATCAAGTGTCTCGGCCTGCTCAGAGCAAGCGGTTGGGCAACCTGACGATAGTCCTTATATCCACGCCGCTACTATTAGCCCAATTTCGCAACAAGCCAGTTACTCGGTAACCCGAGAATACATAGGTGAAATCGCTGCTAAACAGCAGACCAAGCTAAGCTTTGAGTTTGGCGGTCGCGTGCTATCGGTCGTCAAAGACAGCGGTGATGCCGTCAAAGCTGGTGAACTGCTGGCCAGTTTAGATGTGGAACTGTTAAATATTCGCGCCTATGAGCTAAAAGCCCAAATTGCTCAAGTGGAAGCTCAGCTCAGCCTCAACCAAGCAAATCTCGCCAGAACCAAATCACTGATCAAAAAGCAATATGCCTCTGCGCAAACCATAGATGAGTTAGAAGCCCAGTTTGGTGTGCTAACCGCCAACAAAGACGCGCTCGTTGCCGCCTATGATGCGCTCAGTTACCAAATAGCCAAAGCAGAATTACGCGCCCCCTATAACGGTGTTATTAATGAACGCATTGCATCGCAAGGGGAGTTGGTTAACCCTGGCACACCGGCTTTTACCCTGATCAAACAAAGCCAGCAAGAAATAACCCTGGGGGTTCCTGCCAAAGTTGCCGAAACGCTGACGCTAGGGGCGCAACTTCCCGTCACTATCGCCGAGCAAACTCATACCGCAACCATTAAAGCGATTGGCCAGCAAATTAACCCTGCCACGCGTACCGTTAATATCCGCTTAGGCGTCGATGGCGATCAGCGAAATATCAGCGGCTTAATTGCTCGCGTGGCGATAGCGCAAGACATTCAAAAACCCGGTTATTGGTTACCATTAACCGCATTGACGGATGGTATTCGAGGGCAATGGAATATTTACGCGGCAGTTGCGCAAGACAACCATTATGTGATCAAACCATTCACGGTAAATGTGCTGCACACCACTGACACTATGGCATTTATTGCTGGGCTGACATCGCCAGAGATGGAAATTATCAGTGAAGGCTTACACCGCTATGTACCCGGGCAACTTGTCAGGGCGGCAGGAGCTGGCCAATGATCCGCTCTTTTGTGCGCAATGGCCGCGTCATGTCTTTGGTCATTGCCCTACTCATAGTATCCGGCTTGGGAGCGCTTTCTACTTTACCGAGAACCGAAGATCCGCGTATTGAAAACCGTAATGCGAGTGTGCTCACGCAAATGCCGGGAGCAAGTGCTGAGCGCATTGAGGTATTGATCACTGAGAAAATAGAGCAAAAGTTGAGGAAGCTGCCGGAAATTGATTTGCTCACCTCCAAATCTCGCCCTAGTCTGTCGGTGGTACAAATTAAGCTCAAGGATGAAATCGTCAATACGCGCCCAATTTGGTCGCGCATTCGCGATTTAATTGCCGAAGTCGAGCCAGAATTGCCAGTCGGCGCGCGCTCACCAACACTGGAAGACGATCGCGGCTATGCCTACACGCAGTTAATTGCCCTGAACTGGCAACACCAAGGCGAACCCGACATCGCCAGCCTTGGCCGCTACGCCAACGAGTTACAAAACCGACTAAGGCTAATCCCCGGTACCGATATTGTCTCGATATTTGGCCAAGGTGAAGAAGAAATATTGGTTGAAGTAGACGACAATCAAAGTGCACAACTCAAACTCAGCAGCGCGCAAATTTCACAAAAAATACTGATGGCCGATGCCAAAGTTGCGGCTGGTCAATTAGTTAACACCAACAACCAAATGCAAGTTGAGTTAACGGGCGCATTGAATACCGTTGAGCGTATTCGTGCGATTCCACTGCGCACCAATGAGCACGGCGGTTTGATCACCTTGGGAGATATTGCCGAGGTGAGTAAAACACTGACGTGGCCCGCTCGTGAAATTACCTTAGTCAACAACCAAGCATCACTCGTTGTTGCTACTCGTATGCTGCCTGATTTGCGCATTGATAAATGGACAACCGATGTTGAAGCAGCGCTCGCGGAATTTACCCCACAACTGCCCAACTCAATCGCCTTAGAAGTACTGTTTGATCAAAATACTTACACGGAAACTCGCCTCGGCGAGTTAGTCGCCAATATCGCACTGGGGTTTGTGCTCATTTCACTGGTGTTATTGGTTACACTTGGTTGGCGCAGCGCCGCTATTGTGGCTACTTCCTTACCGCTCACCGTATTTTTTACCTTAGCCTTGATGAATATTTACGGTTTACCGATCCATCAAATGTCAGTAACCGGCTTAGTTGTCGCTTTGGGGATTATGGTCGATAACGCCATTGTGATGACCGACACCATACAGTACAAGCGCCAACAAGGCATGCGTCGCCTCGATAGTGTTGCCTATGCCGTTAAGCATTTGTGGTTACCGCTGCTGGGCTCGACCATTACGACGATTCTGGCCTTTATGCCAATTGTCTTGATGCCAGGCCCCGCAGGTGAGTTTGTTGGCGGCATTGCACTGAGTGTTATTTTTTCACTTATTGGCTCTTACCTCATTTCTCACACCATAGTGGCAGGGCTAGCCGGTCGATTTGTCGCTAAAAAAATAGATGGCAAGCACGTTTGGTATAACTCGGGCATTCAGTTAACTAAGCTCAGCAACGCCTTTGAAAAAACGCTTGAGTTCGCATTAAATTACCGCAAAACCGCGGTAGTGACGGTATTTTGTTTACCCTTATTGGGTTTTATTGCTGCCGGACAACTGACTGAGCAATTTTTCCCACCATCTGATCGCGACATGTTCCAAATAGAGCTCTTTATGCCTGCCCAAAGCAGTATCGAAAACACGCGCACAACCGCTGATACCGTGAGCCAATATTTGTACCAGCAAGAAGGGATCAGCAAAGTCCGTTGGTTTATTGGCAAAAATGCCCCTTCGTTTTACTACAATATGATCCCCAATCGCGATGGCCTGCAAAACTATGCCCAAGGCATGATCACAGCAGTGGATTTTAAAGCGGCAAATAGGCTAATCCCGAAAATACAGCGAGAGTTAGACGATATTTTACCTGGCGCGCAAATTTTAGTGCGCAAGCTAGAGCAAGGCCCGCCGTTTAACGCTCCCGTCGAATTTAGAATATTTGGGCCAAATCTCGATACCCTGAAAACGATTGGTGATGAAGTGCGCCGCATTATGAGCACGACCCAAGATGTTGTTCACACTCGCGCCACCTTGCAACCGGGTACGCCAAAAGTTTGGGTACAAGCTGATGAATACGCAGCGGCACTAACCGGCTTGAACTTGGTCGACATTGCGCAGCAAATGAGCCAATCACTGTCTGGCCAAATCAATGGTTCTGTGATTGAAGCAACAGAATCAATTCCTGTGCGAGTGCGTATTAGCAATGAAGCACGGAACGAGCTCGTTGATGTCGCCAATGTGAATTTACTCGCAGGTAATGGCACGGAAATGGTGCCACTCACAGCTGTATCTGAGTTAACCATCAAACCTTCTCGTGGGGCGATACCGCATCGAGAAGGTATGCGGGTGAATGTCATTGAAGGTTACTTACGCGCTGGCATATTACCTTCGGTCGTGCTTAACCGCATTCAAGCGAACATGGCTGCTGCAGATCTTACCTTGCCTAGTGGTTATCGCATTGAAGTGGGTGGCGAATCGGCTGAGCGCAATACCGCAGTGAGTAAATTACTGGCCAGTGTCGGGGTTATTCTGACATTACTGATCACTGTGGTGGTGTTATCGTTTAATTCATTTCGCATCAGTGCCATCATTTTCCTGTCAGCATTTCAATCCATCGGTTTAGGTTTACTGAGTGTTTATGTATTTAACCACCCGTTTGGCTTCACTGTGATTGTCGGATTATTGGGCTTGATGGGCTTAGCGATAAACGCGTCGATTGTTATCATTGCGGAGTTAAAAGCAGATCCGCTGGCGGTACAAGGCGACCCCAAGGCTATTATCACAGGTGTTCAAAGCTGTACTCGCCACATTACTTCAACCACGATCACAACCGTAGGCGGATTTTTGCCCTTGATCCTCGCCGGTGGGGGGTTCTGGCCACCATTTGCTATCGCTATTGCGGGCGGTACAGTACTGACCACCTTACTGTCTTTTTACTTCGTACCGGCGGCATTCTCACTGTTTAGCTGTAAAAAGCCCTTTGAGCTGTCGACCCACGGCGAACAAGCAATTGCGAGTACGTAACAGCAATAAATAGTGCACTCGTCTGAATTGATTGGTGTATTCGGATAAAAAGCGTTGGTGAGATGAATGAACTAGCGTGTACTCATTAATTACGCGTTTTCACTTACTCGTGTTGGTTAATCAACACGAGTAAGTGAACGCTAGTAAGTAAAAAAGCAGGGTTATTTTTCGGGATTAAACCCTTGCTTAATTTTTTCGATACGCTCTTGGTGTTTGTGATGAGCATTGAGCGCAGCAACGGCAAACGCCCCAACAATCGCCACTATGGGTATCAATAATGATAAAACTTGCGGTTGTAATAACTGACCAAACCACTCCATCGGTACTCTCCTTATCTATCAGTTAAGAATAATCTCCCTAAAACCGGGCTAACTATTCTTCAAAATAGGTGCCCCAGCCATCGTAGTCAACATTGCATTGCTGCGCTAGCTGCACCATTTTTTGTGTTTCATCCAAAATTAATTCAGCGTCTAAGTATTGCTCGGTAATAATGTCAAAGGCAAATACTTTTTCGCCCGTTTCCAACTCAGCTTCCTCAGGCTCTTCAACTTCTAAGCCCATTTTGAAGGCGGCGATTGCCGCTTTTTCAAGTAAGTTAAAATCAGCAGACGAAAAGTGATGCTCAATGGTGTGGTAAACCTCGTCATTACTGCCATCTTCCAACAACTCATTGACCAAAGATTCCGTGTATTCGGTCCAGTGGCTTAGCTCTTCATTTGTCATCTGTTTTACCTTTTAACTTTTAACCTTTACTACTATTGACACTTTTGCGCGCTGCACTTACATCGCTCGTCGGTAATGTTGTACCTGCTTCCAAGCTCAACGCTTGGATTTTCTCTAGCATACTTGCTCGCACGCGATCAGCCATGGCACGTACGTTCTTTTTGTCTTCATCGGTAAAATACACAGGTGGTAAATACTCGATGATCATCTTGCCGTTATTCCAGCGGTTGAGGTTCACAACGCCATGAGTATTACTCGCACAGACCGGAACAATGGGGGCGTTGGCCTGCAAAGCCGTTCTAAATGCTCCCGTTTTAAAGGGGAGTAAACCACGGCCATAGCTACGTGTACCCTCTGGGAATAACCATACCGACAAGCCTTTTTCTTTCATTTTATCTGCTGCCGATGAAATAGTACCCATGGCTTTATTGGTGTTTTTACGGTCAATCAATATATTGCCAGTTAGCCAGTACATTTGCCCAAAAAACGGAATCCATTTTAAGCTTTTTTTACCAATACTCACGGTGTGCGGTTGCACAGAAGCGGCAACGGTAAATAAATCGTAAGAATTCTGATGATTACAAACATAGACAACCGGCTCATGCTCACTTACTTGATATGGCAATCGAACTTCAACGTCTAAGCCAATCACTTTTGAGAGCTTGCCTAAGAGATGAGCGGCATGACAAACATTATTGCGATGAAATGGTCGTAACAAACTAAACACGCATGCATAAATAGAGATCACGACTAACGCGATTGTTAAGATAAAAATACGGATGACTGCTAACAAGTGGCGCCCCAATCTGGTCTAACATAAAGCAAGGGGCGCAAGTATACATGGATTTAGGTCAATGTTTAATCGGCAGATAAGAATTATTGCGAATGCGGCTCAGCAGGTGCACAGAGCCACACTGAGTGATTAGCAGTTAGTCAATTAACGCTTGATTTGTAACTCTCTAAACTTCATGTAAAGCAGTTTAACGCGATCGTATTCAAACGCTGAGCCGGTTTGGTAATACATAAATGGCACATTTGCTCGCGCGTCAATGCTTCGCAAACTATCAAGTATCAACTCTTCTTCGGGGGTTAGTCCTAGCTCACTCACTAACGCTTTGTAAGCCAGTGTATCTAAACCAAGGCCAGTAGCGTCGCGCACTGAAGATGGGCCGAGCAACGGCAACACTAAATAAGGGCCCGAGCCTACACCCCAGTAGCCAAGTGTTTGCCCAAAATCTTCATTTTGCTCTGCTATCCCCATGCTCGAGGCGACATCGAACAAACCGGCTAACCCGATAGTAGAATTTAGCGTAAATCGACTGAATGTCGTTAGTGCAACGTCGAACTTGAGCTGTAATAAGGCGTTAGCCAAGGTTGGTAACTCACCTAAATTACTGAAAAAGTTATTCACTCCGCGTTCAACCGGATCCGGCGTTATCGCCTTGTAGCCAGCAACTACTGGCAGTAGCACATATTCATCGGCTTTAGCATTGAAGTAGTACATGCGCCTGTTGAAACCTTCAAATGGATCTGCATAGCGCTCGAATAACGAGTGTTCTTTGATGTCCTCAGCAATTTCTACTCTAGGGGGCAGCGCGTCTTGGCTTAACTTGGGCTGTGCTGAACACGCACTCAGTAAAATGGCGATAAACGCAGAGCATACAAATTTTGTGCGTTGGCCTAATTGGCTTCTTTGGCTTTGCTGGCATAACTGACTCATGGCTACTGCACCCCATTAAACTGATTGCGCATATAGGCAACAAAACTCTTGCGATCCATATTGCCGCAGTGGCCACCTCGCTCGAATATTTGCGCGCGCGCGCCGAACACACGGCGCAGATAATCAACTTCGCCAGCCTGCAAAATAATATCATCCGCATTAGTGACGACACTGATCTTTTCAGCAGCGCTTAAATAGTTTTCTATCGCCACTAAACCGAGTCGAGCGATCATATCTTCTCGGGTGACACTGGGTTCCAGCTTTTGCGTCCATGGCAACATGTGTTGATCAAAATAACGAGTAAAGGTGATATCGTCGGCTCGGTGCATCGAATGGGTAATGCTTTCAAACTTGTTAATTGGATGATTTTTATAGATCAAAGCACCAATGTTGTACGTTGCATCAATCGCAAACATCATATCGGCTGATGACATGCGAAACGATGCACCGATCAAGAGTTTCAGCTCTGCTTCACTCATGTTGGTACCGGCGAACAGCGAGTAAATACTGTCAGCGGTTAATTCTGAAGATTCTTGCAAGGCGTACTGCTCGGCTAAACGCTCAAAAATACGCTCGACCATAGCCACGGCATTAGCTCTGTTGTGCTCTAAATCCAAGTAGCTGTCGAGGATCTGTACCGAGTTGTACAGACTTACCGGCGGGTTAATCAGGACGACCTTTTCAAAATTAAACACTTGCAATTTCTCATCTAAACGAGAAATAAAAGCAGAATGCGCACCTCCCAGACTATACCCTGTCAAAGAAAAGCTCGTCGCTTGCAAATTGTGGCTAAGTTGTAGTTGCGCGTAAATAGACTCCATTTTGGCATAAAGTGACTTCGCATCTTTGGCTAAATCCCCGACCATATCGGCACGTGTTGTAGCATTGATAATGTAGTTTGGGTAGGTCGGCGAAGACAGCGAGACGACGTGATAACCTTGACTAAACAAGGTTTTTTGCAATGTCACCATTTTAGGGCTGTTGTGAGCAGCTCCAGTGCCTGCAATCACAAACGCAAGTGGCGCAGCACTCGGTTGCTGATTCAGGGTATAAGCGAGCTTTTTATTGAACCAAAACACCTCTGGAATTTGTTCCAATGGGCGAAATTCCAAAGACATAGTTTTCGAGGGAATATCTGCGGGTAATTGCGCAGCCACTTCTTGACAGTAGCCAGTCACCGTTGCTTGATATTTGGTGTATGGCAAGGCACAAACTTTTTGCTGTTGAGCATTTGCAATTGCCGCACTTTCCTCATCCGGTGTTTGACTGCAGCCGATGACTGCAAATACCAACGTTAGCCATAGTAGGTGTCGCACATATCCCCCTCAGTGATCATTGACTCGCGCGAGCACTAAACTTAGCAGAATTCACCGCGTAAACGTAACAAAATATTAATGATACTGAGTTTGAAGGTAGATTAACTGAGTAATTTACGTCTGCCCGCTCAAAATTTCCTACGCTTGAAAAAATAGTGACTATACTCGTTTAAAAATAACAAGAGTAAACACTACCAAGCGAAATTAGTGTGATGCGATGAAGAGCGATATCAACATCGGTTGCAGTAAAGGCTAATTGACAATTGAAGTATCTAGGGAGAAGGTATGCCTAAGCGTTTGTTTACCTCAGTAATTTGTCTCTTTTTTGCCACACTTGCAGGAAGTGTGGCGGCCAATCATGCGACGGGAAATAATGTCGCCGATAGTAATACAACGAGCCACCAACAAGTCCAAACAGGTGTTGCAAACGAACATGCCTATGAACTTAGTTTAAAAGCCGTGGCCTTAGCCAACTACTCCTCAGCACACTATGCTGAAATACCTGAATTTACTGCCAATGCTCAGTTTTTATCACCTGCGATAAGCGCCTATTCATTTATGAATTTCCCTTCAACACAGGAGTTATCCCTTGCTCAACGGTCAGCGACGACTGGCAGTGCAAACGAACACAGCATGGCATACTTGCAAACCAGTTACGTCATTGCTTCTTTTCGCTCCTTGGACATTGCACTTTCCGCAAAAATTGAGCAGTTAGACACGACTACAGCGACCTACTATTACCCCATCGATCCAAAGCAGTTAGCAACCCAATATGTGATTCGCAAAGATATTACGAGTACGACGCTGGGCATCATTGGCAATTATCAGTTAACGCCTAACTGGTCAATTATCGGCGCCTTAACCACTACAACCGTAGGCGATGAAACACGGTTGACAACGCCAAGTGCCGACGACCTAGCGCATATGGCATTGATCGGTGCGACCTATTCGTTTTAATGTATTTTTAAAGCCACGACACTGCTAGAGAGCGCAGCTCAACTTGAGGCGCTGCCCGCTTAAAAACAAGCGCTGTATGTTAACCTCAGGTTTGGGTAAGAAATAGTGAATAACAATTAATTCAAATACTTATGTTCATCGCTATCTCCTAGCGAGAAATTTTTGCTGATACCAAGGCAAATTTGCGCGTCAATAGCTGGCCTATTGCAAGTAAGTTTAACGCTGGTAGCAGTAAAAATAGCCGCTAGAAGCACATTAGTTATCCAGAGCGGAGGTTATGTTAGGTGTGGGGTGACAAACTAAAGGTTAGGGCTTCTTGTTCATCAGAAAACTTTGTTTTAATCTCGCGAATTTTAGGTAGGCATGCAAGAAATTCGGGGATCAGGCTGGGATCAAAGTGTTTTCCCGCTTGCGCTTGCAGAAATTCAACTACGGCTTCTTCAGACCAAGGTTTTTTATAAGGTCGCGTCGAAGTGAGCGCATCAAACACATCCGCAATCGCAACAATCCGGCCACTCAGTGGAATTTCTTCGCCTTTTAGGCCATTTGGATAACCCGTACCATCCCATTTTTCATGGTGTGTGAGGGCAACTTCGCGAGCTAGCGAGAGTAACTCAGAATTGTGATTACTTAAAATGTCAGCACCGAACTCTACGTGCTTTTGCATAATTAGCCATTCATCATGATCCAACTTACCCGCTTTTAGCAATACGTGATCTGGAATACCTATTTTGCCAATGTCATGCATTGGTGCTGCATTAAACAATAATTCTGTCCATTGTGGATCGGCCCCTATTTGCTCCGCCAAAAAACGTGAATAATGGCTCATACGAATAACGTGCATACCCGTTTCGTTGTCTTTGTACTCAGCGGCTCTTCCCAAGCGCTTGATGATCTCGTGGCGAGTTTCCTCTATTTCCAGCGTACGCTGTTTAACTTGCGCAGCGAGCACTCGCTGCTGGTCATATAAGGCCAAATGGGTGCGAATTCTGGCGAGTACTATTGGCATACTTACCGGCTTGGTAATGTAATCAACTGCGCCCAGTTCAAAGCCTCGTTGCTCATCTTCTGCTTCACTTTTGGCGGTCACGAAAATAACGGGAATATCACGTGTGATAGGACTGGCTTTAAGCTGTGCACAAACTTCATAGCCATCCATTTCCGGCATCATAATATCGAGTAAGATCAGATCAGGCTTTTGCTTACCTGCTGCGATCTTCAACGCTAACTTACCAGAGACAGACGCTTTAACCTTATAGTGCGGACGCAAAATACCTGATAGTACATCGATATTATCGGGGTTATCGTCAACGACTAAAATGGTCTGGAGATCAGTTTCGGTCATTAGTTTTCTGCTTTGCATTCCATAAGTTTGCACACTCGCTTACTAATTAGCCTACCGTATTCCTCGTATTTATCAAAGATACTCGCAAGTATTTACTAAATTTATCAATATAGCACTCATACTAATCTAGATAATATCAGACCCAAGTTAGCGCTATTTCTATTCATTACGCTCATCAAGTGGCATTGCTTGTTGTATTTCAGGCACAAAAAAGGGGTGAACGTGTCACCCCTGATGCTCAATAGCTTGCGGTGCTAATCCAACGTAGCACCCATTGCGTTGTTCTAGAACAACTCGTCTTCAATATCGAATAATACGTCACTTGCTTGACGTGCAGTTTCGATTAAAGACATGCGGCGCGGTAAGATACGTGCAAAATAGTATCGTGCCGTCTTAACCTTTGACGTGTAGAAATCGTCACCACTGTCAATCTTAGCTAGTGCCGCTTTTGCTTGCATGGCCCACAAGTAAGCCATCGCGGTGTAACCGAACACGTGTAAGTAGTCGTTTGCCGCTGTCCCTAAAATGTTAATGTCATTTTGGCTTTGCTCAATAAGGTGCGCAGTTAATGACTCTAAATCACCTAGTGCTTCCGCTAGTGGCGCAATAAATTCTTGTAGGTCCGCTTGTGAATTTTCAGCAATAAACGCTTTTACTTCTTGAGCAAACGGTTGGAAAAGTGCACCTTTTGAAGCGACAACTTTTCGTGCTAACAAGTCCATTGCTTGAACGCCATTAGTGCCTTCGTAAATTTGCGTAATACGAGTATCGCGAACAAGTTGCTCTTGTCCCCACTCACGAATGAAGCCGTGACCACCGAAAACTTGCTGACCTGCAATCGTTGATTCTAAACCAAGATCAGTGAAGAAAGCTTTGGCAATAGGCGTTAGCAGCGCAACTAGTGCTTCACTCTCTTTTTGGGCTTCGCCTTCGCCGTATGCTGACGTATCAAGTTTCATTGACACATATGAAGACAGCGCACGAGAACCTTCAGTTAGTGCTTTCATGTTTAATAACATGCGACGAACATCACCGTGAACCATGATAGAGTCCGCAGGTTGTTCTGGTGACTTAGCACCTGTTAGCGCACGACCTTGTAAACGCTCTTTTGCATATTCAACGGCATTTTGGTAGCTGCGTTCAGCAGCGGCCATACCTTGAATACCAACACCAATACGCTCGTAGTTCATCATAGTGAACATACAGGCTAAGCCTTTGTTCAGCTCGCCAACAAGGAAACCTTGAGCATCATCAAAGTTCATCACACATGTTGCTGAGCCGTGAATACCCATTTTGTGTTCAATCGAACCACAACTAACGCCGTTTGGCTCAGCTAAGCTACCATCGTCGTTAACATTGATTTTAGGTACTAAGAATAATGAAATGCCACGAGGGCCAGCAGGAGCATCGGGGAGTTTAGCCAATACTAAGTGAACAATGTTTTCGGCTAAATCGTGTTCACCTGCGGTGATAAAGATTTTGTTACCCGTAATGCGGTAACTACCATCTTCTTGTGGGATCGCTTTTGTGCGGATCATGCCAAGGTCAGTACCTGAATGTGCTTCTGTTAAACACATTGAGCCTGTCCAATCACCGGCATACATGCGAGTTAGGTATTTTTCTTTTAACTCATCACTACCGTGCTTGGCTAGAGATAATGCAGCACCTGCAGTCAGCGTTGGGTAAAGTGAGAAAGAAATATCAGCTGAACACATCATTTCTTCGTGTAAACCAGTAATGGTTTTTGGCATCCCCATGCCGCCGTACTCAGGATCACCACCTAACGCAGTCCAGCCACCTTCAACGTATGTTTGGAAGGCTTCTTTATAACCCGTTGCCGTGGTGACGTTACCATTGTCAAAGCTGACACCTTCTTCATCACCAACACGCAATAATGGCGCAATTTCTTGCTCAGCGATTTTTGCACACTCTTGTAAGATGGCATCAGCTGTATCGCGGTCTACTGTTTCAGCAAGTGCAGGCAAGGACTGCCATAGCTGATCCGCTTTTAGCACATCATACAAAATAAAACTCATGTCTTTTAACGGCACTTGATATTCAGCCACAGTACACCTCGATAATATTAAACAAGCAATTTAAACACGCGTTTAAATATAGTGAATTCATACTGAAAGTAAAGTAAAACTGCAAAAAATACTGGTTTTTGGCACCGCCACATAATTCGCGCTATAGTGCCCCTAGCTGACTGTTTCAATCTAGGTAAGGCGCTTTGCAAAAACGACTATTACTTTTAGCCATTTGTTTTTATGGGCTTGCGGGCCTTGCAGCCGCTGAGCAAACAAGCTTCAATAAGCGCGAGCGTGGCGACAACTATGAATTTAGCTATCAGTGGCGCGACCATAACCAGCAGCCTCAGGCCATGCAATTCTCATTGTCGAAACAAGCGCTGTTTTCACCCTTTCGCCGCTTTAGAGCATACAACACTGACATTGCAGCCCAGCACGTACAACGTCAAATTCGCCAATACCTCAAGCAAAACCCAATAGCCGGGGTCAACGTTACATTCGGCAATGCACTAAGTGATATTCGCCTTAGCGGACGAAACCCACAAGACGTTAATCACGCAAGTGAGGTTATCAAGGCGCAAGAGCTTACTTTTTTCAACGAATACCTGCGCAGTCAGTATTATCATCAATTTACCGACCATTCAGGCACCGCAGGCATAAAGCCAGATCATGTAAGAATTGCGCGCGATTCTGTGCAAACATTGGCTCCTACCAAGCCCATCATTTTAGACATTGTAAATGTCAAAAATATCCGTTTGGTCACCAATTATGTGTTGGGGTTTGTGCAAAACATCCCGTACTCGCCGCTAGCGTCACGGTTAACGTCATCTGGTGCTGGCTTTAACGTGCCCACCAAAGTGCTATGGGAAAATCAGGGGGATTGCGACAGTAAAATGACTTTAACCATCGCGATATTACGGGCCTTAATGCCACGTATTAACATGGTGATGGTGTATATCGATCAGCATGCGTTCATCGGGTTAGAAATGCTGCCAGAGGCAGGCGATGTGACCCTCAATTATCGCGGTCGTACTTTTGTGCTAGGTGACCCAACGGGGCCACGCCTAATGCCACTGGGGCAATTGTCATTTGAAGCGGAGCAAGCCGTCAGAGCCAAACACTACACCGTTGAGTTATTTGAATAAATCAATTTGGCAAACACTGCCCTAGCTATACAGTACCTTTAGTTGAAGTAGCTATGTTTAAAGTGGCAAGGTAAACATTCAGGAATTGATTTCACTGAGTGATAACACGTCCACGATGCTTTGACTCAGCACCTCAGCACTGACAGGTTTGGCGATATGAAGGTTCATGCCCGCGGCAATACTTGCCGTTTTGTCTTCCGAACGAGCATGCGCGGTCATCGCGATAATGGGTAAAGTGTCAAACTGGCTTTGCTCGCGAATTTTTTGCGTTGCCGTCAAACCATCCATTTCAGGCATCTGTATATCCATTAGCACAACATCAAAGACGTGTTCAGCAAGT
The DNA here is from genome assembly GCF_003390335.1 of Thalassotalea euphylliae. Taxonomy (NCBI): domain Bacteria; kingdom Pseudomonadati; phylum Pseudomonadota; class Gammaproteobacteria; order Alteromonadales; family Colwelliaceae; genus Thalassotalea; species Thalassotalea euphylliae. Next base: position 4,094,855 of record NZ_QUOU01000001.1, read on the forward strand.
AACGCCAGCGCAACCAGGCCATTTTCGGCAACGATCACCTGTGCGCCCATCGATGCGAGTAACTCTTTTGCAACCATCTGATTCACGATGTTGTCTTCTACTAACAAGACATTTACGTTGGCGAGTGTTCCCGCAAGTGGCGCATCGACTTTACTTGCGCTTGCTGTAGCGGAAGGTTTGGTAGCTGGCCCCGTTTTTAGCGCATTATCGTTGTTGCCACTAACGCCATTAGGCGTAGTTGATTCAGGCTGATTTTCAGCACTTTTATTGGCCAACATAGCGCGGGTATTGGCACCTAACAATAAATGTTGGTTAATCTTGGTCAATGTGTGTCGGTAAAGCGGATTGTCGAACAATAAGTAAGGCGTGTTTAGTTCACTCAATTGGCTAAACAAGGTTTCTGAAATACTTGCCATTATCGGCTGGCAAAGGCCAATAAGCGCGACATTGGAACAGCGGGACTCTATCGCGGCTAAGTTAAATGGCTGATGGCTTGGTTCGTCGTTCAGCTGTTCACCTTCGGGCTTATTGCCTGCCAATGTATCGGTTTTTACCAAAATAACAATGTCGCCAGAACTTTCCAGCGTATCTAATTGAGCAATATTTTCTAGCGCCTGATAACGCCAGTGATAGCTTTGAATCGCGTGTTGTACAGACGACGGCAGCGTAAAGCCCAAAGTGACAATCGTCACCATTGAACGAAGCTCTTGCTCATTTTCAGGCGCTAAGCGCAGCGGAATAACAAAGCTAAACTCGCTGCCCTTTGCTGGCGTTGAGTTCACTTTTATCTGGCCACCAAACAATCCCACGATTTGCTGGCTAATGGAAAGCCCTAGCCCAGAGCCGCCGTACTCTCTCGTCATTGAAGCATCAGCTTGCATAAAGGCGTCAAATAGCTTCGCTTGTTTTTCTTTGGCAATACCAATGCCTGTGTCGGCAACCACGAATTTTAACAAGACATTTTTTTCGTCTTTACCGGCCACGTTAACCGTTAATGACACCTTACCTTTGTGCGTAAACTTCACCGCATTATTGATCAAATTAGTCAGCACTTGCGTGAGTCGCATTTCATCCACTACCACATGGCTAGGAATGTCGGCATCCAACTCCACTAAAAGTGCTAAACCTTTTTGATGAGCAGCTAACGTGTTGAGCTGTAATACACGCTCAATCACACCATCAAAAACCGTATCATTTTCATTGAGCCTGAGCTTGCCAGCTTCTATTTTTGATAAATCAAGTAGTTCATCAATCAAGTGCAACAGTGCCGAAGAAGCATTTTGCGCGTTCGATAAATATTGTTGCTGAAACGCACTCAACGATGTTTTTTGTAATAACGCCATCATCCCTTGTATGGCATTGATCGGTGTGCGAATTTCATGACTCATATTGGCGAGAAATTGGCTTTTTGCTTGGTTGGCTTGCTCAGCTTGATCTTTTGCGGATTGCAGCGTCGACTGCACTGCGGTTTGCACTGAAACATCGCGCAGAATTGCGATTGAGCCTAGCGACTGCCCGGCATCGTTAAAGTAGCGCGTACAAAACACTTCATAAGTATCACCGCTGGTTTCAACAATATCTTGGTAACCAAAAAAGCTTTGTGCTTGCGGTAAGTTGCTCGCAAACTTTTTCAATGTGTGCAGGATTGGCGGTAACAATAAGGTGTGAATATCCTGACCCAGTAACTGCGCTTCCTGTTGGCCAATGTAACGCTCAAACGATTTGTTACAGCCCGTCAATAAGTCTTGATCATCATAAAAAATAATATATTCGGGGATCCCGTTTATCACCGAGCGCAATAATACATAGGCGCTGCGCTGCTCTTCACTACGCTCAATTAAGGCTTGTGTTTTTTCTTCGACGCGAGAATCTAATTCGGCGTTTTGCTGTTTAAGTTGTAGCAGTAAGCTGCTGTTCTCACTAAAAATATTTTCCACCAAACGAAACCAAGGCAGCCACTCTTTTGTTGGCTTGACCACACCCGGACTCCCTTGTGCGCAGTATTCAATATGGCTAATAAACTCGGTTGCAGGTTTGATAAACGTTTTACGTGTCATCACATAAACTAAACCAAGAAACACCATTAAACCGACAATAAACAAGAGCACAGTATAAATAATGCGGTTTTGCAATTGCTGCGCAAAATCGCTGTAAGGTTGGTAGTGGATCAAACTCCAACCGTTTATCGCTAAATGCTGCTTTTGCAACAACCAATCTCGGTAAATGAACTCCCCTTTAAAGCTCATTAAATTGGCCTGAGTTAACGTTTGTAGGCCATCGGGGACAATATCTCGCCACTTACTATTTGCCGTCAGCTCCCGCTCTTCCGCCACTTGATGCACCAATGCGCTGCCTTGGCGATTAACCAAGACGTAACCATGCCCGGGAGTATCAACTTGAGGTAATTTTTGCTGCAAACTTGCCAAATCAACGTCGATAACCAGTGCCCCTTTAAAACTTCCCGTCAGGAAAACGCCGGTGCCAATTGCCGCTTTTAGCCCCTTGCCAGCGGCATCTTGATAAGGTTGCGACCAAAAAAATGGCTCTCCGGCGAGGTTTTGTTGGCGCACCTGCCAAACAAATGTTTCGTTGAGCATGTGATCCGAATAACGCCAAGCTTGGTGGCCAATCCACGGAAAAATACTGACAAAGCGGTTGAGTGAAAGGTAGTAAAACCAAGTAGCGTCTGGATTATTGTGGCTAGCGGTGACAAACCCCGGTGTCAGCGCGCTAGCCATTGCTAACTCCTGCCACATGGCATTGTCGAACTCAGCTATTTCACCGCGCCCGGTAATGTTACCTTGCAGTCGCTTGCGATCTTTTAGCTCATCTCGAACGGGGCGCGCTAAGTAGTAGCTGTCGCCGTCTTGCACAAGTGATGGCCGTTTAGTGTGTAGCTCTTTGGGATGGCTCAAATAATACTGAGCAAATTGCTTTAAGCCCAACAAGCTTTGCTGGCTTTGCGCCAAACTGTGATTGATCATTTCAGCTTGCTCTGCCAACGCCTGTTGGCTGCGCGTTAGTTGCGAAGCAAGCTCGTGCTGATAGCGATATGCACCACCGCCAATGGCGATGCAAGCCAACAAAATAAACAGTGTAAATACCGCGAAGTTATAACGACTAAATAAATTTACTGGTGAGATGTTTCGGTTCACTGAGCTGTCTTTACGATGCAAAACAATATCTTTGGCAGTATATACGTAACTCAGCTATGACGCACGACTAATGCGTATCAAGGGAATGTGCAAAGCACAAAAAAATAGCCGACAACTGTCGGCTATTTACTCGTCATTGTTGTTTTTGATTTATCTTAAAAATAAACCGCGAAGCGCTTTAAACATAAAATCACGATACTTCAAGATATAGCGATTCTTAGGCAACCAAGCTTTTGAATGCAAAACAGTTTTGGCTTTGGAGAAGGTTAAGAAGCCTTCGTGACCATGGTAGTGACCAATGCCGGAATTCCCTACGCCACCAAATGGGGCATCATCGGCCATTACGTGCATTGCCGTATCGTTAATTGACACACCACCACTGTGGGTGTTTTTCAAAATATGGTCAATTTTCTGTGCATCTTTCGACATGATATACAGCGCTAATGGACGCGGACGGTCATTGATAAAGCTGATGACTTCACTAATGTTTTGGTACGTTTTAATGGGCAAAATAGAACCAAAAATTTCTTCTTTCATGACCTGCATATCATCATGCACATTCGTTAATAGGTGTGGGTAGATCAGGCGGCCATCACCTTCTTGTCGCTCTTTAACGGCATGAATATTAGCACCCTCTGCTTTCGCATCTTCGAGAAAACGCTCGATACGAGCAAATTGGCGGTCACTGACAATATGCGTTTGGGTGTTATTGTTTTTCGTTTCAAAGTGGTACTCGCGGTAGCGCTTCACAAACGTTTCAACAAATTCTAACTCTCGGCTTTCCGGTACGAATACGTAATCAGGCGCAACACAAATTTGTCCAGAGTTCGTTGACTTGCCGACGATGACGGCGTCTACGGCAATGTTCATATTCGCCGTTTCATCAATGATCGTCGGTGACTTGCCGCCCATTTCTAAGGTGATCGGGGTTAAGTTCTCCGCAGCCGCTTTCGCCACCATGCGACCAACATTCGTTGAACCGGTGAAGATTAAGTGATCAAATGGTAATGCCGAGAATGCTGCACCAACATCGGCTTCACCTTCGATAATACTGATGTGATCACTGATCACAGAGACCACTTTGCGCAATGCTTGGTTAGCGTGTGGCGTGAACTCACTCATCTTGATCATGACACGGTTACCTGCAGCAATCGCTTGAATCGCTGGGCTAAGTGCAAGGAAAATAGGGAAGTTCCATGGTGTGATAATACCGACAACACCAAGTGGTTGGTAATGCACTCTAACGGTTGACGGGGCCAACATTAAACCTGCGTGACGCTTTGACGGTTTCATCCACTTCTTAACGTTTTTCAGTGAGTAGTTCACCGCCATAACCGTTGAGAGTAAATCAGAAATTAAGGTATCAAACTCACTGCGGTAACCGTAGTCTTGCTTGAGCGCGTCGTAAATCTCTTGCTCATGCGCAATCAATGATTTTTTCAGTGCTAACAAAACATCTTTACGCGCTTGTAAACTTGGGTACGGTGTTTGTTTAAAGTTTGAGGTCATCGCCTCAAAGTCATTATTAAGCTGAGCTAGGTTATCTTGATGCTCGGCAAGGTTTGCAACATTACTCATAATATTCTCCACTCACGGTAGCTAAATCTTGAATTCTTTTAACTTCAAATAGTTAATTCTTAACAGCAACAACACTGTCGATAATTATGCTCATCTCCCTACGAAACTGATCACGAGATGACTCTTCCAGTAACAATCCTTTGCCTGCGGCAATCAAAGTAAACGCGATACCATCAGCATGTTCATCGGATACTAAGTGATGGCGCGCTAAAAAATCAGCAAGTCGCGTTTTTAAACGCAATGGCCAATCGTCCCCTGAGCACTTTTCTGACTGAAATACATCGTCTAGTATTTCAGTACCATGCGAATTACTGACGATTTCGATCGCATCACCGATAAAGATGTCAAACACTTGATGCAAGGTTTGCAGTGGTGGCTGTTGATCATTAGTTAACGCCGCAAATATTCGGCCATACATCACCGAAAGGTAGGTATCTATTGTCCATTCATGACAACGTTTTTTAGAGCCAAACTTTTTATAAATCGACTGTCTTGACACTCCCGCGGCATTGGCAATTTCTTCCATCGATGTTTTGCGGACCCCATAACGGGCAAATGTTTCCAGAATATTTCTGGCACTTTCTTGTTCTTTAGTAAGTACAGCAGACAACGTCTAACCCTCAATAGATTACAGACATAAATAACAAATTTGACGGTGGCTAATAATACACCACAATAAGGACATGTCAACCAAAGGATTACAAAAAGAATTAAATATGTAAACATTGTCAAATGTAATTGAGCTAATTAAAAGCGATACCGCGCTCTTCAAAAAGCTAGCTTTAGTAGTAATTCAAAGCTAATTAACTGTTTATGCGATAAATTTAAAAGCTAAAAGCAGGCAGACAAAACCCTGTGAGGTTGGTTATGCTAAATTCGCTGGCTTGACGAGGATCACGCAAACTTCTGTATTGTTAACTTTTTCTCGCAAGAGGAAACCAATATCGGGTAGCTTGTTATGCCAAGCTGCCTAAAGTTTTATGTATATTGCATGCCGGAGAGATTACACACGGGAAATAATGCGTGCCGAATATAACGAGGAGATTAAAGTATCAATAGTTTTTATCGACTTTTATTCATGCTAACTATCTTGCTTGTTTGCCAGCATGGTCTTGCCAACAATGATGATTATCAAAGTAAAGAATATTGGCAAACGCTGGCTGATCGCATTAAAGAAGATCCTAACCTTGTTATTAAAAAAGCGCGCCGTTTGCAACAACAGTTTAAGCAAGAGCATCAACGCTATAACGAGCTGCAAGCTATGGCAGTATTGAGTAGCGCCTTGGTTGCAACCAGTCAACTTGATCACGCAGAAATGGTCATTAACGAAGGGCTAGCGCGCGTTGACCACGCAGGCTCAAGCTGGCTCAAACTGCAATTTTTACGTGATCAAATCTTGCTAGCTCATGAACGTGGCCAGTGGCAGCAGGTGATCGTACTGTCATCTCACGCATTAGCGCTTGCTGAGCAAGCCAATATGCCACAAATGATCGCCCACTTTCTTCACAACTGAGCACGAGGGTTACGGGCGTCAAGCCAGAACCAACAAGCATTAGCAGACATGCTAGCGGCTTATCAAATTGCCAAAGCGCACGATATGAAGCTCATTTTAGCGGAAATCGTGAATAGCATTGCCTTGGTGCATCAAAATCTTGGTCAATTTGATGAAGCCATTCGTTATTTTCAAGAAGCACTGACGTTTATCGATGCCGAAAAAGACAAATTTGGCACCTCTATTTTGCTCTACAACATCGGGGCGCTTCACATATACAAACGAGACTTTGCGCAAGCCAAAGCATATTTGCAACGAAGCTTAGTATTGAGCTTAACCTTAAACGACAAAATAGGTATTGCTTACGTGCACAGCCAACTTGCCACTATTGCCTATGAAAGCGGTGATTACCAGCGCGCCTTAAAGCACATAGAGCAATCACTGCCAGTCTTTGAACAAGCCCAAATTAACCAGTCGATCACTTTAGTTAAATTAAATTTAGCGAAAATAACGCTAGCACAAGGTGATCATCACACCGCGCTAAATATGTTGCTTGCCATTGAAAGTGACATCGCTAACTTAAACAACGATACCCATAGCAAAGGCTATTTGCTTGCTTTAGCACGCAGCTACCAACAAAGTCACCAGTTTCACCAAGCAGCTGAACAGTATGAGGCGGCCATTGCCCATATTGAAAAAACCGCGAGCAAAAACAACAAAGAATCGCTGCAGAAAATTCAAACGCAGATGAATATTCAGCACGAACAACAAAAAAACGAATTACTAAAAAAAGAAAATGAACTGCAAAAACAACGTATTGTGCAGCAAGATTTGCAACAAAAGCTAGTCTACCTTGTCGCCACCACTGTTGTGGCTTTGGTATTAGTGATGCTAGTCATTTTGTATCAGCAAATTCGATCACGTCGCAAGTTTATTCGTCTGGCACTAAGCGACGAGCTGACCGGCGCCCCTAATCGCCGCAACATTCGTGAAAAAGGCGCCGTAATGTTTACTCAAGCGAAAACAAATGCCACTGCGCTGGCGATCGCGGTGATTGATTTGGATAACTTCAAAACCATTAACGACAATTTTGGTCATGAGGCTGGCGACAACGTACTCAAAGCCTTCTATCAAGCGTGTAAACAGAGTATCAGGGCATCGGACAAGATTGGCAGAATTGGTGGTGAAGAGTGGTTATTAGTCATGCCTGCTGCGAGCGAACAAAACATCACAGATGCATTCAAGCGGATAAGACAGGCATTAAACCACCAACATATGGCCGGTGTGCCATCAACTCACCCGGTGACATTTAGCATGGGGGTGGCTGCGATAAAGGCGGATGATAATGAACTCGACGATGTGATCAGGCGCGCTGACAGCGCCCTCTATAACGCAAAAGCACAGGGACGCGATCAATTAACCCTCGCTAGCATTTAACTTTGTCTAATATGAGCGGCAATATAAGGGGCAATGGGTTAGCTAGCTTATCTACTTCGAACCAATATTGACGTCAGACTTTTTGGGTCAGGTATAGTTGATGATCACCGCTATATTTATCACAGCGCTGCGATAAATTAAAAGTTGAAAAAGAAATGACACAATCGCTGCCATTTCACGTAACGCTGGCCAAGATTGCTAATCTCGTCAGTTCGTAATACAGTCATAACACACTGTGATGTTAAATCTCCTTGTTCAAAATGCATTTATGTTAACCACAGAACTCGTTTGAGAAACAGTTTTTGCAAGGCTCTCTCACGCCATCGCACCTACCGTCACACCAAAAAATTTGCTGTTTGCGAACCACTATTTCAAGCCTCAGATACTTTTGTAATCAATTCGTTATAATTTTGTGAAGATTAGCGAGGAACAAACCTCTACTTTTATATTGCTGCTCAGCATAAAAAAATTAAGAGGAAACAGAGATGAGATTTAACAAAGTTGTAACAGGCCTTGCGTTTGGGCTCGCAGCTTCAAGCTTCGCCAATGCGCAAACAATCGATATTAGTATCACCAATTTAACACACGCACAAAACTTCACACCGCGTTTAGTGATCGCGCACGACGATACAGTTGATGCGTTTGAAGTGGGTCAACCAGCTTCAACAGCACTAGCATGGTTAGCAGAAGCTGGCGTTATTGAAGACGAACAAAATGCAGCTTCTAGCGGTCAAAACTTCGAAGCTGTGCTAGGGCCGGAAGATACTGACAATGGCTCAAACACTTGGCACCGTTTTGGTGGTTTATTAGCGCCATCAATGACGCTTAGCTACCCGTTCGATACCATGGACAAGCCTTACTTATCTTTACTATCTATGTTGGTACCAACTAACGATGCTTTCGTCGGTTTAGACTCAATCATGATCCCAACAGAGCCGGGCACCTACACTTATTACCTGAACGCATATGACGCAGGTACCGAATTAAACGACGAATTAAACAGTGCACGCACCGATGTAACCGAAGCCGGTACAGGTAATGCCTTAGGCGGCTATGGTGTACCAGGTGTTGCTGGTGGCGGTGCTTCTCCAGTGCCATTAGGCACAGGTGGCACAGGTGTTGGTGCGGTTATCGAAAATGGTCAAGTTGAAGATGGTACAGACGGCCCAGTACACATTCACCGTAACGTTTTAGGTGACACAAGCGATTCAGGTGGCGCAAGCGATCTAGACTCTACTGTACACCGTTGGTTAAACCCTGTTGCTCGCGTTACTATTACTGTACCAGCACCATAAGTTGGAGGAGTAAATCATGAGAAAGTCAACACTTAGCGTGAGACTCCTGGTTTTGTCATTGGCACTAGGCCTAGGTGGCTGTTTTGATGACGGTGACGATGGCGCTGACGGTGCTCAAGGCCCACAAGGTGAGCAAGGACCAGCAGGTCCGGCTGGTCCAGCAGGCCCTGCGGGTCAAGATGGCCAAGATGGTCAGGACGGCAATGGCAACACAGCAGTCTACACAGTACAAATTACTAACTTAACTTACGCGCAACCGTTCTCACCAGCAGCAATTATTTTGCATGAGGCCGGTTACAGCGCATTCACCGATGGTGAACCAGCGAGCGTAGCGATTGAAGAATTAGCAGAAGGCGGCAGCAACGCGAGTTTACTAAGCGAAGCGATGGGCTCTGTTTATTACCTTGACTCACAATCAGGTAGTGGCCCGATTCCACCGCGTTCAATTGGTAATACTTACACACTCGTTGTACCAGCGTTAGACGTAGATAATCTTCGCCTATCGTTTGCAACCATGCTAGTTAACACCAATGATGCCTTCACTGCATTAAATGCGATGGACGTGAGCAACATGACGGTTGGCCAAAGCGCAAGCTTTATGACACCAACATGGGACTCAGGCACAGAAGCGAATACGGAAACGGCCGACACTATGCCTGGTCCTGCGGCGGCAGCAGCTGGCGGCGGCGGTGCAGCAGCTGGTTTCGATGCAACGCGTGATGACTTATTTGATCGCGTACACTTCCACCGCGGTGCAACGACCAGTGCAAACGCTACTGACCCTAGCATGGAAGGTTTGAGTACTTCTGTTCTGACAGAGGGACACCGTTGGGATAATCCAACGGCGAAAGTCACTATCACGCGTACTCGATAAACGCACTCGTTAAACCTAAAAGCGTTAACCTCAAATAATGTCTTAGCGGCATAAGTAGAATAAAAAAGGCTTCCAATGGAAGCCTTTTTTATTGCCCTATGTATTATTCACTAACACTCGTTGGTGCTTGCTCTTCAATAAACTCGGCGCGGATGGTGTGTCGATGTCGATACGGTCACAATCGTTACATAGAGCTGCTAGTGCATTGTGCAATTTATACATTTTGTAACAACGGTCTAATTCAATTTCTAATTTTTTAAACGCCCGGAGCCACCACTAATAAATAGCCGCTACCCCTAGCAGGCTAATTAAACTCAAGTATTCCGAACAATTAACAGCTATCACAAACGTGCGCCGACACTAGTTATATTGAAACCACTCAGTCGTTAGCTGATTTATGACATAGTGACAGAAAAGTCAGCCGTTACACCATGACTACTGGCTTAACGACGAGATTTACGCACCGCGACGCCAAGTAACACTAAACCCAGCAAGGCTAAGGTATCTGGCTCTGGAATTTGAGCGCTAGTTGAACTACCAGTTAAGCTCGCAAAGCGTGCGGTTTGGCTCTCAGTGTAAAAACCAACATGCCCACGGGTAAAGTTGTTGTCGATAAACGATTGCTCCACACCACCTAAGCTAAATGAAATTTGCTCACCTGCTCGTGCAACGCTAAAGCGGTAATTAACATCATCTTGCCAAAACAGTTCCTGCTCAAACAAAGTGCTTGAAACACCATCGACTTCTTTAACTAAAAACATACCACTTGAAACGGCGTATCGGCCGTCAGCACGGTCACCACGATCGTTCAGGCCACCTTGCTCCCAACCCAAGCGGTAATGATTTCGCTCGTCTTGCCAACCAAACACAACACCGAGAATATCGTCATCATCAAATAAATCCGATGTTGGTGTCATAAAGCCACTAAAGACAAAATCACCATCAAAGATAAAATCACTAATTAAAGCGCCATTGGCATTGTTATTTTGTATCGCTTGATTGCCATTTGCACTGGTAATACCTTGCGAGCCACCACGAGCGGGGGATTCGGCTAATGTCCACAAACTGGTATCAACAATAATATTGGCTTGCGCATCAGTAAAAATAAGGAATAGAGATAAAAACGAAAGGCTTTTAATAGACTTCAACATGCTACAACCTAAACTAAAACAAGTTAATTAAAAAATGAATACAGTAATACTTATATTCTCTATGCTAAACAATTAGTTACTATATTTAACATTGTACTTGACCGAGGTTTAAGCAAGAAAAACACCACCCTGAAAAGCCATTATTTATCATACAGTTAAATTAACATCCTTGTTTCAAAAGGGTAAAGTGTTAAATATTCTGACACTCAATAAGAATCATTTTACGGTTCAATAAGTTAACGAAGTAAAAGCCAAATATCTGCCAACTTAGCTATCTCACGCATAGGCACAGGAAAAAGCAAAGCTAAATTAACGCGCTTAGCCAATTGCGGTGGCAAAATTGCCGACTTCAAAATTAAAAATACTGCCATCAAAGAAAAACAGTCGCCTTGAGTGAAGCGCACTATACTTAAAGCACCCTGCGTAAACCTACGTACTTAAAGCTGCGTACTTTAACCTTAGTACTTAGACCAAATCACTCAAGCCAAAGCAAAGCACTGAAAGCCAAAGCAAAGCACTGAAAGCCAAAGCAAAGCACTGAAAGCCAAAGCAAAGCACTGAAAGCAAAGCTGTGTCGGGACTTCAACTCAACCTAATCAAAGTACCTAGCTGAATGTTGCAGTTACAATGTCTGACCAAGTTGGCTGGCGTTTTATCGCAATAAGGGATGTTCAAACCAAGATTAATAGAAGGCTGTCAGTATTGTGACTATAAGTTACCATTTAAAAACCCTACTAGTGTCAGCATTTTTTACACTGCCAATTTCTCTGCTTGCTAAAGATGTTGTTTCACATGCCGAAAATGATGCGATTACCGCATCGGTATCGCCGGACTTTCCCACAGGTTTACACGCCCAATATATGCGTTATCTAAGCCAACAACTTAATCTGCAAGTCAATATCAAACCTATGCCATTGGCACGGCGGATCAAGGAGCTTGAAAAAGGAACTATCGATATTATTATTCTCAATTACCGAGAAAACCCTGCACTAACCTTTTTGCAACCCGCGTATAGCCCGATCACCGAATACCTGTTCGTCAATCACGACGACAAAAATAAAATCACCAATTACCAGCAACTCATTAACGCTACCATTGGTTTAAACACAGGCTCAGGAGTATTCCCAATTTTTGATAACGATGAGGCATCAAAAAAAATCACCGTTAATACCCTAGAACAAAAGGTCCTGCTTTTAAAACACAAACGCATTGATGGCTTCTTTCATACGAACCTAAGCACTAAGGCAGTACTGAAAAAAATGGGCTTAGCAGCACAAATAGTTAAATCAGCTTGGCAACCCAAATACTTGAGAAAGCAATCGCATTTTGTCATTTCACCAAACTCACAACTCTTTCACCGTAGAGCTGAGTTAGAAGGAATTATTGAGCAAGGAGTTGCTAATGGCGAGTTTCTTGAAATTAGGCAAGTCCACTACAAAGGTACTAACAATAAGTAACCTGCCCTTAATGATAAAAACGCCCATACAAACTCAATTTGTATGGGCGTTTTTGAATCTATTTACCAACGACTTATACAAGATTACCGTTAATCCATAGGCTCGTATGCATTAGCTTTCGCGATTAAGGAATCGTAAATCCTGCGGGAAACTCAACCACATCGCCAGTTGTGTATAAGTATCTAAACTGGCGTGCGTTGTAACCAACCGCTTTTGATTCAGAGACAAAGGTGTAGTAGCAAGTATCGGCATTGTTGGTCACAGCAACATCTACATTAGCCGCTAAATTTTTGATGCCATTGCCATCACCTGCTGGAATTGCAGCGATTAAATCTGTGTTGAGTACTCCGTTAAAAACCGCTAAACAGTCTTGCGGCGAAGAGACTTGCGTACCATCATCTGTGCCTGCTGGATAACCTAAGCTATTAAAATCCAGATCATCGACTAAATCGATGGCGCCAGCACCGGTTGGCGCGCCGGATGCTTGCCATTTGTAATGAGCGAGGTCCATACCAGAGCGAAAGTTGCCAAAGGTGGCATTAAATACTGATTCATGTGCATCAGAAGCGAGATTAATAAAACGCGGGGCAGCGACAGCCGCTAAGATCCCCAAAATCACAATAACAACCACTAACTCTATTAAAGTGAAGCCAGTATTCACTTTCTTACTACTATTCATATTTTTCCATGCGACTTTGTTAAAAAGACAAGGATCTTTTGCTAATCCTTAGCTCAAGCGTTAAACAACGAGATAACCATATGACGGCGTAATCTCCTCATCTGGATACTAACGTAATACCAGCGAGTAAACTAGTCAAATTTCGCTAACTCATTGTAAAGCTTAATCATACTCGTTATTGAAAGCCTTTGTGGCGCGAGCCCTACGCCATGGTGAAGGTAGTGTTGATAAGATAAAAATTGCCAGCCTTTGCGCTTGATAAAGCGACTAAACTGACGAACATTCGTTTGTGTGATTAACTCAAAATTATATTTTCCTAATGAATCCTGATAGCGCTGAGGGGCATCAGCAAGCTGATATTGGGCAATTTGCAACACGGCTTGTCCTGCCATTAAAAAGTGTCCGCCGACTGACGCAGTGAGCTTGCCCTGCTCGATACTCTCAATCGCGCCTGACAGCCAATCAAAGCCACCAATAAAGTATGGCTGGTTATGTTGCTTACTAGCCAATTGATACGCAGTCAGTGCCAAGTCATCGTTAGCGCACCAAATTAATCGAGCCTGTGGGTAGCGACGCAAAATCTCCGGTAATTTGTCCTGCGCAATTTGCTTATCCCAGTTGGTCGAAAATACCTGCTTTAGCTGGAGCTTTTGCTTAGCGTCCATATCCACCAGTACTTGCTCGCGCTGCTTGGAAACGGAATTAAAATTGCCCCCCAAACCCACCACATTTATTGGCTTATTTGGATATGCATTTTTATGCTCACGCAGCAACGCATCCAGCAACAGTTGACTACCTTGTTGATTATCATAAACAACTTCCCCTATCCAATTAGGATAAGATTCAGTGGGGTATTGGATAATGCCATCTTGATTATCAAAATCGGTATCTTCTAAGGTGATAAATTTAACGTTTGCTTGGTGAAGCAGATCAAACAATGCCCTGGCATTACCTTGGTAGGGGCGAATAATGACATAATCGGGTTTATTGTCCTGACGGAGCAAATGTTCAACTGTGCTCAGCAACGAAAAACGGCTTTCAATTGAGGTATAAGTTTGAATATTAATACCGAGATCAGCAGCCACCGTATACGCGACATCTTCGACGATTCGCCAAAAGCTGTGCTCAGCAGCTTGCGGTAAAATTAAGGCAATCGAGGGCTTCTTTTGAACAAGCGCAGCACCAGTTTTTTCGGCTTGTTCGTTTGCTCCTTTGCTAAGTGCCAAGGTATTCGCGTTGACATTAAGGCTTACACAGAATAAGAGTAATAAAGCATGCAAAAATAAGTGAACAACTTGGTGAATAAGAGTGTTGATATGCAATGCCCCATCATTGCCAGTACTTGCAACAAGATTAGCATAGAAGGCAAAGAATATTTTTATCTCGACCTTGGGGAGCGTGCCAGCGGTGCTGATAATTGCTCAATTAATTCAATGGGGAAAGCAATGCTTTCAGGAGTCTAGGTGAAAAGTAGTTATGCCAGCGTGCAGCATTTTGCATGAAATTCCGATACGTTAAAGCGACTTTTTCACTCTTTAGCATGTATCGGAATTTTAAGGGGGTTGTCTTGATAATGTTGAAAAAATGGCAATAACTGAGCAGATTAGCAAAGGCAGCATACACTGCCTAAGCCCATCAACTAGGGTTATCTAAAACGCAGATTACCGCGCGATAGTTGATCAAGTGAGTTACAGCCCATTAAGCGCATATCACGTAACAACTCTTCTTTCATTAGGCCAAGCATACGCTCTACACCCGGTTGACCCGCTGCGGCTAATGGATATAAGTAACCGCGACCAATACCAACCGCTTTTGCACCGAGTGATAAGGCTTTAAGCACATGGGTACCGCGCTGCACACCACTGTCGAACAGCACATCAATGCGGTCACCCACAGCATCAACAATTTCCGCGAGTTGGTCAAATGAGCTGCGCGAACCGTCAAGTTGACGACCACCGTGGTTAGAGATCACGATACCGGTACAACCAATATCAGCGGCGCGTTTTGCGTCTTCAACCGTCATAATGCCTTTTAAGCAGAATTCGCCATCCCAGAACTTCACCATCTCTTCAACGTCTTGCCAGTTCATTGATGGGTCAAGCATTTTAGTGAAGTAATCACCAATTGAGCTACTGCTATTGCCCATATCAATATGTGCATCGAGCTGAGGTAAACTAAAGCTTTCATGAGTAACGTAGTTAATGCCCCACATTGGCTTAATGGCAAATTGGATCATGCCCGCAAGGGTTAAACGGAACGGAATAGAGAAACCGGTACGCAAGTCACGCTCACGGTTACCACCGGTAATAGAGTCAACCGTTAGCATCATCACTTTAACGCCAGCGGCTTTGGCACGCTCCATCATGGCTTTATTCAAGCCGCGATCTTTGTGGAAGTAGAACTGGTACACTTGCGGGGTGTCTACCAATTCAGCGATTTCTTCAAGGCTAACCGTACCTAGTGAAGAAACACCAAACATAGTGCCGTATTTTTCTGCCGCTAGCGCTACCGCGCGCTCACCTTTATGGTGGAATAAGCGCTGCAGAGCGGTTGGTGAGCAGTACACTGGCATGTCCAGCTTTTGCCCCATCACGGTAGTCGATAAGTCCACATCTTCAACACCTGTAAGCACGCTTGGCAGTAAGTCACAGCTTTCAAACGCATCTGTGTTGCGACGATAGGTAGTTTCGTCGTCGGCACCGCCATCAATATAGTTAAAGATAGGGCCCGGCAGGCGCTGTTTCGCTAACTTTCTAAAGTCTTGAAAGTTATGGCATTGGCTTAATCGCATCATTGGCAATTCCTCATCACTTAATTCTTTACTGATCAACAACAAGCACAGTTGCGTTTGTGCTTGTCCATTTGGCCAACGCCCGGGTTAAAGCTATTGGTTGGATCTAGCTGTTGATAAAAGGCTTTTACGCCCGGCTCTGCTTCATAAAGGTGACCGACGTTGTGCTCAGCAGGGTATTTCGCCCCGCGAGAGTCGAGTAGCGCGAGCATTTCTTTTTTCACTTTTTTGGCATCGGCACCTTTTTTTAGGACATAGTCTTGGTGGAAGACATAGCAGAAGAAATGTCCATAATATAATGACTTATCGATTTGGCTGGCGATCGACGCTGGCAGTTGCTCTTGCCACAGTGGATCGTTGCGCCTAAGCGCAATATCTAACGCTAAGATATCGCCAACCGAGTTGTCGTGTAATGTTTGATAACGAATGGCTGCACCGGCAGCAGCAAAACGTTGTAAATAAGCTTTGGCGGCTTCATCTGGCTGGCATTCGAAGTAATCACCTGCCTCAGGGTTTGCTTTGAAATAGCTCGCCAAAAAGCTAGACGCTTCAGCAATCCCTTCATCACTCATTTTCAAAATTAAGTGATGCTCGTATTTGTCACGGTACGCCAACATACGCTCAGGTAGGTGCTGTGGAAAGCACTTGCTTGCCACTTGCAATACGCGATCGCTTAAATACTTGGGCAGTAATGGCACCTTGTTTAACGTGGCATCTACACGCCCTTTTAAGGCAAACAGTTTAGGTAGCCTGTCGGTGCCCAAATGTTCGATACTCAAAAAGGTGTCTTTACCGTACTTCGCGGCAATATCAAAAATATCGCGATGCATATACTCACCGACTTCTGGCAGGTGCTTAAAGTTGCTAAGAATATGGCGGCGCAAATGGGTTAAGGTATCGGGATTATTGGTACCGATATAATAGGTTTGCTCTTGTTTAGCGACTTCAAACGTGTCTAAACGCACCGCAAATACCGCGACTTTACCCGCACAGCCACTGGCTTCATAAAGACGAGTCGTATCGGCATTGAAGCGACTTGGCGTATCAGCATCGACATCGCGCAAACGCTCTAAGTAGTCGCTAGCACTGGCTTTTTCTTGGGTTGCTAAACTTGCCAGCGAGAACTTTTCCGCTTCTAAGTTCGCCAGGATTTGCTCTGGTGTATCACCTAAGTCAATACCCAGATGATTGACGAGTTCCAGTTGGCCTTGCTCGTTCACCCAAGCATAGAGTGACAATTCAGTATAAGCAGGGCCGCGTTTGACGAGTGCACCACCAGAATTATTCGCAATACCACCAACAATCGATGCGCCCAAACAAGAAGAGCCAATCACGGAATGCGGCGCACGGTTAAGTGGCTTGAGTGTTTTTTCCAAGGTATGTAACGTCGTTCCCGGGAAACTGATCACTTGCTCACCTTCGCCTAATACCAAGAGCTTATTCATCGCTAAGGTATTAATGATGACAATGTCTCTGTCATAGTCATCACCACTAGGGGTTGAGCCTTCTGTCAGGCCAGTATTCGCCGCCTGCATGATCATAATGCAGTCAGCAGCCACGCAAAGTTTTAACACCAGCCAAAATTCAACCAGAGTTTCAGGAAAGACAACCGCTAATGCGCTGCCACCACCCGAACGCCAGCCGGTGCGAAAGTGCTCGGTACTTTTCTCGCCAACGCGAATCTTGTCTTCGCCAAGTGCACTGGTTAAATCTGAAATAAGCTGTTTCTTATCCATATCAATCTCAAGTTGATGATCGCTAGAGTAGGCTAACCTTTTACCAGCTAGCCCTTTACCCATTAACCTGTTGCCTGCTAGCTAAGCGGGCCTGTGAGTTGCAAGCCGTATAGCGCGAACATCACGAGCGCGCCAGCAAACAATACATAGTAGATGGTTGGTAATATGGTTTTTCTTAAAGTTGCCCCTTCTTGGCCAAGCAGACCAACGGTGGCACTGGCTGCAACCACGTTGTGAATGGCAATCATGTTACCTGCTGCGGCACCAACCGCTTGGGCGGCGATAATAATCGCAGGCGATAGGTGCAAGCTGACTGCCGCTTCGTACTGGAACTGGCTAAACATCATGTTCGACACAGTATTTGAGCCAGCGATAAAGGCACCTAGTGCGCCAATCGTTGGGCTGATCAGCGGGAAGGCATCGCCAAACCAAGTGGCAAACATTTGCGCGCTGCTCATTGGCATGCTCGGTAGGTCAGCCAAGTTAACGCCAGAGTTGATAAATAAACGCACCATAGGGATAGTGAAAATCAGCACGAAGCCAGCACTAAAAATGGTTTTACTCGATTCTTTAAAGGCTTTGCTTAACGCATCACCGCGCGTGGTTGTGCTACCTTGCAACAATACCGCCGCTAGCGCGCCAATTAGCAGTAAACCGCCCGGCAAGTATAGCGGGCTAAAGGCTGTACTCACGCCGGCTTCACCAAGAATATCGGTAAAGCCAATGCTGACACTGTTAAGTAGTGCTTTAAAGTCGCCAAATACACGCGAACACACTAATAGTGCCGCCACGAGCAAATAAGGCGTCCAAGCAACCACTTGTGACATTGACTTAGTCACTTTCAGATCGTTATCCGCAATTTCCAGTTTACCTAACCAGTTTTCTGGCCATTGCGATTTTTCTGGGAATTGCCAATGAGTTTTAGGGGTTAAGAAACCTTTTTTGGCAGCGCTCACCACAATGGCCATGCTAACCAAACCACCGATTAGTGACGGGAATTCTGGCCCAAGGAAAATGCCTGTGAGCGCATAAGGAATGGTGAAGGCGATACCCGCGAATAATGCGAACGGTAAAATTTCTAAGCCTTCTTTCCAGCTTTTATTTTTGCCGAAAAAGCGAGTTAGCATCATCACCATAAACAATGGCATCAAAGTACCAATAATGGCGTGAATAATGGCAACGTCAGCCGTGATAAGCTGTAGGTACTGCTCCCACGTCCAACCTTGGCTAGCTAATTGTGCTTCAATCGCAACTGTGTCTAAACCTTTGTTAACACCGATCACGATGGGCGTACCCACCGCACCAAATGATACTGGCGTGCTTTGGATCATCATCCCCATCAATACCGCAGCAACGGCTGGGAAACCAATGGCGACAAGCAGTGGCGCGGCAATCGCAGCAGGTGTGCCAAAGCCAGAAGCACCTTCAATAAAAGTACCAAAACACCAAGCAATCACAATCGCCTGGATACGTCTATCAGGGGATACTTGCGTAAAACCTTGACGAATAACGGCAATCGCACCGGTATGTTTTAAGGTATTAAGCAGGAAAATGGCGCCAAAGACAATCCATAGTACAGAGACGGTGATCCCCATCCCCTGTAAAATAGAGGCAATCACGCGATTGGCACTCATGTCCCAAACGAATAAACCCAGTAAAGCGGTCACCAATAGTACTACTGGCATGGCTTTTTTTGCTGGCCAGTGTAAACCAACCAATAATAATGCTGAAAGAGCAATTGGCATCAACGCCAAAAAGCCCAGAGTAAGTTCACTCACTCTCAAGTCTCCTAATCGATATATTCTTAGACTATCGTTTGCCTTTTTGCGTACTTTTGATAAGTGCTGTCGTGATCGTTTTGGCAAACAAAATTAGCGGGACTGTACAATTAACGGAATAATTAATATATATTGATAAAAGAGAATCTTTTTTTCCTTTTTTGACATAATCCGCTCTTTATTTGGTTAACGCATGGTTAAAGCAGACGATATTTTTCTTTTTGTACAAGTAGTTGATGAGGGGTCATTTTCAAAAGTGGCCGAGAAGTTAGAAATGACCAATTCTGTGGTCAGTAAACGGATAACGCGACTGGAGCAAGAGCTCAACGTACAACTTCTTTATCGCACGACACGCACGTTAAACCTTACCGAAGCGGGTCATGCACTTTACGGCAAAGCGCGCCTTGCCAAACAAGCTTTGCAAGATGCACAAGACACAGTAACAGGCTACGGTGATGCCATTCGGGGCAAAATTAAGGTGACCGTCCCCCGTTGTTTCAGCCCACGTTCTGTTAAGCGCCTCAATTGCCGAATTTTGTAAACACCACCCGGAAGTCGAAATTGAGCTAATTGTCACTAATCGCATGGTTGATATCATCAACGACGGTTTTGACTTGGCGATTCGCACCGCAGATTTGGCAGACTCTTCGCTTATCGCTCGCCGTTTAATTGATTCCCGCTGGGTAGTCTGCGCCAGCCCAGAATACGTTGCTAAATATGGCACTCCAACGCACCCCGAACACCTCAAAGCACACGAATGTTTGATTTATAAATACGAAGGTGTCGGTCCAGATCACTGGCAATTTAGCGAGCATGAACAAGACTTTTTTGTGCAAGTATTGGGGCGTTTTCACGCCAATAGTTTAGAGTCGATTAAGCAGGCAGTGCTGAATGATTTTGGTATTGCTTACTTGCCACAAATATTAATTCACGAAGAGTTGCAAAGCGGGCGTTTAGTACCATTACTCAAAGATCACACCGCGAAGAATTTGGGTGTGTATGCGGTTTACCCGCGCTCCCGTCAGCCGGATAAAAAGCTCAACCTATTGGTTGAGCATTTTCGCGACGCCTTTCAACGGGAAAAAGCGTATTTTTATTGAGCCTTGTCGGGCAAGGCTGCTGCGGTTTAGAATTTGTAGATGGCAGAAAATTGTAGGTAATTAGAATCGATTGCCTCAATCCCTTTGTCATCGATAGCATAGTTACCAAATTCACCACCAACGTCTAAGTTTGCTGACACACTTGTCATTAAATTAATACCCCAATGGCTGCGTTCACGCTCCAACTCGTCAGTTTTTGCACCGCCGTAAAATACGGTTGAGCGCATTCCTTCTGACCAGAAATGGCGATAAGCAAGGGTAAACGCTGTGGTACTTTCCACTTTTTGGCGGTCATCGCTAGGGTCAACAACGATATCTGAGGTTAAACCCGCAGCGACATAGCGGCCAGCTTCACCAGCGCTTACCTGAAAACGGATATCATCTTTACCGAAAGTGTTAATTTTACCCGCGATATTAAAGGCAACACCTGTTTCATCTAAGCCGCCTTGGTCAATTTTTCTCACTAGCGCACCAGCAGAGAGCATGCCCCAATCAGCCTTGTGGTTATAACGAGCAACGAAATCTGGGGTGCTTTCGTCTTGGTCTGCTTGCTGACCCGTTACCCCAACGCCATTTGCCGCCGCACCGACATCACCGTCGCCATTTGTCTCTGGGTTCTCAATCGCAAATTGCCAACTGCCATGGGTATAGCGCACCTGTGTTTGGCGAGCGAATACTTCACCGACATGAGGTCCACCAAAATCTAGTGTTTCAGGCAAAGCATGTAGTGGCATAAACGTGGTCCAGTTTTGTCCCACCATCCAGTTTTTATACTTGATAAAATAATGTCTCAATCGCGGATTAGAAGAGTTACTGACCACTTCATTACCGCCGCCGCCATAAAAGTCCATTTCGACAAAACCTGTCACTTCACCGTGCTGTACTTTTAAATTCACGCGGGATTCTTTAACGTTAAAGCCCGTATGTGATGTTTCAATTGGTCGGCCAGCAGGATAGTTAGCAATCCAATAGTCTTGGTAGGCAATATCACCTTCCACATGACGAACATCTACTTTGGCGTAGCCACCTAACGACACCTTTGTGTCAGTTCCGTTAGTGTTAACGGTTAGTAATTCCACGGCATGCACTTGGCTAAGCCCAAGGCTAGTCATAGCTAGGCTACACATAAGTGGTTTAATAGCTTTCATTAATTCTCACCCGATATTTGTAATAATCTTGAATGGTACTGCTGAGAGTGCAGATCGATTGGCGGGGTAATTTAGTGGTAACCGCTGGGCGGATAAATGCAATAAAAACGAAAGACTTTTTCCAAAAGTTAACTAATCAATGGTTACGCTTGGGGCGTTTACTCTCAGCACATGGTATTGATATTGTGCTCGAGCAACAGACCAAAATGCCGAGGAACACCATCACGGAATCCCGTTTACTCAGTCCGTTAAAAAAGCAGTAAAGTGGGAATTAAAATGATTGCCTTGATAATTTTCAACGACAGGTACTTGCACCAACTCAAACACAACGACCATTGGCGACAACTTAGCGCATCGCCACCTTGTGCGAGCCGTTTATCGATACTCTACTCAGACAACAGCAAGTCGCTAGTTGAGTGGGCGTTAATAGTTTCATTGCCTCTGTCTTTTAGTCTATTGCGCTTTGCTTGCAGCTTGTACTCTTAATTTGCGATTTGAGCAGGTGAAGCAACAACGGAAAAAGGGGAATTTAACCCTCAACATTAGCGCTCTAACTGCTGATAGCACGCCAAAAGTGCTTGGGTTAATTTATGCTTGGCCGCCATATGAATTAGCGGTGCTTTAAGTTGGTGAGATTCGCGCATTTTCACCGATTGCGGAATGTATTCCGTCACCACTGGCAGCCCTTCATCCACTAACTCTTGAATAATCTGCTTAGGCAGGTTGGCATTGGCCATGTATTGATTGGCAATTATCCCTTCGATAGTGAGTGCTTGGTTGTGATCTTCGCTAATTTCCTGAATTTGTTGCTGCAAGCTATATAAACCTTGTCTTGCAAAATCATCGCAATCAATCGGAATCAGACAAGTATCGGCGGCAATTAACGCGGATAGGGTGTAAAAGTTCAGTGCGGGGGGCGTGTCGATATAAATGCGGTCAAAGTCTTGTTCAATACTTTTCAGGGCATCGCGCAACTTGTAGATTTTGTGTCGCGAATCAAGCTCGCTTTCCATTTCTTTAATGCGTTCAGAGCCGCGAATAATAAATAGGTTGTCGTATTGGGTCGGCTGGCAATACTCAATAATGGGGCGTTTGCGTAGATGAAAGGTGATGGTTTGTTCAAACAGCGCAGCGATTGAGTCCTCTTCACTCAGTGTCAGCGCAGACAAGTAAGACGTTGTATTACACTGCGTGTCTAAATCCAACACTAGGGTTCTCAACCCTTGTGCTGCCGAAATCGCTGCTAAATTGACCGTCAGGCTAGATTTGCCGACACCACCTTTTTTATTGAACAGTACCCGAATCATTAACGTCCCTATTCTCTCAACTGAAAATCCAACGTTATCAAATATTAGCGCAAATAAAAACGCCACTTGCCAATATAAAGATGATTTAAATGAGACTATCGATCATTCAATTTAACTGACGCCACGGCTTTACTCGCGCCACCGCGCGCTAGCGTTGCCAAGCTATCAAAATCTAACAGGTCATGTTCTTTTTTATAGCTTTTTAAGTTAGTCACTATCGAGTGAGGAAACAAAAAATAGCCTTTAAATTTACAGCGTTGCTGCTTTAGTATCCAAAGGGTAAGACCAGACACATAAGCCAGCCATATCAATGGCAACCAAAACAACAGTGATAGCTGGCCTAGTAAAAATACAGCTAACACAACCCCAGCGACGCTTTTCACTTGCCACAGAAAAAAACCTTCAAAACGATGAAACTCAAAGTAATCAAGGCGATTCAGGTACCACTTGCCAACTTGGGTACCTGATTCATTTTGGTATTTAAACTCCCTCATATCATTGTTATCGAGGGCTCTGTTTGACTAACGGCTGCTGAGCTTGTTTCTCTTTTAAAACTAGGTCGCCATTTTCGAGAAACACTAAGACTATTTCCTTGTCTGGACGGTTTGGATCAAATAAATAGCTATATTTTTCGGCAACCCGATCGCGATCGGCTTGGGTTCGAGCAACTGACATTTCATCGCTAAACGCCCGCGCTTCCATCATACCGGCGTAATGGCTTGCCACCGCAGCGGTAGTACTGAGCGCGCGCTCAACGTGTGGATGCTCGGCCAGCGCTTGTCGAAAAACAGCCGCATGAGGGTAATCTGCCGGCAACTGGAGTTTGCCCTCAGGATCAAAACTTATCGAACTTGGCGCTGCGGGAATATTGTATTCCTGCATGAGTGCTTGAACAGCTTCTTGTGAGTATTTAGAGAGGACATTGACATTGTGCTCAGTTGGCAATAACAAAGGCGCATCGAGCAAGTTATTATGGCCCGGTACAATCTTAGGAGACAAATACTTTTCCAGATCGATAACCTGATCGCCCTTATTGGTGTGCATTTTGTATTCTGATTCAACACCCGGCTTTACGCTTTGCTCGCTTTTAGTATCTTGTGCTCGAGTAAGCGATGACATCACATCAGCAAAGGTCGTTCCTGACGCTTTGTTGATGGGTTGCTGAACTTTATTCGACGGTGTATGACTATGGTTAGTAATTTGGTTGATTTCCACCGATGACTCCTTGGATAGTGCTAGGCAATGTTTTGTTCCACGTTTTGTCCTTCAGCAGCCTTGCTAACGGCTGCTGACTCTGCTTGCTGCTCAGTGAGTTGAGCAGCTTTTTCGTATTCTGCGTCTTTTGCTTTGGCAAGTTGCTTGAGTAACTGTTCTTTCTCTTCGGGCGGGATCGTCTCATCCTTAATGATAATGTCCATTTTTTCGTTGATTTCTTCTACTTTTTCTCTATCCAGCCCCATTCTTTTGTCCATCATGGCTTGCTGGACTTTTTCCATAAAGCTCAGATTTTCATAAGTATTAAGATCGCCGTATTTAAGCCGGTTAATATCACCATTATTTTGCTGAGCCGCGTCGTGATCAGCCGTGCTTTCGAGTTGCCGATAGGCTTGAATGGAGATTGACACTCTATCTCGAGCAGTGCTCTGCTCCGCCTTGTGTCCGGTGTTAACGGTATCTGCTGTGATTGACTGTGTTTGAGAGCGCTCAAATACCATTGCCGGGTTGTTTGTCTTATAGAAGGTTACTGAATTCATAGACATCTACATCCAATGTTGTCTAACAGAAAATAAGTTGGTGAGAAATTAATTTTATTACCGTGCATAAAGTCATACTTGGTTACACATGACCACAACTGACACACTTGGTCACAATAGACCACGATTAACATAGCAATAAGCCAGCCAATTACGCTGTTACAATTTTATTGGCGCTCGGTGCCATCAGCAGGGGGGTGGCAAAAAAAGATAGGGGAGCAGGCCGCAACTTATTGCCTAGCAAAAGGAAAATGTTGCCGTTAAAGAAAGTTGAGTCGAAATTTTAGTTAGCAAAGCTGCTGCTCATGCTGACCAGCTACTTTAATTTATCGTCCAAAGAAAACTACAAGTTTTCTTCTGCAAATGACGCTAAACGGCTGCGCACCACCCCATGAACTGGTTTAATTGAGCCGGACACTTTAATAAAGGACAATGTTCCAATATTGAGGTGTTAAATGACAAAACGAAAAAACAAAACCTATACAACCGAATTTAAACAAGAAGCTGTAGCTTTAGTGACTGAGCAAGGCTATACGGTCTCACAAGCCGCAGCCTCTTTGGGAATTACAACTAAACTCATTTATAACTGGAAAGCGAAACTTGAACAACAACAAGCTGGCAATGCGTTAAGTGAAGGTGAACGAGCAGAGCTAAAACGACTGAGAAAAGAAGTTAAAGAACTCAAAGTGGAGAAAGAGATCTTAAAAAAGGCAAGCGCCTTCTTTGCGAAAGAAATGAAGTAAAGTACGAGTTCGTCAAAGCCAATAGTCAGGCTCATGACGTCCGCAAGATGTGTGCTGTGATGCAAGTCAGTCGCTCTGCTTACTATGCATGGCTCAAACGGCCAGCCAAGTTAATTACGGCAGAAGAGCTTCATTTATATCGGCGAGCTAAAGCGCTGTTTAAACGCAGTCGTGAAAGCTTGGGCTATCGCGAGCTACATAAAAACTTACGCAAAGAAGGCTTTGAAATTGGTAAGCACAGAACTCGAAAGCTCATGGAAGCGTTGAACCTGAAAGTAAAGCAGCGAGTTGCCTACAAGGTAACAACGAAGCGTAAGCATGCTGATGCAGTTGCAGATAATTTGCTTAATCAGAACTTTAATCCGTTGGGGCCAAATCAGATTTGGGCTGGTGATGTGACTTATTTAAAAACAGGCGAAGGTTGGATGTATCTTGCTGTTGTGATGGATTTATATTCTCGACGCATTGTTGGTTGGCATATAGATAAACGTATGACGACTGACTTAGTGATGAAAGCCATGATTAGGGCTTATAACCTGAGAAAACCAGCTAAAGGCTTAGTATTCCACTCTGACCGAGGCTCTCAATACACCAGTAAGCGTTACCGTCAGCTGCTCGAACAATTTGGTATTCGAGCGAGTATGGGTGATGTGGGAGCCTGTTGGGATAACGCAGTAGTGGAGAGGTTCTTTGGCAGTTTGAAACATGATTGGTTACTTAAAGTGGCTCAACCTACGCGTGAGCATATGAAAAATGATGTTGTCGATTATATGAAGTATTACAACTTAGAAAGACTGCATTCAGCTAATGGTGATCTGTCACCAGTAGAGTATGAAAATTCTTTTAGAAAAGTGTCCGGCTGGAGTTGACCAGAACAATCGTTAGATCAGGTCTGAACTTCTACACATTCGGCGATATGTTACCTAATCTAGCATGTCGTCGTTTTTGATTATAGAAGGGTTGATCAGTTGTCGATTAATTTTGACAAAAAAGGGGCCAAATGGCCCCAGTAATTTAGGTTTGTCGGTCTTTACCACCAAGTCGCGTATAATGCAATCAAGATCAAGATAACGCCAACCGCAGCAGTATTAAAGCCTTTAGTTGTATCAAAGCTAACTTCGCTTAAATCTACGCTCTCATTACTTGACTGGCTCTTGCTAGCAAGCGAAACAAATATACAAAGTGCAAGACATAATAAGAAAACAAGACCTACGCGATCCATGAATGGCAATTCTGGCCATAGGAACTTAAGTGCTAACGAGAATACGGCTGAGCCTATCGCTGCGGATAACGCACCTGCTGAGGTAGCTTTAGACCAGAACATGCCCATCACAAAAATAACAACAATACCCGGAGTGAAGAAACCAGTAAATTCTTGAATATATTGAAACGCTTGATCGAATTTGCCTAACAAAGGCTCCGCAACTACTAATGCGATGGCTAGAGAAACCAAAGCTGCTATTCGACCTGTATGTACATAGTGACGTTGCGACTTACCCGGTTTTAACTTGGCATAAATATCCATAGTAAAAATAGTAGAAATACTATTGGTCATAGATGCCAGTGAAGAAACAATAGCAGCGACTAATGCAGCAAATACTAGCCCTTTAATGCCAACAGGCATTAACGACATCATTGAAGGATACGCTTGGTCTGGTGTAGTTAGCTGCGGGTACAAGATAACAGCCGCAATACCGGGCAATACAACAATTATTGGCATCAATAGTTTAAGATAAGCAGCAAAAGCAATACCTTTCTGTGCTTCTTTAACATCTTTCGCTGCCAATGCACGCTGGATAATATATTGGTTAAAGCCCCAATAGCTGAAGTTCATAATCCACATACCACCAATTAATACTGATATACCCGGTAAGCTCATGTAATGCTCATTTTCAGGACTCAAAATCATGTCAAAGTGTTCGGGGGCATGCTCTGTAAGCACGCCAAAACCTGCTAATATACCTTGACCATCAGAAACAGCATCTAACGCTAAGTAGCTCAGAAATAATCCACCAAATACCAGTAAAACAACTTGTAATATATCTGTATAAGCTACCGCTTTAAGGCCGCCATAAAGTGAATAAGCAATTGAGAACACAGCAAGGAAAATCATGCCAAACATCCAGTCAACACCAGCAACAGTTTCTATTGCTAGGCCACCTAACCACAAAACAGCCGTCAGGTTGACGAAGATGTAAACGGCTAGCCAGAATAGCGCTAGAGTTGTTTTTACTTTTGAGTCGAAGCGTTGTTCTAGGTATTGAGGCATAGTGTATATGCCATTTTTCAAGAAAATGGGAAGCATATACTTACCAACAATGATCAAGGTAATTGCCGCCATCCATTCATATGACGCGATTGCTAAACCAATTGCGTAACCAGAGCCTGACATACCGATAATCTGCTCCGCTGAGATATTTGAAGCAATAAGTGAAGCTCCTATCGCCCACCAAGGTAGAGCCTTACTTGCTAAGAAGTAATCCTCTGTATTCTTTCCTTCTTGCTTATCTTCTCGTGAAATCCAAAGGGCTAAAATTAACAGCCCCAAAACGTAGGCGATAAACACACCTATATCTAACATTTCTAACTTCATATCTTTCCTCTGGGTTTACCCCAAATTTATTATTATGTTCTCTTATCTATTTGATTAAATACTGAATGCGTTAAAGCGCTACTCTTTATCTACATTCGTATACTTGGTGTATCGTTCCCTGTTTTGTTTAACCCACTTTGAATGAGTCATGAACAAAGGAGTTTGAAGTTCGTTTTCCCATGAAAACAGTTTCTTTAGAAGCTTGTTTACGATTGGTGGGTTATCATCAGCTAGGTTCTTCGATTCATATGGGTCTTGCTTTATGTTGTAGAGAACTGCTGGTCGATCTGGAAATCGAATCAATTTGAAGTCGCCATCTCTTACTGCTGCAAAGCCAGCCCGTTTCCAATATAGTGTTTTATGAGGAGTGCTTGTTTCTTCTCCAGAAATGAATGGCATTAGGTTAACGCCATCTAACCTCTTGTTACCTTGTTTGTCTGCACTAGCGACCGCTAACGCTGTTGGTAAAATATCTAACGCAGAGATGGGATTGTCGTAATAAGTATCGGGCTTAATTTTACCCGGCCAACTCATTGTGAAAGGCACGCGCACGCCACCTTCGGCTAACGTACCTTTAATACCTACTAAAGGGAGGTTGCTGGAGAAGTTTGCATCTGAAGGACCACCATTGTCATTTAGAAATACAATAAGGGTATTATCGAGTAAGTTTTTCTCCTTAAGTGCAGTCATAACTTTTCCAACAGATTCATCTAGTGAAAGTGTCATAGCAGCAAGTGTTCTTCGTTGCGTGTCTTTGATATGAGAAAACTGTTTTAAATATTCTGCCTTTGCTTCCATTGGAGCATGAACGGCAGTGTGTGACAGAAATAGAAAGAAAGGCTTTTCTTTACTTTGATCAATAAAATTAATCGCTTCATCTGTTAGTACATCAGTTAAGTAACCTTCGTATTTCTCTGCGGTTTTATTCCTATAAATTCGACGATAGTCTGTATCTTGGCCGTCGCCTTCCCAGTAACTTCTACTTCCACCCAATAATCCATAAAAATGATCAAATCCACGAGAATTAGGGTGAAATTGTGAGGCTTTTCCTAGATGCCATTTACCAATAATACCAGTATTGTATCCTGCTGCTTTTAAATGGTCGCCTATAGTTAACTCTTCGACGTTTAGCCCACTATACTCCTCAACATCCCCCGGTTCTGGCCTTACAGGCAAATTATACTCATGACCAAATCGTTGTTGGTAACGGCCTGTTAGCATTCCTGCTCTTGACGGACTACAAACTGAAGCTGATACGTAACCTTGTTCAAATACCACTCCAGAAGCCGCTAATTTATCTAGATTTGGCGTTTGGAAATTGGCTTTATTTAATCTATTGCCACTGAAACCAATGTCAGAGTATCCAGCATCATCACTCATAATTACTAAAATATTGGGTTTTTCTTTAGCGAATGCTGATGACGCAGCAAAGCACCCCAACAATACACTTAATTTAACCAACAGAAATTTATCAGAGATAAATTTTAACTTTCCCATTTTAGCTCTCTTTAGACTTTTGATAATTCAAGGCAACTTTTTAGTTAGACGACTAGGGAAGTTTTTTCCGCTAGTAATGATTGAGGAAACTTGCATTTGGTTCGTCTATATGAAAAAGCTTGGATATGAAACAGCAAATGAAAACACTAAAACGATTAGCAGTTTTGGCACTTGGTATGACTAGTTTTTTTTAGCGCAAGCAGAATCCACAAAGCCAAATTTTGTTTGGTTGATATCTAAAGACAACTCAAAAGATTACCTGACTTTATATAGCTACAAGGGAATAGAAACTCCCAACATTGAATCGCTCGCAAGTCCACCCCTTACTTCCAGAAAATTAACAATAAGTTGATAATTTTGGGGATTGATAAAAGATGGAACTACCTTTTTGCTAATGGATAAGTGCCAACGTAAAACCCTCAATTCGAGAAAGCAGCAGTTACTTCACTTTCTCAATGTATTTACACAATGATGAGGTAGAAAACTAACAAAAGGCTAGATTTTTCTCGAACAAATCAGTAATCCGAATAATTGGCAATCAACATCTTATTTAGGTGTTTTTTTCCAAGGATTAGGAAGTTTTTTTAGAATAAATTCAGGATTATGTGTCCGTGCTTCTTTCAGTTGTTTTTCCATATTAATTGCTATTTCAAGGTACTCGCTATCCGTTTTAGTCGCTAGCAAATTGCTTTCTTCACTAATATCCCGAGACAAGTCATATAACTCTATCGGCATCTTGTAACGTTTAACTAATTTGTAATCTTCAACCCGCAATGCCTGTGTAGGCCCTTTAGCCTCATTGAATTCCCAGTACAAATATTCATGTTTTTTCTGCTCTTTATCACCTAACAAAGTAGGTAAAAAAGAAATACCATCAGAATCAGGGCATGCGGTTTTTGCTATTTCACAAAATGTATCCATATAATCCCAGAACGCTGAAACATGCTCAGATTTTCTACCTTGCTTAATAGCATTTGGCCAGAGAACTATCATTGGAACCCGGATCCCTCCCTCATACAGATCTCTTTTCATTCCTTTTAGGGGACCATTGCTATCAAAAAAACCATTGTCATACTCATGCCCGTTGTCACTGGTAAAAATAATCAACGTGTTTTCGTAAAGCCCTTCAGATTTTAGCTTTGAAACGAGTTTACCTATATCTCTATCTAGTCGAGAGACCATTCCTGCGTAACTAACATTACCTTCTGGATCATTTTTATAATGACCATTGGTTTGCAACTTTCTTTCTGGCCAACCTAAATTTAGGTACTGTGATTTAGAATCGTCAGGCACCGTAATGGCTTTATGAGGAATGGTGTAAGATAGCATCATAAAAAAGGGCGAGCTAGCATCAACTCCATCTAAATAGTGCAACGCTTCATCAGTGAATAAGTCATGCGTATAAACCCCTGTATTGGTTAAATAACCATTTCCTTGAATGATTTCCTTGTCATTATTCCGATACATTTCGTGCCAGTAAAAATGATGTGCTGCAAGATGAGTTTTATACCCATAAAAGAAATCAAAGCCATTTTGATTTGGCATAGCGTCTAAGTTGAATTCCTTACCGTCAGCCATTCCCCACTTACCAATCAATGAAGTTTGATATCCAGCATTTTGCATCACTAACCCCAGAGAGGGATAACTAGGTGAGATTTCTACTGGATTGCCGCTAGCCGTCCACTTTGGGTTACCTCGAATGGGGCTATGACCAGTATGAAAACCCGTAAGCAGGCTCGCGCGAGATGGTCCACAAACTGTAGAACCAGCATAATGTTGTGTGAATAGAACTCCTGACTCAGCTAATGAATCTATATTAGGCGTCCTGATTTTAGTTTGCCCGTAGCTACCTAAATCACCATATCCAAGATCATCAGCTAACACCAATAGAATATTAGGTCTTGCATCAGTACTATTCAATTCTGCATTTGAAAAAAGAGATAAAACAACAAGAAAACAACTCAGCAACCGAACCATTATAATCATTAGTTAACCTCAATAGCGCCCAAGTCAGGCTTACCAACAATTGGATTTCCAAAGAAGTCCATTCTAGGTTCCATTCCAACATATAATCCCAGTACATCACCTTCTATAAAGCTAATTAGAACTCCCTTATCTTTCACAATATTAGTATTTTTCGGCTCAAACTCTTCAGGCACTGGTGTTTCACTTAATTCAAAGCCAGCATCACCAAATATTGGCGCAGCATCACTAACAGGTGCCGCATGAGGCCAACTTTTTGAATGCAAAAATAAGTTATTAGAAAATTCAAAATTCTTAGTGTTACTTTTACCATTTTTTTCAGGTGTATATTGATCGCCTAATACATATCCTGCGTCGCCGATCACATGAAAAATATTGTTGGCAACTAATGCTCCATCGGTTGCTTTGTCTATAGCAACCTTAGAAACGATAGATGCATCGACGTAAATAGTATTATTGTAGAAATAACTGTTAAATGGCCCTTTGCGCTTCTTTTTGCCATTAAAACCGCTTAACCAAAACGTTTTTCCTTCTTGAAAAGCGCCATTTTTACCTTTAACTCGATGGCCATCGTTATAACTGATGTTATAGCGATAAGCAGTGTTGTAGTTGTTGCCTAAAACTTCATAAAAACCGCCTGCGTTATTTGCACTGTAGTTATATTGAACAATGACATCTTTGCAATTGAAATCAATGTGCACTCCAGCCGAATCACCCGGGCCATTAGCGTTAGTGAAATGATTTTGTTCGATAATTATTTTTTCGCTGCTCCATGTCCACAGACCAGATCCTCGTCCCCACTTCCTAGGATCATCATGACTACCTGATTTATTCACTTGATTATCAGAAAACAATCCACCAATAACTCCGCTTAATTGGATACCCGGTCCACCTGTTCTATAAACTTTATTTCCTTGAACCGTTACGTCAAAGATTCTTCTATGTTTAGACGTAAATTTAATACCCGTATGCGCTACATTTTCTACTATTGAGTTTGTGATTTTTAAATCATTAATAGTTGCGTCTGGCAGGTTATTTATAACTCTGATGCCCCAACCATAGTTTTGCGTTCCATTTGCAGATTTAGTTTCTTTGCTGCTTCGTTTTATACCTTTGGAATAGTAGAACACATCGTGTACGTTCAAGTTATCTAATGAGATTGATTGGTAACTCCCCGTCGAATAAGTACGAATTAACACACCAACTCTCATTTCCTTTTTCTTCCCAGACAAATTATCCGAAATTGGGGTATTAGCAGTAATTTCGAGATTGGAAACTTTAATATAGCTACTATCGACTATTTTTATAGCGCTAAGATGCTTATCAGCATCAATATGTGCCATGCCTGAATTGATTGACGTTTTTCCATTTTTTACAGAGAAAGTGCCAATCGATATTGGACTCTGCTCAGTTCCTCTAACACCTTCAATAACCAATTGGCCAGTAAACGACGCTCCTTCCTCAAAATACACATTGTCACCCGGCATAAGTTGAACTTTGCGTAATTTCCATAGTTCTTTCCAAGCAGAACTTGGGGCACTTCCTTTATTGGTGTTATTGCCATTTGGACTAAGGTAATAGTCAGCACCAATTGCGTTTAACGAAAAAGCTAATAACAACACAGCATATTTAAAAATCGTCACGGTTTAACCCTAATTTTTCTTGTTTTTCGACTTTTGAAGGGGTTTAAAAATTGGTGCAATTAATCCTTCATTCCAGTTTTCAACTTTCTTATCTTGCTCTAAATATTTCATCATTTTGCTTTGAGAAATATTGTGCTGCTCTGCGAGATCATTTGAAAGGTTGTACATTTGCATACCACTTTTTGGCGATGATATTGTTTTAATGTTTCCTTCACGACTAGCGAAAACCTTCTTATCGAAGTTACGCCAATACAAGGCATCATGAGGTTGACCTTGCTTGTTACCAGTTAAAAACGGGATTAAATTTACGCCATCTAAAGGTTTTTTATCTGAAACAGGGGCTTTAGAAATCTCAGCAATAGTCGCCATGATATCCATAGAACTCACAGGATTATCATAATCTACTCCCGAAGGTATAGTTCCGGGCCAAGACACTGCAAAAGGAACCCGAATCCCTCCTTCTGTATATTTACCCTTGTGTCCTCTTAATGGCCCATTATCTGATGCATTGTTTCCTGCTCCTCCATTGTCTGATAGGAAGAAAACAATAGTGTTTTCAGAGATGTCTAATTCTTCTAACTTATTCAAGAGTCGGCCAACCCCGTCATCTACAGATGTGACCATAGCCGCATAGGTACGTCTTTCTTTATTCTTTATATGCTTGTTTCTATCAAGATATTCTTGCGTCGCTTGTAGTGGAGTGTGAGGAGCGTTGTATGCCAGATATAAAAAGAATGGGTTGTCCTTTTCTCTTTCAACAAACTCAATTGCTTTGTCAGATAACTTGTCAGTTAAGTATTTATCAAGCTCAACTTTAGTTTCATTTTCAAGTAACTTTGTCTTGTACCAAGACCAATTATCAACCGCTTGATAGATGTCCTCCACTGTTAGCTCTTCTGGGAAATATCTGTGACCGCCAGATAAAAACCCATAGAAATAATCAAATCCGCGTTTGTTAGGCCTAAATTTAGGATGCGTCCCCATATGCCATTTGCCCACAATGCCTGATGTATAACCTACAGGCTCTAGTACTTCGGAAATCATACTTTCATCTAAAGGTAAACCCGAAGTAGCGTCATTCGGATCAATCACTGGATTCCGGCCAAACCCAAATCGGTCTTGATATCGTCCGGTTAAAAGACCAGCTCGACTAGGTCCACAAACGGCATAAGTTACATAGCCGTTTGTAAATCGAGCACCACTTTGTGCTAGTCGATCAATATTTGGAGTCCTAATATCTTTGCTACCGTTAAAGCCAACGTCAGCATAGCCTTGGTCGTCTGTTAATATAACAATCAGGTTGGGTTTTTCCTGAGCTGTTGCTGAGCAAACAAAACCACTAAATACGGCTAAAACTACTGATAATATATTTTTCATAGTGTTTTTTAGCCCTTAAATGGTGAAATTAAAAACTCAAATTCATAGTCTTTCGCTGGAATTTGATATTCTTTGTGCGGCTTTGCTCCCCAACTATTGTCACCCCCAACGCCCAAATGTTTATAATCAAGCTGGACACTAGTGACGTCTTTGAATGGCACTTCGACTGTATGCAAGGGCAATGATTTAATGTCATAGCGATCAAATTTGGCGTAAGGGAGAGCAGAAAAATGGAACAGTTGATTTGATTGAACCTTTATACCAACTCCTGCTTGATTAACCACCGACATCCAACGCGTATCAGTTTTACCACCCGTTTCTTGTGGTCTTGTATAGTCGTGAACTTGTTGATCTACCGTGGAATTATAAACAGCAACAGCAGCACTTTGTTTTCTATCAACATAGTTTTCGTGTGGTCCGCGACCAAACCAAGAAAGATCGTTGAATCCCGCAGGCATTTCAAAATGAATCCCGATTCGAGGCATAAAGTTCAATTTACTTTTTTCGACATTCAAATTGCCTTTAACGGTTATTTCACCAGAGCCATTGATTGTGTATGTAGTGGTAAAGCTTCCTATTTGATTGGCTAAATTATGAATGGTTTTAACCGCAATTTGATGTGGATTTAAGCGTTCAAAATCAATACTTTTAAGTTCCTGCTTAAGACTGGCTTTCAGCCAATCCTTGGTATTGTATCTCCAACCAAAACCACGATCATTATCTGTCTGTATCCGCCAGAAGTTGGCACTAATCCCTTCGGAAAAAAGTTCGACATTGCTGTACATGTAGTTTGATATCAAACCTGATTTATCATCAAAGGTAATTGAAAAATTATCTCCTGAGACTGAAATCGCGCCTTTGTCCTTACCAATATTTACTATTTTTTGGTTGTTTGTAGTCGCCTCAAATATTGGCTCACTTAAACCATATTGCTCCCATGCAACGAGATGTTCCTTCTCTAATCCATTGCTCGCTTTAGCTGATTTAGCATTGAACCTAATGTGGTACTCTTTATCACTATTTAATTCGAAGTCAGGTAGATCCAATTCGACCCAAGCGTCACTATTCGCAGCTACATCTATCCCCTTCATAGAGCCTGATTTAACTTCGACTCCATCCTCTAAAAAGTGCCAACTAAAATTCAAACCATTCGTTGAATTAAAGTTATATTTATTGCTTACCTGAAGTCTTCTACTTTCTATATCAAATTCACCAAATAATATAGGTTGGTAAATTTTCTTAACTTCATTCAAATGTGGATTAGGCGTTCTATCTGCTTGAATTAAACCGTTAGCTAAAAAGTTGGTGTTACTTTTACCTTCGTCAAAGTCGCCACCGAATGCCCAATATTGCTGACCTTTATCGTTTGTTTTTAAGATAGTTTGATCGACCCAGTCCCAAATAAACCCACCTTGTAATTGCTCATGGGCATAAATGGTTTTCCAATACTTATCTAAGTTACCAACACTATTCCCCATTGCATGCGCATATTCGGCCAGTATAAGGGGTCTATCTGGCTTGCCAGCAACATAGTCGTTAAGCTCCCATATAAAGTCATACATAGGTGTATATATTTCAGAATAATCTAGTTGAGTATGACCATCTTTCGTACCCCAACCACCGTAAGTAACAGGTCTACTAGGATCATTTTCTTTTATCCAAGCAGCAGCGTCATCAAATACAGGGCCTAAACCTGATTCATTACCCAGAGACCAAAAAATTACGGAAGGGTGGTTCTTATCCCTTTCAACCATTCGGGTTACTCGTGCCATATGTGCTCCGTGCCACTCTGGTTTAAAACCTAGATGGTACTTGCGCTGATTGGCAGCTCGATCAAATTTTCCTTTAGGCTTTTGCGTTTTTGGATCTTCATCATCAATTTGTTGTTTTCTTTCTGGCTGATTGCCCATCTGCATGTACTTATGAGCTTCGATGTTTGCTTCACCCATAACATACAAACCGTATTTATCCGCTAATTCATACAAGTAAGTATCGTTAGGGAAATGAGCGGTACGAACAGCATTAATGTTGTTCTTCTTCATAAGAAGCACATCTTCTAGCATCGACTCTTTTGTCAATGTGCGTCCGCCATGCATATGATGCTCGACTCGGTTTACACCGCGAATAGTCACTACTTGGCCATTCACCTTGAACAACCCGTCCGCCATTTCTAAACGTCGGAAGCCTACATCTTGATTAATAGCTTGAATAATTTGGCCTTCGCTATCCTTTGTCGTTACAAATAACTGATACAATTCAGGAGTTTCTGCTGACCACTTATTAACGTCAGAAACGGTGCGAACAAAACTTACTTGTTGCTTATTTGTAACCTCCTTAGAGTCAGAAAATACCATTTCATCTTGATAACTAAGCTCTATTTCAATTTCAGAAATACCTTCAGGTTCAGCCAAATCTAAGTCTAGTTTGAACTCACCAATTTCATATGAGTCATCTAGGCTAGAGCCGACGGTAATATCAGCTATATTGCTTTTGGGAGTGGCGTAAAGGTAAACATCTCGTTCAATGCCCGAAAGGCTCCATCCATCTTGATCTTCGAGATAGCTCGCATCTGACCAACGGAAAATTTGAAGCGCTAAGTTATTACTGCCCTTATTCAGATAAGGTGTGAGGTCAAATTCTCCCGGCAATTTTGCGTCTTCGCTGTATCCAATTTTTGTTCCATTAAGCCAAACATACATAGCCGAATTAGCAGCGCCAACATGAAGTGTCACTTTTTGGCCATCCCAA
Organism: Thalassotalea euphylliae; assembly: GCF_003390335.1. NCBI lineage: Bacteria > Pseudomonadati > Pseudomonadota > Gammaproteobacteria > Alteromonadales > Colwelliaceae > Thalassotalea > Thalassotalea euphylliae. The sequence goes on from NZ_QUOU01000001.1 coordinate 4,132,171, forward strand.
TTAGCAGGCAACTCAAATGTTTTTAAGTAAGAACTTACCGGATTATATTCTGCTGGTATATGTGGTTGATTTGCAGGAAATACATACTCAATGTTTAAGTAATGGGGTTTACCATGACCTTGTAGTTCAACATTACCGGGAACGTTAATTTTTCCCCATTTAGAAGCGTCAAATTCTGAGGTGTAAAAATTTTCAGGTGCGAGCGCTGGGCGATCTACCCAATTGAATTGCCATTCTCCGTTTAACGATAAATAGTTTTTAGATCGCTCTATATTACCATTTTTAGCTAATTTTTCGCTTTCAAATGCAAAAAAACTGGCACGTGCAGGCAGACGATTTACTTCAAATATTTCAGGCTTTTTCCATTCTTGAGCCGTTTCAGCAATTACATTATCAACTTCATTAGAATTACACCCAGAAAGGCCAATAATTGATAAAAGAACTGCTGTTGCGATTAAAGTCGGTTTAAGCATTAGTAGCCTTCCTTAATAATTTGCTGAAGTTTATTTTCCATAGTTGTCACCAACTCTGAGTGCTCGGCTGCAATGTTATTAGTTTCACCAACATCTTTACTTAAGTCATATAACTGAGGCTCGACTGAAAAACCGCCTTCAATATTTTTACGGATAAGGAAAGGCGCTTCATTTTTGCGTTTTACTGGTTTTATGTATTTCATTTCATCAATACGTAATGACAACCTATTACCTACAGCTTCCGCAATTAATTCTTTGCGGTTTGAAGGTGCCATGCCAAGCATGAAATCTAGGTTTTCAACACTATCCATTGCTTCACCATCTTCTAGCTGGATATCTAGTAGTTTCGCCATTGAAGCGTAAATATCCATTTGAGAGAAAAGATCGTCTGACTCTTTAGGAGCAATAGTATTTGGCCAGTAGATGATAGTTGGCACTCTAGTACCCGCTTCATAAGCACTGTATTTACCACCTCTGAAAGGACCCGCAGGCTTGTGTTCACCTAACATTTCAATTGCCATATCATCATAGCCATCTGTTAGAACAGGACCGTTATCGCTGGTGAATACTATGATTGTATTTTCAGCAATACCAAGCTGTTCAAGTTCTTTAACAACTTGTCCAGTCATCCAATCCATTTGTACGATCGCATCGCCTCTAGGCCCCATTGAACTCTTGCCTTGAAAACGCGGATGTGGAAGCCTTGGAACGTGAATATCGTGATAAGAATGAAACAGGAAGAAAGGTTTATCTTTATTCTGTCGAATAAAGTTCACCGCTTTTTCAGTAAATATATCAGGGAAATCCTCATCTTTCCAAAGGGCAGATTCACCTCCTGCCATAGTACCTATGCGGCTCACGCCGTTGATAATAGTGTCACTATGTTGTTCATCTGCTACAACACGAGCTAAATCAGGTCGTTCCTTTCTTGTTGGGCGATCACCAACTTTTTCTTTATAGCTAACCTGAATTGGATCAGATTTATCCAGACCTACAACATTTCGATTTTCAAGATATACCGTTGGTACTCTATCGCCAGTTGCAGGTAGAAGAAAGCTGTAGTCAAATCCAATATCCAATGGACCGGGAGATACATCGCCATTCCAGTCAACATTTCCGTCACCTAAGCCAAGGTGCCACTTACCGACAACTGCGGTTTCATATCCCGCTTTCTTCAACATTGAAGGAAGTGTAGCCTTGCCGGGACGAATCAATGCAGGTGCATCCCCCGGTAAAATAGAAGCATTGCTTCTAAATCCATGTTCTCCTGTCAGCAGAGAATAGCGAGATGGTGTACAAGTAGCAGCAGAACTATGTGCATCAGTAAGTTTAAAGCCATTATTCGCTAATTGGTCGATATTAGGGGTTTCAACACCCTTAGCGCCATATGCGCCGACATCTCCGTAACCTAGATCGTCAATATAAAAAATAACCAAGTTTGGTTTTACCGATGTGGCAGGTATTGATTGATTTTCTTCTGATTGTTTTTCAGAAACTTTTGGGCTACAGCCAATGATACTGCTAGCGAGCAATACTGCTAATAAGGCGGATGAAAGTCTCATAGTTCACTCTAGTTGTATTTTTTGTTTAAAACCGATTAATAGTAAGACGACTATGAAAACAATATCCGCATATTGAAAAATAAAAAATTTTAGCGACTCTGTAACTAAATCTGTGTAACTGCCTATTATTAATACCCATATAGGGTTTAGGATAGGTAGTTATGAACAAGAAAGAACTTGAAGTCTTTGCCAAGCAAGCGGCTAAATCCATCAAAACGGAAGCAGATTTAACGAACTTTCGTAAAATGCTTACCAAGGTAACGGTTGAAGCTGCGCTTAATGCGGAGCTGGATGAACACCTTGGTTATGTTCGTCATGAGCAATCCATCAACGATAATTCACGCAATGGCTATTCGCCCAAAACTATACGAACAGAAGATGGCGAGATTGATTTAGATACACCTCGTGATAGAGATTCTAGTTTTGAGCCTCAACTGGTTAAAAAGAATCAAACCCGCTTTACGTCAATGGATGACAAGATTTTATATCTGTATTCCAAAGGCATGACGACTCGTGAAATCGTGTCCACATTCAAGGAAATGTACGATGCAGATGTTTCACCAACACTGATTTCTCGTGTGACTGATGCGGTTATCGCTCAAGTCGTCGAGTGGCAAGCCAGGCCGCTTGATGCTGTTTACCCAATCGTCTATCTCGACTGCTTGGTTGTAAAAATACGCCAAGATAAGCAAGTCATCAACAAAGCCATTTACTTAGCCTTAGGCGTGAATATCGAAGGCCATAAAGAACTTCTAGGTATGTGGATATCAGAAAACGAAGGCGCGAAGTTCTGGCTTAACGTATTAACGGAGCTTCAAAACCGTGGCGTCAAAGATATCCTTATCGCCTGTGTCGATGGCCTTAAAGGTTTCCCTGATGCAATTAATACCGTTTATCCTGACACACAAATTCAGCTTTGTATTGTTCATATGGTGCGTAATTCATTGAAGTTTGTGCCGTGGAAAGACTACAAAGCCATCACGGCTGATTTAAAGCGCATATACCAATCGGTAACTGAAGATGAAGCCTTAATGGCCTTAGAGCAGTTTGAGCAACGCTGGGACAGTAAATATCCCAATATCTCTCGCTCATGGCGAAATAACTGGCAAAACGTTAGTACCATCTTCAATTACCCTGAAGATATCAGAAAAGCTATTTACACCACCAACGCTATTGAATCGCTGAACTCAGTTATACGTAAAGCCATTAAGAAACGTAAGCTGTTCCCACATGACGATTCGGCGAAAAAGGTGGTTTACTTAGCTATTGAGCAGGCATCTAAAAAATGGACGATGCCGATAAGAAATTGGAAATCGGCCTTAAATCGATTTATGATCGAATTCGAAGACCGATTAAAAGATGTTATTTAAAACTGGCAGTTACACAAAATGTGTTACAGGGTCCCTTGTAAGTGATTACAAGGCTTCTAGTTTATTTATCAGTATTAATGCTTAAAAGCGTGCTCTAACACCTAAAACATATCTTCTATCAGCATCTCGTTGTTGAACTAAAGGTCCATCTTCAAAAATGGCTCTTTCGTCGAAAGTTTCTTTGGTGAGGTTTACTCCTGATAATGTTACCGAAAAACTATCATTAATGTCATAAGAAACACTAGCATTTAATTGTCCTCTATCATCTTGATAGAAAGGTAATCCATTGGCTAAGTCAATTGCTTCTTCACGAAGAAAAGCATCTCGATAGGTATATCTTACACGAGCGTTAAATCCATGCTTTTCATAAAATACTGTAATATTGTAAGAATTTTCAGACAAATTTCTAAAGTTTAAGTCCAACTCAACTGTTTCACCTTCACCTTGTAGGAAACCCGGTAAAGTGAAGCTAGCGTCTCTTTCACCGTCTTGGTAAGTGTAATTTGCACTAAGACCTAATCCATCTAATGGGCTTGGTAAATTATCGAATGTGTGTTGTACTGCTAATTCTATACCTTTAATTTCTCCACCTGTTTGATTAACTGGAAGAATTAGATCTACAAGGTTTCCGGGTTCTGAACCTTCAGGTGCCTCGCTATCTATAGCGTTAGGATTGTAAATCCCGTCAACGATTACTTCACTACCAACTACTTCATCAATATCTTTAAAGAAAATACCTGCGCTAAAGTAACTAGCTTCACCGTAATAGTGTTCAACAGACAAATCGTATTGTTTAGCGGTTGTGGGTGAAAGCTGAGGATTACCGCCTTGTACCGGGTTGCTGTTTAAAGGGAAGTTAACTGTTGGAGATAAATCGCCAAAGTCAGGTCGCCTCAGTATTTTCGCAGCACCAAATCTAACTAAAGTTTCTTCAGAAACAGCAAGTACTAAACTCATACTTGGTAAGGTTTCAGTATAGTCCTGCTTCTCTGAGATATCTTCAGCAACTCCGTTGTTGATGCGGAAGCCATCGGCAGTTTGTTCAGTCTGAACTACTCGTACACCAACATTACCTGTTAGTTGCATATCGCCGAATATTTCAGTATCTATGTTGAGTTTAGCGTAACCAGCCAATGTATCTTCTGAAACACCAAAGTACTGTGTTCTGTCAGGATCTGGAGCTAATGAAATTCCTAATGCGCTTCTAATTTCTTCTAAATTCTTTAATTGAGAAGGGTCACCTGTTAAGAAGCCATCCAAGTAAGAAGCACCTGAATTAAAATCAAAGAAATCAGTTGGAGTTTGACTTAAAAACGGTGCTAAGTCTCCTTGAGCAAGGCCCGGAAAGTTTGCAGAAGATTGTACTATGCGATCGCGAGTAGAATCTCTTTGACTGGTTCTCAAACCGAACTCCAGATTAGAAAATACGTTATTGTTAAAATACCAACTAAAATCTATTTTTTGAGCTGAATCACTGTTTTCAAAATATGAAGCTCTATCACGAGCAACAAATACCGCGTAACTATTTGGATCACTTAGGTCACCTGTAAAGTCATCGGCAGGCCCGTAAGCTAAGTCGCCTGTGTTATCGTAATAGAAATTAATTCTTTGGCGACTTCCCGCACTGTTTATATTGGATGCATCAGGATTTTGAAATTGAGTTACCAAGCTAAACTGAGGTGCGAATGTATCTGATTCAGAATCACTTAATTCAAATGACATATCTAAACTGTCATTAATGATCCATTCACCACCTAAAGCAAACAAATCTGTATCAGTTTCGCGGCTTAAGCTAGAATTAGTAGAACGTAGTTGTATTCCATCAACTTGGGTTGAAGATATTATAGGAATAGACACACCGTTAGCAGTGAATACGTCGAAAGTTGCTGAGTCGAGATGATCCCGTTCCCCCCTTGCTCCCGGTTGACCAAGAAATGCGCCGTGTCCTCGACGATCTGTTTCTGCACGAGTAAGAGTCGCATCGACAAATAATTTCAAGTCATCATTTGCTTGCCATTCAATAGAACCGCTAAACGCATCTGTAGTGCGGTCTTCAATACTGAAAAACTGTTGTGCGAAAGTTGGTCGTAAATATGTATCTGGTGCTGATGTGCCGTCGCCCGGCCCTCCAAATTGATCGAGATCGATCCCACCTCGTGTTCCTACACGAACATTTAAAGAGTCCTCTCTAACTTTCTGAACTTGATGGTTTGCAGAGAATACAACTCCTATTTCACCAAAATCAGTTTGAAACTTATCACCGAATGTTCCTGAGATACTAGGGCCCCACTCATCTCTATTTTCAGCGTATTCAGCTTTTGTTGTTATTGAACGAATAGGTTTACTTAGACTTAGGCCGCGATAAGTTTTTAAGTCAATTGTTCCACCTAATGACCCCTCTACCATATCAGCTGTCGGAACCTTAGTTACAACTACTGACGCTATAAGCGATGCGGGTAAGTCTTCGAAGCTAATACCACCACGAGCATCTTCTGCGGGAGCTGTGCCTCGACCATTAACTTCAACTCTATTTTGGTCTGAACCGCGAATAGATACTGAGCTACCAACACCCGAAGTACGATCAATTTGTATGCCAGTAATATTTTCTAAAACCTCTGCAAGGTTATTATCTGGTAACTTACCAACGTCTTCAGAATTAATAACCTCGACAATATTATCTGTGCTACGTTTCATGTTCATTGCACTAGATAAACTTTCTTTAATACCTGTAACTTCAATAACTTCAATTTCTTTATCTTTTCTTTTATCTGAATTTTCTTCGGCAGCGAAACTATTGATGCTTGTAATTGATAATGCTAAAAAGCAGCTTTTAGCAACTTTGCTAAGCTTTAAGTTTGGTGCTTTTGTCACAACTCTTCTCCCCATTTGTTTTAATTTTATGTAGACATCGTCTGATTTTTCATTGGATGTTTTTAGTAGGACGATTGAGGTAGAAAAAACCACCAGTTATAAAAATTTTCTTAATCTATATAACTGGTCACAACAGGAAGTTATAGCCTTGCTAAATATATTGAATTAAGCCTATTCGAGTTTTTGAATGTATAGGGAAGAATTTAAAATCTTGAATTCAACTAATAAGTGCAATCGTTTATGCAGCCACTAATTTCTCTGGCTGACCGGTAAATAATTCATAAGGTGTTTTATAACCTCTTGTCTTTCTTGGGCGGTGATTGAGCTTATCAACTGCCGCCTGAATTTCTTCTTCACTAAGCGCCATAAAGTCTGTGCCTTTGGGAAAGTAACGTCGCAGTAAACCGTTAGTATTCTCATTGATACCTCGCTCCCACGAAGCGTAAGGGTGGGCGAAGTACACATCCGCTTCTAGCGCTTGAGCAATTCGCTCATGTTGAGCAAATTCTTTACCATTATCGAAGGTAATCGTCAGTACCTTTTCTTTGAGTGGCATAACACTATCAATGATAGCGTCTGCTGTAATATCAGCATGTTTGCTCTCAATACGCCTAACAACGGTATAAAGTGTCTTTCGCTCAACCAGTGTGACAAAGGCGTGTTGGCGCCCTTTTCCTATAACAGTATCACCTTCCCAATCACCAAGACGAGATTTTGTGTCAACTACCGCTGGGCGTTCATCAATACCGACACGGTTCACAAGTTGGCCACGCTTACTATAGCGGCCATAGCGTTTTTGGTATTTTTTACCTGCTCTGGTGAGAGATTTATACAGTTGACCACCTTGGGCTTTATCCTGATAAATATAGCGGTAAATACTCTCATGGTGCAGGGAAAGCTTTTCTTCTAATTTAATCCGTCCAGTAATTTGCTCTGGGCTAAAGTCTTGCTCAAGCAACCACTTAATCCAACCTTGGACCTGCTCTGTGATTTTGACTGACTTAGTAGCCGATTGACGTCTTTGTTTAGCCAATTGGTGAGCTTGTTTTGGTCGATAGCCCCTCAATCCTTTATTGCGTCGTATCTCGCGTGAAATGGATGACGGACTGCGCTCTAAAATTTCAGCTATCTCTTTTTGACTATGTTTTGCTTTTAACAAAGCGTAAATCTGGTATCGTTCAGCTTGTGTCAGCTGTTTGTAGTTCATAAGGCTATTTCCTTTGGCGAGAAAGTAGCCGAACTATAACAGCTGGCCACCTAACCTGAGAAATTGCACTTATTATGCGAATCTAAGATTATAAAATTTCACTACACCTGCCAATTTAAAAATGAAACTTTGCGCCGACACAAAAATATTTTCACTAGTTACTAAATTTAATAGCGGAAAACAAATGGTGACTCGTCATACACAATGAGGTCCAAATGTTTTATAATTCGATGACTAATGTATGACTAATGAAAATATGTTTCATAAATTATTTCTCTCTTCAAAAGAAGGGCTGAATCGCTTAGTGGCACGAATTGTGCCGCCTAGCGATATAGAAGATATTGTACAAGAAACTTACGTACGTTTGTGTGGCGTAAAGGACGTAAAGGGAATATCTTCACCTAAATCTTTTATGTATAAGACAGCTAAAAATTTAGCACTTGATTACGCTAAACAAGCGAGAGTTAAGTTAGTTGACGATGTTGATGACTGGAATGCTTTTGAAAGTCTTTTAACAGATACTACTCATGATGAAGAATTTCAAAAATACACTTCAAACAAAGATTTTGAAGAGCTGTGTGAAGCAATTAGAATGCTTCCAGTGCAATGTAGAAAAGTATTCGTGCTTAAAAAAGTATATGGCCACAGCCAAAAAGAAATTGCATCTAGTCTCGGGTTAAGTGAAAGCACAGTAGAAAAACATGTTTCTGCTGGCACAAAACGATGTTATCAATTTATTAAAAACCAAAGAAGCCTAGAAGAGAAAAGCTTTGTTAAAACTAAACAAGGAGACGCAAAATGAACAATAATGTTGTAAATTTTATCAATGCGTCACAGATGTCTAACGACGCGTTAGATGTAGCCTGCGATTGGATTGCGAAAATCGATCGAGGTTTAACTTCAGAAGAAACCCAAACATTCCAGTCATGGCTTTATGAAAAACCATCCAATATGGAAACCATGTTGGATGTTGCGAAATTTTCAGAAAAATTAGAAGAGCTAAATAGACTTGCAGAAATAGTTCCTGAAGACTTGGTTAAGAAAGAAAAACCTTACAATTGGCATAGTGCTATTGCAGCATCAGTGCTGGTCATGTTTAGTTTACTTTTCTTTTTTCCTACCGAAGAAATACCTGTAACACCGAAATACGCAGCTATTGAGAAGATGTACTCAACTCAAATTGGTGAAAAAAATACGATTCACTTACCTGACGACAGTATACTGATTTTGAATACTGATAGTCTGGTAAACATTGCTTATACAGATACTGCGAGAATTATTGAGTTGCAAAAAGGTGAGATGCATATTGAAGTTGCACATGATTTAAATAGACCACTGAGTGTCGTTGCAGGAGAGAAGGTGATTCAAGCCGTAGGTACTGCATTTAACGTTGAATACAGTACCCATGAAGTAGAGCTGTTAGTTACTGATGGTAAAGTACTCGTTGCAGATATAGACGAAAGGAGTCTAAAGAATATTCAGAAGCTATCTCATGTTTCATTGTCAGTCTCAGAGGGGCAAAAGGTATCTCTAGATACATCACCTGTTGACTATCGGCTCACTATAGAAACAGTTAATAGAAATGAGATGACCAAAGCTCTTTCTTGGCAACAAGGTAAACTGGTGTTTACAGGTGATACGCTTGAAGAAGCCATTAAGGAAATCGCTCGATATACGGAGTTAGAAATAGAGTTAGCTCATGATGAGAAGTTACGGAACATGCAAATCGCAGGAAGATTTAAGACTGGTGATGTTCGCGGGCTACTAGCAATATTAGAAAAGACATTTAATATTGAACATAAGCAGCTTTCAACAAATAAGATAAGATTGAGTTTTAAATCAAGCTAAATATAAAAGGCGATTACGTTAAGTGATGACCCTGTAACACATTTTGTGTAACTGCCAGTTTTAAATAACATCTTTTAATCGGTCTTCGAATTCGATCATAAATCGATTTAAGGCCGATTTCCAATTTCTTATCGGCATCGTCCATTTTTTAGATGCCTGCTCAATAGCTAAGTAAACCACCTTTTTCGCCGAATCGTCATGTGGGAACAGCTTACGTTTCTTAATGGCTTTACGTATAACTGAGTTCAGCGATTCAATAGCGTTGGTGGTGTAAATAGCTTTTCTGATATCTTCAGGGTAATTGAAGATGGTACTAACGTTTTGCCAGTTATTTCGCCATGAGCGAGAGATATTGGGATATTTACTGTCCCAGCGTTGCTCAAACTGCTCTAAGGCCATTAAGGCTTCATCTTCAGTTACCGATTGGTATATGCGCTTTAAATCAGCCGTGATGGCTTTGTAGTCTTTCCACGGCACAAACTTCAATGAATTACGCACCATATGAACAATACAAAGCTGAATTTGTGTGTCAGGATAAACGGTATTAATTGCATCAGGGAAACCTTTAAGGCCATCGACACAGGCGATAAGGATATCTTTGACGCCACGGTTTTGAAGCTCCGTTAATACGTTAAGCCAGAACTTCGCGCCTTCGTTTTCTGATATCCACATACCTAGAAGTTCTTTATGGCCTTCGATATTCACGCCTAAGGCTAAGTAAATGGCTTTGTTGATGACTTGCTTATCTTGGCGTATTTTTACAACCAAGCAGTCGAGATAGACGATTGGGTAAACAGCATCAAGCGGCCTGGCTTGCCACTCGACGACTTGAGCGATAACCGCATCAGTCACACGAGAAATCAGTGTTGGTGAAACATCTGCATCGTACATTTCCTTGAATGTGGACACGATTTCACGAGTCGTCATGCCTTTGGAATACAGATATAAAATCTTGTCATCCATTGACGTAAAGCGGGTTTGATTCTTTTTAACCAGTTGAGGCTCAAAACTAGAATCTCTATCACGAGGTGTATCTAAATCAATCTCGCCATCTTCTGTTCGTATAGTTTTGGGCGAATAGCCATTGCGTGAATTATCGTTGATGGATTGCTCATGACGAACATAACCAAGGTGTTCATCCAGCTCCGCATTAAGCGCAGCTTCAACCGTTACCTTGGTAAGCATTTTACGAAAGTTCGTTAAATCTGCTTCCGTTTTGATGGATTTAGCCGCTTGCTTGGCAAAGACTTCAAGTTCTTTCTTGTTCATAACTACCTATCCTAAACCCTATATGGGTATTAATAATAGGCAGTTACACAGATTTAGTTACAGAGTCTAAGTGATTGCCTTTCATTTCCAATTTCTCAAAGATTGTCGTTCAAATATAACTTGCTTAGGCATAATTAAGTATCTCCATAAAAACACTATATATTTCCTTCTTTACAGCATAATTTTGCTCTTGTTGAACGTATTAACGAAGGCTCTCTATACTTTCATTTGAGCTATTTTCAATCGGGCATGTTGATTTACACTCCGCTTAGATATTAAATTCTTAGATTCGCATAATAAGTGCAATTTCTCAGGTTAGGTGGCCAGCTGTTATAGTTCGGCTACTTTCTCGCCAAAGGAAATAGCCTTATGAACTACAAACAGCTGACACAAGCTGAACGATACCAGATTTACGCTTTGTTAAAAGCAAAACATAGTCAAAAAGAGATAGCTGAAATTTTAGAGCGCAGTCCGTCATCCATTTCACGCGAGATACGACGCAATAAAGGATTGAGGGGCTATCGACCAAAACAAGCTCACCAATTGGCTAAACAAAGACGTCAATCGGCTACTAAGTCAGTCAAAATCACAGAGCAGGTCCAAGGTTGGATTAAGTGGTTGCTTGAGCAAGACTTTAGCCCAGAGCAAATTACTGGACGGATTAAATTAGAAGAAAAGCTTTCCCTGCACCATGAGAGTATTTACCGCTATATTTATCAGGATAAAGCCCAAGGTGGTCAACTGTATAAATCTCTCACCAGAGCAGGTAAAAAATACCAAAAACGCTATGGCCGCTATAGTAAGCGTGGCCAACTTGTGAACCGTGTCGGTATTGATGAACGCCCAGCGGTAGTTGACACAAAATCTCGTCTTGGTGATTGGGAAGGTGATACTGTTATAGGAAAAGGGCGCCAACACGCCTTTGTCACACTGGTTGAGCGAAAGACACTTTATACCGTTGTTAGGCGTATTGAGAGCAAACATGCTGATATTACAGCAGACGCTATCATTGATAGTGTTATGCCACTCAAAGAAAAGGTACTGACGATTACCTTCGATAATGGTAAAGAATTTGCTCAACATGAGCGAATTGCTCAAGCGCTAGAAGCGGATGTGTACTTCGCCCACCCTTACGCTTCGTGGGAGCGAGGTATCAATGAGAATACTAACGGTTTACTGCGACGTTACTTTCCCAAAGGCACAGACTTTATGGCGCTTAGTGAAGAAGAAATTCAGGCGGCAGTTGATAAGCTCAATCACCGCCCAAGAAAGACAAGAGGTTATAAAACACCTTATGAATTATTTACCGGTCAGCCAGAGAAATTAGTGGCTGCATAAACGATTGCACTTATTAGTTGAATTCAAGAATCTATATACATAAGGTAAATTTGCTATAGGTTCAAAGTCGCATAGGTCGAATAGAGTTGATTTGAGGCGTATTGATGTAAAGGGTTAGATATGTTGTCCACAATGAATATAAAAAAAATGTCCTTAGAATGGACTGCTTTTTTAATTGTTCTGAGTAGCTTTTTTATTAGTCTCTCAAGTAATGCAAACGCTTCAAAAGAAAGCGTTACAATGGAGTTTGATATTGACGCTTCTGATGCTGAGACTGCACTTTTAGAGTTTGCTGAGCAAGCCAACCTCACACTTCTAGTGCCATTTCGGTTAGTAAATGGTATACAAACTAATTCTTTACATGGGCGATTTTCATATTTGGAAGGTATTGTAATACTTTTAAATGGAACTGGACTGAAAGCGATCCGTCTTGAGCAAGATGCTATTTCAATAGTTAAAGATGAAGATCATATTTCTTCGAACTCTTCTGTTTTACCTGTAGAAGAATTAGGGGCAGACAATCTGGCAAAAGTTGTATCCGAAGAAAAAGAAGCACCTCAAATAGAAGTATTCGAAATTACAGGCATTAGGAGTAGTTTGGCTCATGCGATGGAAAACAAAAGAAATGCAGGTTCAATTCAGGACGGTATAGCAGCAGAAGATGTTGGTAAATTTCCAGACCAGAACGTAGCAGAGTCATTACAGCGCTTGCCGGGAGTTGCGATTTCAAGACAGAATGGAGAAGGTTCAAAGCTAACTATCCGTGGCTTTGGCCCAGAATTTAACTTAGTTCAAGTTAATGGTCGAACCATAGCAACTACGGGTACAGATCGCTCACTTGATTTTCAAGTATTACCTTCAGAGTTGATTGCTGGATCTGACGTTGTTAAGGCCCCAATGGCTAGCATACAAGAAGGTAGCATCGGTGGTTATGTTAATGTTAAAACAGCACGTCCCAAAAGCAGTCCCGGTTTCAAAGCTGTTGGTTCTATTCATACAAAATATAGTGAGCTTTCAGATGACATTGGTCCAAGAGTATCAGGTATCGTTAGTAATACCTTTATGGATAACCGATTCGGTGTTTTAATAGGCTTTACTCATCAAGAAAACACTAACCGGATTGATAGCGCTGAAACTAGTCGCTGGTCTACAGTAACTGCAAGTGCAATCGAGGGAGATATTAAAGACTTAAATGGCAATGTTATTACTCCTGAACATCTATGGTACCCGGGGCGATATCGTTTTAACTTGACTGAGGAGCATCGTGAAAGATCTGGTGCTAATGTAACCATAGAGTTTGCCCAAACTGATGACATTGCTCACACCGTAGATTTCCTCTACAGTGATTTTAAACGCGAAGAGCTACGACAAGGTATGCAGATACCTTTGCACAGATCTGGATGGAGAAATGTTGTTGCGTCTAACAACTTAACTGCTATCCGTGGAGAAAAGTTTGGCAATCACCCACTTGATGGTCAATTTGGTGAAAGTGGCGAAGTGAGTGAAACAATAGTATTTGGTTACCATCTAAATGCTGTTGTAGGAAATTTTACGTTCGATTTTGATGCGTTCAAATCAAAAGCTGATGCAACCATAATTACTCACAACTATGTTCCCAATTTAATTGATGCTACTCAGGAAATAGGTAATGATGTTATCAAATATGACTTAGTAGGCGGTGGTAATCTTCTGGATTACCAGAGCAATATTGATATATCAAATACTTCAAATGTGCGTGCTCATTTTAACACTTTGTTTGATGAACGCCTTGAAGATGATGTCGCTGAACTTAAATTTGATGCACGCTATGAAACTGATGAAGGTACGTTGACTTCAATTGATACGGGTGTAGCGTACTCTAGTCGTGAAAAAACACTTGGTCATTATAGGATTCAGAGTGGATGCGGGAATAAAGACGTTATTAATCCTATTTCCACTTGTAATACATTTTTTGATTTGGATGACTCTCTTTTTAAAACTAATGATTCGCATTTTCTATCAGAAGAAAGTGGTGACTTCCCTCGCCAATTTATTTTAGTTGCAGATGTTCAGAAATACTTGGATGCAATTGGTACACTTCGACAGGAGCCGAATTGGACAGATAAATTTTTGAGTAGGCCACGCTCAACAGCAACAGAAGAAGAAAAAACATCCGCTTACGTTCAGTTCAACTTTAAAGGTGAGCTAGGCGATTACACGTGGAGCGGGAATGCGGGAGCTAGATATGTTGATGTAGAAACAGTTTCTAGTGGTTATGGACAAAACAGAATTGCTATCGAGCATGCTGTAGACAAAAATGATAATAGTATTCAAATTGACGTTCTTTACAGCGAGTTGAGCCAGATTTCTAAAAAACACAGATACGATGAAGTATTGCCAAGCGTAAATTTTAAACTAGATTTTCAGAATGGCTATAACTTGCGTTTTGCAGGTTCAAAAGTTATATCACTTCCTACTATTTCTGATATCAGTGTTAGTGCTACCTACAATGACATACGAGCGTCAAATTTCAGTACAGTTAAGGGCAATCCATTCTTGTTACCTTACGAAGCAACGCAGTTCGATTTGTCGCTAGAGTATTATTCAGAAAATGGCGATTCATATGCTTTAAACTTATTTACCAAGACTCTTGATTCATTTATTTCTACTCAAACAACCCCTGATACAACACCAAATGTATACATTGATGGAAAAGAAGTAGACGCGTCAATTGATATCCCGGAATTTGGTCCTCTTGTTGAGTTGGTTACACAGAAAAGTAATAGAGCAGGAGGAGACATAACGGGGGTTGAATTAGCGTTTTTACATAACTTTGATTATTTACCGAGTGTATTTGATGGCTTTGGTATTCAAGCTAACTTTACTTACCTTGATGCTGAGGATAAAAATGCGGAGCCTATTGGTATCGAAGGAATTAACGATCCGGGTGTGGCATTAGAAGGCTTTTCAGAAACCTCCTACAATGTTGTCGCTTTCTATGAGAAAGACCGCATTCAAGCACGTTTTGCTTACAACTGGCGGGATGATTTTCTACTAGCTAGATCTGGTACAAGAAATGGTGGATTACCAGAGCATGTTGAAGCTTATGGTCAATTGGATGCCAGCTTCTCCTACGATGTGACTGAAGATGTTACCATTCTATTTGAAGCTATTAATATTACCAATGAACGACTTTATGAATATGTTGATGTACAGGAGCGTTTAAGTCGCTTGCAATACACTGGTTCTCGTTTTGCTCTAGGAGCAAGAGTTAAACTTTAGTTCAAATTTTTCCGTTTTTAAAATTATGAACTGCTTATCCTATTTTATTAAAGACTCTGTTATAGATTGAGGAAAATTCCGCTTTATTCGTCTTAAAATCAAGTCATATTTAATCGAAAGAGCAGGACCGTGAAAACAAACAAAATAAAATGCATAAAAATAATGGAGTACTTGTTTTTCCCGCTCTCATTAATGCTTGTTGGTTGTTCATCTACAAAAGATAGTTCCATCGATATTTCAGAAAACGCACCTAAACCAAATATACTTTTTATTTATACCGACGATCAGGCTCCTTGGGCTATTGGTAGTTCTGGGAACAAACAAGCTGTTACCCCTAACATGGATGAGTTAGCTAAACTTGGAATATCTTTTCCAAATGGGTACACAACAACTCCAGTTTGCAGTCCATCAAGAGCAGGATTACTAACTTCTAAATATGGTTTTGAACTTGGCATTGATGACTGGATCAATACTCATTATAAACCTGCTGCGATGAATGGCTTAGAGCCGGAGTTAGGTTTGTCTCAAAAGGAAATAACTTGGCCGGAGTTATTGCAAGAAAATGGTTATTACACAGGATTAATTGGAAAGTGGCACTTAGGTATTCAGTCAGAGCATCACCCAACATTGCATGGATATGATGAATTTATCGGTTTTACCAAGGGGGGAACTAAAACGTCAGACCCAGTTTTGGAAATCGATAGTATAGAAAAGAAGGTTAATGGTTTAACAGCTGATATTCTAACTGATTACGCAATAGACTTCTTATCGCGCAAGAGCGATAAACCGTTCTTACTTTCTCTTCATTACAGAGCACCGCATACGCGTTGGTTGCCCGTTGCTCCTGAAGATGAAGCTCCATATAAAAATATGGATATAATCCTTCCTGATCCTGATTATCCAAATCTGAATGCTATAAAAAATAAGCGATTCATGAAGGAGTACCTTTCAAGTGTACGCAGTGTTGATAGAAACCTTGGTGTTCTGATAGAACATTTGAAATCTCTGAGCCTATACGACAACACACTCATCATTTTTACCTCTGATCACGGATACAACATGGGACATAACGGTATTTGGCATAAAGGCAATGGGCACTGGTTGTTAAATACGAAAGTTAAGAACGACAACAAAAACATTCCAACTGATCAAAAACCTAACATGTACGACAACTCAATTAAGGTTCCAACTTTAGTAGTGTGGAAAGGAAAGATTCAACCAAGCTCAGTAAATCTAACAACGTTATCAAATTTAGATTGGTTTCCCACACTAATGGATGTTGCGGGAATTGAATATGACGCGACTAATATTCGAGGAAAATCAGTGATGCCTGCTTTGTTAAACCCAAACAAGGTGATTTCTACTGACTATTATGCAGCTTACACTACGAAGCATCAGTCCATTACTGGTATGAGAATGTACAGTGACGGGAAGCATAAACTAGTAAAAGATTTCATAAATCCTAACCGAGACGAATTCTATGACTTGGTTAATGACTCAAAGGAAAGTTTCAACATCATATCATCGGATGTACAAGCACATAAAAATAAAATTAAAGAATTTAGCCAAATAATTTACGACACAATGATTAAGACAAATGATCCCTTGCAAGACTTGCTTCAGGAATAGTTTTAAACACTGCAACTCTAAAATATTTTCATCGTGACTAGATGAAAACTTAATATAAATCGTCTTTAAGAAGGATAAGAAGTTTAAAGGCGATTTATACCAATGATAAAAAACACAAAATGGTTAGCTTCACTTTCATTATTAACATTAATGGGGTGCCAACAACCAACTATCGATAATCAGAAAGAATCTAGCAATGCTCAGCTACCCAACGTCGTTATTTTCTATGTAGACGATCTGGGTTATGGTGACTTAAGCAGCTACGGCATGACTAAAACTCAGACACCTAGTGTTGATGCTTTGGCCGCTCAAGGAATTCGTTACACTGATGCTCACAGTTCTGCGGCAACTTGTACTCCGTCACGTTACTCGCTATTAACGGGGCAATATGCATTTAGAAATGAAGCTGCGATTCTTCCCGGAGATGCGCCTTTAATTATTGACCACACAAAGCCTACCTTACCCAAAATGCTTAAGCGTGCAGGCTATAAAACGGCAGTTGTTGGCAAGTGGCATCTAGGACTTGGTGATGGATTCGTTGACTGGAATAAACCAGTTAAACCGGGACCATTGGAACTCGGCTTCGATTACAGCTTCTTAATGCCTGCAACTGGTGACCGTGTGCCAACGGTATATTTAGAAAATCATGATGTCGTTGGTTTAGACTTTGATGACCCAATTGAAGTGAGTTACAAAGCGAGAATTGGTGATAGACCTGTCGGGACTGAAAATCCAGAATTATTAAAGCAAACGGCAGATCTTCAACATAGTGCGACCATTGTAAATGGTATTAGCCGTATCGGTTGGATGAAAGGTGGTAAAGCTGCTGAGTGGGTTGATGAAGACTTTCCATTTGTATTTACCAATAAGGCTATTGAGTTTATAAAAGAATCAAAAGATGATCCTTTCTTCCTGTTTTTTCCTTTTCATGACATTCACGTTCCTAGAGTTCCTCACGAGATGTTTGCGGGTAAATCCGGCATGGGTCCAAGAGGTGATGCAATTCTTCAAATGGATTGGATGACAGGAAAAATCGTAGACGAGTTAAAAAAACAAGGCGTTTATGATAACACGTTAATTATCTTCTCAAGTGATAATGGTCCTGTAATGGATGATGGTTATGCGGATTTAGCTGAGGAGTTAAAAGGCAATCACGATCCATCTGGCGGTTTCAGAGGTGGTAAGTACAGCGCTTACGAGGCAGGCACTAGAGTTCCTATGATCGTAACTTACCCCAATGGAATAAAAGAATCTGGTGATAGTGACGCAATGATTAGCCATATCGATATATATAAATCACTAGCTTCATTAACAAATACTGAGCTTGATAAAGGAGAGGCAGTTGATAGTGAAGACCTTCTTGGTGCATTTTTAAATGCTAAAGCAAATGGACGAAGCGAAATGCTTGAAGAGTCTTTTACGCTCTCTATTCGAAATGCTAATTGGAAGTACATTGAGCCATTTGACGGAACAACACCAGCTTGGTTGGCAAATAAAACGGCTATTGAGAACGGACTGATGTCTGAGCCTCAGTTGTTCAATATGAAAAGTGACCCTAAAGAGCGAGTAAATATAGCAGACAAGCACCCTGAAATAGTATCCAACTTACAAAAACGACTGGAAGAAATCAGGCAAGGTAATTAACGAATGCCGAAGTTAATCAATAGGCTTTTGCACTGCATGTTGTTGATATGCAGTGCGGTTTTTATCCCATTCGTATCAGCATCAAACTTTACCGTGGAAAAGGAACATTATGGGAAACTAGATGATGGGCGAGTAATAACAAAATATACACTAATAGGACCGCAGATAAGATTATCTGCAATTAACTATGGAGGTATTATTACTTCTATTGAAGTGCCTGATAAATACGGTCAAATGGATGACGTAGTACTTGGTTATGACCACCTACAAGACTACGAGCACAGGAATCGCTATTTTGGTGCAATTATAGGGAGGTTCGCTAATAGGTTAGAAAATGGCAAAGCCATGATAGACGGTAACGTATTCGAGATCGAAAAGAATAGAGAACCTCACCATTTACACGGTGGCTCAATTGGTTTTGATAAAGTTGTTTGGGACGCCAATCCGAAAGTTACAAATGAAAGCGCAAGCTTAATTCTAAAGTATCTAAGTAAAGATGGTGAAGCGGGGTATCCCGGAAATTTACATGTAACAATCACTTATACCGTTACCTCTAAGAACGAATTTATAGTCGAGTATCAAGCAAATACCGATCAATCAACAATCTTTAACCCTACTCAACACAGCTACTTTAATCTAAGCGGCAATCATGGCGATAAAGTAGATGACCATTTTTTAACTATTAACAGCAGTAACTATCTACCTCTAACCAAAGAATCTATTCCTTTAGGAATAGTTTCCAGCACTAAAGGCACACCTTTTGACTTTTCTGTAGCCACCAAACTAGCTAGCGTTTTTGATAACGAGCCAAAAGAGCTAGTTGATACGAACGGACTAGATCATTTCTGGGTGAGCAAAGAACAAAGAGGAGAGTTAACCAAGTTTGCTGAGTTGACTCATCCTAAATCAGGTAGGAAGTTAACTGTGTTTTCTACAGAAGTTGGAGGGCAAATATATTCAGGAAACTATTTAACCCCTTCGGTCGTCGGCAAGTACAACACGCCCTACCAACAGCGTTCTGGTATTTGTATTGAAACCGGGCAATATCCCAATAGTCCAAATAATAGTTTACCTACAGTTGTTGTTAAACCAGATGAAACCTTTTACTCAAAAACAATTCACGTTTTTTCATACATAAAGAGCTAAATTGACCCTGTAACACATTTTGTGTAACTGCCAGTTTTAAATAACATCTTTTAATCGGTCTTCGAATTCGATCATAAATCGATTTAAGGCCGATTTCCAATTTCTTATCGGCATCGTCCATTTTTTAGATGCCTGCTCAATAGCTAAGTAAACCACCTTTTTCGCCGAATCGTCATGTGGGAACAGCTTACGTTTCTTAATGGCTTTACGTATAACTGAGTTCAGCGATTCAATAGCGTTGGTGGTGTAAATAGCTTTTCTGATATCTTCAGGGTAATTGAAGATGGTACTAACGTTTTGCCAGTTATTTCGCCATGAGCGAGAGATATTGGGATATTTACTGTCCCAGCGTTGCTCAAACTGCTCTAAGGCCATTAAGGCTTCATCTTCAGTTACCGATTGGTATATGCGCTTTAAATCAGCCGTGATGGCTTTGTAGTCTTTCCACGGCACAAACTTCAATGAATTACGCACCATATGAACAATACAAAGCTGAATTTGTGTGTCAGGATAAACGGTATTAATTGCATCAGGGAAACCTTTAAGGCCATCGACACAGGCGATAAGGATATCTTTGACGCCACGGTTTTGAAGCTCCGTTAATACGTTAAGCCAGAACTTCGCGCCTTCGTTTTCTGATATCCACATACCTAGAAGTTCTTTATGGCCTTCGATATTCACGCCTAAGGCTAAGTAAATGGCTTTGTTGATGACTTGCTTATCTTGGCGTATTTTTACAACCAAGCAGTCGAGATAGACGATTGGGTAAACAGCATCAAGCGGCCTGGCTTGCCACTCGACGACTTGAGCGATAACCGCATCAGTCACACGAGAAATCAGTGTTGGTGAAACATCTGCATCGTACATTTCCTTGAATGTGGACACGATTTCACGAGTCGTCATGCCTTTGGAATACAGATATAAAATCTTGTCATCCATTGACGTAAAGCGGGTTTGATTCTTTTTAACCAGTTGAGGCTCAAAACTAGAATCTCTATCACGAGGTGTATCTGTTCTGGTCAACTCCAGCCGGACACTTTTCTAAAAGAATTTTCATACTCTACTGGTGACAGATCACCATTAGCTGAATGCAGTCTTTCTAAGTTGTAATACTTCATATAATCGACAACATCATTTTTCATATGCTCACGCGTAGGTTGAGCCACTTTAAGTAACCAATCATGTTTCAAACTGCCAAAGAACCTCTCCACTACTGCGTTATCCCAACAGGCTCCCACATCACCCATACTCGCTCGAATACCAAATTGTTCGAGCAGCTGACGGTAACGCTTACTGGTGTATTGAGAGCCTCGGTCAGAGTGGAATACTAAGCCTTTAGCTGGTTTTCTCAGGTTATAAGCCCTAATCATGGCTTTCATCACTAAGTCAGTCGTCATACGTTTATCTATATGCCAACCAACAATGCGTCGAGAATATAAATCCATCACAACAGCAAGATACATCCAACCTTCGCCTGTTTTTAAATAAGTCACATCACCAGCCCAAATCTGATTTGGCCCCAACGGATTAAAGTTCTGATTAAGCAAATTATCTGCAACTGCATCAGCATGCTTACGCTTCGTTGTTACCTTGTAGGCAACTCGCTGCTTTACTTTCAGGTTCAACGCTTCCATGAGCTTTCGAGTTCTGTGCTTACCAATTTCAAAGCCTTCTTTGCGTAAGTTTTTATGTAGCTCGCGATAGCCCAAGCTTTCACGACTGCGTTTAAACAGCGCTTTAGCTCGCCGATATAAATGAAGCTCTTCTGCCGTAATTAACTTGGCTGGCCGTTTGAGCCATGCATAGTAAGCAGAGCGACTGACTTGCATCACAGCACACATCTTGCGGACGTCATGAGCCTGACTATTGGCTTTGACGAACTCGTACTTTACTTCATTTCTTTCGCAAAGAAGGCGCTTGCCTTTTTTAAGATCTCTTTCTCCATTTTGAGTTCTTTATTTTCTTTTCTGAGCCGTTTTAGCTCTGCTCGTTCATCTTCACTTAACGCATTACCAGCTTGTTGTTGTTCAAGTTTCGCTTTCCAGTTATAAATGAGTTTAGTGGTGATCCCCAAAGAAGCTGCGGCTTGTGAGACCGTATAGCCTTGCTCAGTCACTAAGGCTACAGCTTCTTGTTTAAATTCGGTTGTATAGGTTTTGTTTTTTCGTTTTGTCATTTAACACCTCAATATTGGAACATTGTCCTTTATTAAAGTGTCCGGCTCAATTAAACCAGTTCAATCTAAATCAATCTCGCCATCTTCTGTTCGTATAGTTTTGGGCGAATAGCCATTGCGTGAATTATCGTTGATGGATTGCTCATGACGAACATAACCAAGGTGTTCATCCAGCTCCGCATTAAGCGCAGCTTCAACCGTTACCTTGGTAAGCATTTTACGAAAGTTCGTTAAATCTGCTTCCGTTTTGATGGATTTAGCCGCTTGCTTGGCAAAGACTTCAAGTTCTTTCTTGTTCATAACTACCTATCCTAAACCCTATATGGGTATTAATAATAGGCAGTTACACAGATTTAGTTACAGAGTCATTCCTTCTTCCGCGATGATTTGCTCATAGTGGTTTTCGTTAATGAAATCTTTAACCATAGTCCAATAGCTAATATCAAAACCTGTGTTTTCCGAATTTAATAAACGACCTGTCGGTAGACCATTACTTTTTCGTTCAAGCATTTCTTTGGCATTTAGCTTAAACATTAAATGTTGGATGTCTTTTTCGCCGAGGTTAAAGTAGGCATGGTTTGTTAAGTTAATAGGACTATCCATATCGCTCTTAACATTAAACCTAATATCCAAAGCGTTATCTTCTGATAAATGATAGCGAACATACAACTCTCGATTGCCGGGAAATCCATCTTCCAAATGCGCTAACGTTAACTTAAAAATTACTTGCTCATCGCTTTGCTTATATATTTCCCAATGCCTAAGAGATATATTATTTTCCCCTCCATGTAGGCAGTTTTTACCATCGTTTTTTCTCAATCGGTAAACAATGCCGTTCAAACTAAAAGAGGCGTTCGAAATTCGATTACAAACAGGACCACATGTAGCACCTAAGTAAAATAGGTCTTTCTCCAGTAACGCCTTATCTTTTGGAGTTACTGTCATTTCCAATAATTCACCATTACAAGGCACTAAAATTGAGGCTATCCTTGCCCCATAGTCTACGAGGAGGACTTTCATGCCATTGGAGTTAACGAGTTCAATACGTTGCATTAACTCTCGTAACCTTTAGGGTTGCCAGATTGCCAACGCCACGTATCTTCCATCATGTTACGGAGAGTTTTGACTGGCTTCCAAGATAGAACTTCTTCCGCCTTACTTGCATCAGCCCAAAATGCTGGTAAATCTCCCTCTCTTCTAGAAGAAAATTCATAAGATACTTTTTGCTTTGTATATTGCTCGAAACCATGCACTATATCTAATACAGATAATGGTTGTCCTGTCCCTAAGTTAAAGGCTTCACAAAGACCTGATTCTTGATTAACTAGCCAATTTAAGGCATCTATATGCCCTTGAGCAAGGTCAGTTACATGAATATAATCTCTTAAACAAGTCCCATCTTTAGTATTATAATCATTTCCAAAAATAGACAGTTTATCTCTTTTTCCAACAGCGACTTGGGCTACAAAAGGCATCAAGTTATTAGGAATACCGTTAGGGTCTTCCCCTATCTTGCCACTTACATCCGCACCAATTGGGTTAAAATAACGTAAGTTTGCAACCTTAAACTTTTCATTAGCTATACAATAATCTTTCAGAATTTCTTCCACCATTGACTTAGTTTTTCCATATGGACTTGATGGTAGCCCTAATGTTTGCGTTTCAATGTAAGGAGGTTTGTTTTGCTCGCCGTAAACAGTAGCTGAAGAACTAAATACTAGATTACTAACACCAAAATCTTTCATAGCAGCAACTAATGCCATCGTTCCTGTCACATTATTGTGATAATATTCTAGGGGTTTATGAGATGACTCACCTACAGCTTTAAGACCTGCAAAATGAATCACAGATTCAATCTCATGCCTTGAAAAAACAAAGGACATCAAATCCATATCCAAAATATCTGCTTGATAGAAAGCTACTGTTTTATTAGTTAACTCTTCAACTCGTTTAATAGACTCTTCGGAAGCATTTGAAAGATTATCTACTACAACGACTTCGAGTCCAGCCTTTAGCAAAGCCAAAACAGTATGTGAACCGATATAACCTGCTCCACCTGTAACTAAAACACTCATTTTCTAAATGCTCCTTGTGATGCTCTACACACATAGACACTTGGCTTTAATCCGAATTTTTCTGGATATTCCTTTTCTACTAGCTCTGTCAACTCGGTAAGCAACTTAGTAGGTGTTAACGCAACAATACAACCACCAAACCCTCCCCCTGTCATTCGAACACCGCCTTGGTTACCAAGTACACCATCAATCATCTCTACCAAGCCATCCATTTCTTTAACGGTCACTTGGAAATCATCTCGAAGTGAGTTATGTGAGTCTCTCATAAGCCCACTCAATAAAGTTACATCATTGTTTTTCAGAGCTAACAACGCAGACTCCACTCGGGCATTTTCAGTTACTACATGTTTAGCTCGTTTGAATAAAATAGGATCTAACTGTTCTTTAGCATTTTCTAATTGCTCGATACTTAGATCTCTTAGTGCGTTTACACCAAAATGCGCTGCTACTTTTTCACACTGCTCTCGGCGTTGATTATATTCACTGTCAACTAAGCCTCGCCTTACATTAGAGTTAACAATAAAAATGGATAGCTCTTCTGGAATAGGGGCATCTTGGAAAGTAAGACTTCGGCAATCAAGCAACATTGCGTGTTTATCTTTGCCCATTGCAGATATTAACTGATCCATAATGCCGCAATTACAACCAACAAAAGTATTTTCAGCACGTTGGCCTTTTAAAGCCGCCTTAACACCATCTAGGTTTAAGTCATAAAGCTCTACAAAAGTCTTCAAAATAGCTATCTCAAAACTCGCTGATGAACTTAGACCAGCTCCCTGTGGAACATTTCCTGAAACCACCATATCCGCCCCCTGAATATCAGGAAATGTCTCCATTAGCACTTTCAATGTTCCTGCAACGTAATTTAGCCACATTCGTTGCTCATCAAACTGAATATCTTCCAAAGAAAATTCAGCACTTTCTTGGTTACAATCATGTGCATAGACAGAAATAATCTTATCGTCACGCTTTGATGCCGCAATGTCAGTTCCGTAGTTAATCGCCGCAGGTAACACGAAACCGTCGTTATAATCAGTATGATCACCAATAAGGTTCACGCGACCCGGAGCATGTATAACTAACGCTGGTTGCACCTTAAACTGTTCGACATGTAAGTCAGTTACAAATTGACTTCTAGACATTACTTAGCCTCCTTGTAGTGAATATCAGATAATTCTTTAAGTCGATTAGCAGCCTGCTCAGCAGTCAAGTCACGTTGTGCTTCAGCCATCATTTCGTAACCCACCATAAATTTGCGAACAGTGGCGTTTCTTAAAAGAGGTGGAAAGAAGCTTGCGTGTAACGTCCACTCTGGATGTAATTCACCATCATATGGCGCACCATGCCACCCCATTGAATAAGGGAATGAACAGTTGAATAAATTGTCATATTTGATAGTGATTTGTTTAACAATATCGGCCATCGTTACTTCTTGCTCAACTGTTAAATCTGTCATACGTTGTATTGAAAACTTCGGCAATAATAATGTTTCAAATGGCCATGCAGCCCAATAAGGTACAACGACCACCCAATCATCATTTTCAACTACGACCCGATCCTGCATTTCACATTCGCGTTTTGTGTAATCGGCTAAAAGATTTGAGCCGTGCTCTTGAAAATATTTAGCTTGCGATTCGCTCTTTTTAGAAACCAATGTAGGAAGTTGTTGCTGGGCCCATACTTGACCATGCGGATGAGGATTAGAACACCCCATAACAGCGCCTTTATTTTCAAATACCTGAACCCAGTTGTATTTACGGCCAAGTTCCTCGCATTGCACTTTCCAAGTTTTCACTACTTCTGTAATTTCTTCTACAGAAAGCTCTGGCAACGTTTTACTATGATCTGGAGAGAAGCATATAACTCTACTTTCACCTTGCTCTGTTGCCATTTTAAAAAGCGGATCATTAGTACTTACGACAGGTGTATCTTGTTTAATTGCAGCAAAGTCATTAGTAAATACAAATGTCTTTTCGTATCTATCATTTATCTCACCATTAATACGAGTATTGCCAGAGCATAAGTAGCAACTCTCGTCATAAGCAGGCTTTGCATCTTCGTCTAATTTTTCCACTTGCCCCTGCCAAGGTCGTTTTGCCCTATGTGGTGATACTAGTACCCATTCATTAATTAAAGGGTTATATCGACGATGAGGATGTTCTGTAGGATCAAATTTATCAGCCATAACAATCTACTTTATTTTGAATAATTCAGATTAAAGGTAAACGTTTACATAACTTCGTTCAACACTTTAAGTCTTTTTATTTCAAAACAATTAATATAATATTGATTGATAAAGATTTTTAAATGTAAACGTTTTCACCCGTAAGGAATATTTAGTGTATGGCAACCATTAAGGATGTAGCAAAAGAGGCTGGTGTTTCT
The DNA here is from genome assembly GCF_003390335.1 of Thalassotalea euphylliae. Lineage (NCBI taxonomy): Bacteria > Pseudomonadati > Pseudomonadota > Gammaproteobacteria > Alteromonadales > Colwelliaceae > Thalassotalea > Thalassotalea euphylliae. The sequence goes on from NZ_QUOU01000001.1 coordinate 4,158,425, forward strand.
ATCGCAACAGTTTCTCGTGTTATTAACAATGTTGGTAAGGTCGGCGAGAAAACTCGTAGTAATGTAATAGCTATTATGAATAAGCTTGGTTATACACCTGATGCAAATGCAAGAGCACTAAAAACACAAAAATCGTCAACTATTGGTGTAGTAATTCCTGATATTTCTGATCCATTTTTCTCTTCTCTCGCAAATGGAGTTGAAGAAGTTGCTTCGAGCAAAAATATGCAAATGCTATTGAGTACTGGCAAAATGTCGGCTGAATCAGAATTAAAAGCAATCAATTTATTGGTTGAGCAACGATGCGATGCGATAGTATTGCACAGTAAGTTTCTGTCTGATGATGTACTAGTCAGTTTAAGCGACAAAATTCCCGGTCTAATTTTCATTGATCGCTTTATTGATGAAGTCTCAGATAAATGTATTTGGCTGGATAATTTCGAAGGAGGGAAAATTGCAGCTCGTCATTTATTAGCTTTAGAGCACAAGAATGTCGCTTTTATTAATAGCAACTACGATATAGATGATCCCAAGCTTCGCTTGGGTGGATTCGAAGAAATTGTTAAGTCCTTTGATTTAAGCATTAACTCAAAATTGAAAGTGAACAATGAGCCTACTTTAAAGGGCGGCGAGCTGGCTGCGCAAGAGCTACTCGCGCAAGCAGAAAACTTCACTAGTGTATTTGCTTACAACGACGCTATGGCGATAGGTGCAATATCTGTATTTGAAGACAATGGTTATAAAGTGCCAAATGATATTTCAATTATCGGCTTTGACGATGTATTACTCTCTAAATATTCGCGGCCTAAGTTGACAACACTTCGCTATCCAATCGCTGAAATGGCTAATCACGCGGCTCAAAGAGCCATAGACTATAGCTCAAATGATGTACCTTTAAAATCTGAGCTAAAATACATACCAAGTTTAGTGAAAAGAGAATCGACAACTCGTCTCATTCGAGATTAATAGTTTGAAATTAACAAAATTTATCTTAACTTTAACCTTTACTTTGATTAGCTATCACTCTATTGCTAATCAGGGAAATTGCGTTTCATGCCATCAAAAACAAGTGTCAAATTGGCAGAAGTCCGATCATGCAAAAGCAATGGCAATTGCCAATGTCGATACTGTTTTGGCAAATTTCAACAATGTAGAAACGACACACTATTCTCAAAAAGCTAAATTTTATAGAAAGAATGGAAAGTTCTTAATTGATTTAACTGAAGCTGGTGAAACATCTTCATATGAAGTGATGTACACCTTTGGACACTACCCTCTTCAGCAATTCTTAGTACCAACTCAAAATGGAAAGTATCAGGTTTTTCCTTTTGCTTGGGACAGTCGTCCATCTTCAGAAGGTGGACAACGTTGGTATCCAAACTATGCAAATGAAGACGTAAAACCTAATGATAGATTACACTGGAATCAACCGTTGCAAAACTGGAACGGTATGTGTGCTGATTGTCATTCAGATGGCCTTCAGCGGAATTTTAGCCCGGTAACGAACTCATTCAATACAACGTGGGATAATATCAATGTAGGTTGCCAGTCTTGCCACGGAAATATGCCATCAGAACACGCAGTTTCGGGTCAAAACAATGAAGGCACTCTATTAAGCAATAAAGAAAAAAGCGATTTATTAAATTGGCTATTGGTTCCGGGTGATAAAGTAGCTAGATTAAGAAACCAGAAAAGTGAGGTAGCCTCGCAAGAACAAAAAGCGCAGCGTGGCCAGTTCATGAATACCTGCTTCTCATGCCATGCATTGCGAGCACCGCTAACCGATGGTTTCAAACCTAACAAACATTTACTAGAACAATTCTCACCAAACTTTTTAGTACCACCGTTATATCACGCGGATGGACAAATAAAAGATGAAGTGTATGTGTATGGCTCCTTCTTACAAAGTAAAATGTACGATGAGGGTGTTAACTGCTTGGACTGTCACGACGCGCATAGCATGAAAGTCAAAACTCAAACCAATGGATTATGTTTACAGTGCCATAATGCTGAAATTTATGAACAAGAAAAGCACACTAACCACCCGTTAGATTCTAAAGCAGGGCAATGTGTCAGTTGTCATATGCCGGAAACAACATACATGGGTGTTGACGCAAGGAGAGATCATAGCTTCAAGATACCTCGACCAGATTTATCAAATGAATTTTCTACACCAAATGCATGTATCTCCTGTCACAGCGATAAGAATAATAGTTGGGCTGCGGAGCATTTACAATCTTGGTTTGGTAAACCTCAAGCATTATCTAATTCAGAACAGAATTATATGAAATTGATGAGTAACCAAGAACTTCCTCTGGAAGTTCATTTAGCACTAATTAATGATGATGATATGTCAGAAATTAAGCGAGCAACTGCAATTAGCCTACTCCCATATACGACGCAAATATTATCCGATCATGTTGTAAAGAATTGGGCAAATAGTCATTTACCTTTGATCAGACTAGCAACAGCCCAAGTAGGCAACCTACTGCCAGAGAAAGACAAAAATTTATCCTTCAAAAACCTACTTAACGATGAATTCAAAGCTATAAGGGTTGCTGCTGCTAATCACTTCATCTCGGATAACTTAGAATGGTTCCCTAATTTCAAATATGCATTAAAAGAGTTGCTAAAGTCTGGTAACGCTTCCGCTTGGCGAGGAGAAGGCTTGTTCAACCAAGCGCTTATAGACTTAAAGTTACGACGTGAAAAAGCAGCAATTGAAAAACTGGAACAGAGTATTGCAATTGATCCTTATTTTGCTGCCTCTTACATAAATTTAGGCGATATTTACCGAAGTTTAAAACTGGTAAAAAAAGAGCAGCAACTTTTTGAAATAGCCTTAAATAAAATCCCCACATCAGCTGAAATACAATATTCCTATGGAATGTTCCTAATTCGTTCTGGAGATAAAGCTAGCTCGATAAAGCATTTCAAGTTAGCTATGAAATATGATGCTAAAAACCCACAATATCCATACCTCTATGTTTTAGCGTTAGATTCAGTAGGCAACACACGAAAGGCTCTAGAGTTTCTTAAAGACATTTATCCTGATTATAAATCAAACATTAGCCTTAGAGATTTAGGTTTAAGCTTTTCACAGAAACTCAGAGATCGGGAATCTTATCTATTCTTCACTCAATAAAAGAATGAATATACATACCAATTACTTGAAAATTTTGAGTGTCAAAAGATGAATATATACAACAGCTTTATAGTGCTCTTAGTTTCTCACATACATCCACTCAAAAGCGCTTACAGTAAACATTTGATAAAACAACAAATAATAAAATAACCTTTATTATCAGAAAATTACACTTGAATAAAGCTGTAGTAGTGGAGATAATTTATTTAGGAAATTAGAAATAGGAGAAAGAAATAACAATAGAGAAATAACAAAATGAATAATAATGAAGATATCTATGCATGCTACTGCACTGGTTTGAAAACCAAATTAGAAAGTAAAATATTTAATGAAAAACTTCCGCATGCAAAAACTCACTGTTTGCTAAACATTGTGTATGAAATCATTAAAGAGTGTGAGTTTGCTATTACTCAAATGCAATTATATAGAATAGCTAAACGTGAGAACCGCAAATTTCTGTTTTTAACTAGCTACTCTGAGTACAAAGAATTCGATAGCATAAAAGACTATATTTCGAATATTTTCACCTCTTCTAAATTTGCAAACAACATTAGAATAGAGGCTCACGATTTTGGCTGTGCATGCACAGCATCAGAATTGCTAGATACTGCGCGTAAAATGTTAATCGATGAAGAAAGTGAACTAACTACCGCTATAATACTATGAAAATCTGCGTGAAATTATCCCCAGTAATTGGAATGCCCAACTATTGGGGGTCACTTAAATTTGCGAGGCTTTACTAAAGTTTAGAAACAAAGTTATCCGTTAACAGCGACCCTGTAACACATTTTGTGTAACTGTGTTCTGGTCAACTCCAGCCGGACACTTTTCTAAAAGAATTTTCATACTCTACTGGTGACATATCACCATTAGCTGAATGCAGTCTTTCTAAGTTGTAATACTTCATATAATCGACAACATCATTTTTCATATGCTCACGCGTAGGTTGAGCCACTTTAAGTAACCAATCATGTTTCAAACTGCCAAAGAACCTCTCCACTACTGCGTTATCCCAACAGGCTCCCACATCACCCATACTCGCTCGAATACCAAATTGTTCGAGCAGCTGACGGTAACGCTTACTGGTGTATTGAGAGCCTCGGTCAGAGTGGAATATTAAGCCTTTAGCTGGTTTTCTCAGGTTATAAGCCCTAATCATGGCTTTCATCACTAAGTCAGTCGTCATACGTTTATCTATATGCCAACCAACAATGCGTCGAGAATATAAATCCATCACAACAGCAAGATACATCCAACCTTCGCCTGTTTTTAAATAAGTCACATCACCAGCCCAAATCTGATTTGGCCCCAACGGATTAAAGTTCTGATTAAGCAAATTATCTGCAACTGCATCAGCATGCTTACGCTTCGTTGTTACCTTGTAGGCAACTCGCTGCTTTACTTTTAGGTTTAACGCTTCCATGAGCTTTCGAGTTCTGTGCTTACCAATTTCAAAGCCTTCTTTGCGTAAATTCTTACGTAGTTCGCGATAGCCCAAGCTCTCGCGGCTACGTTTAAACAGTGCTTTAGCTCGCCGATATAAATGAAGCTCTTCTGCCGTAATTAACTTGGCTGGTCGTTTAAGCCATGCATAATAAGCTGAACGACTGACTTGCATCACAGCACACATCTTTCGGACGTCATGAGCCTGACTATTGGCCTTGACGAACCCATACTTTACTTCATTTCTTTCGCAAAGAAGGCGCTTGCCTTTTTTAAGATCTCTTTCTCCATTTTGAGTTCTTTATTTTCTTTTCTGAGCCGTTTTAGCTCTGCTCGTTCATCTTCACTTAACGCATTACCAGCTTGTTGTTGTTCAAGTTTCGCTTTCCAGTTATAAATGAGTTTAGTGGTGATCCCCAAAGAAGCTGAGGCTTGTGAGACCGTATAGCCTTGCTCAGTCACTAAGGCTACAGCTTCTTGTTTAAATTCGGTTGTATAGGTTTTGTTTTTTCGTTTTGTCATTTAACACCTCAATATTGGAACATTGTCCTTTATTAAAGTGTCCGGCTCAATTAAACCAGTTCACTGCCAGTTTTAAATAACATCTTTTAATCGGTCTTCGAATTCGATCATAAATCGATTTAAGGCCGATTTCCAATTTCTTATCGGCATCGTCCATTTTTTAGATGCCTGCTCAATAGCTAAGTAAACCACCTTTTTCGCCGAATCGTCATGTGGGAACAGCTTACGTTTCTTAATGGCTTTACGTATAACTGAGTTCAGCGATTCAATAGCGTTGGTGGTGTAAATAGCTTTTCTGATATCTTCAGGGTAATTGAAGATGGTACTAACGTTTTGCCAGTTATTTCGCCATGAGCGAGAGATATTGGGATATTTACTGTCCCAGCGTTGCTCAAACTGCTCTAAGGCCATTAAGGCTTCATCTTCAGTTACCGATTGGTATATGCGCTTTAAATCAGCCGTGATGGCTTTGTAGTCTTTCCACGGCACAAACTTCAATGAATTACGCACCATATGAACAATACAAAGCTGAATTTGTGTGTCAGGATAAACGGTATTAATTGCATCAGGGAAACCTTTAAGGCCATCGACACAGGCGATAAGGATATCTTTGACGCCACGGTTTTGAAGCTCCGTTAATACGTTAAGCCAGAACTTCGCGCCTTCGTTTTCTGATATCCACATACCTAGAAGTTCTTTATGGCCTTCGATATTCACGCCTAAGGCTAAGTAAATGGCTTTGTTGATGACTTGCTTATCTTGGCGTATTTTTACAACCAAGCAGTCGAGATAGACGATTGGGTAAACAGCATCAAGCGGCCTGGCTTGCCACTCGACGACTTGAGCGATAACCGCATCAGTCACACGAGAAATCAGTGTTGGTGAAACATCTGCATCGTACATTTCCTTGAATGTGGACACGATTTCACGAGTCGTCATGCCTTTGGAATACAGATATAAAATCTTGTCATCCATTGACGTAAAGCGGGTTTGATTCTTTTTAACCAGTTGAGGCTCAAAACTAGAATCTCTATCACGAGGTGTATCTAAATCAATCTCGCCATCTTCTGTTCGTATAGTTTTGGGCGAATAGCCATTGCGTGAATTATCGTTGATGGATTGCTCATGACGAACATAACCAAGGTGTTCATCCAGCTCCGCATTAAGCGCAGCTTCAACCGTTACCTTGGTAAGCATTTTACGAAAGTTCGTTAAATCTGCTTCCGTTTTGATGGATTTAGCCGCTTGCTTGGCAAAGACTTCAAGTTCTTTCTTGTTCATAACTACCTATCCTAAACCCTATATGGGTATTAATAATAGGCAGTTACACAGATTTAGTTACAGAGTCACTAAATAGTTCAAGTGTCAGCATTAGCCAGTCTTCATGTTTCGAAAAGCTATTTCCTTCGGAAATACATCCCTCAAACTCTCCATCATGGTTTACATGATTGATGTACATGTATTTTTTAATGTTATCAATTGAAAGCTGCTCGAATGGAAATTTTGAAGCGATTAGCCTGTAATAGCGACCCTGAAACTTCAAATCAGCATATTGAACTATCAACGGATCATCAAACGCGTCAAAATATGGTCGCCACTCTAATCTAAAATCAGCACCAGTGTTAACTATAAATTGAGCATCTTCGGGCAAACCTAAAACCCTGTATATCGTTGAAATCAATTCTAACGTATCAATATCAGCAAGCATCAAACTTTCAATTTCAGATGCCATTGACTCGATTTCTTTATGAAGTGAATCAATGATTTCTTGATCATCGTATTCGTTGTTCATCAAGTATTTAAATGAGTTGTGTTCTAGAATTGAATTTAAATTGTGGCTGTCGAAAGCTTCTTGCAGACGCTCATGCGCTTGAGAAAAGTGGGCACAACTATATACGCCTCTGCTCCAGAGTCCTTGCGCATATAAATCTGGTAACTCCAAAAGTAATGCGAAGTCTTTAGCTTGTTTATTTAGCTTATTTTTTAACTGATAAAGTGAGATCATTTAGTTCTCCAAACAATACTGCAAGCAAACAATGGCCTACAAACACATTGTTTATTTGACTATTTGAATCACTAATTTTTACGGATGCTCCGCTTCACTGCTCATATTTTTAACGAAAAAATATGCGTAGGCGTAGGCTGTCCGTTCAGCCCTCACCTTATAATATCGCCAAAAAACAAAATGACAACTTACGTATTTGTACAAATTTAGGTAGATATTTTGTGTTTGAACTCTGGAAAGCTAAGCCCAAACAGGGATACGACCATTTCTTCATTTATATTGGAGCCGGGAAATTTTTTTTCAAAATTTCCGATAATTCCATCTAGGTGACTAGCTAATATTTTTACTAAAAATATTTCCGAGTTTGGAGAGAGAGCTGACAGTGCTATCAATGGATTGTCAAAAGATTCAGCTTTTATTTTTACTAGTAAATCCCTGTAACTGTCACAAGCATACAGACAAATAGATACCCCTTCTTGGGCCTGTCCAAGGGGAATTGATAACTTCTTTGACAACCTTTTTGCCTGACGCTTTACATTACTTATTAGCGCTTCTGATTTAAAAGACATATGCACACCAAAACGTAACAACTAAGGTCCACAGTACCTAAGTCATTACATCTTTAATGTATAATTAATCTTTTAAACCCAGAGTAAATCCATTTCGTCCGCATGTGTGGAAACTGGCTTCTCTGAAAAGCCACTGCAAAAAGCAGTGGCTATTGTCGCAATATTATAAGGAAATGTGAATTGTAGTTTGATGTCTACATATTCTTTTCAGTGAACTCAGCCAAGCTACTACGTTCTACCTCATCAAAAATCAGAACTGATCCTTTCTCATAATTTCTATATACATTAACAGCCGCACTTGCACCAGACGAAGCAGGTGTTACAAACTTATCGTCAATCTGGGCTAGGTTACCCAATACAATAGTCCGACAATTTTTACCTCCACGACTTAACATACCCTTGATTTGCGCTCTAGTCATGTTTTGAGCTTCATCAATGATTAACACAGCATCGTCTATTGAACGGCCCCGAAAGTAAGCCATACTAGTAAATTCTATATTGGCTTTTTCGATCACGTGTTCAACTGTAGCGTGGATATTTCCTTCGTGACTATCATCCGAGTGCATCGAGATAAGTGCGTCTGTAATGCCTGCGAGCAAAGGCATCGATTTTTCTGTTAAATCCCCCGGAAGGAATCCGGGGTCATCATCCATAAAGTCTCTTGAGCGAACCACAACGATTTTTTTGTACTTTTTCAACTCCAATACTTGATGCAGCGCCGAAGCAACTGCTAAAAAAGTTTTTCCGGAGCCAGCAGGACCAAGGATGATATTTAAGTCATAGTAAGGGTCTGTTAATTGGCTTAAAGCTACGGCCTGACGCTGGTTTTTAGGCAATATGCCCCATACTTTTTCTTGCTTACGCGGCAATAACTTCGTGAAAACTCCAGTATCTGTTACTTCTGAAATTCGCCCAATATGTCCAGCTTCATCGTACCAATACATGTTTGGCTGAACTTCATCGTTAAACAAGCTTATTGGGAATGTATAAACCTCTCCTGAGACTTTGAAATCTTTATCTGATTCGATTCGATCAAAAAGATCTCCTTCAAACGCTTGTACTCCTGTATATAACAAATCTATATCTGCGATTTGATTATCAACAGATACATCTTCAGCCATAACACCAACAGTTCGAGCTTTTAGTCGCATATTAATGTCGCGGCTAACGATAGTAACGTCTTTATCTAACTCTTTCTGAAGATGCAGTGCATAGTTAATTATTCTGTTGTCAGCATCGCTACCAATCGTGTGCTTTAACTCTTTTGCCATGTCCAATTGAGTATCAATACCAATGAACAACTTGCCTCTTTTAGCTGTTTCAGTAGAAGGCAGTGGAATACCTGCTTCCATCTCTTCGGCACTGTGCCCATTAATTATGTCTTCAAGCATTCGAATACATACACGAGCATCAGCACTTACCGATTTATTAGTTCTTTCTTTTAAGTTATCTAACTCTTCTAAAACTGTTAGACAAATGTATACATCTTCACTGTAAGCGAGCAATGACTTTGGATCATGAACTAGTGCCGATGTATCTAATACTCTTGGATTTCTATTTTCACTTGGGTTATTCATTTTAGTTCTCCTTTGAGAACGATTTTCATTAATTAGCATTTTAGATTTACCTTAGCTTTATTATTTTTGTTTGTGCCTTCTTGCAGGTTAAATCCGTTATTTATATTTATTGATTAATGGTTCTATTCTTTAAGTCACACTTAATGACATGTTAGAGATATTAGATCTTAGCCTGTTATAAATACTCAATTTCTTCAGTAAGAATAAGGTCTGTAGATAGGTCTGCACAAATATTAAAAAAAAGCTTGCAGTAATACCTGTTTTACCACAGCCAGCAGGGCCAGTGAGGATGACTAAATCAATCGTTGGGTCGAGCAAGGCGTCCATCGCCATCCCTTGGTAAATATTTTTCGGATGGATACCCCACGCTTGTTTGGCCATTAATCGCTCACGCGATAAGTCTTGAATGGCTAATTGCTGCTCATCCCAACCGACAATTTTACCCGCAAAATGCTCGCCCTCATCCAGTAAGTATTCATTCATATAGGTGGCAGGCAAAATATCGCGTTTCACATAATGTGTGGTATTGCGCCCTTCGCTTTCGCTTTCGCACTCTTTAATTTGCTCCCAAAAGTCCCCGTCAAATTGGTGATAACCTTTGGTGAGAAAGCGCACATCGTCAATCAGTTGGTCAGTGCGATAATCCTCTACATGCGCCATACCAGCACCCTTGGCTTTTAGCCGCATGTTGATGTCTTTAGTAACCAACACCACTTTGCGATCTGGGTGATGGTTTTGAATATTGATGGCGGCATTGATGATGCGATTGTCATTTTCGTTAAACGACAAGGTTGAGGCTTTTTGCTCTAGCGCATAATCATTGATGATGGATAGCGCACCGCTTGGTGATTGCTCTTGGCTACCTAGATTAGTAGCGAGCGGCACGCCAGCAATTATTTGCTCGGGTGTTGAATTCGCTAGCACATCCTCTAGTGCGCGAATCGCAACGCGGGCATCGCGGCTAACATCTTTTTTGCGATCTTTGATGGAGTCTAATTCTTCGAGTACCGTCATCGGCACAACGACATCGTGTTCTTTAAAGGAGAGAAAGGCGAAAGGTTCGTGAAGCAGGATATTGGTATCTAATACGTAGATAATGGTTTCGTCAGACATATAGGCACACTCGCTTAGCATAGAGCCATCGTAGTCAGACGAAAGAACATGGGGCTGTTAACGCAAGCCCGTATTGTCACTATCAACCTGAGCTATGATTTTTCTAGCGGTTGATGAATTCCTTGTCATACCAACCCGACCAATGAATTAACACAGTTGGTATACGTTCAATTTCACTTTGACAGTTTCACCGCTCGCTCGCAAGCAAATTTTCGCGATTTTGCCCGCAATTTTTTCAGCTATTGACGCGCCTTTAAAACCTGTCATAGTAAGAAATTACCAAGTGCTTTTTAGCCGCTAATTGAGTAAGCAAAAAGCACCTTGGTACTGCTCGAAAACCCACCTCTGCTGCACTCGCTGACCACCACGAACAAATTGCATACAAAAAACACGAACTTTTTGATGATTACAACTAGTATTAACGGTAATATGTCGCCCCTTTTTTGCCTGAGCCAGCTGTGTTGCCGTATTGTGTTGTGAGATAACGCGAGCAACGCCCAATCACTTATTAGCTGGCTGAATCGTTTTTGGAGTGTGTCAATATGCATTTTTTCCCTGGCCAACGTTGGATCAGTGACAGTGAATCAGATCAAGGACTTGGTACGGTAACCGGTGTCGAAAATCGCCATGTGACGATTATTTTTACCGCCACGGGAGAAGCGAGAAAATATGCAATTGATAATGCCCCACTGACCCGCGTTATCTTCAACCAAGGTGATTTAGTACCTAGCCATGAAGGTTGGATGCTAAAAGTCGCAGAGGTGGTAGAGCAAGGTGGTTTGCTCACTTACACAGGGACACGCGAAGACAGTGGCGAGCAAGTGCAGCTTAAAGAAGTGATGATAGATCACTTTATTAAATTCAATAAACCACAAGACCGTTTGATTAACGGCCAAGTTGACCGCCTCGACTGGTTCCGCCTGCGCAAAGCCAGCTTAAAACACCAGTACGAACAACAACAGTCACCACTAGTGGGTTTGGCGGGCGGTCGTGTTAGCCTGATCCCTCACCAACTGTACATCGCCGAAGAAGTGGGCAGCCGTTTCGCACCGCGCGTTTTGCTTGCCGATGAAGTAGGTTTAGGTAAGACCATTGAAGCTGGTTTGATTATTCATCAACAGCTGGTCACTGGCCGCGCACAACGTGTGCTGATTGTTGTGCCTGAATCATTGATGCACCAATGGCTAGTCGAAATGCTGCGCCGCTTTAACTTAAAGTTTGCCATTTACGATGAAGAGCGCTGCCAACAGAGTGGCGACGAAAACCCCTTTAGCGCAGAGCAACTCGTACTCGTTAATTTAGATTTCATCACCGAAAGCCCACAGTGGTACGAAGCCTTGATCGCAGAAGACTGGGATTTAATGGTTGTCGATGAAGCGCATCACTTAAACTGGTCAAAAGAAGCACCAAGCGTTGAATACCAGTGTATTGAGCAACTTGCTGAGGTGATCCCGGGCGTACTCTTGTTAACAGCAACGCCAGATCAATTAGGCCATGAAAGCCACTTTGCGCGTCTGCGCCTGCTTGACCCCGATCGCTTCTACGATTACCAAGCCTTTATTGAAGAAGAAAGCCATTACACTGAAGTTGCCGATGCGGCTAATGCCTTAGTCGCCAAGCAGGCATTAAGCACAGCACAAAGCGATACGCTGAAAAAGTTACTGCAAGAAACGGATATCAACAGCCAATTGACAGCGTTGGCTGGTGATGATGAAAGTGCGCAAGAAACTGCGCGCCAAGGGCTTATCAAACAACTATTAGATCGCCATGGTACAGGTCGTATTCTGTTTAGAAACAGCCGCAATACCATCAAGGGCTTCCCAGAGCGTCAAGCACTGCCTGCACCAATGGAGCTGCCCGCGGCTTACCAGCAAAGTATTGCCGATTTAGTGGCAGATAAGTCTCCAGAAGAGCTGACCAAATTAAGACAAAGCAAGTTGCTCACCACGCCAGAGCGCCTGTATAGCGTAAGTAGTTTGAGCGCAGCAACGGGCCACTGGTACGATATCGACCCGCGCGTTGATTACCTGATTGAGCTATTAAAATCGCTTGGCCAAGAAAAAGTGCTCGTCATTTGTGCTCATGCCGATACCGCCATTGAACTAGAAAATGCACTGCGCACCAAAGAAGGTATTCGCGCGGCCGTCTTCCACGAAGGTTTGAGCATTTTTGAACGCGACCGCGCAGCCGCTTACTTCGCACAAGAAGAAGACAGCGCGCAAGTGTTACTGTGCTCAGAAATTGGCAGCGAAGGCCGTAACTTCCAATTTGCTCACCACTTGGTACTGTTCGATTTACCAACTAATCCAGATTTACTTGAGCAGCGTATTGGTCGCTTAGACCGTATTGGTCAAACGCAGACGATTAAGCTTCATATTCCTTACTTCGAGCAATCGCCGCAAGCCCTGCTTTACCGTTGGTATCAAGAATCGTTAAATGCCTTTGAACATACCTGTGTAACAGGTCGCGCGGTATTTGAAAGCCACGGCAATGACTTACAAGTCGCGATGTTTAGCCAAAACTGGCAAGGCGATGCGATTGATGCCGTGATTGCAGCGAGTCATCAACAACATTTAACCATCAAGCAAGAGCTTGAAAATGGCCGCGATAAGCTACTCGAACTCAACTCTAGCGGCCAAGGCCGTGCGCAAGCAATTGTTCAGCAAGTGGCAAAATTAGATAACCAAATTGACTTGCCACAATACATGTTCCAAGTGTTTGATGTGTTCGGCATTCAGCAAGACGACAAAGCTGACAATGCTATTGCGCTTAACCCTACCGAGCATATGTTATCGCCAAACTTCCCGCAATTACCGGAAGATGGCACGACCGTCACTTTTGATCGCGAAACCGCACTTGCCTGTGAAGACTATCAGCTACTTTCTTGGGATCACCCGATGGTGCGCGGCGCCATGGATTTAGTACTCAGCGATGAAATTGGTAACGCCAGTATTGGTTTATTGAAAAACCCAGCCTTACCTGTTGGTACCTTCTTCCTTGAATGTATTTTCACGGTCGAAGCAACAGCGCCAAGCCACTTACAGCTTGGTCGTTACCTACCGACGACACCAATTCGCGTATTAGTGGATAAAGCCGGTAACAACCTAGCGAGTAAAGTCTCTTCACAAGTGCTTGAACAGCAGCTAACGCCAGTGAAAAAACAAGTGGCAACGCAATTGATCAAAGCCCTAAAAGGTGAAGTGCCAGCCTTGGTTACGAGAGCCGAAGCACATGCACAAGCGCAAATTCCAGCGATCACTGAAAAAGCCAACAACAATATGCACCAAACGCTTGATCAGGAATTTGAACGCTTACAGGCGTTAGCGGCAATTAACCCAAGTGTTCGCCAAGCCGAGCTGGACTTTATCAAAACTCAGCAAAGCCAATTAACGGAATACTTAGCCAAAGCGCAATTAACGTTTGAAGCGATCCGCTTAGTTGTGGTTACCCACTAAGCAAGGGGCAATGCGGAATTAGTCGTTATGGTTGCCAACCCTGATTTTATCTATCGCCCACCGATGTCGCCTTATTTAGATATCATCTATCAAGATGATGACTTGGTGGTGCTCAACAAGCAAAGCGGTATTTTATCCGTACCCGGTCGCTTAGCTGAGCATCAGGATTGTTTGCAGCACCGTGTGATGTCGGTGCTACCTACAGCAACCATAGTGCACCGTTTGGACATGGCGACTTCCGGTATTATTGTGATGGCGCTCAATAAAGCGGCCCATGTCGATATCAGTCGCCAATTTGAAAAGCGCCTAACGCAAAAAAGCTACCTTGCCCGTGTTTACGGTCAGCTTAGCGAAATTGCTGGTGAAGTGGATTTACCGCTGATTTGCGATTGGCCGAATCGCCCTAAGCAAAAAGTCGATTTCGAGCATGGCAAAAAAGCCTTAACTAAATACCAGCTGATCGCACAAGAAAGCGAAACGGCTCTAGTGGAGCTTACCCCAGTGACAGGCCGCTCGCATCAACTGCGCGTTCATATGTTATCTCTAGGCCACCCCATTATTGGCGATCGCCTGTATGCCCACGATAAAGCGTTAGCGCTAAGCAACCGCTTACAGCTACATGCAAAATCACTGACACTGGCTCACCCCGTCACTAAAGAGGCGCTAACCTTTACTGCCCCTTGTGTATTTGAAGGCCATATTCCACAAGCCTAAAGCCGTGTTAGTATTGGCCGATAAACTGTTTGTATGTTGCCAATTAATTCAATTGGTATTAGCGGCGCATAGTTTGGTTAATAGGTAATGTATCGGTGAAAGCTTCCACTCCTCATAATTCTCTTGTCACATTGGCACTTTTATTCGGCTTTGTACTGAGCCTATTGATTAGCCCGTTAACGGTAAATGCCCAGCAAACCCCAGAAGGCGCTAGTAAAAAAGCTGATGACAAAGCGATGCAAGAGCAGCCCATGACAGACAAAAACAATATGGCTGACGGCGATATGACAGGCGATCAAAAAGAGCTGTCGGACAAAGGTGATTCAGCTAATCAAACTGAGCAAACCGAACAAATCGAGATACGCCCGCCAGTTTCGCTTATCGAGCAATTTACCCAAGATATCGAACGCAGTGTCGATAGCAGTTTAGTCACCCCTATGCTCGCCGGCACTGACGACTTCCTCACCATTTTACAGCCAGATAACCACAGTACAGATCGCGGTATTGCCATTTTATTACCGGAATGGGAGCAAGCGGCAACCGACAGCCGTGCGATCAATTTTTTACGCCAGCACTTACCCGATGAAGGTTGGACGACCATTGTCATTCAACCGCTCACCAAACCCGACAATTACCCTAGCCAGCAACTAAAACTGGCCTTAGCCGCCGAAGAAAACAAAGAAATACTGGATAAATACGCTGAAAAGTTAGCCCCGATGCTAACGACTGTGATGGAAAAAGCGGCTGAATTTCCGGGGATATTTTTAGTGATCGCCCAAGGGAATAACGCCGCTATTTTAATGGATTTATACGAACAAGCGGCAGTTGAGCAACCCAACGCGTTAATCACACTCAGCGCCCACAGGCAAAGCGCAGTGGGTAACCAGCGCCTTGCTAACCAAATTGCAGGCTCCGACTTGCCGGTACTGGATATCGTATTAAAAAAAGATGTCCATTGGATTGAACACTTTGCCGCCGATCGCAATAAAGCCGCCAAACGCGAATTAAAGCCGATTTATCGCCAACGAGCGCTGACCAACTTTCGCGCGGGTTACTACCCAGAGCAAGCACTCGCCAAAGAAATAAAAGGCTGGCTCACCACCGTCGGCTGGTAGAAATCGCCTGCGAAGAATATCAAGTAACGATGAGTAACCAACAGGCACTGCTCTTTATTTTTAACGGTTTGCAGTTAAAGCTGTCGATTAACCAGGTCGTAAGCCGCTTGAATATCTTGCGTTTTTTGTTTCGCCAGCTCCATCATTTCCGGTGGTAAGCCTTTTGCCACTAGCTTGTCAGGATGATGTTGTGACATCAGCTTTTTATAGGCTTTCTTCACTTCTTGTTTCGATGCGCTCTCACTCACCCCTAAAATTTTATACGCATCCTTGAGCAAAGATCTGGCACTTGCTTGGCGCGATTGCTGGCCGCCACTGTGTTGACCTTGCTGGCGCTGCTGTCGATGAAACGACTCCCCTGCAATAATCATTTCCAATAGCTTATCGAGATCTTGTGCCGAGAAGCCCAAGTAACCGGCAATTTTGTGCAACACTTCACGCTCAGCAGGATCGAGCGAGCCATCGGCAAATGCCACTTGAATTTGAATCTCAAGAAACATCAACATCAAATCGTTACGTGCTTTGCAACTTTGCTTAAACTTTTTCAAGCGCTCTTTTAGCGGAAAACCCGCGATTTTCCCTTCGCGAAACGCCTCTTGTGCTTGTTGACGCAACTCCCCTTTCAAGCCCAGTTTATTCATATAGGCGGTGGCAAAGGCAATTTCATGCTCAGTCACTCGGCCCTTGGCCTTGGCAATGTGCCCCATTACCGAAAAAGTGGTGTAGAAGAAGGCCGCTTGGCGCGTCATCTCATCTTGCTGGTTAACGCTAAAGCTCTCAAAATCAAAGCCCATGCCCTTGTCAAAACGATGGCCAAGCCACATACCAAGCAAGGCACCAAAAATATTTTTGGTGAGCATAAAGCCAAACAGAAAACCTAATAATTTACCCCAAATCCGCATTTTCATTCCTAATGTGCGATGTCTTCACTTGTTGATTTAAACGAGCTAATCGCTCTGGTGTGCCGACATCCGTCCAATTGATTGCTAATAGCTGGCCTGAGATTTTCCCTTGCTCAGCGGTTTGCCTGAGCAGCGGCCCCAACGCCAATTTTGCTTCTTGAGCGCTATTTATATCAGCAAAAAATTCAGGCCGATATAAGGCAATACCGCTAAAAGTATGGCGCGGGATGTTATCGTCATTATCGTTAGTCACTAACTTACCTTGCAGGGCGAAGTCACCGTTAAGATTGTGCTCAGGGTTCTCTACCAGCCACAAATGCGCCAATTTATCAGGCGCTAATTCAGGCAATGAAGCAAGTGGCGCTGACAAAAAGATATCGCCATTGATAACGAGAAATGGTTCCCCAGCGGCATTTTCTTGAAGCAAAGGCAAGGCTTTGACAATGCCACCTGCGGTTTCCAATGCGCCAGCAAGTTCGGCACTGTAATGAATTCGCAGGCCATAAGCACGGCCATCGCCTAACTTTTGTGGAATTTGTTCACCTAACCATGCGTGATTGATAATCACCTCGGTGATGCCGAGTTGTCTGAGCATGTGTAAATGGTACTCAATCAGTGATTGACCATTCACTTCAAGTAAGGGCTTTGGCGTGTGATCGGTCAGCGGGCGCATACGCTCTCCGCGACCAGCTGCTAAGATCATGGCTTTCATTGAGATTGCTCCTTGCTTAGCTGCGTTTTACTTGCTGCGGTTTCAGCAAGTGCTTTTTCTGTAAGTGCGGGAATCACCTTATCACGCACTAAGTTGGCAAGCGCCCCTAACTCTGGGTAGGTGCTAGCAATATCAACAATATAAGATAAGGTCAGCGGTATATCTTTGATATAGCCCGCTTTGCCATCGCGCAGCAACAAGCGAGCAAAAATACCGCTGGCTTTGATGTGACGCTGTAAGCCCGTTAAATCAAACCAGCGCTGCCACGTTTCAAATGATATCTCTGAATAATTGCCAGTTGCGGTCATCTGCTCAACAAAGTAGGTAAGCAGCGGAGTTATTTGCTCGGTTGGCCATTTCACATAGCAATCGCGTAGCAGGGAAACCACATCATAAGTGATCGGCCCAAGCACAGCGTCTTGGAAATCAATCACACCAAACGTTTTCTCGCTTGTTTGCTTGTCACTTGGCACCGATTCACTCGTGAGCGTATCACTAAGCACCATAAGATTTCGGCTGTGAAAGTCACGATGCATAAAAACTTGCGGCTGGGCTAAAATATTATCGGCAAGTATCGTAAAGCTCGTCTCGAGTATCTGCTTTTCTTGCTCAGTTAATGTAAGCCCCAAATAGTTAGCCAGTAGCCATTCAGTAAAAATGGCTAACTCAGTTTCGACAAACGCTTGGTCGAAGGTTTTCATCTCAGCCGTTACTGGCGTTTGGGCAATGGTGGGCAGTATTGCTATCGCCTGTCGATACCATGCCGCCATTGAATTGTCCGTTAACACGTCTGCCAACAAAGCAGCACCAAAATCTTCAAGGCAGAAAAAACCGGTGTCTAGATCATGGGCATAAATTGCCGGCGTCTTAATACCCTGCTCAGCGAGCTGATTCGCTATCGCAAAAAATGCGGCATTATTACAATACCTTGGCGGCGCATCGACCGCGATGTAAGCACTCGCACCATGAGTAAATCGGTAATAACGACGAAAGCCCGCATCGCCTGTCATGGCAACTAACTTTGGGGATAAGAACCCGGATTGTTCAAGCCATTGAACTAATTCATCAATGCGGGGGGCTGAGCTGGTTACTAAAGACAAGAAAAATCCCTGAACATAAACTGATTGAATACTAAAAAGTGAATATAACCAATTAGCGAGTTATTGAAAATTACGATATTATAACGGGGTTTGTCGAAAGAATAACAATCAAACGCAACAGTGTGTGGATAACCGACCTGTTTTGTGCTGTAAATTAACCTCGGGATCTGAATGCCTTTTCCAACTAAAAAATTGTTATTAGCGAGTAGCTGTTATCTTCTTAGCTCGCCAGCAATGGCACAACAAACCGCTGAACCCTCAACTGAACTAGTAACTGGCCTTATTTGTCCACTGCCCGAATTTGACACGATTCAAGGCTCGGTGCAGTCGCTAGACAAAGACAGCATCAGCATCGTTTCTCGCACCACCAGTATTGAAAAAGATCAGCTTGCCGTGTTTCGCGGCGGCGTGACACTGATCAAAGACGACCAAAAAATCAAAGCTGACGAAGTCGCATTTGATCGCCTCAGAGCACAAATTAACGCTTCTGGTACTATTCACTTTCAAAGTGAGGGCGTAGACGTATTCGCTAATCAGCTAACCGCTTCAGAAGCCGATAATTCAACTTCATTATCTGAGACTTCGTACTACTTAGCCGATAACCCGGGCCATGGCAGTGCGGGTAAATTAGTGATCACTGCTGATGGCAAACTTGCTTTACTCGATTCAACGTTCACCACTTGCCACGGCGATGTCCCCGACTGGCAAATTAAAGCCAGCGCCATCAACATTTCGGTTGAAGAAAACGAAGGGGAAGCCTACAACGCTCGGTTAGAAATTTTTGAAGTGCCTGTGCTGTACGTTCCCTACTTTTCATTTCCGGTTACCAATGAGCGTAAATCGGGCCTATTAGAGCCGACGTTTAAGTCTTCGGGTAATTCTGGTGTGCAAGTTGAGCTGCCTTATTACCTGAACTTATCGGAAAATTATGACGCGACCATCACACCGCGTTATATGTCGAAGCGCGGGCTACAGCTATTAACCGAGTTTCGCTATTTAGTTGATGACCAATACGGTCAAATCGATGTTGAATACCTGCACAAAGACGATGAAATTCAAACCAATAACGATGCTCGCTATTTATGGCGCTACCAGCACGTGGGTAACTTTTCTGAGAACTTCCGCGCGCATATTGACTACACATCAATCAGTGATGACAACTATTTAGTTGATATCGGCAGTCGCCATTACAACGACAACGACGCGTATTTATATCAGTTAGGCGAATTGGCGTATTTTGGTGATAACTGGCAAGCCTTAATCAAACTGCAAGATTTTGAAGTACTGGGTAATCACACACCGAGCTATAAAACCGTGCCACAAGTGGAGTTTTCGAGTACCAACCCACTGGGTCTGTGGAATGCAAGTTTTGACGTTTATTCAGAGCTTTCGCGCTTTGAGACTCCTAACCCCAATTTAGTTGAAGCGAATCGCTATCATATCGAAGCAGGCTTCAATATACCGATCACCACGCCAGCCTACTTTTTCAATTCGGAATTTAAGGTGCTTAACACCTATTACGACCAAGAGCAGATCCCACTGGACAGCCAATTGGAAGAGAGTGTTACCCGTACGCTCCCAAAAGTTCGCGTTCACGGCGGGGTTAATTTCGATCGCGCCGCTGACTACTTTGGTCAGAGTTATACCCAGACGTTAGAGCCACAGCTGCAATATTTGTACATTTCAGACAAAGAGCAAAATAATATCGGCTTGTATGACACCGCAAGTTTACAAGACGATTTCCAAGGGCTGTTCCGCGATCGCCGCTTCAGTGGCTTAGATCGCATCGCCGAAGCGAATCAATTTTCTTGGGGCTTAACCTCACGTTTGCTCGACAGTGCCAACGTTGAACAGTTTCGCGCGAGTGTTGGTCGTATTTTCTACTTGAACGACAGTAATATTGCCGTCGATGAAAACCGCGGTGTCTCAGCGGATAAATCATCGCTTGCTGCCGATTTATTTATTCGCGGCAATCAGCAATGGCAATTTAGCGGTAATATCCAGTACAACACCGACACCGACACAACCAACAAGAGCCAAGTGAGTATTGATTATCGCCAAAGCCGCGATAACATCTTTCAGGTAAACCACAGGTATTCACGGGACGTATCCGATGTTAGTATCGAGCAACTTTCTCTGCTTTCCAGTGTCAGAATAAATCCGGAGTGGCAATTTGTCGGTCGCTTTACTCAAGATTTGCAACAAAAACGCAGCTTAGAGAGCTACGCAGGTTTTCAGTATGAAAGCTGCTGTTGGGCAGTTCGCATCGCTTACCATCGTCATATCAACTCCAATGTTGACGGCGAGAGTTTTGACATTGAAAACCGCGATGAATTCAACAGTGGATTCGTGCTAGAGTTTGTCATCAAAGGGTTTGGTGGCCAAACGGGTACTGTTGGCACTCAAGATATGTTTAATTCGAGTATATTCGGCTACAAACGCCCATACTTTCTCAATAATTAAGAAGTAAGTTTCATGAAGAAAACGTTAACCGCAATCACCTTAGCCACCTCAATGATGATGGGCATGATCAGCAGTGCTCAGGCTCAAGTTGAGCAGCTTGATAAAGTCGCTGCCATCGTCAATTCCGGCGTGGTATTAGAGTCTGAAGTAAAAGACCTGCTTGAAAACATCAAAAGCAACGCCGAAAAGAACAACCAATCACTGCCATCAGATCGCGCGCTCCGCACACAAGTCATGGACAAGCTCATCAACGACAGCTTGATGCTGCAATTAGGTGAGCGTATGGGCGTGCAAATTAGTGATGCGCAACTGGATGAAACCATCAGCAATATGGCACGCGAAAACAAACTGAACCTAAGCCAGTTCCGCGAAGCCTTAGTTGCCGAAGGGGTTAACTATGAAAAGTATCGTGAAAATGTCCGCACTGAGTTGATTTCAGGGGAAGTTCGCCGTGCTA
Source organism: Thalassotalea euphylliae (assembly GCF_003390335.1). Taxonomy (NCBI): domain Bacteria; kingdom Pseudomonadati; phylum Pseudomonadota; class Gammaproteobacteria; order Alteromonadales; family Colwelliaceae; genus Thalassotalea; species Thalassotalea euphylliae. The sequence continues at coordinate 4,179,717 of NZ_QUOU01000001.1, forward strand.
ACGTGCGCCGCCGCATCTATATTGCCCCACAAGAAGTGGCCAACTTGCTGGAAGAGATGAAAGCACAGACTAACCTTGATGTGGAATACAACTTAGGCCACATCTTGATTGAGTTCCCACCAAACCCAACACAAGCAGACATGAACGCAGCGAAAGTGCGCGCTGACAAAGTTATCGAGCTACTTAACAATGGTTCAGACTTTGCCAAAATTGCTATCGCTTCTTCCGGTGGGGCCAATGCACTTGATGGCGGCGCCTTGGGTTACCGTAATATTAACGAGCTACCAACGCTGTTTTCTGAACTCGTTGACGGTCAAGAAAAAGACGAAATATTCGGCCCAATCCGCACAGGTCTTGGTTTTAGTATTGTTAAGATTTTAGATATTCGCGGTCGCCAGAAAGTAGAAATTGAAGAAGTTCAAGCGCGCCATATTCTGATCAAACCGTCGATCATTTTAAGTGAAGCAAAAGCGGAGGAAACCCTGCAAGGCTTCCTCGACCAAATTAACGCAGGCGAAGCTGACTTTGCTGACCTAGCCAAAGAGCATTCTGAAGGGCCAACGTCTGTGCGTGGCGGTGATTTAGGTTGGGCAGATCCTAAGTCTTACGACCCGGCATTCCGCGATGCACTGGCACGCCTTGATACCGACGAGTACCACAAACCATTCCGCTCTTCATTTGGCTGGCACTTAGTGCAACTGACAGGCCGTCGAATGTTGGATGCCACTAAACAAATGAATGAAAATCGCGCCTACCAACTCTTATTCAATCGCAAGTTTGGTATGGAGAGTGCGCGTTGGATCAAAGAAACCCGCGACGAAGCCTACATCGAGATTTTCGAACAGGAAACGAAATAATGGTTAAACGCATTGCCATCACGCCGGGCGAACCGGCAGGGATAGGTCCAGATCTGGTTGTCGCGATTGCCCAGCAAGACTGGCCAGTGCAGCTCGTGGTGGTTGGTTGTCCTAAACTAATGACCGAGCGCGCACAGCAATTGGGTTTGCCGCTAACTTTAACTGAATACGATAGCAAGGCAACACCGGTGCCGCAAAAAGCAGGCACGCTGACCATAAAGTCGATTCCAACCGAAGCCGACGTTGTACCGGGGCAGTTAAACCCTAGCAACGGTGCTTATGTGGTTGAAACCTTGCGTGTGGCCAGTGAAATTAATATCTCTGGTGAGTTTGATGCCATTGTCACAGGCCCTGTACACAAAGGCTTAATTAACCAAGCCGGTATCGCGTTTAGCGGTCACACTGAGTATTTTGCGCACCAAGCCAATTGCTCCGATGTCGTGATGATGTTGGCCACTCCCGGCCTGCGCGTGGCCCTGGTGACAACACACATTCCATTGGCCTATGTAGCCAAGGCGATCACCCCAGAGCGCCTGCAAAAAGTAACCCGTATTTTAGATAAAGACTTACGTGAAAAATTTGGCATTGAGCAACCTAAAATCTATGCGTGTGGTATCAACCCCCATGCCGGTGAAGATGGCCACTTAGGACGAGAAGAAATCGAGGTGATGAACCCAGCATTTGCCGAGTTGCGCGAAGAAGGGATCAACGTTATTGGCCCATTGCCTGCCGATACCATTTTCCAAGAGAAATACTTGCAAGATGCGGATGCAATTTTAAGTATGTATCACGATCAAGGCTTGCCAGTGCTAAAATACAAAGGGTTTGGTTCGTCGGTAAATATTACCCTTGGCTTACCCTTTGTGCGTACCTCAGTGGATCACGGCACGGCGTTAGAGCTCGCGGGCACCAACCAAGCTGACACTGGCAGCTTTATCGAAGCCATTCAGTCGGCTATAACGTTAGCTGAAAATCAATCTTAGTCTCGCGATTAGTCAAGATTAAGTAATACAACACGAAAAAGTCATTAAATTAGATGAGTAAAAACACCCATTTAGGCCATCAGGCGAAAAAGCGTTTTGGCCAAAACTTTCTGCACAACGATGCCATTATTAGCCGCATCGTAGATGCTATCAACCCAGAGCCAGGTGAAAACTTAATTGAAATCGGCCCGGGGTTAGGCGCATTAACTGAACCCGTTGTTGAGCGCGCTGGCGACCTTTCGGTTGTTGAGCTCGATCGCGATTTAGCAGAGCGCTTGCGCCATCATCCCTTTTTGGCACAGCACCTAACCATTCACGAAATTGATGCGTTAAAGTTCGATTTTTCAACATTAGCGACAGCAGAGCAGCCACTGCGCGTGTTTGGTAACTTGCCATACAACATTTCAACGCCGTTAATTTTCCATCTACTGAGCTTTAAAGCCGACATCAAAGACATGCACTTTATGTTGCAAAAAGAAGTCGTGGATCGCATGGCAGCACAGCCGGATTCCAAAGCCTATGGCCGACTATCAATAATGACGCAGTACCAATGTGAAGTGGAATCAGTCATGGAAATTGGCCCAGAAGCTTTTCAGCCACCACCTAAGGTAGATTCGGCCATAGTGCGATTAATTCCTCGTCGTGATATTAACAACCAAGTTGAGTGCCTTAAAACACTTAACAGTGTTTGTGTCACCGCGTTTAATCAACGCCGAAAAACGATTCGCAATAGCTTTAAAAAGCTTGTCAGTGCCGAGGAGTTAGAGTCGCTGGGACTAACCCCGACCCTGCGCCCAGAAAACTTAACCATAGATAACTACATCAGCTTGGCAAATTATATTCATGCCAATAGCGCGAGTAGTGAAGATTTAGAGTCTGATACCTAATGAGTGCATCTTCGCCGACGGTTGCCGCTACTGACGATATTTCAGTATCAGTTGTCAGCCAGTATTTACCTAATCAGTCTGACACAGACAAAAAACAGTTCGTATTCAGTTACACCATAAGTATTGAAAACACGGGTGAGACGCCAGTGCAGCTGCTTAACAGACGTTGGTTGATTACCGATGCCAATGGCGAAGAGTCTGAGGTACAAGGTGAAGGTGTGGTTGGGCAACAGCCCACTATTGCCCCGGGGCAAACCTATACCTATACCAGCGGTTCAGTCTTCAGCACTCCCGTCGGGACAATGCAAGGGCAATATCAAATGATCGCCCCTAACCAGCAGAAATTTTGGGTAGACATTCCAGTGTTTAGATTGGCACTACCCAATATTCTTAACTAACGCATCCAACCTTACCATTTTGCATAGCTGATAGTACGATGGCGTTATATTTAGTTGGTGACATTCAAGGTTGTTTCAACGAACTCGATTTGCTGCTCAGTAAAGTCAGCTTCAATGCTCATCGGGATCAGCTTTGGTTAGCAGGTGACTTAGTGGCGCGTGGCAAGCAGTCGCTTGAAACACTAGAGTTCGTAAAATCACTCGGTTCAAGTGCTAACTTTGTGCTCGGGAATCACGATTTACACTTACTGGCGATAGCAGCGGGACTGAAAAAAGCAAAACCCTCCGACCATTTATCCCAGCTGTTAAATGCCCCTAACTTTTCCTCTTTGTGTGATTGGCTTGCTCAGCATCCGTTATTACTCCAACTACCAACACAAGATGGCTTTATGTCTCACGCCGGTTTGTCACCGCAATGGTCAATCAAACAAGCGGTTAAACAGGCTGCCTTTGCCCATAAAAAAATTGCTGGCAATAAACGCGAGCAATGGTTGTCGATCATGTACGGCGAGCAACCAAATGATTGGTACTTGGTTGAAACGAAAGCCGAGCGCTTTCGCTATATAGTCAATGCGTTTACACGTATGCGTTATTGTTATGCTGATGGCACGTTAGAATTTGACTGCAAAGAACAACCTAAGAAAGCCCCCAAAGAATTAAAGCCGTGGTTTGAATTGGCCAAGCTGAAAAATAATACCTGGATATTTGGTCACTGGGCGGCGTTAATGGGCGACTGCGCCAGACAAAATGTTTATGCCCTAGATACGGGATGTGTGTGGGGCAATCACCTAACCATGTTGCGCTGGCAAGACAAAAAACTCTTCACACAAAGCGCAACAACGACCTAGCGGTTTGCCAAGCAAGCTAACTTTTATACCGCCATTACAGTTTGAGAACTTTTAATGAAAAACCGGATTCGCTTGTTATAATGTCTAATTGTTGTAACTAAATCATACTCAGATTTAGTCGATAATAATAAAAATAATCGATGTAATTATGAATATGCAAATCATTGATTAACGTAAAATTTATTACGAAATCACAATACAAAAGGTAGTGTCTATGAATTTCACCGTCGCAATTAAGATTATTGGTGGTTTTAGCATCTTAGCAGTGATGCTTGTGGTAACCAGTATATCTTCATTGTTTAATCTCAATACCATCAAGCAATCTACCGACGAAGCGGGTCAACTGGCCATTCCGACTCTAGCAGGCAGCAATCAGTTAATGATTGATTTAATGCGCATGGGAAATCAATCATTACAAGGCTATTATCAGGCGGAACTAGCACCGCTCAATGACAATAAAAACTCCTACAACGCACTCAATACCGAATTTGCACAGCAGTTAAAACAACTGGAGCAAATTGTGCAACACGAGCAAGCTTTACTCAGTAATTTACGCCAGGTAGCGCCTGTATTTGAGTCGTTCAATAAAGACGTTATCAAGGTATTTGAAAACCGCCAAATCAGCATAGAACAACGCCAAGCCTTATCTGATAATGTTGATACGCTCGAAGAAAATGCGGATGACGCAGCAACACTTTTATTGGATTTAGCCGATCACGACCTTGCTGATAGCAAATTAGCACGTGCGGTTGAAATGGGTGAAACAATTGAAACATCACTGAACGGTATTGTCAGTTCAGCCTTCGAATATCGAGATTCTCTTGAACCGCAAACAGTTGCCCTTATCAGCCGCGAAATTAACAGTGCATTTGTTGAGTTAGAGCGCAAAATACAAGACGTACTGATCGAGCTTGAAAAAGCAAATGCCACTGACGAAGCAGAGCAGTTAACGTCGGCACTTGAGAGCATTAAAGCCTTAGTTGGCGAAGGTGGCAGTGTTATTAACAGCAAAAATACGCAGTTAACCGCGATTGCACAAGCGACAGAAGCGCTTGACGCAGGCGTTAAAGAAATTGCTAACGCAAACACCATTTTGACCAAACAAATTGCGTTAGCAAACGACACCACCACGAAAATTGACCAAATGGTCACTGACGCGGTTGACGGCGGTAACACACAAACCATAGCTATCATGATTTTCTCAATTATCGCAGCCATTGTGATTACTCGCATTACGCTGGTCAGCATTACTCGCCCGTTGGGCCAAGTTAACGATATGCTTAATATTGTTGCTTCAGGTGATTTGTCTCGCAAACTTGACGACAGTGGTAAAGATGAATTTGCGCAATTGGCAAAAAACTGTAACTTGCTAATCGATAGCTTGCGCAACTTAATTCAAGGCATTGTGAGCCGCTCAACGCAACTAGCCGCCGCAGCAGAGCAAACATCAGCGGTCACGGCGCAAAGCACCACAGCCATTGAAGAGCAGCGCAACCAAGTTGAGCAAGCTGCTTCTGCGACGACCGAAATGAGCAGTACTTCACAAAGTGTCTTGTCGAGTGCCAATGACGCATTAGGTGAGATTAAACAAGCGGATGATGAAGCAGAGCGCGTTAAAGTTATTTCGAACAAAAACCGCGAAACCATTCAATTGTTGGCACAAGAGGTTGAATCAGCTTCACAAGTGATCAATAAGTTACAGCAAGACAGTGCTTCTATTGGTGGCATCTTAGATGTAATTCGCGGTATTGCAGAGCAAACTAACTTATTGGCACTTAATGCCGCTATTGAGGCAGCACGAGCCGGTGAACAAGGACGCGGCTTCGCCGTTGTTGCCGACGAAGTTAGAACACTAGCGAGTCGTACACAAGAGTCGACGCAAGAAATTCAAAATATGATTGAAGTATTGCAAACTGGTGCTGAAAAAGCGGTTTCCGTGATGGATATCGGTAAAGCACAAGCCGCAAATTGTGTCGAGCAAAGTGAAAATGCAGATAAAGCACTTGAGACCATCACGCATGCCGTGCATGAAGCCTTTGATCGCAGCTCTCAAATCGCAACGGCTGCCGAAGAGCAAAGTGTCGTGGCACATGAAATTAGTGAAAACCTTGAGTCAATTGTAACGATTGCTGAGCAAACGACCGCTGGCTCACAGCAAACCGCGAGCTCAAGTAGCGAAGTTGCTCGACTGTCTGAAGAGCTACAACAATCAGTGCGAGAGTTTAAGTTGTAGCGCCACATCAACATAACCCCACTTGGAAAAGCCGCATTAGCGGCTTTTTTATTGCCTGTTATTAATCGCCTGTTACTATCAGTAATGACCAAGCCCCGTAGGTTATGCCACCAGCATGACGAGTATTTGCCAGAATAATTTACTTTCTGCTGCCAGCTAAGCTAAGGTAAACAGCAAGCTCGTTTTCATGGATACTTTTTAATAGATGCAAGCAATGCAAACTAAAGACTTTGACCTACTGCCCGATCTTTGTGACGAATTCCCTGATGCAGTTGCCGTATTTGAAACTCAGTTTCGCAGTTTTGGCCAACACGAGACCTTCTGTGGTCAAGCCGTCACCATCAAGTGCTTTGAAGACAACTCACTTGTTAAAAAGCTCGTCAGCACACCTGGCTATGGCAAGGTCATGGTCGTCGATGGTGGTGCTTCAATGCGCCGTGCGTTAATTGGCGATATGTTGGCAGAAGAAGCCATTGCAAATGGCTGGGCGGGTGTCGTGATCAACGGGTGCATTCGCGATGCTGCCACCATCAATCAAATGGCAATTGGCGTAAAAGCACTCGGCACTATGCCAATTAAAACGGATAAACGCGGTTTGGGTGATCAAGACGTTAGCATTCGCTTTGCTGGTGTCACCGTTAATCCCGGTGATTGGGTCTATGCTGATCTTAATGGTGTATTAGTTTCTGCTGAAAAGCTTGAACTAACGGCTAATTAGCGGCCAATAAATAGCGAGTGTATTAATCATTTAATGATGTGGTGTCATAGCGTCACAATTAGCCTAACAATGACACCACACGAGTAAAATCCCCATTCAATTAAGCGCTTTTGAATTAAGCGCTTTTGCGCTCATAAACACAGAAGTTTAACGGGTAAGCATTTTTTTCATCCGCCGCTCGCGGCTCACTTTGCGTTAATTGCCAGTCATTATCCAGATCGTAGTCAGGGAACTGCGTATCGCCATCAACCCTTGCTTCAATATGCGTTATGTAAAGCTTGTCTGCTGCAGGTAAACAGTGTTGGTATATTGCTCCGCCGCCGATCACCATGACCTCTTCAACGCCCTGTGTTAGTGCCAAGGCAGCATCAACAGAAGCGACAACCTCAACTCCGTCAGCAACATAATCAGCATTACGTGTAATTACGATGTTTTGACGCCCAGGTAAAGGCCTACCAATAGACTCAAAGGTTTTACGTCCCATTACAACAGGTTTACCCAGTGTCGTTTGCTTAAAGTAAGCAAGATCTGCCGGTAAATGCCATGGCATATCATTATCTTTGCCAATAATTCGGTTATCGGCATGAGCAACTATCATCGAAAGCAGGGTCATTCTTTATTCACAGTCAAAAAATAAAAGCCAAATTCTAAAGCAGAAATTGCAACAAGGCTATGATCAAGGCCTTGTTAAAGTCTACAGGCCACGACTCAATGCAAGAAGGACGCGCTTTTGGGTTTTACGCATTGATAATCTTGGAGCTGCACACTGAGTTAAGATCTTAAAACGCCATGACATATCAAGCTCATCACAACTAAAACGGAACCACAATACAAAACCCGGTTTACGATCTTAGTTTGATCATCACCTAATAAACACCTTATTCACTCACAACGTCATCCTAGGCATAACTTGCTCTGTAGCCTCGTCTGAAATTTCAATGCGCGGATACTAAAAGAGCGGGGAATTCCCGCTCTTTTGGCTAAATACCGTTACTTAACGCTACTTTACTCTTTGGTATAAACGACGTTTTCATCCCAGTAGTCGTCATCATCGTCATCCCAGTCATCATCGTCTTCTTCGATATCTGACATCGCATCTTGATGGTAAGTATCCCACTTAAATTCAACCTTTTGCTCGTCGTCTTCTGCTTCTTCTTCAGCAGGTAGCGCATCAATAAAGTTCATCAAATCAGCACACAGTTGCTCTGTGCCCATTTTATTGAATGCTGAAATCGTGTGTACTTCACCTTCCCAGCCAAGTCCTTCGATGATTTCTTGCTTGAGCTCTTCCGCTTCCTCATCAAGCAACAAGTCTAACTTGTTAAGGACTAACCAGCGTGGTTTATCCGCCAGTTTTTCGGAATGCTGCTCTAGTTCACCAATGATGGTTTTTGCATTCTCTACAGGATCGCTGCCATCAACAGGCATCACATCAATCACATGCAGTAATACACGGCAACGTTCAAGGTGGCGTAAGAATGTCGTGCCCAAGCCAGCACCATCAGCCGCGCCTTCAATCAGACCCGGAATATCCGCAATGACAAAGCTACGCTGTGAATTTAAACGGACAACGCCTAAGTTAGGCACTAAGGTGGTAAATGGATAATCTGCAACTTTTGGTTTGGCCGCCGAAACACTGCGAATTAATGTCGATTTCCCCGCATTTGGCAAACCTAATAAGCCAACATCCGCAAGAAGTAAAAGCTCAAGCTGAAGATTGCGAATTTCGCCTTGTGTGCCATCGGTTTTCTGGCGTGGAGCACGGTTAGTACTGCTTTTGAAGCGGTTATTACCTAACCCATGCCAGCCACCTTTGGCCACCATTAGTTGCTGTTCATGCTTGGTTAAATCGCCAACTTGCTCGCCCGTATCCACATCAACAGCGCGTGTACCGACAGGCACTTTTAAGAACAAGTCTTTACCGCCTTTACCCGTACAGTTACGTGACATACCGTTTTGACCGCGTTCAGCTTTGTGGAAACGTTCGAAGCGGTAGTCAATTAGCGTGTTAAGGTTTTCGTCAGCAACTAAGTAGACGTCGCCGCCGTCGCCGCCATCACCACCGTCTGGGCCACCAAATTCGATATATTTTTCTCGGCGAAAGCTTACACAGCCATTACCGCCATCACCCGCTTCGACGCGGATCTCTACTTCATCAACGAATTTCATTTAAGTGTCAAATGCTCCGAACTATTCATTTCCACTGTCTTAACATGACAGCTGAACGCTTACTTTAGCTAGCGTAACGCTAATTATAAGCGATTTTAGCTTGTTGCCCAATCGGACAATTGTATTTACTTGTATACCCATGCTACTTCAAAGTGCATGTTTCAGTTGGAATTAAAAGCGATTTAGACAAGGCATTGATTGCAGAGAATGGTCGTTCCCTTGTTAAAATCAATAACACAGTATAAATCGCTTTTAAACCAACCCTTTATATAAGGTAGTGTGCGGCGCTTCACAGGAACTCACTCCCTACGTTGCAACTTATTAAAAGGGAGTAACCATTCCAGTAAGTTGCGCCTTGATATTGAGCCCCTGTGAAAGCGCTGAAATCAAGCATCTTGAAGTAGCATGGGTATTGGACAAAAAAAAGCCCCGCTACTTAGTAGCAGGGCTTTTTGATCGGTTAAACAGTAAATTATTCAGCAACGATGCTAACGAACTTACGGTTTTTAGGACCTTTAACTTCAAACTGAACTTTACCGTCAGTTAAAGCGAATAATGTGTGGTCTTTACCAATACCCATGTTGTTACCAGCGTGGAATTTAGTACCACGTTGACGAACGATGATGTTACCAGCTAAAACTGACTCACCACCGAAACGCTTAACACCTAGGCGTTTACTTTCTGAATCGCGACCGTTCTTGGTACTACCTGCTGCCTTCTTATGTGCCATCTTGAAATGCTCCTAAAATTAGCCGTTAATACCAGTAATTTTCACTTCAGTGAACCATTGGCGATGACCCATCTGCTTGCGTGAATGCTTACGACGTTTGAACTTAACGATTTTAACTTTATCGCCACGACCTTGAGAAACAACTTCAGCTGTAACCTTGCCACCTTCAACTAAAGGCGCACCAACTTTGATGTCTTCGCCGTTAGCGATCATTAAAACATTATCGAACTCAACTGTAGCGCCAACTTCTAGTTCAAGCTTTTCTAAGCGAACTGTTTGACCTTCAGTTACACGGTGTTGTTTACCACCGCTTTGGAATACCGCGTACATAGCTACTCCGTACCGCACCTGCTTGTTTTGTGAACATTCTAGGTGCTTAAATTTAAAAATATAGGGCGCGAATTCTACGCGAAGGAATCTATGATCGCAAGGCTAAAGTTACTTTTATTGCTGATTATTTATCAGCCCCGTAGGAAGGACGCTTTAGCCCTATTCATTGCGGGTATTTTTCGTGTAAACTTAGCGCTAATCAACATCAAAAACTTCCGCTTTTCCCTGCTATGAATTTAACCGATATTCAGTCACTTGCCCGCCAAGACATGACCGAAGTGAACGATCTTATCTACAGCCAGCTAAATTCCGATGTGGCATTAATTAATCAATTAGGTGTCTATATCGTCAACGCTGGCGGCAAGCGAATGCGCCCATTATTGAGTGTTTTAGCAGCACAAGCGATCCAATATCAGGGAAAGGATCATATTACGATCGCGGCGATCGTTGAATTTATTCATACCGCCACATTATTGCATGATGATGTAGTAGACGAGTCATCACTGCGTCGTGGCCGTGAAACCGCCAATGCCTTGTTTGGCAATAGTGCCAGTGTATTAGTGGGCGACTTCTTATATACCCGCTCATTTCAGATGATGGTGACGCTTAAAAATATGCGCATCATGGAAATTCTGTCAGACACAACTAACGTGGTCGCAGAAGGTGAAGTACTGCAATTAATGAATTGTAATGATCCTGACACCACAGAAGAAAGCTATATGCAGGTAATTTACTGCAAAACAGCGCGCTTATTTGAGGCGGCGACGCAACTAGCTGGGGTGATCGCAGGATCTGATCCTAAGATCGAAAAAGCACTGGCAGACTATGGCAAACACTTAGGCACTGCCTTCCAGTTAGTGGATGACATTATGGATTACACCGCAGACGCCAAAGAAATGGGTAAAAATGTCGGTGACGATTTGGCAGAGGGTAAGCCAACATTACCACTACTTTATGCTATGGCTAACGGCAATGAACAGCAACGCCAATTGATTCGCGATGCCATTGAACATTGTAACGGTATGGAACATCTTGACGAGATATTAGCGGCGTTGGATGAAACCGGTGCATTAACCTATACCCAACAAAAAGCAGAAGAAGAGGCTGATAAAGCGATCACTGCCCTTTCTGTATTACCTGATAACGATTATAAAACTGCATTAATCGCCCTTGCACATATTGCCGCAAATCGCAGCGCATAAAGGTTAATAGCGCGAGCTACAAATCCATCTAAATTTATTCTAGAATAGGCCACGACATTTCGTGGCCTATTTACTTTGTGGCTTATCCGTTTGTGGATTTATAACTAAATGACCTCTGCTGATTTAAAACAACTACTCGCCAATTCTGATCTTTTACTCAACGCTGTTGGCGAAGGGGTTTATGGTTTCGACACGCAAGGTAATGCCATTTTCATCAACGCGGCTGCTGAGCGAATGACAGGCTGGGATGCCAAAGAGTTACTCGGTAAAAAAATTCACCAATATCACCACCACACGCGTGCCGATGGTAGCCCCTACCCCGCTAGCGAGTGCAATATCTACGCAACCGCTCAAGATGGCAAGAGTCGACAAATTAGCGATGAAGTGTTTTGGCGCAAAGACGGTAGTGCCTTTCCCGTGGAGTACACCTCCACACCTGTTTTTCATAATAATAAAGTGATTGGTGCGGTTGCGGTATTTCGTGACGTTACCGAGCAAAAAAATAATGAACAGGCACTACAAATTGCCCTGAAAAAAATTCAATCACTGACCGAGCAACTGCAAGCAGAAAATCATTACCTGCAAAGTGAACTGAAACAGCAATGGACGGCCAGCTCGTTAACGGGCAATAGCCTGATCATGCAGCGATTAGTGTCGCAGATAAAACTAGTAGCTAATACCAACTCAACCGTGCTGATTTTAGGTGAAAACGGTACAGGTAAAGAGCTTGCCGCCAGACAACTGCACGCTCACAGCAATCGCGCGAAAAAGCCAATGATCAAAGTGAATTGTGCTGCGTTTACGCCTAGTTTGTTAGAGTCTGAGCTATTTGGTCATGAGAAAGGTGCGTTTACCGGCGCTAATGAAACACGCAAAGGTAAATTTGAACTGGCCAATCAGGGCACGCTATTTTTAGATGAAGTGGGCGAACTCTCCTTGGAGGCGCAAAGTAAGCTACTGCGCGTTATCCAAGAGCAAGAATTTGAACGAGTTGGTGGCAACAAGACGATAAAAGTCGATATTCGTTTGATCGCAGCCACCAATCGCGATCTTAAAGCTATGGTCGACAATGGCGAGTTTAGGATGGACTTATTCTATCGCCTCAACGTCTTTCCTCTGGAAATGCCACCGCTCAGAGCGCGTGTTGACGATATTCCATTATTGTGTGAACAAATTATCGAGCGCTTAAATCGCAAATTAGCGAAACAAGTGACCGCCATTAGCAAAGATAGCCTTAACGCTTTAACGGGCTATCACTGGCCGGGCAATGTCAGAGAGCTGCAAAATATTATTGAGCGTGCGATGATCCTATCCACCAGCTCAGAGCTAAATTTAGCGCTACCTAACGAGCATATTCACGGTTCAACAACAGCTCCGCAGTTTGGTATTCAACAATCAACTGCCATTAATAAAACAATTGGCCAAACACTTGATGAAGTGCAGGCTAGCTATATTCGCCAAGTACTTGAACAATGCCAATGGCGCATCGGTGGCGCCTCTGGTGCTGCTAAACATTTAGGCTTAGCCGACAGTACGCTGCGCTCTAAAATGCAAAAGTTAGGGATTAAACGCGCATCTAATTAGCCAATTAGTCACTGCGTTACTAATGTAAATCAGCAAGTCTACTACAGATACTTACACCCACGTCACGATATATCGTGTAATCAGCACTTAAACCACGATATATCGCGATTTGAACTTATTCCTAAACAAATAATATATAACAAATTCAATAGGATAATTAAATTACCTGGTTGGCACTTAAATTGCGATATGCCCTGTGAAGTAGTTTAGAGGGCACACCATGAAATTTGATATCAAAGAAGAAGATATGATCATCAAGCCGTATAAGCATGATGAAGGTATCTATGTTCGTCTTCAGCAAGGGTTCTACGCCAAGCTGCGTAAATACAGCAGCATGATTCTGATGCTGATCTTTGTCTTGATCCCTTGGTTCCCCTACCAAGGCCAACAGGCCATCTTGCTCGATGTGGCAGCCCAGCAATTTCGTATTTTCTCCATCACCTTTTTCCCGCAGGATCTCACCGCGTTAGCGGCACTCTTTATGGTTGGCGCCTTTGCGCTGTTTTTCTTTACCACTTGGCTAGGCCGCGTATGGTGCGGCTTTATGTGCCCACAAACCATTTGGATGTTCTTATTTATTTGGGTAGAAGAGAAAGTTGAAGGTAACCGTAATCAACGTATCCGTCTTGATAAGCAGGAATGGAACGCTGACAAGATCAAAAAGAAAGCTGCAAAGCACCTTGCTTGGTTAGTGTTGTCATTTTTTACTGCACTGACATTTATGTCGTACTTTATTCCAGTCAAAACCCTGTATAGCGAGTTATTCTCGCTGAGCTGGTCTGGCTTGGTTTACTTCTGGGTTGGCCTGTTTGCGCTTTGTACCTGGGGCAATGCTGGTTTTTTACGAGAAAAGATGTGTATTTACATGTGTCCTTACTCGCGTTTTCAATCAGCCATGTTCGACAAAAATACGCTGTTAATTGCTTATGACAAAGTGCGCGGTGAAAACCGTGGGCGCCGCAAACGCAAAGATGATCCTAAAGCATTGGGTTTAGGCGATTGTGTGGATTGTAATTTATGTGTGGATGTCTGCCCTGCTGGTATTGATATTCGCAATGGCCTGCAATACGAATGTATCAGTTGTGGTGCCTGTGTTGATGCCTGTAACCAAACCATGAGCCAATTCAACTATCAAAAAGGCTTGATTAGCTTTACCAATGAGAATGCCCTAGCAGGTAAAACAGTCTCTGCATTTCGTCCTAAAATACTAGCGTACGGCGCATTTACTTTTGCTATGTTTGTGTTGATGGGCTTTTTTATCGCGACACGTTCACCAATTGAAGCATCGGTGTTACGCGACAGAAATGTATTGTATCGCACCACATTTGACGGCCATATTGAAAATAGCTACCAGCTCAAGCTGACCAATAAACTGCAACACGCTGAGAGCTTTACATTAAGCATCGAAGGGCAAGATGATATTGAATTGTCATTATCAGAGCCGTTAAACGCTCAGGCGCTAGAAATGTTGGTTGTGCCCTTTACCTTAACGGCACCGCCTGAGCACTTACCACAAGGCGTTACCTCGTTGAACATTCGCATTACCGCAAGTAATAGCGATGACGTCGATGTGACAAAATCCATTAAGTTCTATGCGGGCTAGCAACTAAAAGACGCTAGTTCTTCCGAAGCCAGCGATATAAGCCGCTAATCGATACAAACGGCTTATATCGCTTTTTTATCTCTCTTATTTACCCACACTCGCTTGTGATAATTGTTCGCCGTTGACGAGAACCGCTTGCCACTGACTAAGCGATTTGATGTCATAACTGTGATCTACTAGCACTAAATCAGAATCCAATTGCACCACATAGGGCAGGACTTTATAGGCATTGGCAAACAGGCGTTTTTTAAGGGGCTTTGCGCCACTATTCGCCAACCATGTTTCGCCCGTAAAACCTGTTTGCTTGATCATCTCAGCGACCGCTGTGCTATCTTCATCGAGCGCGATTGCAACTAACGTAACGCTGACTTTTTGCTGCTGACGAATTTGTTCAATATCATGTAAGGTTTTATAACAAGGGGCACACCAAGACGCAAAAAAGTAGACAACCGATGGCTTGCCAACAAGCGCATTAAAAGCACGGGGCTGACCGTCAAGCGAGATAAAATCAATTGCTGCAATGGGCTGGCCGATAGCACTAAGCGAGGCCTGAACTTTTTCTTCATAGCTTTCGGCAATGCTCGTATTACAAAGCACCAAACAGGCGGCAGCTAAAGTGGGCATCACCCGCCGTGTAATTTTTACTTTGATTCGCTCAATTAGCCTTGCTACTGCACGCAATCGGGGCGAAAGCAAACAACTCAACTTAACTCCTTGTTTTATTTATAAAGTTGGCCTTGTATCTTGGCCCAAAATTAAGCCTAATGACAATTAGGCAGTCTTTTATATTCGATATTCACGCTTCAGCCCTAGGTACAAAAAAGGCAAGCGTAAAGCTTGCCTTTGGGTTTAGTTAACTTGCGACTCGCAAATTATTCTGCGGCTGATACCTCGAACGGCTCTGGCAATGGCGTGCGCTCAGTTGACGCCGGTAAAATTGGCAGAGCAAATTTAGGTTGCTCACCAGTTAGTGTTTTAAGAAAAGCCACTAAATCGCTAATCTCTTGCTTGTTAAATTCTCGACCTAATTGAACTCGTCCCATGATATCTACAGCTTGAGCCAAAGTTTTTGCTTGGCCGTCGTGGAAATACGGATAAGTTAACTCAACATTACGTAAAGTAGGTACTTTAAAGCTATGACGATCGGCTTCATTACCCGTCACATCAAAGCGGCCTTGCGCAGGGTTTGACGTTTCGTATTTTTTCACTAAGCCCATTTTCTGGAACATAGAGCCGCCCACTGCCGGGCCATTATGACAAGCGACACAGCCGCTTGCTTTAAACAACTGGTAACCCGATTTTTCTTGGGCAGTAATCGCGCTCTGATTGCCCTTTAGCCATAAATCAAAACGAGAGTTAGGCGTTACTAGCGTTTTTTCGAACTCAGCTATAGCTTGAGTCACTTGATCAATATTGATCGCTTCATTACCAAATGTCGCCTTGAACTCTTTAACATAGCCAGGAATAGAGCCTAACATTTCAATCGCTAGCTCATGGCTATAAGCCATCTCTTTTGGATTGGCAATTGGGCCACCTGCTTGTGCCTTTAAGTCTTTGGCACGGCCATCCCAGAACTGCACAAAATTCAGGCTTGAATTAAGTACGGTCGGCGAGTTAATCGGACCTTGTTGCCAGTTATGACCAATCGACGTTGTTAAGTTATCAGTGCCACCCATACTCAAGTTGTGACAGCTGTTACACGAAATAAAACCAGACTTAGACAAGCGTGGGTCGAAGTATAGCTTTTTACCGAGCTCTGCCTCCGCTTGATTAATGTTAGTTGCTGGTTCAATAGGTTGAATAGGCTCTTGCGCGGCAACTGATGCACTAAGCACCGCGCCAAGAAGAGAGAAAGTTAGTGCTGACTTTTTAACAAGCTGTTTCATCCAATAGCCCTCGATGATCAAGTTTTATGACAATTTGTTTTCCAAACAATAGGCTAAAACTTTAGCATTAGAGTAATTACTTTAGTGTAATAATTTGTTAAATAAACCGTTAAAGTTAAGCAAAATTCGGCGAATAGCAGAACACTAACGATTGATTGATCGTTATCAGGGGTTGACGGTTCCTTCGCTAAATAACGCTCTGATTCTCATGCTCAGAAAGTGCGTATCAGACGAGTGAAAAAAACCTAACTGGTCAGAGGTGTTAGCATAAATATCAATAACTTAGGCCAACCGAGGATAATAAGCCGAATAAACTCACATTCACCATGCTTACCTAAAGCCCCTGTTATGCCTAAATTATTCACCCCTCTTATTTTGCCTATTAAAAATATGAATCGAACTTATAAATAAAGTTGTTGTGTTTTGAAAACACCACGGGTAGAAAAGAAAAAGTGCTCAAAATTACAACAACAGCTTCAAAGCGAGCCAATCACTGACAACATTTTTTGAACAGACGTAGCGAACAACAAAAATAATAGTCAGGCTGAAACATAACAGCCCTGAGGTACGTCAACTAAAAGGCCCTGCTCGACTCTGTTACGAGCAAGTGCACTTTAGGCTAAATCGCAAAATTTAGTGCTAATGGAATACACAATCTGGGGAAAGCTATGAAAACACTAACAACAACGCACACCAAAGTGTGCTGTGCTTTGGCGCTTGCGCTCTCGGCGTCAACAATGCCGACCGTTTATGCACAAGAGGGAACACAAGACACTGGCCATCAAAACGCCTTGATGGAAGTGATCGAAGTTAAATCGCGAAAGCTGCGAAACGCAGAGCCAATTCAAGAAACACCGCTCGCTGTCACCGCCTTTGGTGAAAAGCAATTAGATGCGCTGAATGTTGACGATCTGAGCGATCTCACCTTCAACTCACCTAATGTTCAATTTGAAGAAGTCGGTACCATTCCTGGCGTGCAAAACTTCTCATTTCGCGGTCAAGGTATTAACTCGTCAATTCCCTCTGTCGATCCAACCGTCGGCACCTTTATTGATGGCGTATTCTTAGGCACCACTTATGGTGTCGTACTCGATATGTATGACATTGAGTCCATCGAAATATTACGTGGCCCACAAGGTTTATTACTGGGCCGAAATGTCACCGGTGGTGCGGTCAGTATTCGCACCAAGCGCCCCGGCGAAGAATTTAATGCGTCCGTCAAAGCAGCCATTACTGACAGTGATTCCTATACCATTGCAGGTACTGTTGAAGGCACCTTAGTGGACGATAAACTGCGCGGCAAGCTTGTCGTTTATCGCAATGATGATGATGGTTACTTTGACTACGAAGGCAGTGGTCATCAATCGCAATTTACCATTCCGGGCACGGATGTCACTATTACGCCCACCTATTTCACCCCAGAAGGCGAAGTCACGGGGGCAATGGAGACAGAATTTTATCGCGGCACCTTAGTTTACGATGCGACCGACAATCTTGAAGTAACCCTGATTGGTGAAACCGGCAGTGTCGAAGGCGACGGTGCAGCATGGCAATCCACCTTAGGGATTTTAGATGCCGCCACAGGCGAGTATTTAGATAATCCACAAGGGGAATTTACCACCGCAGGTGATGAAGCCGGTTTAACCGATGGGGATTGGAATCAACTGATTTTGGAAGCCAATTATGAAATTGGCAATGGTGTGCTGACCAATATCTTAGGTTGGCGTGAAGTCGATATGCTCAGCGTTTTTGACTTAGATGGCTCACCAGCACCAATTTTTGCCGTGTCTGCCGATACCGAGCAAGATCAGATCAGTAATGAAATTCGTTATGCCGCCTCAGCCTTTGATGACAAGCTCGACTACACCATAGGTTATTACTATTTTGAGCAAGATATTAGCTACCTTGAAGGTCGCTTAATCTTCGGCGGCGCCCGCCGCGTGGCTTTAGGTGGTAGCATGGATCATAAAACTACTGGGCTATTCGCCAGTGGTGACTACCATATTTCCGAGCGCTTAACCTTAACCGCTGGCCTGCGCTATACCAAGGAAGATAAAGACGCGGATGTAATTGACTCAAGTGCCGGCTCATGTACCGACATCTTCAACTTTGCCGATTGTACCTATATCAATCTGAAACGCGATTGGAGCAGTGTCACACCGAAATTAGGACTCGATTATAAGCTTGCTGATAACGCCTTACTTTACACTTTCTGGACGAAAGGGTTCCGCAGTGGTGGGGTTAACTTCCGCAACGCTAAGCCAAACCTATTCGACCCGGGGCCTACCGATGATGAGAGCCAAAACTCTTATGAAATTGGTATTAAAACCGACTTGTTTCACGATCGACTGCGTTTAAATGCCTCATACTTCTTTAATGAAATCGATGATATTCAACGGGAAATCAATGTCGCTGATCCCGATGTTATCGTGCTGCAAGCGACCTTGAATGCTGGCGATGCCGAAATCGAGGGATTGGAAGTCGATTTTGTTGGGGTGATCACCGACAATTTCACCTTAGCAGGTTCAATTGGTATTTTAGATGGTGATTACACCTTTAAACGACCTGAAACGGCCGCACAGTTTGGTGATGATTTACCGCGCTTAGCTGAGTTGTCTTACAGTATCAGCGCCAACTATAGCTTAGATCTGGAAGATAATGGCTTTGTTGATTTTCAATTAGGTTATTCATATCGAGACGAAACCGCCTACACCGATAGCAATAGTGCTTACTTCCCGAAAGCGAAAGATTTAAAAGCTGATATTACCTGGTCTAACCTCGACGATAATCTTTCCGTCTCCATCTACGGTAAAAACCTGCTAGATGAAGCCCGCTGGGGCAACATTACGGGCAGCGGCTTTTGGGGGCCAATGCAGCGAGGCCGTGTCGTTGGCTTAGAAGTCAAATATAGCTTGATGTAAACTGCGTCTTAACACTAAGCTATTAAAAAACCGCCTTAGCATTTAGCTAAGGCGGTTTTCTTTTGTTGGCGTCATAAGTGATGTGTTGTGATTCAATTGCTCTCAACCTGAGCACTTCACTTAAACGATTAATAACAGTAAGCGCTAGCAGTATATCTCCCTGTGCTTAGGCCGCATCACTGATCTTCTCAACTTTAACAGGCGCCGTAGTTTGCTTTTTCGCGCTCTTTTTCTCTTTGCGGCGATCGCGAAGCGCCAACAATGTTGGGGTTAACACTAAGGTCAGTACCGTTGCAAAAGCAAGGCCACCCGCAATGGCCGTTGCTAACTGCGCCCACCACTGTGTTGACGGAGCGCCAACGATTGCCGTGCGATTAAAGAAGTCTAAGTTGACCTGTAAAACCATCGGCATTAACCCCAAAATCGTGGTGATTGTGGTTAACATCACAGGGCGTAAGCGCTGTGCACCAGTCCGTAAAATCGCATCGGTAATGGGAAAACCCTGGCGGCGCAAGACATTGTAAGTGTCAATCAATACGATGTTGTTATTGACCACAATGCCCGCCAGTGAAATCACGCCGATGCCGCCCATGACAATACCAAAGGGCTTTTGCACTATCATCAACGCCAAGAAGACCCCCACAGTTGAAAACACCACCGCACTCAAAATTAAGAAAGCTTGGTAGAAGCTATTAAACTGCGTCACCAAAATAATCGCCATGACAAACAAGGCAACGCCAAAGGCATTGACTAAGAAGGCTTGTGACTCCTGTTGATCTTCGTTTTGTCCTTTAATGGCAATATCCACTAATGGATCTAAACCTAAGGTCGGCAGCTGCGCTTCAAGTTCAGGGAGTACTTGGATCAGCTGAGCACCCGGTACTAAATTCGCTTGCACCGTAACAACGCGTTTGCCATCCACACGGCGAATAGTA